>CAZMXG010000247.1:0-9646 GCA_964570175.1 uncultured Heliomicrobium sp. | reverse complement strand
GATTTTGGAAGTGTCGTTTGATGGCATATCGCTTCCGACGACAGGAGCAACCGCACAAACTGCCAAATTCGCGATTCTGCTTCTGTCGAATCACTTCGCTTGCGATGTTGCGTTTGGCGAAAGGTATTTTTCCAGCCATTCGATCCAACGCTGATTCACATCCCGCTGGCGAACAGGATCGCCGGGAGAATGGCCTCCAACCGGATAAGCGATGAATTGCACCGGCACGTTGTTGTCGCGCAAGGCGTGATAGAGCTTGAAGGATTGTGTGATCGGCACGCGGGTGTCGCCAGTATCGGAAAGGATCAGTGTCGGCGTTTTGATCTTTGGCGCATTGGTAATGGGCGATTGCTCGCGGTAAGCTTTCTCGAGATCGCCCGTCCAAGGTGAGCCGCCAAAAAAATTCGCGCGACTGACATTGCCATCAGCAAGATTGTAGGTATCCATCCAATCCGTCACCGCAGCTCCGGCGACGGCAGCCTTCCAAATCTGGTAATGCCCGATCATCCACGTCGTCATATAACCGCCATACGACCAGCCCGACACGGCCATTCGCGATGTGTCAACGAAGCCGCGTTTCTTCAGCATTTCAATGCCCGCCATCACATCGCGCCCCGGCCCCGCACCTGCATCGTTGTGAATGCTGCGCATGAACTTGCTGCCCAGATTGTCACTGCCGCGATAGTTCGGCTCGAAAACCACCCAGCCACGCGAGGCGAGCAGATGCGGCAACGTGCCGAAAGATTCTTTGGAAGCCGAGGCAGGTCCGCCATGCACATATAACACGAGCGGGTAAGTGCGCCCCGCCGCGAAATCAGGGGGATAAGTCACAAGGCCGTCCAGCTTGAATTCGTCGTTTGCCCATTCGACCTTTTCGACTTTACCGAGCGCGTACATTGTGATCTGGCCATTGAAATCAGTCAGGCGTTTCGGCTTCGCTGTTAGCGAAGACAAGTAATACAACTCTGCCGGACGCTGCGACTCGCTGCCGGTGAAGGCCAACGCACCATCATTGCTCACGCTCGCATCAATCCAGAACGAGCCGCCAGGATTGATGTTGCCCAGATCAAGCTTTCGCGCTGCGCCTTCGAGCGGTTGCAGCCATAACGAAACGCGGGTGCCATCGTTGCCACCCGTGATGAATGCTTTGCTATCGGGCAGCCACAACGAACGAGCCACATTGCGATCCAACGCCGTCGTCACACAACGTCCTTCGCCGCCGCTCGCATTCGTCACGTGAATTTCATTAATGTTGCTCGCTTGGCCGTCGCGCGGATACCAATAAGCGATGCGCAAACCGTCGGGCGAAAACACGGGCTGGCTCTCGCGTTCACGGCGTCCCGTCAATGCGCGCATTGCGCCAGTCGCCACATCAAGAATTTGCACAGCGCTTAGCCGAAAGTCGCCATAATGCGGGCTGACGACTTTAACGAAGGCAATGGACTTGCCATCCGGCGTCCACGACAGTGGGGACGATGGCGAGCCGGGAGGCAACGTAATCGGCAAACTCCAATCGCCTGAGGTCAGCCGTTTTGCCTTGCCACCATTGGCGCTGGTCAGCCAGATATGCGACGACGTGGCCTGCGCGTTAATGAGAAAATGATCGTTACCGACTTCAAACGCAATCTCGCGGTCGCCAATTTTTTTGTTCGGCGAATCATCGGCGGTGACAAACGCAATCTCCTGGCCGTCGGGTTTCCACGCGTAATGCTGCACGCCGTTTGGCGCGTTGGTGATGCGTTTGGATTCGCCGCCATTCATTGCCAGCACGAAAATCTGCGGCTTGCTTTCTCTGCCTGTCGGCGCGGCGGAGATAAACGCCAGACGATCTCCTGACGGCGACCAGCGTGGTTGCGTTACGTCGGTTCGCCCGCTGGTCAATACCCGCTGCGCGCTTGAAGCGACATCCACCAGCACAAGTTCATTTTCCCAGCGATTGTCTTCGTAATTGGCGCGAGCCACGACAACGATGATGGACTTGCCGTCGGGCGCGATGTTTGGATCGCTCAGCCGAACAAGCCTCGCCGCAGCATCCAAATCAAAACGTTTGCTTTGTGAAAAGCCGGTCAGCGCAAAAGCAAACCAGCAACACAAACAGATCAATAGCAGAGTGTGAAGTTTCAGTTTGGTATTCATTGTCGTTGTCCTTTCAATCGTCTTTGTTTTCTTTAGCGGCAACCGCTGGCGAATTGCAGCCGGAATAATTGCAAAGCCTAAAATTTTCGGCAACGCAGTTCATCAAATTAAGGAAAGGTTTGCCCGTTAAGTCCATCACGCTTGCAACCTGCCAGTGCCACATGTGGAGTCTTGCCGGACAAACCTAAATGTACAATGCCGCCTTTTTTGTTATTTCGCCGCCGCGCTTATTGCAGGAACAATGCTGATTTCAGGCCGCAGTCGCAGAACGCGAACTTCGCTGCGTTGCACGACGCCTACCAGTTTCTGCCGCATTTTGTCCAAGGCGTCCGCGCCGCCAGCCACTTGGGTAATCTTGCTGGGCTTGTCGAAATCCGTCAGATCGTTGATCGGATTGAAAATGAAGTAATGATATTGCTCGCCGCCGAACAGGAACCGGCTCGTTAGCGCGCCGTTGGCATCGGCTTTTTTGACCAATGGCAGCCAATCGTTTTTGAGATAGGCTTCGTATTCCTGCCCGCGAAACGGCGCGATAACTCGTTCGGTCACCTGGTAATACGGTGTCGGGCCTTTCAGTTTGGGATTGACCCAGGTTAGATCGGGCAAGGTTTCAACAATGTAAGTGCGCGCGCCGACGATGAATTCTCGCGATTTGGCTCCCCAGGCGTCTCGCGATTCCTGGCTGTTGTTTTTGGTGAATGCCTCATTGCGCGCCTGAATAGCAGCGAAACTGTCATGCATTTCGATGGTGGTCACGACGTTGCGATCCGTGTCGTACACGTTGGTGAAAACATACCTTTCTTTGATTCCGGCTTTGACGAACAGCGGGCGGGATTCTTTTTGCGCCCATTCCAGATATGGCGTCATCGTTCCCTGTTTGATGGTGTATTCGTTGACCAGACCGAGCTTGCGTTTGGGCGCATTGTCGGCGGGTTTGGCGTTATTGTTTTGGGCTGAGTTGATTTGCAGTCCGCCCACGCAAAGCAGCGCGGCGAACAACAATGAAAACGAAAGGCGGCGAATCCTGTGCGTCATAAACTTTTCTCCTATGTTGGTTAAAGGTTGATGGTTTGTACTTCGCTGAGTGCTTAGGCGCACTTTCGCGTCTCATTCTCCTGGCTGAGAACGCATTTTCTTATTTCTTCATTTTGCTTGGATGATTACGGCAGTGGGGAATTTAGTTCAGGCTGGGTTTGTCTGTCACCACATGTTCATGTAGGCATTTGGGCTGTAAATGCAAAATATGCAGTAGTTACAGTACAGTTCTTCACACTTGTAGGCGTAAAGTCAGAGTGGTTCCCTTGTTTGGCGCGGATTCGATCTCGATTTTTCCGCCGATACTTTCAGCGCGAGCACGCAGGCTGCGCAGGCCATTGCCATCGGCTCCGTCTGACTGATGTGCTGTGTCAAAGCCACAGCCGTCGTCGGCGATTCGCATTTGAAGCCAGCCGTTTTCGACGCGCAGGGAGATTTCGGCTTCGTTGCCGTTGGAATGACGAGCAAGATTATTTATGGCTTCTTTGAAGATCAGATAAATCTGCCGTCGGGTTTCCGGCTCCAGCGTCAAATTGCCGTCACCTTCGGGAAAATCCATTCGGAAACGGATGCCGCGCGCTGTCAACGATTCCGTAGCGAACCGGCGACAGCGATGCACCAGATCGCCCAGATGATCGAAACGCGGATTATTCGTCCAGACGATGTCGCTCATTGTGTCCACCAGTTCGCGCGAAGTTCCGGCAATGGCGGAAAGCGGTTCAGCAATAGCGGCGTCGTTGGCGGCTCGGCGCTGAATGACTTCGCTGAGCAGAGAAATCTGCGACAGCCCTGCGCCGACATCGTCGTGCAAATCGCGGGCGATGCGCGTCCGCACTCTCTCGACCCGAAGTAACTGTGCCAACCGGTAACGATGCAATCCGTATCCGATGGCACCAAGCCCAATGACCGAAACCAGCACAAACCACCAGCGTTGCCAAACCGGACGCAAAACCGTGAATCGCAAACTGGCCGGTTCGGAGCTGACCTCGCCCGCCTCACCGACGGCTCTTGCCAGAAAGGTATAACTGCCCGGCGCAAGCCGAGCGTAATTCACTTCGCGCGCGTTGCCCGGCGCGCTCCATTCGGAATCCACGCCCTCCAGTTTGTGCTGGTATCGCACGGCGGTTTCTTCGCGAAAGTTCGGGCTAACAAATTCGATTTCCAGATTGTTGCGCCCAGCAGCCAGTTCCAACGGGGCCAGGCTGACTGCTCCGGTTTCGCCCAACGCCAGCAATTCACCCGCAACACTGATCCGGTTCAGATATACGGGCACCTGTTGGACGGTACGCGGCATCAAGCGCGGATTGAAGCGAATGACACCGCCTTTCAACGAAGCCCAAAGATTACCGTGTCTGTCTTTGCGCAGATCACGCACGGCAGAACCAAGCGAATTTTCACTGAAAGAAACCGAGTTAAAGCTGCCGGTCAGTTCATCCAGTCTAAACAAGCCAAGCGCAGTGCCAAACCAAATGTTTCCGTCATCGTCTTCGCAGAGAGTATCCACCTGGTTATGCCCAAGTCCATTGGCTGTTGTGTAAGTGACAAAACGCGGCTGATCACTATTCGGCGTATTGGTCATCAATACTCCATGATCGGAGGTGCTTATCCACAAACGTCCCTTGCGATCTTCAAGAAAACCGTGCGGTCGCGGTTTTTCAACAGGCAGCGGGATGGTTTCAATCTTTCCCCGCTGATGTCGCCATACCGTTCCGCCGTTCGACCACCAGATTGCGCCGGACGTAGCGCGATGGAAAAAAATTGCTCCCTCACCGGGGGTTCTTTTTATGACCTCGACTATTCGCGGGCGGTTGTTAGGCCCATATTCGACACGAAAAATCTTACCGTCACATCTAAGCCAGAGGTTTCCTTCGTGATCTTCATAAAAGATGCTGTAGCTGCCATCCACCCATCCGTCCGCCGCTGTCAGGTCATAGCTTCTTGAGTAATCAATCTGCGGCCCGGGAATAAAACGGAGTTTGTCTATTTTACGGTCAGCCAGCCAGCGCAACCCCCACCAATTTTTGCGGCTGTCTTGTATGAAATCGTGAAAGCAAAGCGAACGCGGCGGCTGTAAATGTGTGAGCGCGCTTGTGCCGCCACGGATGTTGTTGGTCAGAAAGGTTTCGTTGCAGGAAAGCGGCGAGACTGGCCGCCCGAATAAGGTCATGCGCCCGTCGTGTGTTTCGCGCAGACCATAAGAATCAAAAACCGGCAGAAGACCGTCAGCGGCGTCGTAAACCAGCACAGCTTCACCCTTCAGTTTCAGCAAGCCCCGTTGTTGTGTCCCAATCCACAGGTTGCTGTCGCGGTCGGAAAGAAAAGCGAGGATTTTGAACGGATTCGGATCGTTCCCGATACGGTAATTCACCTGCTGTCCGTTACGGTAGCGAATCAATGGGCCATCCGTTCCTACCCACAAGCCACCGTCCGCCGTCTTATGGATGTTGCCAACAGTATTTTGCTGTGGAAGCGCGAACGGCAATCTGCGCCAGGCCCCCCGTTGACTGGCAACAACAGGTTCGATGAATTCATAGAGGTCTTTTTGGGTTGCGAGTAGAATGCGCCCATCTGTCAGTTCCACCAGCCCTTTGATCCAGCGCAAGTCTGAATTCCCCTTGGTTTCGCCCGCTTCCTGCCAAAGCTTGTACTTCGTAACATTGCCGCCTTCTATGCAAAGTAATTGCTGATCCACCGAGGCCCACACGCGCCCGCGCCGGTCTAGCAGCAATTGCGGCGGCGTGTTAGCCATAGGAAATTCGGTGATACGCTCGAACTGCCCTGTTGTGACCTCGGCTGACTTCGCGCGATAAAGCCCTGTGTATGTCACACACCACAGCCGATTTTCGCCGTCGAAAAGAATGCGGAAAACACCATTGATGCCATTGGGTTTGTTGTCCGCTGCCAGCAGAAAGTTATTGAACTTCTTGCCTTGCCGTGCAGTTTCCGTTGCGTCCAGCAATAGCGACACCCCTTCGCCCGTTGCCATCCAGATACGCCCTTGCTGATTTGAAACCACATCGTACAGACGAAAAAATTCCAACCCGTCTTTTTTCCCATAATTCGTAAACCGGTAGCCATCGAAGCGGCTTAATCCGTCGCTGGTCGCCAACCACAGAAAACCACGCCCATCTTGATGCATGCTCCACACGGTTCCCTGTGCTAATCCATCGGCAACGGTATATTGCCTGACCGGCAGGCGTTCGGCAGAAGTATCCAACACCACCAGGCAAATCAGCCAGAATGCTGAAATGGATCGCCAGAAAAATTCCCCCTCAAAAGGATTCTGCATGAAATGCTCGTCTCCTGTTGCCGGATTTCCAGAATAAATACGAGATAGAAAGTCAGATAAAGCTGCCTGAGGCGGGCGCAGTATAGACGAGGCGAGACTTAGCTGTCACTGAATTGGGAGCACAAATGCAGTATTGAAGGCAGATTAACGACCAGCCGCTTGGCGAAATGCACGCGGAGTCATCCCCGTCGCTTCGCGGAACACTTTGGTGAAATGGCTTTGGCTGGCGTACCCGACCGCCGCACCGACTTCGGCAATTGCCAGATCGCTTTCCGCCAGCAGCTTTCGGGCGCGTTCAATTCGCAATCCGGCCAAATAAACATGCGGTGTCAGGCCCGTAATCTTTTTGAACAGCCGGGCAAAGTGAAACTCGCTGACGTAAGCCGCCGAAGCGATTTCCGCCAGGCTGAGTTCACGTCCGCAATTGTCGTGCATGAATTCGATGGCTCGGCGCAATCGGCGATCCACAAGTCCCGCGCGGGATAATTCAATTTCATCCGAACGTTGCACGTTGATGTGGGCGCGAAGCAAATAAACTGCAAGCTGATTGACGGAAGAACCAATGACTTCTCGCCATCCAGCCGCGCCGCCTTTCATTTCAGCCGAAATCGCTTCCAGCGTTTGACGAAGCTGCGCGTCTTCCACCACAGGCGACCGAAACAGCAGATGAGCGCCAGTTTGGTAAAGCCGCAACCTTGCGGCAGTTTCAATCAACAATTTCGGCGACAAACGAACCAGCAACAATTCATTTTTTCGACGATCAAGCCGCAACTGCGCAACCTGATTTGGGTTAACCAAAATGCTGGTGCCGGGTTGTAAGTGTGTGGTTTGAGATTCGAGAAGGAGAAGAAGCAGGAAATCCGGCTGTGAAGGGAATTCAATATTGCTGCGCGAAACAATGCGATGTTCGACCGAAAAGTTTTGCTCAACAAGTAGGCGGGAGGACATACGCCAAAATGATGAATGATGAATGATGAATCCGGAAACAGAAGCCCGCGAATTCATCATTCATCATTCCGAATTCATCATTACTCCTGTGGACGATAAACGCGGTAATCAATTTCCTGAAAGATTGTGTCGCGGCGTTCAACTTCGGCCAGCCAGGCTTCATCTATTTCTTCAGCATTTACCATTTCGTAAATCCTGGTGAAGCGGTGGACATGGTCTCTGAATCGTTTGATCGCGTATTGCACCATCGTGCCGGTCGTGATGATGAACGCCCAATCCGAAGATTGCGCCAGCAACAATTCGCGCGCAGCTTGATTCAACGCTCGGCAAAGCAGGCCGTCGGCACTCGGAAACTTTTCAGCCAATTCCACCATTCGCCTTTCGGCTGCGTGCTGGTGTTTGTAAATCCAATCCGTCTGTGCGTTGATCCAGACGCGGTTGTACCCTTCCGCTCCCCACGAAGATGCCGACGGTGTTTGCCGCTGGTTTTCCGGATAAATCGTCAGGTAATCAATCGGCGAAATCGGCTGAATTTCGTCCTGATCGTAATGAAGTTTTTTGAACAGGTAGAACAAAAACTGTGGCCCTTCGAACCACCAGTGACCGAACAATTCCGCGTCATAAGGCGCCAGAATCAGCGGCGCGCGCCCTAGTGAACCTTGCAGGTGACGCGCCTGTGCTTGCCGGTTCGCCAAGAAGTCACTGGCGTGCGAAGCCGCTTTGTTCGTCGCCCATTCCGGCATGTAGGGCGCTTTCATGTGCAGATCAACTTTGCCCGTGATGCGGTGGTACTTGACGCCAATGTTGCGGCGGACTCCGTCGTCGTGCAGGTAGGGTTTGATGTAATCGAAATCCTGCGCGTCGTAGCCCAGATCGCGATAAAACTCCCGGTAATCCGGGTCGCCGGGATAGCCGATTTCCGAACTCCAGACTTGTTCGCTGGTTTCAGAATCGCGGGCAAAGACAGCGACGTTTTCAGGTGTGATGACCGGAGCGTAAATCCCCCGGCGCGGTCGCGGCGTTCCGTACAAAATCGCATGCGCGTCGGCGATAAAAAATTTGATGCCGGCTTCTTGCAAATACCGGTCGTCGCCCGGATTGAATGCGCATTCCGCCAGCCAGATGCCGCGCGGCGGACGGCCAAAATGTTTGATGTAATTTTCGCGCGCAACCTGAATCTGAGCCCGCTTGGCGGTTTCATTCGACATCAACGGCAGATAGCCGTGCGTCGCGCAGCAGGTGATGATTTCCACGTAGCCAGCGTCTTGCAATTCCTTGAAACCGCGCACGATGTTGCGCTGGTACTGATTCTCGAAAACGTCCAGACATTCATTGAAGTGGCGGCGGTACATCAAAGCGGCGGGATGAAACTGCGGAGCCTCTTTCTGTGTGCGCTCAACTTCTTTTTCCGACAGTTCGCACAGCTTGTTCAGGTGATTGACGTAGCGCTGCTGCAACAATGGATCGCTGAGCATTTCGCACAGTGGCGGCGTCATGGACATCGTCAGCCGGAACTTCACGCCTTCATCGCGCAGGTGATTGAACGCCATCAGCAGCGGAATGTACGTTTCGCTAATGGCCTCGTACAGCCAGTCTTCTTCCAGAAAGTCCGGGTATTCGGGGTGACGCACAAACGGCAGGTGCGCGTGTAAAACCAGGCTTAAGTATCCATTGGGCATAGGAAATCAAATCAAGCTGTGGAGCAATAGTTTAGTGATGAATTCACTTTCCATATTCCATTTTTGATTTGTCATTTGTCATTGATCGAACACCCACGACAACGATGAAAAATCACAGATGGAAACTGGTAAATGGAAAATGAAAAGAGCAATGATACCGCCGTAATTTTACCTGCTCGGTTACGAAGGTCTGTTCTTGCGTTCTTCCTCGCGCTCAGCAGCTTTGGCGCGAAGCGGGCGGCCTTTGTCCGGCGTTGGGTCTTTGACCAATCCGTACGCGGCGCGGCCTTCATGGTCTTCCGGCAGGTATTCGGTGATCGGCATCCCTTCGGGCGTCACGAACAACAGGCAGTGGCAATACTTGTAAATCTGCATGTCGTCGCACGCGCAAATCCATGTGCGATGCGTAACCTCTTCCTGTTTGTTGGGATAAAAGCGGCACGGGCAAAGCGGTTTGCCCAGCGTGTCTTTATGGTAAGCCAAACCGAGCACCACGCCTTCGGTGACTTCTTTGTCCGGGTGAACGTTGGTGCCGGATTTTTCGCAATACTTTTCGACG
>CAZMXG010000246.1:0-9831 GCA_964570175.1 uncultured Heliomicrobium sp. | reverse complement strand
AACGACAAATTGATTGTGGGGATTGATCTTGGGTTAAATTGGATATGTCAAAAACAAGCAAAACATTTCATAAAAAATAAAAAACGCCGTGAACTTTAGACCCTCACGGCGTTTTCTTCCTAATGAAAGGAATCGCTCTAAATGAATGCTCACGAGCTTATTGAAAAAGCGCGGGAAGCGCAAGAACTTCTTGATCGAACAGGCTTGGGCAAACGTAGATCGGCATTGGATGTTGACCCGCAGTGGCTGCTCAAAACCATCCAGCAAGCACGTAACCCGCAAATTGAATATGTCTTGCGCAAGCAACAGGTAGATGAAGAAGCGATGGAACGATTTTTACGCGATCAACTTTCTCGCACGGAGCCGAAAAAGATTTCGCTGCATATTCGGCTGGCCGTTGATGACGACGATGAAAACGAGACGAAAGCAGCCTGACGGACACACGGCAAGCGGGCGAGGTGATTAGGCTGGCGGATTGGAAACAGCGGCGGGATACGTGACCGGCACAGCAATGCGCAGTACGATTTCAAATTCATGTTCCTTGCGGTCGAACGAGTCTCGACTTGGCAAGGTATCCACGCCCAGCACGTGCAGTTTGGCTTCCTGACAACGTTGCAGCACGGCTTGCAGAATATTGGTGTGAGTTTGCGCGAAATCTTCTAAGTCCATAAACGGCTATGACCTCTCAAAAAACACTATCACAACTCGACCTGAAAATCTTCCACATTTACCTGATTGGCAAACCGCAACGAGCCGAGCCTGACAGCCTAAGGGAATGGCCGTCGAAAATTATAATTGGCGGTACCGCTGAGCCTTTTTGACGGCGAGGGTCATAGCCTTTTCAAAACCAGCATGAGCAAGGAAATCAGAGGCCATTTGCTCCGGTAGTTGAATCAGGGCTTGGGCAAAGTAATTGCAGCTGTACATATCCTTCTCAGGGTGTCGGTCGGAATACACGATCACACCGCCTTGCGGTTGCCAGCCTTCGCTCAGTTTTTGATTGATTTCCTGTAAGAATTTTTCGTGATCGTAATGAACCACTAACGCATATTGCATATATGAACCTTCGTCCTTTAGAACCGACCCGCCTTGAACCGCATCGATTTTACGCCGACACGGTTGCTGATCGCATTGAAGCACAAATTGCCGAAGCCAGCCAAGCATTAGGTGAAGACGAGATGCTGGTGGCTATCGTGCCGCTCGCCGACGGTACGCGCATCGCCGTCAATTCCATTGGGTATCACAACCCATCGTTGATCGTTGTCTATGGGCAGGATCGCAACGCCGAGGAAGCCATCCTGCTCTTATCCCATACCAACGTGCAGATGATCTTACGCAAAGTTAAACGACAGCCGGAGCAACCCAAAAATGTCATTGGCTTTCTCGGTTCGGTTTCGCCGGGCGAGCCATCCGAATGAAAAGGCAGGAATCTGAAACAATCCCTGCCTCAAATCGAAAGCCAAAAAGTTACGTGATCGCGCCAGCGACTAACCGGACTTTCTGCCAGTGGCAAATTCGTGGCTTTCGATCAAATGATCTAACGCTTGATCTACCGTCAAGCCTTCATAGCGAAAGAAGGCGAATGTTTTATGCTGTCCGCGTAACGATTCCCGATAGTAAATCTGCGGTAGAACGTGTCCCATTTTATGATGAGCCATCTGCACGACGGTCTTGTCATCTGATATTTCCATACGAAGGCCATCTGAATCGCCGCCAATAAATAAAATATTCATGCGGTTGCTCCTTATGCCCGCGCGGAATACCGCGCGACCTTCACACCAGACATCTTCGTCGAACCATCCGCGCCAACACTCAGTTTTTCAAACGACATCTCTTCGACGCTCACGCACTTCCCTGCTTCAATTCCTGAAGTAGCCCCCAGCATCTGCAAGACCTGCTGTGCCGCCACAGGCAGAGCCAAAGGTGTTGGGTGTTGGGTGCTCGGTGTCAGGTTGGTGATTGGTGATTGGTGATTGGTGGTTGGTGACTGAGTTCGCACGGCGATCCCGCGCAGCTCTGGCGTATTTTGCTGCTCTAACAAGGCCCGCACTTCGGCTTCGGAATACATCGCTTTCCGGGTTTTCCCTTCCTGCACATACTCCACTGTCAATTTGCCCGCCTGGGCATAACGTTGGATTTGTCGTTCAGCACAACACAGAACCTGTGCGGCCTCGGCTTTGGTCAATTTCTTCATTGTAGTTTCCTTGTCGTATTTACTATCCGTAGCGTTCGTTGTGTTGCCTATCAAACTACCGTGCCTGGACACGCCACGTCAACCACGTCCGTCATAGACCGACACCCCGTCGCGTTGAGACGTGCTGAAATGCCATTTGAAATTGAACTTTGTTTAATTGTAGATTGATTAGGTAGTTTACTTGTTTCATTCCGAAAGGCAGCCGGGATGGTTCCCGGCTGTTTTTCCTCACCGCCCCCGTAGTAAAGCTGAATGGCAAACACTCCCGCGTATCAACTCTCGCGCCCTGAATTGATCAAAAGCTTGCGTTGGCTGACGGCGTGCGCCATTGATCAACGCGACATGGTGATCATTTCTTATTGCGAGCGCCTGTTGGCATCCAGAGAAGTTCACTGGCGTCCCTTATTGCTTTTAGCCGCGCTCGAAAACGGAGCGCAAACGCGTGAAGATTTGCGGGAGGTCACGGGCTTTTCGGATCGCACCATTCGTCGCTTACTCACGCGCCTTCAATCTCAAGACCGCGTCGAGTTTCGCCTTGGCAACTTCGGTGCGAAGCTCTATTTCATCCGTCCGTGGTCACAGTGACCAGCGCAACCGGCGAAAACGCGCACAATCGGGGTCGTATGGCAGTAGCAAAAGGCGAAAGCCAAAAGGGTAAAGCGAAGGACGATCCAACACGTGCGGCTGTAATGGCGGCGCTGTTGGAAGGGCAAGGCGTATCGCAGATTGCCCGCGATATGAAGGTTTCCAAATCCACTGTGAGCCGTTACAAAAACGAACTTCTACCGGCGCAGTTGGAACAAGTTGGAACGGAAAAAAGGGACAAAATCACGGCGTTGATTGAATCCCATTTAGAAACCTCTTTGACCTGTGCGAACGAACTTGCGACCAAAGCAGCAACGAATAAGGCCTGGTTTAATAAGCAATCGGCTGAAGGAATCGCCGTCCTTTACGGCGTACTCTCAGACAAGGCGATTCGTATTCTCGAAGCGTTCGACACCGACCAAGAGGACGAGGCGACGCAAGAAGAATAAGACGTTGACCTTCCGAGAGTTCGTGATTGAGCAAAAACCGAAATATGTGTTTGCGCCCGTTCACGAAAAGCTGATTTCGGTTTTACAACGGGTCGCCGATGGCGAGCTGCGACGCGTGATGATTTTCGTTCCGCCGCGCCACGGCAAAAGCGAATTGGTCTCGCGCTTGTTCTCGGCATATTACCTGTATCGTTACCCGGAACGCTTTGTTGGTCTGTGCAGTTATGCGGCTGAATTGGCCTACACGTTGTCACGGGCCGCAAAGCAAAATTTTGAGCGCAGCGGCGGGCGGATTCGCGGCAAAGTCGCAGCCGTCAAACACTGGGAAACGACGAAAGCCGGTGGGCTGTGGGCAGCAGGCGTGGGCGGTTCGATCACGGGCAAGGGCTGGAATCTCGGAATTATTGACGACCCGCTGAAAAACGCTGAGGAAGCGGCGTCAGAGAAAATCCGGGAGAAACAAAAGGACTGGTATGCGTCCACATTTTACACGCGCGAAGAATCTGACAGCTCTCTGGTCGTATTGCAGACCCGTTGGAACGAAGACGATTTGTCGGGCTGGTTGCTGAGTCAGGAAGAAAACAGCGAAGACGATGAACGCGAAAACTGGCACATTGTTTCGCTTCCGGCCATCGCCGAAGCGACGCCACCAAAGTTCCCAGCGAATTGCACGGTTGAGCCGGAGTTTCGTCAACCAGGTGAAGCGTTGTGGCCGGAGAAGCGATCAGTCAAAAAGCTAAAACTCATTGCGAAGCGCATCGGCGAATACTTCTTCACGGCGTTGTTTCAGCAACGGCCAACGGCGAAAGAGGGTTCGTTTTTCAAGGTCCTCAAGTTTGACGAACCCGTCAAACAACTCCCTGCCAATTTGCGCGCGTGTCGTGGCTGGGATTTGGCAGCAACGAAGGATGGAGGCGATTGGACAGCCGGTGTCAAAATCGCAGGTCCGTGCAAAGACGGTTTGTACTATGTCGTGGATGTGAAGCGCGCACAGCTTGACAGTGATGACCGCGACAAACTGATGCGACAAACGTCCAGCCTGGATAGCCCCAATTGCAAAATCCGCTTGGCGCAAGACCCCGGTCAGGCAGGCAAGGATCAGGCGCGGCGGCTCATCAAAATGCTGGCCGGATTTTCGGTGCGCGCGTTGCCGGTCAGCGGATCCAAAGAAACACGCGCCGATGGTTTCGCGTCGCAAGTAAACGCGGGCAATGTGCGATTGCTGGCGGGCGCGTGGAATCAAGCATTCATTGAAGAATTGCGGGTGTTTCCGCGCGGTAACAATGACGATCAGGTTGACGCTGCCGCCGATGCGTTCAATGAATTGACGCTCAAAGCGACTGGCTCATCATCATTCAATTAGGAGGGTAGATGCCCATCACAGCAACACTCACAGGCGCAGAACTCGTCAATCAATCCGGCGACACCTTGGCCGCCGTTAAGGCGGAGGCAGGCCGCATACGAGAACAACAAATCTGGTCGCAATCCACCGATATTCTGGACGCGGCCATCAAATTGTTTCGCGTCCGCACGTCGTACTATGACAAAGCACAACGCTATTACGACGGCGCTCAGCCCATCATCATTGCGAGCTATGACAAGAAGAACAAACAGTTTTTTACGCTCTTCAAAGAGTTCTGCGACAACGTTTGTCGAGTGCCAGTAGACGCCGTCGCCGAGCGCATGCAGGTGCAGGAATTCTCGGTAGAATCCGGCGAGGCAACAGTTGCAAACAAAGCGTGGGATTTATGGACAGCGAACCGCATGAAAGCGAAGTCGCTGCGCGTTCACCGGGAAGCACTTCGCCAGGGTGATGCTTATGTTCTCGTCTGGCCGGACGACGAAGGAATGGTGCGAATCTATCCGCAGCGGGCGCAGCAAATGGTGGTTTGGTACAACGAAGAAAAAGACGATGTGATTGATTGGGCCGCGAAATGGTGGGTAGAGTCGGCCAATAAGAAAATCCGCATCAATCTGTATTTTCCTGATCGTATCGAAAAGTACGAGAAGCCAACGGAACAGAATTTCACCTTGCCAGAAAGCGGCAAATCGTTCACGCCCATCCAAGCCATTCCGCACGATTACGGGCGCGTGCCAGTCTTTCACTTCGCCAATGACAGCGATGATGGAATGCGGGGCCGGAGCGAACTTGAAATCGTGATGCCGCTTCAGAACGCGCTCAACAAAGAGTTTCTGGATATGCTGGTCGGCAGTGAATATCACGCACTGCCGCAACGCTGGGTCACAGGCTTGGAAGTGATGCGCGATCCTGAGACTGGCAAGCCCCTCAAACCGTTTGAGCCAGGTGCCGATAAAATCTGGACGGTCGCCAATGAACAAGCAAAATTCGGCCAATTCGATGCTGCGAGTTTAGAACAATTCCTCAAAGTCAAAGACAACATCCGTACCGAAGTCGCGCGGTTGACTGGCATCCCTCTGCATTACTTTATGGTTGGCACAGGCCAATATCCGAGTGGCGAGGCATTGCGCACGTCGGAAGCGCGCCTGGTGAAAAAGGTGGAAACGCGGTCGGAAGATTTCGGCGATGTCTGGGAAGACGTGATGAAGTTTGCCTTGTCGCTGGATGGCAAGGACGGCGAGGTGAAGTTGGAAACCAGGTGGGTTGATCCGCGTTCGATCAGTGACGAAGACACTCTGAATGGCTTGGTGCTGAAGAAAGAAATCGGCGTGAGTGATGAGCAATTGCTGAGCGAAGCGGGCTATGGGGATGACGATGTGAAACGGATGATCGAAGAGAAACGCGCGGCAATGGAAGAACAGCGTCGGCAGTTCGACGCTGGCAATACAGGCAACACCGGCGACGAAATCTAAACAATGCCCACGCCCTACCAATTGGCCCAACAATTCCGCGCTGCCCTTATTCGGCGCGACGCGGATGCCCTGCGCGACATCACGACGGCGTATGACCGGCTCGTCACTTCCCTCCAGCTTTCCGTGTCTGCTTTGGGCGCAGAACAGACGCGCGCCAGAGCCGCAGGGCAGACCATCAATGCTGCATGGCTCTTCCGCGAACGTCGGCTCAAACGATTACTCGACCAAGCGGAACAACAACTCGCCACCTTCACCACCCAACTCAACGCCCGCCTCAGCAACGACCAACGCGCCGCCGTGACGCTCGCGCAGGAACACGCCAATCAATTGCTCTCTGCGACCGATGTCGAAATTACTTTCACTCGTTTGCCGACGGCTGCGATTGAAACGATTGTCGGCTTCAGTGGTGACGGCGCGCCGCTGACCAAACTGCTCAAGCAAATTCCCGGCGACGCGACCGCACGGATTCGAGAGACGCTGATTGCCGGACTTGCGACCGGGCAGAACCCACGACAGACGGCGCGACAGATCAGCGACGCGTTGCAAGGCAATCTAGCACGCGCACACACCATCGCCCGGACAGAGACGCTGCGCGCGTATCGGGAGGCGTCACGACAAACGGCCAAAGCGGCGGGCGTTGAGCGGTGGGAGTGGATCGCCAGCAAATCGCAACGCACGTGTCTGGCGTGTCTGGCGATGGATGGCAAAGTGTTTTCGATTGAGAAACCACAAATGAACCACCCAAACTGTCGCTGCACGGTGCTGTATTTGCCGCCGGGCTATGTACCACCGGCGCGCGAAACCGGCGCACAGTGGTTTGAGCAGCAGTCGGACGAGGTCAAGGCAACGATGATGTCGAAAGTCGCATTTGAGGCCTACCAGAAAGGCGAAATTAAGCTACAGGATTTCATCGGCATTCGGCGCAGTAAGGTCTGGGGCGAGACGCGCTTTGAATTGAGTCTGAAAGAAATTCGACGATTGAAAGCAGAGAAGGCCGCGATTTGAGAGGGCCAAAATCCATTGTTCACGATTTAGCCGCTTATATGCGTGCCAAGGGGACACGGCAAAGTATTATTTCGGACTTTGTCAATGACCAAGCGGGTAGCTCTTGGAGTAGTTTGGCACTCGCAGTTAAGCGGTTTCTGGCCGGACAGCGCGAGGTGGATTTGAGTAATTATTTCTGGCATACCAAAAGTCTTTCAGAGGCGAATGACAGGATGCAGGAATGGTTTCAGCAACACGGAGAAAAGCCCGCAAAAATGGCGGTTCAAATCTATCACGCCTTTCATTACGAGTTCTTTGGCAAGGTTGATATGCGCTACAACGACCGAAAGATGCGAATGGTTCGATTGGTTAGAACCGAGAATCAGGGAGTGTTGGCACGCAACAGTGTTCAGATAGGCAAAGGGCAAAAATTGAAACGCGGCGCACACGAGTCCTCCTCCATTTTCAAACGGACAAATGCGGTGGCAGGCGGCGCGGTTACAGTGCAATCTGTTCCTCATCACCGGATCACATTTTCTTATTTTCTGGACGGTTCGCCGGGTAAAAATGCGACGGGTTTTATGAATGACCGAGAAAATGAAGTTATGTTCTTGACAGATGGTATACAATTTGAATATCTAGGATTGAACATTGACCCACAAGACTAAAGGAGTGTCCGTGAAAGTTGAAGCTGCCAGTTACACCGAGCCAGATGCCGATGGACGGGTGTATCTGAAACTTCAGATTGACGGTCAGTTGGCTTTCTTAGGCTACGATTCACTAAAGCCATCTTTGGTGGAACGAGGTTATGTGTTTCTAGGAGCCGAATGGGAAAGCCGCGTGCCGGTCTTACGCGCGCCAGTTAATCTGAATCCTGATTTGAGACTCAAAGGATTTACCAACGATCCCGTCATTGCCAAGCTTGCGCAAGACTTCCTGCGTAATGAAAATCCATTGCCTGGCGATCTCTCTATTCCCACGTAATCCACGCGCTCATTTGAGCGTCCCGCGACAATGTGCGTCGCAATCGAAAGCCGCAAAACAGCAAATCAAAGCTGCATTTTGCGGCTTTCGTGTTTTTGCTTGCCTCAAAAACCCGCCTTGGTCAAGTTGACCACCTCTCTCTATTTTCTGTCGTACCTTGTCGCTCGCGCTGAGAACCAGCGCCCATCTTTCCCAATTCAGGAGCGACAATGCCAGAAGAAAACAAGCCGGACGCGGCTCAAAACACGGAATCTTCCGCCGCAACCGCCGCTCAGCAAAACAAAGAAACCACGCCTAGTCAGGGCGGTTCTGCTGACGACAAATCCAAAACTTTTACGCAAGACGATCTCGACCGGCTGCTGGCTAAAACCAGACGCGAAGAAAAGGCGAAATACGAGAAAGAACTCGAAAACGCCAATAAGTCTGAACTTGAGCGATTGAAAGCAGACTTGGCCGAACGCGACGCCAAACTTGCTGAACGCGAGACGAAAGACGAGGTCACTTCCTTCCTGCAAAAGAGCGGATGCAAGCGACCAGAAGCCGCATTTTTATTGGTCAAGAGCAGCATCAGTCGAGGCAAAGACGGCAAGATTGAAGACCTCAAAGGTCTGCTTGCCGAAGCCAAACAACTCGCGCCGGAATTCTTCGACGACACGAAAACGCGCCCTGGTAGCGCGGACGCGGGGTCGAAGGGAGAAGGCGGAACCAAGTCAGTCGGCCAAAAATTTAACGATGCCATTCGTGAGGCTGCTGGCTACAAGGTGAACTGATATGCCTGTTGATAATTTGATCTCACGCGGCGACGCGGGCGCGTTGATTCCTGAAGAAGTCTCGCGCGAAATCCTCAAAGAAATGCCGAAGCAGAGCTTTGCGCTGTCGCGCTTCCGGCGTATGACGCTCACCTCCAAAACCAAACGGCAACCCGTCATGGATACATTACCGGAAGCCTATTGGGTCAATGGTGACACGGGGCTGAAGCAAACCACAGAAGCCGCGTGGTCGAACAAATACATCGAAGCCGAAGAACTGGCCGTCGTTGTGCCAATTCCTGAAGCCGTGCTGGAAGACGCTGATTACGACATTTGGTCCGAAATCCTGCCATACATTGTCGAAGCGTTCGGGCGCAAGGTGGATCGCGCTGTCGTGTTTGGCATTGATCGTCCCGCTTCGTGGCCGTTGTCAATCGTCGAAGGCGCAACCGCTGCGGGCAACTTGCTGGTCGCTTCGCCGCTCAGTGCGACACGCGACTATGGGTTGGACGTATCGGACGCGATGGGCATCGTCGAAAGCGATGGGTTTGCTGTGACGTCACACCACGCCCGGATGCAGGTCAAGGCTAATTTGCGCGGCCTGCGCGATCAAAACCGCCAGCCTATTTTCCAACCGTCATTAGTGGCTGGCACACCCAACACGCTGTACGCCGAGCCGATTGAGTTTTCGGAAAACGGCGCGTGGCCGGCCCCGGCTTCCGGTGTGCCGATTTCAATTCACGGCAATAATCAGAATGCAATTCTCGGCGTGCGCAAGGACTTCAGCTATCGCGTCTTCACCGAAGGCGTGATCTCAGACGAAACCGGCAAAGTGATCCTGAATTTAATGCAACAGGACAGTGTAGCAATGCGCTGTGTGATGCGCGTCGGCTATCAAGTCTCGAATGCTGTGACGGCCCTCAATCCGAACAACGCGACTCGTTACCCGTTCGCCCTCGTCAATCAGGCGTAGTGGCGAGCTAAGGGGAACTCTAACCAGACAAAACTATGAGCAATTTAATCAAGATTTCTCGCACGATTGACAATGGCGAGG
>CAZMXG010000245.1:0-9951 GCA_964570175.1 uncultured Heliomicrobium sp. | reverse complement strand
CAACATGGGCGTCGAACCCTACAATTTTGTTTCGGCGCTCAACTGTGTGCTGGCCCAGCGGCTGGTGCGCATGCTTTGTTCGCGATGCAAAAAGACTTACCAGCCTGATGATGCTGAATTGATTGAAGCCGGTTTGAATCCCCAGACATATCGTGATCGAACTTTTTATACCAGTTCGAGCTGTGAAGTTTGCAATCACACGGGTTATCGCGGACGAACTGCGATTCACGAACTCCTGGACATGTCTGACACCATTCGCGAGTTGATCATTCAGCGTAGACCCGGCTCAGAAGTTCGCCGAGCCGCAGTTCAAGAAGGTCTCGGGAGTTTGCGCGAATCGGCGCTTCGTTTGGTGTTCGAAGGGCAAACGACGCTGCACGAAATTAATCGTGTGACGTTCGTTGAAGAAATGAAGTAGCAACCATTTGGCTGGCAATTGTCACTTACAGGCCAGCGTTTTGATCTGATGAATTTGGAACGCCTTTGGGGCATCGGCGTTGAAGCTTAACGTTGCGATCAAAATCGCCAGTGAAGTTCAGCCCGACAAATCCGATCCCGTTCCCTATTCCCCTGTTTGAGCGGCACGAACAGCCGCAAATTTTGACTGTTTGATTTTGCGCTTTCAGCGGCGTAGTTTTTAGCTGCTTTTGCGACACGACAAAGGCTGCCAAACTTTGTCGTACTCTGAACCGAGCTAGTCGAAATCTCGACATTAAATTAAAGAGAAGGTCACCATGAACACAAACATCACGACTCGCAGAATTCTTGCCTTGTTTTTGTCCCTATGCCTGGTGCTGCCAGGCACGGCGTTGGCCGGCGACAAAGGCAAAAAGAATTTCAACGAAGGCAAGAAATATGAGGCCACGCAGCAATGGGATTTGGCCGCGCAAGCGTATGCGCTGGCGGTTTCGGCGGATCCGAACAATCCCGAATACCGGCTTCGCTATCTTCGCGCCTTGCAACAGGCTTCGCTGATGTATGTTCAACGTGGTGACGCGTTGGCAGAGCAGAACGATTTTGCAGGAGCGTACACGGCGTATCGAGCGGCATACCAATATGATCAGGGCAATGAAGTTGCGCGCATCAAGATGGAACGCATGCTGGATCAGCAAAAAGCGGTCGCGGGCGGGCTCGAACCTTCCAGCACAACGGCTTCCGGCAACGTCAGACCGACGAGTTTTATTGAAATCAAAAATCCTCCGCGCAATCGCGATACGCTGACTGAGGTTCAGTTCAACACCAATTTCAAATCCGTCGCCAAAACTCTGGCCCGACAACTGGACCTTAACGTGATTTTTGACAAAGACGTCAAAGATGACAAGGTGGATATCGAGCTAAAAGAGGTGACTGTCGCCAGAGCGTTCGATTTTGTCATGATGATGACCAAACACACGTTCGAACAGCTCGACCGCCGAACGATCATGGTTTACCAGGACAACGCGACCAATAAACCGCGCTTCGAAAAGCTGTACGTCAAGACCTTCTATCTTGGAAACATCAATGCCCAACAAGCGCGCAGCGCAGTCAGCTTGATTCTGGGCCCTGGCCGCCAGGCGCAGGAACTTCAACAAGGCGGCGGCGCGGGCGGTGGCGGTGGTTCCGCAGCCAGCAACGTGCTGCTGGTCAAAGCCACGCCTCAGGAGCTTCAGCTTGTTCAGGACATGCTGGAAATGCTGGATAAAAACAAAAACGAAGTCGTGCTGGATGTAGAAATTTATGAAGTTTCCCATGACAGCATGCTGCAAATTGGAAATCAGTTTGCAGCCAACCAGGGGCTAAACGTTACCAGCACTTATGAAGATAAAACCACAGGCGAAATCAAAAGTTACAATTCCGGTACAACATCGTCATTTGGCGACATCGGCGGTTTCGGTCGCCGGGTCATTTCTCACGATGGCACGGGCAAAGAAATCGTCAACTTCATCGGTGGATTTGCCGGTCAAGCCTTGGCGCCAATTCCCTTTGCCGGAACCTTGCTTGGCATCCCGCCTTCTACGCTTTCCCTGCTTCAATCCAAGGGCAATTCCCGATTGCTGCATAAAACCCAGATTCACGTGTTGGATGGCCAACAGAACGTGACCAAAGTTGGACGCAGTGTTCCTGTACGCTTGGGCAGCACATATGGCTATGGCGGCTTCGGCGGCGTTGGCGGAGTCGGTGGGATTGGTGGAGTTGGAGGTGTTGGGGGAGTCGGCGGCGTTGGCGGAGTCGGCGGTGTTGGCAACCTGGGCAATGCACTGGGAGGATTTGGTGGCGGCTACCCCGGCATTGACTCCATTCAGTACAAGGACGTCGGTTTGGTCATTGACGCGAAACCGTTGATCACCAACGAAGGCTACGTCGAAATTCAGATGAAGTTTGAAACCTCGGACGTGCTGGCTTCAGGCAGCGACGTCAACCTGACGCCGACGTTCACACAACGTTCGCTGCAAACGACGGCGCGCATCAAGGATAATGTAACGGCAGTGGTTGCGGGGGTGAATCAGGACAGCAAAGGCGAATCGCGTGCTGGCGTTCCCGTGCTGGGAATGCTGCCGATTCTGGGGCGGTTGTTCACCACGCCGCGCCAGGAATCCCGCCAGAGTGACATTGTTATCACGGTGACTCCGCACATTGTTCGTTCGGCTGGCATCAGCGCGAAAGATTATCTGGCATTACAGGCAGGAAGCGGTCAACCGGGACAGGGCGGTCTGGCTCCAAAGATTGAAGATGTTATTTACCGTGCTCAAATGGAGGAAGAATCGGAACGCCGTCTGGTGGCATTGGAACAAGCGCCTCAGCAGCAAACAGTCCAGTTGACCCCAAACAATCAGTTTGCCAGCAACCAGAATTCTCAGGTTTCAACAAGGCCAACCCCGCAACCGCAGATTCAAAATACGTCCAATACCAATGGCGGCGCACCTGCGACCCCACCAAAATCCGGGACTAAAAAGCTGGATAACAGCTCGTTGATTCAGGTGAAGAGCAATCCGTCGCAAACTTCGGACATCAATCCGCAGTTTAATGAACGCCCGCCTCAGCAGCAACCTGTTGCTAATCCGCCAGTGATCAATCCGCCTGATGGAGGTGGAGCGGCAGGTAGTGAAACTGAAGGCACAAGCGGGGGCGAGAAACAAAAAGAATTGCCAGAAGGCACAACTGTGGGACCGGAAAATCCAGTTCCACAAGCAGTCGTCAGAATGGGCATTGAAACCGAGGATACAAAAAAGAAACGCGAACTGATCCGAAAAGAATTCGAAGCCCAGAAAAAGCGCGAAGAGGAAGAGGCCAAGGCTGCAAAAACCAAGCCTCAACCTGCTCCGCAACCTTATGAATTCTCAGGAGTCAGTTCGAGCGGCGTCAAAGTGGATCGGGCGTTGCCGACTGCGCTCAACAGCCGCAAATTCAACTTCACGTTGTCGCCTGCGCCCATTCGTCAGCAGATTGGTAAGACTTTCAACGTCACGGTCGAATCCAATGGGCAGGGTGATATGGTCGGCGCAAATCTGGCGATTAAATTCGACGACAAGAAATTAAAGGTCAACGCGGTGCGCGGCGGGGATTTGTTCGGTCAACAGCCTGAGCTTAGCTACGATGTTGAAAAAGGCGTTTTGAAAGTACAGATCAACACTGCCAAAAAGACGCCGGTTTCGGCCAAGGGACGTGTCATCGTAATTGAGTTTACGTCTCTTGCCGAAGGAGAATCCCAGGTCACGTTCAACAACTCTGACACAAAGGTAAATCTGGCGGACAAAAAGACCGCTCCTGTAAGCGGCGCGGCTGCCCAGGTCGTCATTACGCGTGATGCAGTGACGAGTTCAAATCAATAATGTTGATCCGAACGAAACAATTAATCGGCGATCGGTTATCGGTGGTCCGCAAGATGCGGACCACTGATAATCGGCCATCGGCAACCGGTCAAACGGAATCCGGCTTCACGCTACTGGAACTGATCATCACGCTGGCAGTCATTGCAATTATGGTGGCGGGAACAGTCCCGTTTGCACACAACATGATCCGGCGGGAAAAAGAAATGGAGCTTCGCCGCAACCTGCGCGAAATTCGCAAAGCGATTGATGGCTATTACCACAGTTGCGCGATTCTGCGGGAAATCCCACCGTTCGAAACAAAACCGGACGATTGTTACCCGGCAAGCCTGCAAGCGCTGGTGGACGGTTTTCAACCGGCCAATCGGCCCAACGAATACAGAAGGTTTTTGCGCAAAATCCCGCTGGACCCTTTTACCGGAAATGCGGAGTGGGGATTGCGATCCATGGAAGACGATCCATTTTCTGCTTCGGGCAGCGGGCCAAGTCAGGCCAACGGAATTTTTGATGTTTACAGCAAAGCGCAAGGCAAGGCGCTTGATGGCAGTGAGTACAGCAAATGGTAAAGCGCGGTGATAAAAAAGACGGGCAATCCTGGCTGAAACGTTTTGCCGAGCTCTCCCCTGATACCGCAAAGAACGAGTCAGGCTTTACCTTGCTTGAGCTGATTGTCACGCTGATGATCATTTCCATTCTGGCAGCGGGGGCCGTTCCTGTTGCGCGCAACTTGATGCAGCGGCAACGAGAACGAGAGTTAAAACGCAGTTTGATTGAAATCCGGGGTGCAATTGACAAGTTCAAACGGGATTGTGACGATGGCGTGATTTCCAAGCTGGAGTTCAAGAATCCGGAAAAGCATTCCTGTTATCCCGAAAGCCTGGAAATGCTTTACAAAGGCGTTCAAGAGGTTTCAAAGCAACCTCAAGGTCCTCAAGGCCTGGTCGGTTTTCCTTCAGGCAAAGTGAGGAGATATTTGCGACGCATACCAATTGACCCAATGACCGGCAGGGATGAATGGGGATTGCGTTCAATTCAGGACGATCCGACTGCAAGCTCCTGGGGCGAAGAAAACATTTTTGATGTTTACAGCCTGCATCGGGGGATGGCGTTGGATGGAAAGACTTATTACAAAGACTGGTAACAATGAAATCCCAAATCTCAAATCCCGAATCTCAAATCTGTAGCCCTCAATCCGGTCTTTCACTTCGGCAATCGGGCCGCCAATCGCGCAGCCGCATTCAGCGGGGTTTCACGTTCATGGAACTGCTGATTGTGATGGTGATCATTGCAATTCTGGCCGCAATTGCCATCCCGAAATATTTGGCCCATTTACGTCACGCCAAAGAAGTCGTTTTGCAGCAAAATCTGTGGGCGATGCGCCGCGCAATTGATTTTTACACCACCGACAAGGAAAAACCGCCGGCAGGTCTTCCGGATTTGGTTTCAAGCGGTTATCTAAGAGAAATTCCCAAAGACCCTCTCTGTGCCGATTGCGGCTGGGAAGAGATTCCGGCAACGGCGGCTGAATCCCTGGACTCGCAAGGCGGCATCGGCGACGTGAAAAGCCGTGCCGAGGGTGCTGATCAAAACGGTAAAGCTTACAGAGAATACTAACCCTGCTCCGTTTTCCAACGGTTTTTCGATCCTTCTTATGCAACAAATTCCTGTTTTATCCGGCCTGTGGAATTACCTGACCGCGCCTGATTTTCCCCGCACCGCACTGGCCATCAGCGAAACCCATTTATCAATCGTTACGTTACGGAAAAGTGGTGGCGAATTCGAACCGCGCAACCTGGGCGTTTTGCGTTTGCCAGATGGACTGGTCAAATCCAGTTTCACAGAACCGAACGTGACCAATGAAGCTACGCTGATTGATTATCTGACCAGAACTGCCAAACAAGCAGGCATCAATCGTCCACGCGCTTTGAGTGTGGCGCTTCCCGCAGGCAGCGCGCGCAGCCAGGTGATTTCGCTGGATTCCAATCCGGGTTCGCGCAAAGAAGTGATGCAGGTGCTGGAATGGAAAGTTGAGCGAGCGTTTGGGCAAAAATTCTACGACTTGAAAACCAGTCATTCCCGGTTGACCAAGCTGCATGGCAATTCACAATGGTTGGTTACTGCCGTACACAACCGCGTGCTGCAACAATACGAACGCATTTTCAAAGAATTGCGCTGGCCGGTGGGCTTGATTCTGCCGCAGCATATGGGTGAAGCGCAGTGGTTAATGCGGCAGCATCTGGCGGATGATCAGGTGATTGTCAGTTTGAATGATCGCGGTTTCACCACAGTCATTGTGCGCGGCGATGAGCCGATTTTGGTGCGTGAAGTCGAATGCCTGCCGGAAGAACGTGAAGACGAATTTTTCCGGATCATCGTTTTTTACCGCGACCGGCTGCTGCCGGAAACTGAACCAATCAAACTTAGCCGAGTTCTGACGCTTGGCACTGCGGCGGAACAGCGCAGCTTTCGTGAAGTCGTAATTGCGGCTTTGGAAAATCACGCGGTTGCGCTGGATACGCAACAGATTGGATTGAAAGTGGATGGAAATGCTCCTTTCAACCATTTTGCCGCGGCAAGCGGCTTGGCGACGATGGCCTGGAGCCATTGAGCCGGATATTTATTTCTTTGGAAGGAAGTTTATGAAATCACACACGCGATTATCTTCAATAAAACTACTTTTGTTGATTGCGGCGTCTTTGGCCGCGCTGCTTGTCAGCAGTTGCCAAAAGGATTCCGTCGTTTCGGACAATGCTGCGAAAAACCAGCCCGCAGCAACATCTACCCCGTCAGATGTTGCTGTTGCCGCTTCGCCACAAACTCAGGCAAATCCGCAAACCAGTCCGACGCCGGTCGGTCCCACAGGCCAGGCGACGCCAGGCTCGCCATTCGATTTGCAACCCGGCGAGAAAAAACAGATGGCAGGCAGTTTGCCCGTGATGGTCGGTCCGGCCAAACCTGCGTTGACGCCTGCGCCAGATCCGTTTCCACCTCGCCCGGAACCTCCAGTGGTGATGGAAAATGGCAAGATCAAACAGCAATGGCAGGCTCCTGCCGAAGCCTTGAGCTTGGTCAATCCTCTCAAAAATAGTCCCGATGCCGCCGCCAAAGGAAAAGAATTCTACATGCAAAAATGCGCCGATTGTCACGGCAAGGAAGGCAAAGGAACTGGTTGGATGTCAGCAATGACCAAGCGAGATGGGAAGCCGCTTCCCGCAACGAACTTGGCCAGCAAGGTCGTTCAGGCAAATTCCGATGGAGAACTGTATTGGAAGATCACTAACGGCAGATCGCCAATGCCCTCACACCGGATACGGTTTGAAGACTACCAGAGATGGGCGATTGTCGCTTTTGTGCGGACCTTAAAACCCTGAGCAGTAGCTTCCATCGCAATTCGCCATACAAAAGACAGCAAGGCAGCAGTCAATCTGATTGCCTTTCTGTCTTTTTTCGGTTTTACTCGCAATCTAAAATACATGCAAAAGCGTAAGTTAAGGTGAAAGCTGTTAAGTAATGGCAATCACCCCCCACAAATATGCCCGGCTCGGCAAACTGCCTGAGCATTTACAACATTTTTGAATCATTCACTCAACGTATGACTTGGGAAGAGGTAAAAGAACTAGGACCACTGTATGCAATCGGCGCGTTGGAAGCGGAGACCGCGCAGAAAGTCGAGCATTTTCTGCGCCAGGCGACATCCGAGCAACAGCGCGAATTCGCGGAATGGTCAGAAGTGGTGGCATTGCTGCCTTTATCGCTTCCTCAAGCCGCACCGCCGCACAATCTAAAACATAATTTGATGGCGCGGATTGCCAATCAGGAAGCGGAGGTTGCGTCCAAGGAAGCCGAAACGGCAAAAGTTCTTCCCTTCCCTCCCAAACAACGATTTTCGCTGCACGTTCAGCGATGGATGCTGGCGGCAGCTTCGATTGCCCTGATGGCCAGCAGCGTTTATCTGGCCCGGCAAAACAATCAAATCACCAGACAGCTTCGGGATTCGGAATTTCAACTCAGCACCTTGCAGCGTCAGTTTGAAAACTTCCTTTCGCCCGCCACCAAAGTCATTTCGATGAATGGTGTCGAAACGCCAGGCGCGCACGCCAAAGTTGTCTGGAATACCGAAACGCAAACCTGGGAAGTCCACATCAAAAATCTTCCCGCACCTCCCACCGACAAGGATTATCAGCTTTGGTACGTGACCGGGGACGCCAAAATCAACGCCGCGGTTTTCCGCACCAGTGAAAATGGCAGCTTGGAATTAAAGCTGACCGTTCCGCCAGAAGCCTTAAACGGACTGGCCGCCACAGCCGTCACCTTGGAACCCAAAGGCGGCTCGCCTCAACCCACGGGCAAGTTCTACTTGATGGCTAAGATTTGAAAAAGCCGCAACTTGCAGTAGACTGCCGCCGAGTCAATCTCAAATCTCAATTCAACAACCTGAAAAAGCCTGTCCAACAAACTGCCTGTTTGTAGCCGGTGGTTTCGCGCGATGGCGCAACTGAACTTATGATCAAAACTTTGGAATGGACCGAAGAAGGCGTCTTGATGATTGATCAGCGCCTGTTACCCACGGAAGAAGTTTATCCCATCTTCCGGACTTACGAAGAAGTCGCTTTCGCCATCAAAGACATGGTTGTGCGCGGCGCTCCGGCAATCGGAGTCGCAGCGGCGATGGGAGTCGCGCTGGGTGCGCGAGACACCAAAACAGACGACACTGCCGAATTTGAAAAGGCTTTCGATCACATTTGCCACGTCATTGGCTCGACACGCCCGACAGCAGTCAATTTGTTTTGGGCGATTGAGCGAATGCGCAGCCTCTACTTCAAACTGAAAACCAGCGGCGCTTCGCTCGATGAAATTCGCCAACAGTTGATCACCGAATCACAACAAATGCATGGCGAAGACATTGAAATCAATCGCACCATGGGGCGGCACGGTGCTGAACTAATCCCCGACGGCGCAACGGTTTTGACGCATTGCAACGCCGGAGCTTTGGCGACAGCCGGTTACGGAACCGCGCTTGGCGTCATTCGCGCAGCCGTCGAAGCCGGAAAGAAAGTCGCTGTCTTTGCCGATGAAACTCGCCCGTTTTTGCAAGGTGCGCGGTTGACTGCCTGGGAGCTTCATAAAGACAACATCCCCGTTACCTTGATCACAGACAACATGGCCGGCCATTTTATGAAAGCTGGCAAGATTGATTGCATTGTAGTCGGAGCCGATCGCATTGCCGGCAATGGCGACGTCGCCAACAAAATTGGCACGTATTCTGTCGCCGTGCTGGCCAAAGAAAACAACATTCCATTTTACGTTGCGGCCCCGATTTCGACACTCGACCTGACGCTGGAATCAGGCGATCAGATACCGATTGAAGAACGCCCCGAACTGGAAGTCACGCACGTCAAAGGCTCTCAATTAGCCCCGGAAGGAATCAAAGTTGCCAACCCTGCTTTTGACGTGACGCCGAACCGATACGTCGCAGCAATCATCACCGAACGCGGAGTCGCCCGCGCGCCCTATTCAGAAAGCTTGCGACGATTGGCGGAGTGATTGATGCTAAGAATGACTCTCAACAGTAGGAGCCATTGACTCTTCGTCCTGTAGGGACGATCTGAGTTTAGCCCGGCAATTCATTGCCGGGTCAGGCGAGCAAGCCATCGCGTCCTGTAGGGACGCTTGAAAACTTCTCTGACATAGTTTCAGCCGTCCCGATGGGACGTGAACAATGATGGCTCGCTTTCCCAGCGATAAATCGCTGGGCTAAATTCAAATCGTCCCCACGGGACGACTAATTCATTACCGTGGGAACAATTTATGTCTTGGAACAAGTCAACTGCGCGAGTTGGCGTTTACGTTGATTCTGCCAACATCAATCGCAATGGCGGTTATGGCATGGGATACGAGGTTTTGCGCGAATTCGCCTGCCGCGATCAAGCCGAAGCCGTCCGTTTGAATGCCTACGTCAGCTACGACGCTGAAAAAGGCCGCCGCGATCCTTATTACTTCAACCGCACAAACAGCTTTTATTCCGTGCTGCGCGATTTCGGCTACAAGGTGATCCAGAAAGAGGTCAAATGGTTCACCGACGAAGACGGCAACCGCGTTGCCAAAGCCAATGCCGATCTTGATCTGGCCGTGGACGCACTGCTGC
>CAZMXG010000244.1:0-9956 GCA_964570175.1 uncultured Heliomicrobium sp. | reverse complement strand
CCGACATAGTCGTTGCCGAGCTTGGTGCGGACAGAGTTCTCACCAACTTGGGCAAATATCAGGATTCCAAACACTTACATTTCCATATCAATTCCGGCGATCCGCTGCGGTGAATCGCCAAAACAATTCGAGACTGCGATGTTCATCCCCATAAGAATCATCTCTGTCGCCATTCTTTTGCTTGCTTGTTTGACTTGCGTAGGAGCCCAAACTCAGCAGCAAGCAGCGCCAAACCTGCCTGCGAAATTTGCGTTGCCGGCCAATCCAATTGAACTGACACGAGCTGCAAGGCCGAATGTTTACTTCGATGCGGTTGGGCGAAAGTCTGCGATCTTCGGCCACGAATCCGGCGTGTTTGAATCGTGGGTTTTCCCGATGAAGCTTTTTCACGACGCGCGTATCAGCATCAAAGTGGATGGCCAAGATTCGCCGGTTGATTTCGCTGCGAATGTCGAACGCATCATTGCTCGTCCGGAATCAACGACACTCGTTGCTTCAAACCAGCTTTTCACGCTGCGAGCAACCTTCTTTTCTCCAATCGAAGAAGCCGGTTCGATCATCTTGCTCGAAGCTGATTCGCCGCGCGCGTTGACGGTTACTGTTAGTTTTGTGCCTGATATGAAACCGATGTGGCCTGCGGGACTTGGCGGGCAAAGCGCAGGCTGGCGAGACGACCTAAAAGCGTTCGTCATTAGCGAAAGCCGCCGCAAATACAACGCCTTTTTTGGCTGTCCGGCGGCGACTAAAGGCTTGGCGACGCCCGCGCACCAACTTGCTGACGGCGCGCTTCGCTTCGACATTCGGATAGATCCGCAGACGGCCAAACAGAGCTATTACCCGCTGATCATTGCCGCTGGCTTTAATGGTCGTCAGCCTGTAATTGATCTTTACAACCGTCTGGCGGCTTCGGTCGCCGAGCAGTATCAGAAAACGTTCAACCATTACCGCCGATTGCGCGACGAAATGATGAGCGTTGAAACGCCAGACACAAAACTCAATCTGGCGTTTGAATGGGCGAAAGTCGCGATGGACAAAGGAATGGTTGAAAATCCTGACCTGGGGTTGGGTTTGGTCGCAGGTTGGGGCGCGACGGGCAATGGCGCACGACCGGGTTTTGGATGGTTTTTCGGTGGTGATGCGGCGATCAATTCTTATGCGATGACGGGTTATGGGGATTTTGATTCGATGCGTGCGGCGTTCAAATTCCTGGCCAAATACCAGCGAGCCGACGGCAAAATCACTCACGAAATCTCGCAATCCGCCGGAATGATCCAATGGTTTGAAGAGTTCCCTTACGCGTATTACCACGCAGACACCACGCCATTTTACATCGCAGCGGTTTACAACCTGTACCGGCAAAGCGGCGACAAAAAGCTGATTGAAGAGCTGTGGCCGACGCTGCGAAAAGCCTACGACTTTTGCATCGCGAATGATTCCGATGGTGACGGCATTCTGGAAAACTCGATGGCCGGGCTTGGCGCGTCTGAGCTTGGTTCGCTGCTGGAAAATCTGCACCAGGACATTTATTTGGCGGCAACAAATCTGGAAGCTTCGCTGGCGATGCGTGATTTGGCGGCATTGATGGGCGAAAAACCACTGAGCGATTTGGCCGAACAGAAATACCAGAAGGCGTTTGCTTCACTCAATGAACTTTACTGGAATCCGCAAACACGGCGTTACGCTTACGCGCTGAACAAAAGTGGCAAACAAAACGATGAAATCACCGCTTGGACCGCTGTGCCGATGATGTTCGGGCAACTCGACGCAAAACGAATTGGCGACACGCTTTCGGGCTTAAGCTCCGCCGCCATCAGCACCGATTGGGGCACGCGAATGCTGACCAGCAACAGTCCGGCTTACGACCCGATTGCCTATAACAACGGAGGGGTCTGGCCCTTCCTGACGGGTTTTGTGGCCTGCGCAGAATACGAATATCGCCGTCAGCATTCCGGCATTGCCCACTTGCAGCAATTGGCGAATCTCGGTTCAAACCATTCTCTGGGCTATCATCCTGAAATTCTGTCGGGAGATTTTTATCGTCCGTTGGATGAATCCGTCCCCCACCAACTGTTTTCAACCGGAATGGTGATCACGCCGTTCGTTCGCGGTCTGCTGGGTTTGCGAGCCGATGCGGCAAAACAAATCTTGCGAATCGCGCCGCAACTTCCCGCCGTTTGGGATTCGCTGAAAGTCAAAAACTACCGAATTGGTTCCAGCCGGGTAACGTTCACCGTGAAAAGAGCTCAGCTTTCAAGCCTGAAACTTGAGATTGAAAAAGCTGACGATGCAGAATTGAAGCTGTTGATGGCGCCGGCGTTACCGGCATTGGCCAAAGTCACTCGCGTGACGGTGGACGGCAAACAAGCCAAATTCACCCAGGCGTTTTACGGCGCAAACTCTGCCTGCCAGTTTGAAGCTTTGCTGAAACGCAAAACCACAATTGAAATCACCTTCAAAGACGGGATTGAATTCGACGTGCCGACACCACCAACTCAACTTGGCGAGCGCACAACTTCGCTAAAGGTGTTGGAAGTTTCGACTCCAACCACAACCCGATTATCAATCAAACTTGAAGGTTTAGCTGGGCGTAGCTACACGCTACGCTTTCGCGGTGGGATGAGCATCTTGTCTGCTCAAGGCGGAACAATCAAAGGCGAAGACAACGGATGGAAGCTGATCGAAGTCGCATTTCCGTTTTCAGGTAAAAGCGATACTTATCAACCAGCTACGCTGGAACTAACATTGAAGGAAGCTGGCAAATCCAAGGATTCAGGCAGAAAACGATGACAAGCGTTAAAACTGAAGCGGGTAAACGTCGTTGGTCACACAAAAAAATTGTCTTCACTTCGATACTTGGCATTGGGTTTCTGTTAACCGTTTATGCTTTTGTGTTTGAACCGAACCGTCTTGTTGTTCGGCAGGTATCAATCAATCTCCCATCAATACCTGCTGAATTGCACGGAATGCGAATCGCAGCAATTTCGGATCTTCACGCTGGAGCGCCTTATATTTCGCAGGAAAAGCTTCGTCACTTGGTAGAGCTCACGAATGCACAACAGCCTGACTTGATCTTGATGGCTGGTGATTTTGTTATTCAGCGTGTTTTGGGTGGCAGATTTATGGAGCCTGCAACAATGGCTGCCGAGCTAAAACACTTGAAAGCCCGGCAAGGTGTCTTTGCCACTTTGGGAAATCACGACTGGTGGTATAATGCGGCGCGTGTTAGAGTTGCACTTGAAGAAGCGGGCATTCGGGTTCTTGATAATCAAGCAATCAAGATTGAACAAAACGGGAAACCGTTTTGGCTGGTTGGATTCGCAGATGAATGGGAAGGCAACCCGAATATTACTGAAACGTTGAAACAAGTTACCGATGATTCTCCTGTCATCGCATTTACTCACAACCCGGACTTGTTTCCAGGTATACCCAATCAAGTAGCGCTGACCATTGCAGGTCACACTCACGGAGGTCAGGTTGCTTTACCCTTGATTGGACGCCCGATGGTTCCGTCAAAGTACAAGCAGCGTTACGCCGCAGGGCACATCGTCGAAAACGGCAAGCATTTGTTTGTGACGACCGGCGTAGGAACTAGCATCATTCCAGTGCGATTTGGAGTTCCGCCTGAAATTGCAATACTGACAATAAATTAAAAAAACGTCCTCACGATTTCGCCCCCAGCGAATGACCGCCCTCCCCAGGGCATCACCAAAGGATTTTTGATGCAACGGGCTATTACTGCCAGTTTACGAAAACTCGTCGCTCCACCGGACCTAGCAATTGATTTTGGGACAGCGAACATGCGCCTTTATGCGCTTGGCCACGGCATGATTGCCGATGAACCCTCTCTGATTCGCTTTCAACCTTACACAGGTGAAGTCGAAGCCGTCGGGGCTCAAGCCGCCTGGCTTGCCAAAGTTGATCCCTATTCCCACACAGTTTCGCCGCTTCACGCTGGAGTCATTGCCGATGTCGAAGCCGCAAGCTCCTTTCTCAAACCATTTTTGAAACGCGCGCAACGCTTTGGCTTCTTCAAACCGCGTGTTTTGGCCTGCGCGCCAACCGATGCCTGCGAAGAAGAGCGGGCCGCACTCGTCGAAGCCGCTCAGCGAGCAGGAGCTTCTGAAGTTTATATCGCACCCGAACCGTTGGCCGCCGCCATTGGCGCGGGACTAGACGTGGCTTCACATTACGCGCAAATGATCGTAGATATCGGCGATGGAGTTACAGACATTGCCGTCGTTCGCTCCGGCAATTTGATTATGACTTCAGCCGTGCGGATGGCCTGTAGTGATTTGCGAAGCGCAGTTGCTGAAATGGTTTCTTTCCGCCACGGAGTCCTGCTATTTCCGCAAGAAGCCGAACGGTTGATGCAGTTGATCGGCGCAGAGTTCGATTACAGCCAGGAAGAGTTGGTCGTTACTTCCGGAACGGACTTGCTTTCCGGCGAAACGATTGACCTGTGCGTTAGCAGCCACGACCTGAACGAAGCCATTGAGCCGATCCTGGAAACGATTGTTGAAGCAATTCATTCCACTGTCCGGCGTTTACCTGAAGAAACTTCCTGCGAAGTGATTGAAAACGGCATCTGCTTGACCGGTGGTGGCGCGCATCTACAAGGCTTGCCGCTGCGTTTGGCAGCAGCGACATCTTTGGATGTTCGCGTGGCCGACGACCCGATGATGGCTGTCATCAATGGCGCGCGGCAAATGCTGGACGTTGGGATTGCTACTGACGTTTGGCAGAACTAAAGGTAATTGTTACGGCACAGGCTGCCATTTCGGATGGTGGCCTTCCGTCAACGCCTTCGGGTACCCCTGCGTATCCGCAACCACGATCCGGCTGCCATCGTCATACACCAAAAGATTTCCATTTGCCGACCAGCTATTCGGCACGCTCACCATCATATCAATCGAAAGCTGAAGCTGTGGACCACCAAAAGCGTCCACCAGAAACAACCTGCCGGAACACAATCCAATTTCAGAACAGTATTGCATCGGATTGAAAATGACGTAACGGCCATCCGATGACCAACCGGCTTCCATAATCCGCCGTCCGCCTTCTGCTTCGACCAGTGAATCGAAGCCGCCAAGTTGATACAAATTGCTGATCTGAATTCGAGCGCCGGTTTCCGCGTTTGCAACAAACAGTTCTTCACCCGTTCCCACGACAGATTTGAAAAGCACCCATTGACCATCCGGCGAAACTGAATGCTCTCCAATGGCTCGAATCACTGGCGGGCGCACGGGAATCAATGCGTTGTACTGATCAATTGCCAGTTCGCGGGCTTCGCTTTGACCGACAGTCACGGCATAAAGTTTCGTCATGGTGTTTGCATCAGAAGCGACAATCGCGAATGTTTGGCCATCGCTTGCCAGATCAAAACGATCAATTGTCACGCCAGGCGGCGCAGCAAGTTCACCGGCATTGGCCTGTTTTCCCGAAGCAGTTTCTATTTCCAGGAATTTCGCGCCAACCAGGCAATAAACCCGCGTCCCGTCCAGCGACCAGACAAAATCCTGGATGGTTTGCCCATCGCTGGCAATTGTGAGCACTCTTTCCTCGGTGCCATCACTACGAATTAACCACAGATCCCCTCCTTTCAGAAAAGCGATAAATGGTTTGGGTTGAGGCGTCGGAGCCGGTGTGGGCGAAGAAGCAACCTGCGTTGGGGGTGCAGGTTTTGAGCTACAAGCAAAAAGAAAGCTGGCAGGAATGCAGAGGGCCAAAAGTAGATATTTTCGGCAGTAAAACTTCATCAACAAAACAATTTGAACACAAATTTTCATCAAGCATTCATCTTGGCCGACCAGTAAAAAAAGTTCAAGCCTCAAATTCTCGCGCCGCAATTGTGAGACTTCGGCCTGATCGTGTAAACTTCAATCGTTTTCAATGGTTAAAGCTTCCGCGAGCTTGGATCAACAACCTCAAAAAATAAGTGAGATGAAGTTATGAAAATACTGTCCGTTATCAGTCGTGGAGTGCTGATTTTGGCAAGCTCATGCTTGGCGCTGGCTTGCTCACACTTAGCAGTATCCACATCGCAAAATTCTTCGACCGCCGTTGCTACGCCCAACCCGGCGGCAGCGCCCGCGCCTGCGGCGACCCAGAACCCTGAAGACAAAATGCCTCGAATCGGTCCACAAGAAGCCAAGCAACTGGTTGATCAGGGTAAAGGAGTGATTATTGATGTGCGTGGTCCTGAAGCCTACAAGATTTCGCACATCAAAGGCTCGCTTGATTATGCGCTGAGCAAAATCGAAGCAGGCGATTTCAGCGGGCTTCCAAAAAACAAACGCATCATCGCGTACTGTACCTGACCGAACGAACACACCAGCGCCCGTGCGGCGTACTTACTGGAACAACACAACGAATATAAAAATGCAGGTGCTTTGCTTGGCGGCTTGAATGCCTGGGAAGCGGCTGGCTATGATGTGGTAAAGGCCCCGCCGTCACCGCCTCCATCTCCAACACCCGCTAAAAAGAACTAGAGGTCGCACAGCCCATTTCTCTATTGGAAATGGAAAAAGAGGCTTTGCAGACTGATTTGTTGCAAAGCCTCTTTTCTTTACCATTTGGATGATACGGCTACCGGTTCATCGTCAGCCTGAAGCGGGAAAATTCTTTCCAGCTTCCATCTTTCTGTTTCGTCGCATCAACCACTTCCAATGTCTTTTCAGCCAAGTTGATTCGGTAAGTGGATTTGCCGTCAGACTTTCCGGCGTCGCCCCAAAGCGTGGTCAACGTATCATTTTCAAATGTGCCTGTGACAGGATACGAATTCCCTTGTGAATCCAGCCAACGACCTTCGTATTTGCCTTCGCCTTTGTTTTGATAATAACCAATGCCTTCAAACTGCTGCGCTTTGCCATCAGGCGTTTTCGTCTCGTAACTGATGTGCAAGCACAGAAATTTTCCTCCTAATACATGCTCCCATTTTGCATGCGCCGTGGCATTCATGCCCAACAATTTCCCATTGCCGGACCAGCCGCCAACAAACCTTATTGGCCCATCATCCGCTTTTTGTGCCTGGATTGAAGCCTCTGCCAGGAACGTGATTAGAATTAAACCTAAAAAGAACCCTCGTTTCATATTGTCACCTCGGCAAATTCCGTAAATGTTTATTGCCACATCCGCATGGCTTCGGTCGCTGAAGTTGTTACTTTCCGGCCCAAGCCAACCCGTCAGGTCCTTGGCCAGGTTCGATCTTTTTGATTACAGTCAGGTCGTTCAGATTTACTGCAGTTACCTGACCGGTTTGCATCGTTGCGACGAAAGCGCGTTTGCCATCCGGCGTAATCAGAATGCCTACGGGCGTTTCGCCAACAGTAATTCGTTTCAGTTCTTTCCGTGTGACAGCATCAAGCACAATCAATTCCCCGCTCTGCGCACTGGAAACCAGGACCCGTTTTCCATCTGGAGTGAATTTGACGCGAATGGGAACGCCGCCGGTTTGAATGCCCTCTTTCACCTTGTTCGTCGCCGTATCAATGATCGTGATTTTGCCTTCGGCATTTTGGCCCACCCACAACTCTTTTCCATCGGGCGAAAGGTCAAGCCCCTCCGGCTGATTGCCGACAGGAATCTGGATGACCTTCATCGGCGGCGTGGTTGAGTCAAACACCGTAACAGTATTTGAGCGAATGTTGGCAGTGTAAATTCGCTTGGCGTCAGCGGTCGCCACCAGCATATGCGTCGCGTCTTGCCCTGTTCCCATGATCCAATCCACTTTGTCAGCAACCGGATCGTATCGCGCGATCAGACGGTTTACTTCGCAGGTAAAGTAAATCTTGCCAGCAACTTCGATAATGCCGTGTGGCCGCTTCAGCGCGCCCAGATCAACTCTACGCAGTTCTTTTTTTGCCGCCAGATCAATCACCGACAACGAACTTCCAAGCACTTGCTGCGTGCCGTAATTGGCAACAAAAGCCAGCTTGCCATCGGCAGAAGCGATGACTTCGTGCGGGCCTTCGCCGGTTGGGATTTTGGCAATGATTTTGTAATCCTGCGGATCAATGATCGCCAGGGTGTTTTCGGCTTTGTTCAAAACCAGCAGATAAGACTGATCAGCAGCATTGGCAGAACACGTAAGTTGAAAGCAGATGGCGACCAGACAAACAGTCACCGCCATCAGCAAAAAGGACACAGGCGTGAAAAATTTTTTGTTCACGAAGAGCTCCTGAAAGAGATTTTAGATTTCGTAAAATGCTTGGAATTTCGCGCGCATCTTAACACGCTGCCGCATTGACCAAATGGCAAGCCTGCCGCTGTCAGTCAAAATTCCTATGTTGCGCGCGTGTACTGAACTGCCGATTCAAATCATCTGAAAAACTATCCAGTCATTGTGACTAACTGGCTTCAAATATGGCCTTGACAACATCTCTGCCAACATTCAGGCTTCGCGCTTCCCGCGAACTGACTAACTGGAATCACATTTATGGCTACCCCTTTGACTCGTGTTGAAATCGTTCAAAACAGATTCAATGACTATTTGGCGACGGCAAAAGCCAGCGCCAACCGTCTTTCTTCAACAGACGCATTGAGCGCTGGCAGCAACCTGACAGCCAAGCGAGCGCTGGAAATTTTTGAAGATCAAGTCACCAGCCGCTTGCTGGATGTCGCCGCCCGCGAACTGAAAAAACGCAACGAGGGTTTTTACACCATCGGCAGCGCGGGCCACGAAAACAATGCTGTTGTCGGTGCGCTGTTGCGGCTGGACGATCCCTGCTTTCTGCATTACCGCTCAGGCGGATTGATGGCTGCGCGTTCGCGCAAAGCAAACATTGATGTGATTTTCGACACGCTGCTATCTTTCTGCGCGTCCAAAGACGATCCCATCTCGGAAGGTCGCCACAAAGTTTGGGGCAGCCGCGCAATGTGGGTTCCGCCGCAAACCAGCACGATTGCTTCGCATGTGCCCAAAGCCGCCGGCTTGGCCTTTTCGTTGAGAACTGCACGCAGAACTGGCAAGGCGGAAGACTTAAGCGATGATTCTGTCGTGCTTTGTTCCTTCGGAGACGCGTCGGCCAATCACGCAACGGCGCTGGCGGGAATTAACTCCGCTCGTTATGCCATTCGCAGAGGAGGCACGGCTCCGGTGATTTTCCTCTGCGAAGACAATGGCATTGGCATTTCCGTTTCAACACCCAATAACTGGATTCACGATTCATTCTGCAATCAGCCGCACCTGCATTACTTCGAAGCCAAGGGCGAACTGGATGAAGTGTTCGACACTGTCAGCAAGGCGGTCACTACTTGCCGCCAACTCCGCCAACCGGTTTTCCTGCATCTGCACACCGCTCGGTTGTGGGGACATGCCGGAACCGATGTTGAAACGACGTATCGAACGCTGGCGGATATTGAAGCCGAAGAATCCAAAGACCCGCTGCTGATCAATGCTCGCCGTTTGATCGAAACCGGCGCGGCATCGCCAGCCGAACTCCAAGCCATCGTCGCCGACGTGCAATCGCGCATTAACGAAGCGATGGAAGAAGCCATTTGCCGCCCGAAACTGACAACCGCCGCAGAAGTCATTGCGCCGCTTGCGCCTTATGACGAATCCGCGATCCGAGCGACAGCTTCAACCCAAGCTTCCGCCGAAGCCCGCGCCAAACTGTTCGACAACGCTTTGCCTGAACAAACGGCTACGCCAACCAAGCGAACGATGGGTGCGCATATCAACTCTGCGCTGGCGGATGAAATGCTGCGCTATCCTGAAGTCCTGGCATTTGGCGAAGACGTTGGCAAAAAAGGCGGCGTGTATTACGTCACCGCCGGGCTGCAAAAGAAGTTCGGCATCGGACGTTGTTTCGACACCCTGCTGGATGAATCAACGATTCTTGGCACGGCTCAAGGCGCAGCGATGATCGGGCTGACGCCGATTCCCGAAATTCAATATCTGGCTTATTTGCACAACGCGCTGGATCAAATTCGCGGCGAAGCCTGTTCGCTGCAATTCT
>CAZMXG010000243.1:0-10013 GCA_964570175.1 uncultured Heliomicrobium sp. | reverse complement strand
CATTGCCTAGAGTGTCTGTAAACACCAACACCATCGAAAACAAAGATGGTTCGACTACCGTAGTCACCACTTACAATGACGGAACCAAAACAGAAGTCCGCACTTTCAAGACTGGGAAACTCGCCAAAGTGACGCGCACGACCGATGCCAGCGGTGCCAAAACGGTCCACGCCAGCTATCGGGCGGATGACACGGAAGTGGAAATCAAGGACGAATCCTGGATCGAAAAATCCATGGATGCGACGGGGGATGCGCTGGCGGTGGCTGCCGATAAAACAAAATCCGGCGTGAAAACCGCTGCCAGGGAAACTGCCGACAAAGCTGAAGATGTCGGCGGGGCTGTTAAGAAAGGCGCGAAAAAAGCCGCCAACGAAACTGCGGACAAAGCTGAAGACGTCGGCGATGCCATAAAGAAAGGCGCCAAGAAAACGGCAGGCAAGGTTAAGGACGTCATCAAACCATAAGGGCCTGACGGGAAGAGATTTAAGCGATTGATAAGCGGAAGCGGTACTTTACTCTTCCGCTTATTTTTTGTTCGACGTTGCCAGTTTTAGAAACCGTGTGGCTACACCCCGAAAGCTCCGGACCGGAAATCAAATTACGAATCAATTGAGTAGGAGATTATGTTCAAGAAAACCTGGCTTTTTGTTTTTTGTGTTTTGGCGTTCACTTTTATGGCTCAGGCGCAGGACGCCCGAAAAATTATGGAAGGCGTTTACAACCAGGACACCAGCAAGGATACGACCTGGCGCGCTCGGATGGAGGTTTATGACAAGAAAGGAACCGCGCGCAGCAAAAAATTTACCATGCGCAAGCTGGGCGGGCTGGGGAACAGCAAGACGCTGGTTCGCTTCACTGATCCGGCGGAAGTTCGTGGCGTTGGGCTGCTTTCGCTGAACGAGCGAGGAACGGCAGATCGGCAATGGCTATACACGCCTGCGATTCAGCGCGTTCGCCGCATTGCCGCCCAGGAGCGCCGTCAACGTTTTATCGGCACAGATTTTACCAACGAAGACATGGCCGAACGGGTGCTGGACGATTACACATACAAACTGCTTGGCGAAGGAGAGGTTATTGACGGCCGCAAAACGTATAAGATCGAAGCGCGCACGGTTTCGCCGGAAAAGTCGCAGTATGCGTATGTGTACATCTGGGTGCCGGTGGATGTTCCGTATTCGGTTTTGGTGGAGATGTACGACAAAAACGGCCAGCGGCTTCGCATTTTGAAAGCCAGTGACTTGGTCAAGATTTCTAACGTCTGGGTCGCCAAACGAATCGAGATGAGTTCTCCGACCGAAGGAACCAAAACGGTTTTGCTGATTGACGAAATCAAGTTCAATACGGGTTTGAAGGAAGACCTTTTTACGCAGCAAGCTCTGGAAAAGCCGGATGTGTTCTAAGCAAAATGAAGGTGGACAGGATTGGCAGGATTTTTCAGGATTGACGTAAAATCCTGATTCATCTTGAAAATCCTGTCGAAAAAAATATTGGTTATGCCAGTTCCAAATCAAATCAGCTTTGACACTGAAACCAAACCTCACGCAGCAGATTTGTATGATTATGCTGCCGTCGCTGAAACAATTGACGGGCTGGATTCCATCTCGGAAGCCGACATCGCCCGATATCACGAACAAGGTTTTCTTGCCGTCCGGAATGCGTTTACACCGGATGAAGTTCAATCGGGACTTGATGGCTTGGCGGAATTGATCGCAGGCCGGGTGCCGGAATTTCAAAATATTCAGTTCACAGCCGAAGTCCGCGACCGGCTGGATGATCTGAGCTTTGAAGAGCGCCTGGATTCGGTCAGGCGCTTGCTGTATTTCGTTGATTATGAACACCGGACAAAAGCCATCGCCCATCATCCGAAGCTGCTTTCTGTCGTCCGCCGTTTGCTCGGCACTGAAGCAACGATGTTTCAAGACATGGCTTTGATCAAGCCGCCGAATGGCCGGGAAAAACCCTGGCACCAGGATCACGCTTACTTTGAACTGACGCCTGAAACGCGCGTTGTCGGCGTCTGGATTGCGCTGGATGCCGCAGGAATCGAAAACGGCTGCATGCGTGTGATGCCGGGCTGGCATCGCGGGCGGAAGTATTGGCATTTCCAGATTCGTGATTTGCAGATTTGTGATTCGGAAATGGAAGGCTTGCAAGAGCAGCGCGTTGCTGTGCCGCTGCCGCCTGGAGGCTGTTTAATTTTCGATAGCTACATTCCGCATGGCACGCCCAGCAATTTCACTTCGTCGCGTCGTCGCGCCTTGCAGTTCCACTATCATGCTATCGAAGCGCAAAAAATCACCGCCGAAGAGCGGGTCGCTATCTGGGGCGGCGAATTGAACAATCTTGCCTGCTAAACGTCAGTATCGCGACCGGTAGGAAGCGGGTGAAGAGGAAGTCATTGAAACTAAAACTCGTCAAAAGCCTGTGGGGAATGGACGGCACGCTGGCGGAGAAAGTCCGCCGCATTGCCGACGCTGGTTATGTCGCCATCGAAGCGCAAGTGCCAGCCGAAGATCAGTTGCCGGAATTCCTGAGTTTGCTGCGCGAACACAATCTGGAATTTGTGGCGATGGTGATTACAGAGGGAGCGACTCCCGCGGATCACTTCACCTCATTCCACACCAAGATCGAAAAGGCTCACAGCCTGGAACCGCTGCAAATCACTGTTCACGGCGGAAAAGACTGGTGGCCGTTTGAATTGCAAAAAGAGTTTTTTGCCGAAGCGTTGGAAGTCGAACGGCGTATCGGCCTGATGGTCAATCACGAAACTCATCGCGGGCGTCCGATGTTCACGCCATCGGCAACGGCTCGGCTGTTGGCGGAATTCCCAGAGCTTTACATCAACGCCGACTTCAGCCACTTCGCCAACGTCTGCGAAAGCCTGCTGGAAGATCAGCAGGAAGACATGGCGTTGTGCATTTCCCGTGCTCGGCATTTGCACGGACGCATCGGCCACGAAGAAGGCCCGCAGGTCAATGACCCTCGCGCGCCGGAATGGGCTGCACAAGTCGCCGCGCACTTCGGTTGGTGGGATGAAATCGTACGGACTCGACTGAAAGCCGGAGCCGAATACTTCACCTTCAATCCGGAATTCGGCCCGCCGACTTACATGCCTACGCTGCCGCATACTCGCCAGCCAGTGGCGGATTTGTGGGATGTATGTTTGTGGACAGCCAAAACATTCGAGCGCCGCTACAACGAATTGGTCGCTTAACGGGTCATCGCCGAAGTAGCGCAAAGGCAAAATCTCGCTTCAGGTCCGTGCTGAACGAAAGGTGAATCCACAGCATCGCCAACGGCTCCAGCAATCGAGCGATGCTGAGTTTACCGGCGTCAATTGTTTCAAAGCCCACATCTTCCGAAAGTTTGCAGACTGTCGCGCGACTGGCAGCGTCGTCTCCGCAAACAAACATCAGTGAACGCTTGTCGCCAAAACTCGGCTCGGCCATGTTGCCGAAACCGGTTTGATTGAAAGCTTTGACTACGTGCGCGCCCGGAACCATTGCCGCGATTTGTTCTGCTCCAGAAGTGTCGAACCCGACGGTCAAACCCAACCCGTTCGCGCCCATCGCCAGCGGATTGGTGCAATCCACAATAATCCTGCCACGCAAATCGCCTGCGTCGCGTAACGCAACCTCAACAACATTCCACGGCGTAGCGAGCAAAACGACTTCGGCGGAAGCCGCTGCTTCAGAAACGGTTCCCGCTTTCGCACCGATTTCGGCGATCAACTTCTGTGTCTTGTCACTCTGCGGATCGGTGACGCCGAAATGAATTTCATGACCGGCAGCCGCCAGCCGTTTGCCAAGCGTGCCGCCGACTGACCCTGCTCCCAAAATTGCAATTTTCATTTTGTGCTCCTTCAAATTCCCAGCGCTTGGATGACCAGCTTGGCTGTCGCCGCGCCGGAGTATTGTTGCTGGCCGGTGATCAATCGCCCGTCGCGGACGGCGAATTCATTGAACAGGCCGCCAGTGATGAAATTGGCGCCAAGCTTTTTCGCTTCGTCTTCGATACGAAATGGCATCAACTTTTGTCCGACTACGCTGTCTGCAAAATCTTCTTCGGAATTGGCAAAACCTGTCATCGTCTTGCCTTCGATCAAGGCTTTGCCGTCAGAAAGTTTGACGTATAACAGCGCGCAGGTTCCGTGACATAACGCGGCAGTGACTTTTTCCGTTTCGTAAAACTCTGCCAGTAGGTTATGCAATCGAGTTTCACCGGGAAACGTGAACATGGGGGATTGGCCACCTGCAACAACAATGGCGTCATAATCGGCGGAATTCACATCCTTCAAGCTTTTCGTGTTGTCGAGCAATGTCATCAGGCTCGGCGTATGAATGAAGCCCATACTGATCAAGTCGTGCGCGGAATATCCGCTGGCGTCTCGTGGATCGCTCAACGAGTCCAATTCAACCTTGCCGCCGCGTGGACTGGCAATGTCCACTTCGTAGCCGGTTTCGACGAATTCCAGCCAGGCGTGAGTCAGTTCCGATGCCCAGAAACCAACAGGCCACCCGGTTGTTGTGGCGATAGACGGGTTGGCAACCACCATCAGAACTCGTTTCTTCGCGTTTTTAGTTGTGTTCAATGCTTTGCTCATAGATTTTCCATCTCCAAAATGGTTTACGGTGTTGCTGATTGCGCGCGCGAAAGCCAAAATAGGCGCGCGTTGAATTTGCGTCAATAACGCACTTTTTAGTTAGCGACTCACCGAAAAGTAGGAAAGCAATGAGTGTAAAAACCAATGGCAGGCTGCTGGTTTGCCCTGTTGAAACCGCGCTGGAAATGCTCAGTGGGCGATGGAAAGCCAGGATTTTGTGGAAGCTTCATCGCCAGACGATGCGCTACAGCGAATTGCGGCGCGGGTTGCCGGGCATCACCGAAAAGATGCTGGCGCAACAACTGCGGCAGCTTGAGCAGGACAATCTGGTTACCAGGACTGTCTACCCAGGCGTGCCGCCGAAAGTCGAATACAGCTTGAGCGATTTTGGTCTGACGCTTTCGCCGATTCTGGATTCAATCGCCGAGTGGGGAGTCAGGAACCGCCCGCACATCGTTGAAGTCATGCAACATCACGGAACAAAGCAATGAATCGAACTTACAGTCTTTTGTTGGCTATTTCATTGCTGTTGGTAGGCGCAGTTTCGGCTGCCAACGTTACTGCCCAAAAGAATACCGATAAACCCAGCATCATTTTCAACTCGACAGGGAATCCGCGCGCGTTCAAAGGCAGCATTTACGAAGGCGGCATCCGAATGCCGTTCATTGCTCGATGGCCGGGCAAAATCAAAGCAGGTTCAACCAGCAATTTGCCCGCAGTGTTTTATGACGTGATGCCAACACTGGCTGAAATCGCTGGGGCTTCAACGCCGAAAGACAGCGATGGCGTCAGTTTGCTGCCTACGCTGATTGGCAAAAGCAAGCAAGCCAAGCGCGAATTTCTGTTATGGGATTTTGGAGGTTACGGCGGCCAACAGGCTGTGCGGCTTGGCGATTGGAAAGGCTTGCGGCGAAATCTGCATCGCGGAAACACTAAGCTTGAGCTTTACAACCTTGCCGCCGATCCGGGCGAACAAAACAACCTGGCTGACAAACATCCTGAAATCGTCAAACGCATCGAGCGGATTTTGGCCGAACAGCATCGGCCATCAGCTGAATTCCCAATCAAAGTTTTAGACTCGCCAACGAAATAGATGAACAAGATTCGAACGGCTTTTGTCGGCTGCGGCGGCATCGCCGACCATTACCTGAGCGTTTACCGCGATCTGGATTTCGTCGAAATGGTCAGTTGTGTTGACGCCAGCATTGAACGTGCGGAACACGCTGCCGCAAAGCTTGCAGACAACTTGCTCGGCAAACCGAAGCCTCGCGCGACGACCGAGTTCGCCGACGCCCTGAAGCCGGATGTTGATCTGGTCGTCATCAACACGCCGAACCATCTGCACCGCGAACAAACCCTTGCTGCTTTCGATGCAGGCAAACACGTCTTGTTGCAAAAGCCAGTCGCCGCGACTTTGGCTGATGCCGAAGCGATTGCAGAAGCCGCATGGGAGGCAAAGCGACGCGGCATCGTCAGCGGTTTGTACCTCAGCTATTTCGACCAACCATTAATGCACGACCTAAAAGCCATGATTGAAGCAGGATGGTTCGGCGCTGTTACACACCTGTATGCCCGGCTGATGCATCGAGGCGGCTTGTCGGTTTCGCAGCAAGTCTTGGCGGGCCAAACCAATTGGCGAGCTTCGCTGGCGGAAACCGGCGGAGGTTGTTTTATCCAATTGGCGGTGCATTACGTTCATTTGTTCAAGTGGATGGTGAAGGCTGAAATCGTTCGCGTGATGGCAATGACCAAGAATCAGCATTGTCCGGGCGTCGAAGGCGAAGACATGGCGTGTGCAATTCTGGAATTTTCAAACGGCGCGTTAGCGACGATTGATATGGCCTGGAATACAGCGGGCGAACAGTTGTCGGTTCACGGAACGAAGGGCACCTGCGAATACATCAGCAACCAGACCTTGATGCTGGACTCTCTGGCCGGAGAATTCAGCGGACACGTTGTTAATTATTCTGGCGGCAGTTCCCAGGCGTCGCCCGCCGCTCCCGGAACAGCGGCGACTCAGCAAATTTCTTCTGTGATCGCTCCGCCGCTGGGCGCTTGGCGAAACTCATTCAATCAGCACCGAATGTTTTTGGAAGCATTGCGCGATGGCAGAGAGCCGTTTGTTTCCATTGCTTCCGGCGTGGGCGATTTGCGAGTCGTCGCAGCGGTTTACGAATCAGCCAAAACTGGCGCGGCGGTCAAGCTTGGCTGAGGCCGAAAAAACTCGCCAACTTGCTGATCTTGTTATGTTTGGCCGTGCAGTTTGATCGGTCAGCGTGTACTATTTGGTCTAACCAGTTTGGCATCACCAAACAAACTTCATATTGGCAGAATCGAGCAAGATGACAATCACGGAATTGATGAAGATGTATGACTTTACCGGCCGTTCGGTAGTGATCACAGGCGGCACGGGTGTGTTGTGCGGCACAATGGCAAAAGCACTTGTCGGGTGCGGCGCGAATGTGGCTGTGTTGGCCAGAACAGTTGAAAAAGGCGACGCGCTGCTGGCAGAAATTGACGGGCCTGGGCGTGCAATCATTGTTCCCGGCGACGTGCTTCAAGTGGAAACGCTGCAAAAAGCCGTCAGCACGGTTCTTGAAGAATTCGGACGCATTGACGGATTGATCAATGGCGCTGGCGGCAATAGCCCGCAAGCCACAACGCGACCCGATCTAACCTTTTTCAATTTGCCGGAAGAAGCGCTTCGCTATGTTTTCGACCTGAACATGCTGGGCACCATTTTGCCTTGTCAGGTTTTCGGACGGCAGATGGCGGAACAGGGAGAAGGCGTAATTTTGAATGTTTCTTCGATGAGCGCGACTCGCCCACTGACGCGTGTCATCGGATATTCAGCGGCCAAGGCTGGAATCAACAATTTCACGCAATGGTTGTCGGTGCATTTGGCGCAACAATATTCGCCCCGCCTACGTGTCAATGCGGTTGCTCCTGGATTTTTTGTGACGGAACAAAATCGGTCATTGTTGACCGACCCGGCAACCGGTGAATTGACTGCTCGTGGCCAGAGCATTATTTACCACACTCCGATGGCGCGATTTGGCAATCCGGAAGATTTGATTGGAGCAGTCTTGTGGCTGATGTCTCCCGCGTCAGCTTTTGTAACAGGAATTGTCGTCCCTGTTGATGGCGGCTTTTCCGCATTTGGCGGTGTTTGAAAATAACGAGGTGATCAATGCTTATCGGCACAGGCCATACAGATAAATTTCTCTCTGACGAAGAAGTCCGCGAGCTTTCAGCTTCGGCCTTGTCACAAGCCGGGCTTGATGGCAAACGAGTCATCGTCATTATTCCGGATGGCACGCGTACCGCTCCAATTCCGCAAATGTTCCGGCTCTTTCACGAACTGCTGGGTGAAAAAGCCAGTGCAGTGGATTTTTTGATTGCGCTCGGCACGCATCAGCCAATGAGCGAAGATGCGATCAACGAGCGAATTGGCGTATCGGCGGAAGAGCGCGCTGGCAAATATGCCAATATAAAAGTGTTCAATCATTATTGGGAGTTGCCAGAAACCTTTGTTGAACTCGGTGTCATCTCAAAAGAAGAAATTGCCGAAATCAGCGACGGTTTGCTCAACGAAGCGGTCAAGGTGAAACTGAACAAACTGGTCTTTGATTACGACCAGATCATCATTTGCGGCCCGACCTTTCCGCATGAGGTTGTCGGCTTTTCCGGCGGCAACAAATACTTTTTTCCGGGAATCAGCGCGGGCGAAGTCATCAACTTTTCTCACTGGCTGGGCGCGCTGGTCACCAGCTATGAAACCATCGGCAAAAAATACACGGCTGTCCGCAAAGTCATTGATCGCGCCGCGCAGTTCATCAACCATCCAAAACTTTGCTTTAGCCTGGTGGTTAAAGGCGAATCGCTGGCTGGACTATACATCGGCTCGCCCGAAGAAGCCTGGGAAGCCGCCAGCGACTTGTCGTCCAAGCTGCACATCGTTTGGGCGGATCGGCAATACAACCGCGTGCTTTCCGTCATGCCAAAGCTTTATGACGACATCTGGACCGGCTCGAAAGGAATGTACAAGATGGAGCCGGTCATCGCTGATGGCGGTGAAGTCATCATTTACGCCCCGCACATTGATGAAATCAGCTATTCGCACGGCAAAATTCTGGATGAACTCGGCTATCACGTCCTTGAGTATTTCACCAAGCAATGGGACAAGTTCAAGGATTATCCACTCGGCGTCGTCGCGCACAGCACGCACCTGACTGGTATTGGAACTTACGATCCCGAAACGGGCATCGAAACTCCCCGCATTAAGGTTACGCTGGCAACCAAAATTCCCAAGGATCGCTGCGAACGATTAAACCTCGGCTACCTCGATCCGGACACGATAAATTTGGAAGACTGGAAGAACCGAGAAGACGAAGGCATCTTGCTGGTCCCGAAAGCGGGCGAAATGCTTTACCGATTGAAGCCGAAAGCTGCTGCCGCTTAATCAATGCGCTGGGAAAACTCGACAGGATTAACAAGATTTTTCAGGATGTTTTCGCTATCCTGACGATCTTGTTAATCCTTTCCGTTTTTGAGGAGAAATTATGTCCACAGTTGAATCTACCAATGGCCCTTCACTCAAAGTTATTCGTGGCGCATGCCCGCACGATTGTCCGGACACTTGCGCACTGGTTACGACAGTCGAAGACGGCAAAGCCATCAAGGTCAAAGGCGCGGAAGCTCATCCGACAACCAACGGGTTTCTTTGCACAAAGGTCAATCGGTATCTGGAACGCACCTATAGCCCGCAGCGCGTTCTGTATCCGTTGAAGCGCGTCGGAGAAAAAGGCAAAGGCATTTTTCAGCGCATCACTTGGGACGAAGCTTTAGACACCATCGCGGCCAAATTCAAGGAAATTGCCGCAGACAATCCGCAAGCCATTCAGCCGTACAGCTATGCCGGGACAATGGGTATGGTGCAGGGCGAATCTATGGACCGCCGCTTCTTTCATAAAATTGGTGCTTCGTTGCTTGATCGTACCATCTGCGCTTCCGCCGGAGCCGCCGGCTACAAAGCCACCATTGGCTTGAGCATGGGAACCGATCCTGAACGATTCAACGAGGCCAAACTGATTTTGATTTGGGGGTCGAACGTCATCACGTCGAACGTTCATTTGTGGCCGAAGATTCTGGAAGCGCAGCGCAACGGAGCGCGCATCATCGCCATTGATCCTTACCGCAGCCTGACTGCCGAAAAATGCGATCAGCACATTGCTCCGCTGCCGGGAACCGATGGCGCGCTGGCGCTGGCCATGATGCACGTCATCATCAAAGAAAATCTGATTGACGCCGATTACATCGAAAAATACACGCTTGGTTTTGAACTGCTGCGTGAACGCGTCCTGGAATATCCGCCGTCGAGAGTCGCCCAGATCACTGGTTTGGACGAAAC
>CAZMXG010000242.1:0-10105 GCA_964570175.1 uncultured Heliomicrobium sp. | reverse complement strand
CATACGATGCGGCTACTGACTATCGTTTCTCGACCAACCAAAATTTAGAGATTCGAAATGTTAAGAGTCGCTATCGCCTGCGGCTACTGACTACCGTCTCCCGACTACCGACTACTCAAAACTTATGGCTGCACAATACGATCTCAGAGGAAAAGTCGCACTCGTTACAGGCGCCAGTTCCGGCATTGGACGCGAAACCGCGCTGGCGCTGGCTCGCAATGGAGCGGCAATCATTGTTAATTATCATCACAATGAAAATGGAGCTTTGGAAACGGTCGGCTTGATTCAAGCCATGCGGCGCAACGCCATTGCCGTCAAAGCCGATGTGTCTCAACGTGTAGACGTTCTGCGAATGATCGGCGAAACCGTTGATAACTTTGGCGGGCTGGATATCTTGGTCAACAACGCCGGTAGCTTGATCAAACTGGTTTCCATTGAAGACTGCACTGACGAAGTCTGGGATGCGATTATGGGGGTCAATTTGAAAGGCGTCTTTTTATGTACCCAAGCCGTCATTCCTTACCTGAAAGAAAAACGCCGAGGCAGGATCATCAACATTTCTTCCGGCGCTGTAGAATTTGGAGGAATGTCGCATTCGATGCCTTATGCCGCTGCCAAAGCTGCCGTCAACACCCTTACCAAAGGTTTGGCGAAAGAACTCGGCCAATACAACATCACCGTCAATGCAGTTTCGCCAGGCATCATTATGACGCCGATTCACGACCGATTTTCACGCCCGGAATTTTTGCAACAAGCCATTACCACCACCCCAATGCAGCGCGCTGGCGGTCCGGAAGAAGTGGCTGAACTTGTCGCGTTCCTGGCTTCCGAAGAAGCTGGCTTTATCACAGGCGAAGTGATTGGCGTTGATGGCGGGCGCTAGGCTGGAAACGCGAAAGAGTTAACTGCAAAAAAACAATCGGGCAGCAAACACAATAACGAAGGTAAATTCGTCGCCGTGTCTGCGGCCCGTTGCTTTCAAGAGGCACGTTGAACTTATTGGTTGTTCGAAGTGTTGCTGCTGACAGAAGCCGTCGAACCTGATGAAAGTCCTTTGTTGACCAAAATCGCAACTTCAACGCGGCGATTTTGCTGGCGTCCATCACGCGTAGCATTGTCTGCGGCAGCGTGAGACTCACCATAACCAATCGGCGTCACGATGCGGCGCTGATTGATGTCGTGATTTTCGATCAAATAGCTCATGACCGCCTCAGCGCGTTCACGGCTCAAACGACGATTCAGGGTTTCGTTGCCATCGGCAGAAGCAAAGCCTGCAACCTGAATGACCTGACCTTTGTCGCCTTTGGCTTCAGCCGCAATTTCATCCAGAGCCGCTTTGGCCTCAGCCGAAAGCTTGGAACTGCCAACGCGGAAAGTGATGTTAATGGTCTTGGCAACTTCAAAGTTATCCAGCGACGAAATGCGGTTGTTCAGTGTTTCGCTGGTGGCGGTGATGCGTTCGTTAGCACTATTAGCAGCAGCCATCGCTTTATCAGCGGCTTCCTGCGCAGCCTTGGCACCACCATTTGCTGTGTTGGCGACTGCGGACAATTCTTCAATCTGTCCCGACAGACGTTTCGCATTGTCTTCGGATTGCGTTAAACGATTTTCCGTTTCAGAAACGCGTCCTTCAACAGGAGTCACCATTGAAACGACGGAATTGGCAACACGAAATTCAGCTTCGCTGAATTTGATTTGGTTGGCGACCAAAGCGCCATTGTCATCGCCACGGCCTTCGATTTCGACGGCCAGGCCGCGTGACAAATCAGAAACTGCATATTTCTTTGCACCACGAAAAGGATTGCTCTTGCGTTCCTTGATGCTGGTGTTGCCACTCACGTTGACTTTGTAAGTAGCTCCCTTGTAATCCCGAACCATCAGGTTATCAACATCACGTTGAACAATGATGCCGGTGAGCTTCTGTTTTTGTCCGGCAGGCACGGTGGCCATGGTTGCAGAAGCCATTTGGTCTTTATTCGAAGGTGCGGTTGAAGCATCTTGTTGTTGGGCGGCGATGGGCATTGCCAACATCAGCGCAGCCACCACGGCGAATAGCGATTGAAACAATCTAGCGTTTTTCATTATGTCCCCTCCTAAATTCTTACGTGTTAAGGTTTCGAGCTTGCGTGCCAGACAAGAGCAATCAATATGCCTGTAACCATAACCAGTCAAAAAATTGCAGTATTAAGATCTTTCGATTATGGGGATTCGCCCTTTATCTGTAAGGGTGAAAGCGAGTTATAGTTGTAAGGGAGAATCTTTTTTTGCTGGGGACAGTGGCTAGAAAACCAAGTCGAATAGTTTGTTTGCAACGAAACCGTACAAAGCTACTCGCACGATGTATTCTTTGTAGGTGTTCTTGCAAAATACGCTCCTGCAAACGACCAATCGAACATTTTCTTGAAATCTATGAAGTTGCACCTGCGTCTCTCATGGCAAAGCGGCAATTCATTTTTTGCGCTTGAACAATCCAGCCACATCCTTTGCCAGTACGTTTCAAACAAAGTAAGAGACTTTCACAGAAGTACATATCACCGGAGGATTCGCCATGCAGTTTCGTTTACGTCGTTTTTCCCTTTATCTTTTTGTTACAGGATTGGTGACGTTTTTGATGACCACAAATGATTTCGCGCAACAGCGTTCGCTTACGGCTGAAGATTATGCCCGAGCGGAAAAGTTTATGAGCTACAACACTGGCCCGCTGGTGTTGCGCGCAGGCGTTCGTCCGACCTGGTTGCCTGATGGACGGTTCTGGTATCGCGTAACAACTGAAAACGGAGCGGAATTCGTGATGGTTGATCCGGCGCGCGGTACACGCAGCCCGGCTTTCGATCATGCCAAATTGGCGGCGGCGCTTTCGTCAGTGGCAGGCGCAAAATACGAAGCCTTCAAACTTCCCTTTCAGCAAATTGAATATTCGGCAGCTGGAAAGGCTGTTTCCTTCAATGTCGAGCGGCGAAGATTTAGCTGCGACTTGCAAATTTATCAATGCAGCGCCGCTGACGAAAACAGAAACCAGCAACAGCGTGGCGGCAGATTCGGCGCGGATGCAATGTCTACTTCGCCGGATGGTAAGCGCACAGCGTTCATTCGTGATTACAACTTGTGGGTTCGTGATGTTTCTACCGGCAAAGAAACGCAATTGACAACCGACGGCGTCAAGGATTTCGGCTACGCAACGAACAACGCAGGCTGGACGAAAAGCGATAACCCAGTGCTGGCCTGGTCGCCAGATTCTAAAAAGATCGCCACTTTTCAGCACGACGCGCGCGGCGTGGGCGAAATGTATCTGGTCAACACGCAACTGGGCCATCCCAAACTCGAAGCCTGGAAATACCCGCTGCCCGGCGACGAAAAGATATTCATGATTGAGCGCGTCATCATTGATTTGGAAACGGCCAAAGTCGTGCGGTTGAAAATGCCCGCCGATCCGCATCGTTCTTCGTTGAACGATCACGTCGTCGTCAGCGGCACGTGGGCCGATGTGCAATGGAGCGCCGACAGCGCGCAACTCGCGTTTGTTTCGGCTTCGCGTGACCGCAAAGAAGTGAAGCTGCGTCTGGCCGATCCGTTGACGGGCGCGGTGCGCGATGTGCTGGAAGAGAAAGTTGATACTTTTTTTGAATCCAGCGCAGCTTCCACCAGTGGCCGAGTCAATTGGCGCTATCTGTCCGCGTCAAATGAAGTTCTGTGGTATTCGCAGCGCGACGATTGGGGCCAGCTTTACCTGTATGACGCGCAGACCGGCAAGCTGAAAAACCAGATCACGACCGGCGCGGGTAATGTCACACAACTGCTGCGCGTGGATGAAAAGAATCGCCACCTTTATTTCCTGGGCGTCGGCAAAGAGCAAGGCCGCGATCCATATTTCCGGCACTTCTACCGAATTGGCTTCGACAGCAAAGGCTTGAAGCTGCTGACGCCGGAAGACGCCGACCATGACATTGCGCTTGCACCTTCAGGCGGCTTTTTTACCGACAGTTATTCCAAACCTGACGTGCCTCCGGTTGCTGTTCTGCGCGACGCTGATGGCAAGCAAGTTTTGACTTTGGAAAAAGCAGACATTTCGCGACTGTTGGCGACTGGATGGAAAGCGCCGCAACCCATCACTGTCAAAGCTCGCGACGGCGTCACCGACCTTTACGGGCTGATGTACGTGCCAACAAAACTCGACACAAGCAAAAAATATCCGATCATCAATAATCTTTATCCTGGTCCTCAAACCGGTAGCGTGCGCGGGCGAAACTTTTCCGCTGAACGAGGCGATCAACAAGCGCTCGCCGAACTCGGCTTCGTCGTGGTCCAAATTGACGGAATGGGTACGCCTTGGCGCTCCAAAAAATTCCACACGACTTGGTACGGCAACATGGGCGACAACACGCTGCCCGATCAGGTGACGGCGATGAAGCAACTGGCGCAACGTTACAGTTGGATAGACATCGAACGCGCAGGTATCTACGGCCATTCAGGTGGCGGCAATGCGACGGCAACTGCGCTGTTTAATTACCCTGATTTTTTCAAAGTCGGCGTTGCCCAAGCTGGAAATCATGACAATCGCCTTTACGAAGATGACTGGGGCGAAAAGTGGCAAGGCCTGCTGGTGCGCAACCCTGACGGCACGACAAATTATGACAATCAATCCAACCCGGCAATTGCGAAAAACTTGAAAGGCAAATTGCTGCTGGCGCACGGCACGATGGACAACAACGTTCCGCCGTACAGCACGCTGTTGGTGGTGGACGCGCTGATCAAGGCGAACAAGGATTTCGACCTGATCATGTTCCCCAATCGCGGACACGGTTTCGGCAACGAACCGTACATGGTTCGCCGCCGCTGGGATTATTTCGTCAAACACTTGCTGGGCGCTGAACCGCCCAAAGGGTTTGAACTGACACCTCCGGCTCAACCCGCTTTCGGGAATTGAAGCGATGATCCGATTCGATCAAGGCAATCACCGCTTCAACTTTCGTGTGGCAGGCGTGGCCATTCACAACAATCAAATCTTACTGCATCAAGCCGAAGGCGATAGTTTTTGGTCGTTGCCCGGTGGCAGAGTCGAATTTGGCGAAGCTGTTGAAGAAACGCTGCGGCGTGAAATGCGCGAAGAGTTAGACGTTGATGTCGAAATTGTGCGGCTGTTGTGGCTGGTCGAAAACTTCTTCGTTTACGACGGGAAAAACTATCACGAACTGTCGCCCTATTTTTTGATGCGACTGCCGGAATCGTCGAAGTACATAAAAGAACCCGGGCCATACCTATGTGCCGAAGTCAGCAGCAATCTGGTTTTTCAATGGTTCCCCAACACGCCAGAAATTTTGGCTGCGCTGCCGCTGGTGCCCTCGTTTTTGCAAACCGACTTACAAGTCTTACCCGAAACCATGCAACATAAAGTTCATCGTGACGAATAAAGGAAACCCGCTCATGAAACGTGTTTTGCTGACTGCTTTCATCATTTGCTTTTGCTTGTTCGCGTCGCCTGCTGCGGCTGTGCAGGAACCCGTAGACCGCGACATCATCGCCAAAATCCGTGACGAAGGGCTGAACCGTTCGCAAGTTTACGAAACGTTCACGCACTTTACCGAAGACATTGGCCCGCGTTTGACCGGCTCGCCCGCCTACAAAACCGCTGCCGAATGGGCACAAGGAAAACTGAAAGAATACGGTCTGGAAAATCCGCGCCTGGAAGCCTGGGAGTTTGGCCGAGGCTGGACGCTCGACAAGTTTTCCATCGAAATGGTCGAACCGCGCTACATGCCTTTGATTGGCTACCCCGAAGCTTGGTCGGCTTCGACGGCAGGCGAAATCAACGCTGCGCCTATTTTCCTGGGCGACAAAAAGCAGGAAGACATCGCCCAGATGCGCGACAAGTTAAAAGGCGCAATTGTCATGAGCCAACCGATTCAGAATTCGTTTGAGCGCGCTGACCGTCCGCAGCCGACGATGTTTGATACTCCTGTCGCCATCGGCCAACCGCGCCCGCCCGCAGGCCCGGCCGGTTCTTTCATCACACCGCAAAACATGGCTCGATTGCTGCGTGAAACCGGCGCGGGAGTTGTCTTGCGCCCAAACCGTGGCGAGCACGGAACATTGTTTGTGCTGGGACGTGACAACGGCGAAGCAGCCTTGCCGAGCGTCATTCTCAGCGCGGAGCACTACAACATGATCGCGCGAATGATTCAGCGCGGCATTAACGTCAAGCTGCGCGTCAATGTTCAAACGCGCTTTCTGACCGAAGACAAAAACGGATACAACGTGCTGGCCGAATTGCCCGGCACTGATCCCGCGTTGCGCGACGAAGTCGTCATGATCGGCGGCCATCTGGATTCCTGGCACTCTTCGCCCGGAGCCACCGACAACGCAGACGGCGCAGCCGCGGTAATGGAAGCGATGCGAATTCTGAAAACCATCGGCGCTCGGCCTAAACGCACCATCCGCATGGCTTTGTGGGGCGGCGAAGAGCAAGGCCTGCACGGTTCAGCCAGATACGTGGACAAATATCTGAAAGGCGATGCCAACAAAGCCGCGCGCGACAAATTCAACGTCTACTTCAACCTAGACCCCGGCACCGGGCCGATTTATGGCTGGTATCTGGAAAACAACTCCGCAGTCAAACCGATCTTCGACGCCTGGCTGGAACCGTTCAAAGATTTAGGCTCGCGCAAAAACATCCTGCAAGGCATCGGCAATACGGATCATCTTAGCTACACGCGCGCGGGCATGGCTGGCTTCAATCCCGTGCAGGATTACGTGGATTACGACGTGCGCACGCACCACACAAACATGGACACCTTCGAGCGCGTGAAAGCTGATGATTTGAAACAATGCGCCATGGTGCTGGCTTCGTTCGCCTATCACGCCGCGGTGCGGGCAGAGAAAATTCCACAGGCGACGACCAAATAAAGGATTAGTATTGTCAGGCTGCCTGCGGACAGATGGTCTGCGCCTGCAGTTTGAGTGCAACTCATTGATTGCCGCATAACTTGAGCCGACATATACTTCAGTCGCCGCTGAGTTGAGTTTCGCTATAAAGCCAAGCGATTTCACTCAGCGGTTTCCGGCCAAATTCGGCCTGAAGAAGGGAGAAAGTTATGGCTACAGCACAAATTGAATTGCGTCTTGCCACACTGGAAGCCGAAGTTTCGCGGCTCAAGCAGCGACTGGAAGAACCGCAGCGGCATTGGGTAGACAAAGTCTACGGCGCGTTTGCCGACGACGCCGACTTTTTGGAAGCGATGCGTCTGGGCCGTGAATATCGTGAATCGCTCCGATTTGTCACTCTCAATGAGAATACGGTTTAACAAGAAAGGATTTCTCCGATGATCAACCTGACTCTTGAACAGGGACAAGCCATTGCGAAGCAAGAAGAGGTTCCTCCACGCGCTGTGGATTCTGGCGCTCAAACTACCTACGTCCTCATTCGAGAGGAAGTCTATGACCGTATGAAGGCACTGTTCGTTGACGAAGAAGACAACCGGTTTCTGAACGAGATGTATCCTCAAGTGATGGAAGTGTTCGGCAACGAAGGATGGAATGATCCCACAATGGACATCTACAACGAACTTGATCCCCGCAGACAAGCATGAATGTTCAACGTGGCGACGTGGTGCTAGTGGATTATCCATAATGATTGTTTGAAGACGGCGCTCGATTTGCCATAACCAACATAGACCATCAGCATTTGGCCGACTTTTATCAGCCCAACACAATTCGGACAGCCGAAAAGATTCAAAGGAACGCTACGCGGCTTTTATTTATTGCGAGCGGGGACGCTCGCGTACCCAGGTGAAACATGGCTGACGATTTCAAATACGACGTTTTCCTGAGCCACAGCGCGAAGGACAAACCCATCGTCCGCGAATTGGCTGAAAGGCTGCGGAAGGATGGACTGCGTGTCTGGCTGGATGAATGGGTACTCAAACCTGGCGACCACGTCCAAGCCAAAATCGAAGAAGGCCTGGAACAATCTCGTATGCTGGTGCTGTGCATGTCGGTCAATGCCTTCGGCTCCGACTGGGCGCAGTTGGAAGCGGGCACCTTCCGGTTTCGCGACCCGATGAACCGGGAGCGCCGCTTCATTCCCCTGCGGCTCGACTCGACTCCCATCAAAGGCTCGCTGGCGCAATTCCTGTACATCAACTGGCTGCCGGAGGAGCGCGATCAAGAGTATGCGAAGCTGCTTGAGTCTTGTCATATCCTAGTTTCCCCAAAGACAGTGCAAGCAAACACTGAGTTCGAGTCAATTGTTGTAGGTGCTATTCAGCTAGAATACTGGGACAATAGAATCTATGCCTATGCATTCAGCTCAAATGGGAACCGCGCCCTAACCGCTAACGATGACGAGACTGTGCGTATATGGGATGTTGAGACGGGAAAATGCTTACAAATTCTCGAAGGGCATACGAGCTTCGTTAGGAGTGTGGCTTGGAGTCCTGACGAGCGTCGTGCCCTATCAGGCTCCAAAGACGAAACTTTAGTAATGTGGGATATAAAGACGCGGCGCTGTTTGCGTAAATTTGAAGGTCATACGGCTAATGTCGTATGCGTAGCCTGGGGAGCGAGTCAACACTATGCCATATCTGGCTCTGCAGATAATACTCTTCGGCTATGGGACACGAAGACAGCACGATGCCTGCAAGTTTTCAAGGGGCACAATAGTTGGGTTAGTACTGTTGCCTTGAGTACCGACGAGCGTTGCGCTTTATCCGGCTCTGGAGACGAAACAGTGCGCCTCTGGGATTTAAAGACTGGGCGCTGCTTACGCGTACTGGAAGGTCATGCGGACTATGTCACAAGTGTGGCCTGGAGTTCAGACCAACGCCGCGTGCTATCTGGCTCTTGTGATGAAACTATACGGTTCTGGGATTTGGAAACAGGGCGCTGTCTGCGCATATTTGAAGGCCACACTGACGAGGTAATGAGTGTGGCTTGGATCGCAGATCAACCCATTGCTCTTTCCGCTTCAGACGACAAGACTGTGCGGCTTTGGGACTTAAATACGGGCCGCTGTCTGCGCGTCTTCGAAGGCCATACGAGTGGAGTCGTGAGCGTTTCCTCGAACGCCGATCAATGCCTCGCCTATTCCGGCGACAACCAGGGCGGTATTAGAGTTTGGGACTTGTCGGAATTTATCACCGAGGTGGCGGCGCCGAAAGTCACCCGGTCGGCCTTGCCGACTACTCCCGATCAAGTCCAATACACGAACGCCAAAGTTCTGCTGGTCGGCGACACCAGTTCGGGAAAAACTGGGCTGGTTCATCGCCTGGCAACCAAAAAATGGAAACCGAGCAATGGTTCCACCATTGGAGCCTGGTCAACGCAGTGGCTACTTCCGGACGTTTCTACCGTAGAAGGCTTGGAAAAGGAAATTTGGTTGTGGGATTTCGGCGGACAGGCAGACCAGCGGTTGGTGCATCAGCTTTATATGGATCGCACGGCGATGATCCTGTTGCTGTTCGATGCAGACAAGGAAGATGTTTTGCCAGGTCTGCGCGAATGGCAAACGGCTCTGCGAAGGTGCGTGCCAGCCAACACGCCTTTGCTGATTGTGGCCGGTCGCACCGATGCCGGGTTCCGAGCCAGCCGTGCGAAGTTGCAAGACTTTGCCGCACAGCAAGGCTTTCGTTACTTCGAAACCAGCGCAAAGGAAGGCACGGGCTGCGACGCACTGAGCCAGGCAATCACAGAAGGCATTCCGTGGGAAACGATGGAACGGCGCACTTCACCGCTGATTTTCAAACAACTCAAAGACGAAATTCTGAAGCTGCGCGATGAAGGAGAAGTGCTGCTGACTTTCAAAGAGTTGCGTGAAATGCTGTGGAAACGATTGCCGGAAGAATCGCGCTTCACGGACGAAGTACTGCAAACGGTGATCGGACTGCTCGACGGTCCCGGTGCAGTAAAGGATTTGGAATATGGAACTTACGTCCTTCTCCAGCCGGGATGGGTGAATGCTTACGCCCAAGCCGTGATCCGCACTATTCGGCAAGACCCGTCGGAGCTTGGCTGTTTGCCTCTGCGCAGCATTGCCGAAGGAAAGTTGCTGTTCCAAAGCGTAGAGCGCGACGGCAGCATTTTGGAAATGAAGCGATTGCCGGAAGCCGAAGAG
>CAZMXG010000241.1:0-10127 GCA_964570175.1 uncultured Heliomicrobium sp. | reverse complement strand
GCTGGCGTATCGAGCGCAATCAGGTAATCAAGGCGTCGTTGAGCCGGCGCGAACCGCATTCCGGGGCTAGAAGCTTATTGATTGAATGGAATGGAGATCCGCAGCCCTGGGCTTCGGCGGCTTCGCAACTGATTCTGGTTTCGCCAAACAAATCTTACCGGCTGAGTTTTTGGGCGCGCGCCGAAGATTTGGTCACGGCGGGATCACCCATCGTTCTCGTCAGCGCTTCGGGGAAAACGGAGCGCCTGCTTACATATTCAGCGCCATTGGCTCATACCGCCAGTGATTGGCGGCAGTATTCCTTACAATTTCAAACCGATGCAGACACCCAGGCGGTTACCCTAACTGTCCGTCGCGAAGAATGCTCTGCAAGGCCGTGCCCGATTTTCGGGCGAATCTGGTTTGATGATTTCACGCTCAGCAATCCGTAAATCGGCGACATGTCCGCTCTTCTGCGAACGCGGGTGAGTCGCTTGCATTACCTCGCTGCCGGAGGGTTCAGAGTCTTTTTCAACAGCATCTTCAATTCAGCAATCCTTCCGGCATACTTCTGATCATTGGCAAGATTTTTCATCTCATCGGGGTCGCTTGATTCGTCGTAAAGCTCAACCCCTTTCCTGCCTTCGTCCCATTCCGTATAGCGCCACCGTTCCGTGCGAATGCTGTAACCCATAAACTGGTTTGGCGCTGCGCCGCGCTGAACCTGCGTGATGGCCGGTTTGTCCCATTTGGCATTTGGATTGGTCAGCAGCTGACGCAAGCTGTGACCAGGTAGATTCTTTGGCGCACCAACAAGGCCACACCAATCAGCCAAGGTCGGGTACAGGTCAACGAATTCAACCGTTCGTGGCGAAGCCTTGCCTTGAGAAATGCCAGGGCCGGCGAAAATCAGCGGATTGCGCGCAGAGCCTTCAAACAAGGATTGCTTCATCCACTGTCCGTGCTGGCCAAGCAGATAGCCATGATCGCTCCAGAAAACGATGATTGTATTGTCTGTCAGCTTCAGTCTGTCTAGCGCCTCCAGCAATCGGCCAACATTTGCATCCACAAAGCTGATGGAAGCGTAATAAGCCCGAATCGCCTCGCGCTGTTGTTCGGCTGTCGTGCCGAAGTGCGGTTCTTTGATCCAAATCGCCGGGTCAGGAATCGTTTTCCACTCATCCGGCGAAAACTTCGGCGCGGGAATTTTCTCCAATGGGTACAGATCAAAATACTTTTTGGGCGCGATGTACGGGCAATGCGGACGGTAAAAACCGGCGGCAATGAAAAACTGGCGGTCTTTGTTCGCTTCCAATAGCTTGATGGTTTCGGCGGCAACTTTGCCGTCTGTGTGCGCTTCGTCCGGTTCTGGTGAAGCATAAAACGACAGCGAACTGCCAAGCCCCCGCGTTGGAGTGTAATTGGTCAGGACCTTTTCTTCGTCTTTGTCCACGCCGCGCGGATTGACGACCAGATTCCAGGATTGGGGATCGTCGAGTCCATCGGTACCGATCTGACCCGGATTGCCATAATGGTAAATCTTGCCGACACGGGCAGCGAAATAGCCATTCTTCATAAAAAGCTGTGGAAGCGTGACTACGTTCGGCAAAACCGAGCGAAAATGTTTTTGCAGGTCGTAAACCTGAGTCGTATCAGGCCGCTGTCCTGTCATCAAGCTGGTGCGACTGGGGCTGCAAAGTGGGTATTGCGTGTAAGCCCGATCGAACCGAACGCCTTTTGCCGACAGCCGGTCAATGTTGGGCGATTGAACCAGCGGATGGCCGTAACTCCCCAGGTCGTTGTTCATATCGTCCGTGGAGATGAACAACACGTTGAGCTTTTTTCCAGGTTTGGCCGGCGTTTTTTGAGCTTGTGCAGGAATTTCACGCGCAACCAAAGCGGCGGTGAAAAGCAAAATAAGAATCAGGTTTCTGAACATTTGCTTCATAGGATTTGTAGTTTGATAGTGGGTCGAGGTTGAACCACGCGCATTCTGTGTGAAGTGGTGCAAACTGTCCAGATTGGAAATCTTGCCTGCCCTCGGAGCATAAGGTATTCTCAGCCCCGTTCATGAATGCTCTACCACTCCCCAATCAACAAAGGACTCATTACGAATGAATGTCATACCGAGTGAAGGCTACAGCATCACTCTGCGTTTGCGGCTGGAAAATCGTCCCGGAATGCTGGGGCATGTCACGTCTGCCATTGGCGAAGCCGGTGGCAACATTGGCGCAATTGATATTGTCGAAGTCGGCGCACACCATTTGATTCGTGATATCACGGTCGCCACAGGAAACGATGAACATGCCGAAAGCATTGCCGATACTGTTCGCGCCGTCGAAGGCGTAACAGTCATCAACGTTTCCGACCGGACCTTTCTGCGGCACATAGGCGGCAAGATCGAAATCACGAACAAACGTCCGCTGCAAACGCGCTCTGATCTGTCCATTGCTTACACGCCTGGCGTGGCGCGCGTTTCGATGGCCATCTACAAAGACCCCGAAAAGGTTTACAACCTGACGATCAAACGAAACTGCATCGCCGTCGTTACCGATGGCACGGCGGTTTTGGGGCTTGGCGACATTGGCCCGGCGGCTGCTTTGCCGGTGATGGAAGGCAAAGCGATGCTGTTCAAGGAATTCGCCCAGATTGACGCCTTTCCAATCTGCCTGGACACCAAAGACACGGACGAAATCGTTCGAACCGTCAAAGCGATTGCTCCGACGTTTGGCGGTATCAATCTGGAAGACATTGCTTCGCCGCGATGTTTTGAAGTCGAGCAGCGATTGAAACGCGAATTGGACATCCCCGTGTTTCACGATGACCAGCATGGAACCGCCGTTGTGGTGATGGCAGCACTGATTAACGCCTTGAAGATTGTCAATAAAAAGATCGAAGACATCAAAATCGTGGTTGCTGGCGTCGGCGCAGCGGGAACAGCCTGCACCAAGATTTTGCTCAGCGCCGGAGCGAAAAACGTGATCGGGTTTGATTTGCACGGCGCTGTGTACCGTGGCCGCACCGAAGGCATGAACGATGCCGTGGAGTGGTATGCCAACAATACCAACCCGGAAAATCTGAAAGGCTCGCTGGACGAATTGATCGTGGGAGCAGATTTGTTTCTGGGGTTGTCCGGGCCTGGCGTCTTGAAAGTGGAAATGCTGCAAAAGATGAACCGCGACCCGATTGTCTTTGCACTGGCCAATCCTACGCCCGAAATCATGCCGGAAGAAGCTTGGCCGCATGTCACGGTTATGGCGACGGGCCGTTCCGATTATCCAAACCAGATCAACAACGTGCTGTGTTTCCCCGGCATTTTCCGCGGCGCGCTGGATTGCCGTGCTTCAGACATCAACGAAGAAATGAAAATGGCTGCTGCCCAGGCGATCGCCTCGGTCATTGCGCCCGAAGAGCTTCACCCCGAATACATCATTCCGTCGGTGTTCAACCGGCAAGTCGCGCCGCTGGTGGCAAAAGCAGTTGAAGAAGCTGCGCGGCGCAGTGGAGTCGCCCGCCGAGAACGCTCCGAAGGCCGGGCGGTGAATGCCCCACAAAAATAAAAAGACTGAGATAACACCCGAATGCAAAATCCACCCTTATTGTCTATCTTGATGCCCGTTTACAACGAAGCTTCGACGCTTCACGAAATCATTTCCAAGGTCGAAGCAGTCCACCTGGGCGATGTGCGCAAAGAACTGATCATCGTGGACGATGGTTCCAAAGACGGCACGCGCGATGTGCTGAAGAAGCTGGCCGAAACCTCCAAGCACAAAATCTATTTTCATGGCCAGAACATGGGCAAAGGCGCAGCTTTGCGAACCGCGCTGCATTACGCTGAAGGCGACATCATCCTGATTCAGGACGCCGACCTGGAATACGATCCGGCGGAATACGTTGAATTGATTAAACCCATTTTGGAAGGCCGTGCTGACGTGGTGTACGGTTCCCGGCTGACCGGCGGCAAAGTCGCGCGCGCGTTCAATTTCTGGCATCTGCTGGGAAACAAGATGCTGACTTTTGTCACTAACATTTTGTACAACGCCACGCTGACCGATATGGAAACCTGCTACAAAGTCTTCCGCGCTGATGTAGTCAAAAACATGCAGATCAAATCCAACAAGTTCGACTTCGAACCGGAAATCACCGCCAAAATCCTGAAGCGCAAATACAAGCTGTATGAGATGCCAATTTCCTATTATGGACGCGATTTCGACGAAGGCAAAAAAATCACCTGGAAAGACGGCTTCGGCGCCATCTGGGCTCTGGTCAAATACAGATTTATGGATTGATGAAAACGTAGCCGCAGATCAACGCGGATCCACGCAGATCAAGCGCAATCTGCGTAATTCTGCGTTCATCTGCGGCTTTAATTCCCGCATTTCGTTGTCAACGAAAGCTTCATGTCCAAAGAAAATCCCCAATCCGCATTCAAAAAACTTGGCCGAAATCCGCAATCAATCGCAACTGGCATCACGCTACTGTTACTGCCGCTGATTTATTTCTTTCCGGCAGTGATGGGTAAAGTCACGCTGGCACCGGGCGATGGCTGGACGCAGATTCTGGGCATTCGCATTCTGATTGGGCAGATGCTGGCGCAAGGCGAATTGCCGTTGTGGAATCCGTACATCTTCGCCGGGATGCCGTTGCTGGCCAGCATTCAACCGGGAGTGGTGTATCCGCCGACGTGGCTATTTGCCGTGCTATCACCGCAAGTGGCGATGAACGTGTTGGTGCTGACGACGTATCATCTGTCGCTGTTTGGAACTTACATGTTTGCGCGGCGGTTTGGATGCACGCGCATCGGAGCGTTGGTTGCGGCGGTGACGTTCAGTTTTAGCGGATACATGGTCGCGCATCTGGGGCACACAAACCGCATCAACGCCGCTGCCTGGTTGCCGTGGATTCTGCTGGCCGTCGAAATGCTGCATCGGCAACCGCGGTGGCGTTGGGTGACGGCTGGTGCGCTGTTCATCGCTTTGCAGGTGTTTGCCGGCGACCCGCAAATGACGTTGTATACGGCGATGACTGTGGGGGCTTACGCGCTCTTTCGACTCGTTCGCGCCGAGCCGCAACGCCGGGCAAAGTTCGCAGCAGCGGTGGCGGCAATGGCAATCTGCGGTGCGCTGCTTTCAATGATCCAACTGCTGCCTGCGGGCGAATTGCTGAAGCTTGGCGACCGCGCCGGAATTGATTACCAATACTTCGCGCAGTTTTCCTTCCCTCCTTCGCAATCTCTCTCGCTTTTCTTTCCGTATTTTTTCGGCGGAGCGGCGACTGCGCCTTACAGAGTGCCGTACTGGGGCCGGTGGAATTTGACCGAAACTTGCGGCTACGTGGGAATGGCGGCGTGGCTGCTGGCTTTTGCGGCTGTCTTTGCCAGTCGAGTCAGTACCGGGAGCGGTAGCGACCGGGTTGTTAGTGAGGGACTACTCTCAGAAACACCAGGTCGCTATTGCTCCCCGTACCGTACCGATGCGCTGATTCGCTTCTGGGCGATTTTCGCCCTTGTGGCGTTGCTATTGTCCTTCGGTTCCTTTCTTCCATTCGGCATCAATAAGTTTTTCCATCGAGTTCCGGTGTTCAATCTGTTCCGCGCTGCTGGCCGGAATCTGATGGAGTTCGATTTTGCGCTGGCAATGCTGGCTGGATTGGGCGCGACCGTGTTGATGCAGCTTGATCGAGCGATGATCAATCGCGTTTTGCTGAAAAGTATTGCCGTGCTGGTGGCGATTGTCGTCACGGGAGCGGTTGTATATCGCTTCTTTAACGAGCGGCTAAAAGTGGAAATCCCGGTTCCAGCGAATGCGGGTACCTGGTCGAATCCGGAGTTTTATTTCCCGATTGTCTTTCTGTTGCTGAGCATTGCCGCCGTAATGATTTACGCTCGGCGATGGAGCCAATTGGCCGGAACAGTGCTTGTGGCAGTGCTGTTTCTTGATCTGTTCGCGTTCGGTTTCTTTTACGAGTGGCGGTTGATTGACGACAAAAACTACAACGTCACCGAGCGGATGGCTGACCCACCAACGGTCAAATTCATCAAGGATCGCGAATCGGATATAAATTCGTTTCGCGTCGTCAGCCATTCGCCAACGCCTTATGACGCGAACTCCAGTTTGCTGAATTATCCGAACTTTTCGATTACGCGCGGATTGCAAATGGTCAACGGATACGACCCGACACGGTTACCACAAATGGCTGTCGTTGCCGGGCGATTGATGCTGGATGGTGTGATTATGGAACACGCCGCGCTGTCGGCCCATGCGCAAGGCTTCAATCTGATGAACGCGAAGTATCTGTTGAAAGAACGCACTGCGCCATCCGGCAAAACCATCGCTTATCAGGGAATCAATTTTGATGACCGCCAGATGGATATGCCAATGGAATCGCATGGGCAGATACGATTAAGCGCGAACGCCATTGCCAGTGAACTCGCGATTATTTCTTCGATGGAAAATGCCAATAACGTTTCCGATGGTTCGCCGGTTATGAACATTCGGTTGCGAACAACAGACGGGCAATTAATCGAACGGCAGGTATTGGCCGGACGCGACACAGATCATTGGGCACCTGATGCTCATGCCGATATTCCCAGTTGGAACAAGATTGGCTACCTGGGGAAAGGCTTTCTGGCACGGCTGAAATTCGACCGCGCGGAAATTGAAAGCATAGAGTTTGAATGTTTGCTGACTGCCGGGGATTTGATGCTGACGCGCGTTTCGCTGTTTGATGCGACGACGAATACATCATTGCCGCTGGCGGCTGTGAATCTGCCGCCTGAGCGTTGGCAAAAGCTGGCGGAATTCGGCGACGTCGAGCTTTACGAAAATCGGAACGTTTTGCCGCGTGCCTGGTTCGCCAGCCGGGCAGTGATTGAACCAAGCGCCGAAGTTCTGCGCATTATCAAAACCGGACGGTTGAACGATGGCCAGCCGGTTGATTTGCGCAACACGGTTTTGCTGGAAAAAGAATTGTTTTCAGCGCGGCAACTCAAAACGCCGTTGGCCAGCGCTGGCTCCACCAATGTGCCGAGTACAGTGAAAATTACAAGCTACCATCCGCAACGCATCGAACTACAAACCAGCAATTCAACCGCTGGGTTTCTGGTCTTGAGCGAGATTTATTATCGCGGCTGGGAAGCCTGGGTGGATGGCAAGCGCGTTTCTGTGGATCGAGTCAATTTCACGTTGCGTGGCATTGAGCTTTCGCCGGGCGACCACAAAATCGAATTCGTCTTTCGCTCGCCCAGCTTCCGCACGGGCGCAGCCTGGTCATTGGCGGGCGTAGTGCTATTGCTGATCGGCGGTTTTGTCTTTCATCGCAAACGCAAGTAATTGGAGCTATGGCTTTGACCTCACCCCATTCCCAGACGACCAATTCAAAGGATTCGACAACTGGTCGAGAAATCCTTCCGCGTTCTGTCGCGGTAGTTTTGTTGGTGTTGCTGCCGGTGTTGTTCTTTTATCCGGCACTAACAAGTGGATTGTTGTTAGCGCCGGGCGATGGCTGGACGGCAAATCTGGGCTTGCGAATCTTGTTGGGGCAGATGCTCGCAGATGGGCAATTGCCGTTGTGGAATCCGTATATCTTCGCCGGGATGCCGTTTCTAGCGACGGTTTATCCGGGCGCTTTGTATGCGCCAAATTGGATTTTTGCCGTGCTGCCGCCGCTGGCGGCGATGAACTTTGTCGTCATTACGACGTTTCATTTGGCGGCAGTGGGAGCGTATCTGTACGCGCGGGCCATCGGCTGCCGCCGCGAAGCCGCGCTGGTCAGCGGAATCGCGTTTGGGCTGGGCGGGTATCTGGTCGTGCATTTGGGACAGACTTCGCACATCGCCGCCGCAGCGTGGCTGCCGTGGGTGGTTCTGGCGGTTGAAAAGCTCTACCAGCAACTTTCCTGGCGCTGGGTGACGATTGGCTCGGCCATTATTGCTGTGCAACTGTTTGCGGGCGTGCCGCAAATGAATTTTTACACGGCGCAAGTCTGGGCGGCCTATGTGCTGTTTGCCGCGTTTGTGCGGGCAGGAAAACATCATCGCTGGCCGTTTCTGGCGAAGTCGGCGGCGATGGCGGTTTGCGGTCTGCTGCTATCATGCGTGCAGTTGTTTCCGCTGCGAGAATTGCTGCCATTCAGCGCGCGAGGCGGAATTGATTACGAATTCTTCGCATCGTTTTCGCTGCCGCCGTGGCAATCGCTGAATCTGATCTTTCCATATTTTTTTGGCGGAGCCATGAGATCGCCTTACCGATTGCCCTATTGGGGTGCTGAAGGCGTGACGGAATTGTTCGGCTACATCGGATTATTGACGCTACTGCTGGCGGCAGTCGCGGTGTTCAAAGGGCGCGGCGACAAACTGGTCAGGTTTTGGTTCGTGCTGGCCTTGCTGGCGCTGTTGTTGGCGTTTGGGCGGTATCTGCCGTTGGGAATTCACAAACTGATTTTCCACATTCCGGTGTTCAACCTGTTTCGCGTGTCGGCGCGCAATCTGTTGATCGTCAATTTGTCGCTGGCTGTGCTGGCCGGTTTGGGCGTCAACAAACTGGCGATGCTGGACAAAGGCGACACCGTCAGGTTATGGCGCAAGGGCGCGCTTGTACTGGCGATTCTTGTTGGTGCGACACTGGGCATTTATCGCTGGCTTGGCGCGTGGGTCATTCCAAATGCTGCGCCATCGGATGCCAACCTGCTGACGAATGCCGAAGCCTTTATCCCGCTGTCTATGTTTGCGGTTGCTGTCCTGGCTTCGTGGATTTACGCGCGGCGGCAGTCAGCATTGACGGCCGTATTGCTGGTCGCGGTGCTGGCCATTGATCTGGCTTCGTTCGGCCAATTTTACGAGTGGAAAGTTTTCAAACCCGTGCTGGCCGAACATTTGGTTGATCCCCCGGCGGTGAAGCTGATCAAATCGCGCGAAAGCGATTTCCATGCATTTCGCGTGGTGACCGAATCGCCGTGGGGATTCGGAGACAACTTCAGCCAGTTGAATCAACCGAACCTTTCCATTGCGCGCGGTCTGCAAAGCGTCAATGGATACGACATGCTGCAACTGGTTAGGCAATCGGCGGTGGCAGGTGATATGTCGCCGGAAGGCTGGGTTCCCAGAAGCCGCCCATTTTTTCCGGAGCATCAGGGCTTCAATTTGCTCAACGTCAAATACGCGTTACGCGAACGGGCTGTTGATCCCGACATCAAGTACTGCCTGGAACGGGAAGGCGTCAAGTTTCTGAATGCTCCGATTGATTTGGAGCTAAGGGCTGGGAAACAGGCTCACAAGCAAATGGCGGCGGGTGCGACTGCGACGAGCCTGTTGTTGATTACGGCAATGGCCGGTTCAGCGCAGGTTGGCGACAACGAAATCGTTGCGCGGATCAAGCTGCACACAACCGACGGACGAATCCTTGAACGTGAAATTCAAGCCGGGCGCGACACGGCGGAATGGGCGTATGACCGCGCAGATGTGGTGTCGGCAATCAAACACCGACGCGCGCCGATTGCCGAAGGCTGGGACGGCGAAGGTTTTCAGGCACATCGTTACTTATCGCGCTTTGATTTTGACCGTGCTGAAATCGAGCAGATCGAATTCAATTACGAGCGAACTGACGAATCGGCGCTGATTCTGGTCCGCGCTTCGTTGTTTGATTCGACAAACGGGAAAACCGCAGCCGTTGACGGCGTCAGTTTTCCCGCCGAACGTTGGCGCAAGCTGGGGCAATTCGACAAAGTGGAAGTGTACGAAAACCTGAAAGCGATGCCGCGCGCGTGGTTCGTCAAACGACTGGCCGTCGAATTGAGCAATGATGTGCTGGAAACAATCAAAACCGGCAAGCTGTCTGATGGCACAGCGTTCGATCCTGCAGAAACGGCGCTGCTGGAAAAAGAAGATTTTGGTAATCGCACGGTGACACTGCCGAACATCGGTGATACGGCCAACGCCGAAGTGAAAGTCACGGCGTACGAACCGAACCGGATCGTGATGGTAACGCGCAATCCGCAACCGGGTTTTCTGGTCCTCAGCGAAATGTACTATCGCGGCTGGGAAGCCTGGGTGGATGGTCAGCGTATGCCCGTGGAACGAGTCAATTATACGCTACGCGGACTGAGCGTGGCGGCGGGCGACCACCGCATTGAATTTGTTTTTCGCGCGCACT
>CAZMXG010000240.1:0-10139 GCA_964570175.1 uncultured Heliomicrobium sp. | reverse complement strand
CCGTGGTGGCTGGCGGGGCTTTCGATGGTGGCGACGACCTTCAGCAGCGACACGCCCAATCTGGTGACGGACATTGTTCGCCGCAATGGCGTGGCAGGGAACTGGGTGTGGTGGGCGTTTGTGCTGACAGGCGTGGCGACGGTGTTCTTTTACGCGCGGCTGTGGCGGCGATCTGAAGTGCTGACCGATCTGGAGTTTTACGAGATCCGATATTCGGGCAATGCTGCCAGCGCGGTTCGCGGCTTCAGGGCAGTTTATCTGGGACTGTTTTTCAACTGCATGATCATGGCTTCGGTCAATCTGGCAGCCTGCAAAATTGCCAGCATTTTGTTCGGTCTGGAACGCTGGCAGACGCTGTTGTTTGTTGGTTTGCTGAACGTTGCTTTTGCCGCGCACTCCGGCCTGTGGGGCGTGCTGGTGATTGATATGATCCAGTTTTTTATCAAGATGACGGCAGTCATTGCGGCGGCTTACTTTGCCATCAAACTGCCGCAAGTTGGCGGGCTGGATGGATTGGTAACAAAGCTTTCCGCAATCAAAGGCCCCGAAGGCATCAATTACCTGAACGTGCTGCCGGATTTCACAAACAATTGGGACATGGCAATGGCTGTGTTTATCATTCCGATTGCCGTGCAATGGTGGTCGGTTTGGTATCCAGGAGCCGAACCCGGCGGCGGCAGTTATATGGCGCAGCGAATGCTGGCTTCGAAATCCGAAAAAGACGCGCTCGGTGCAGTTCTGTTTTTCAACATCGCCCATTACGTGCTGCGCCCCTGGCCGTGGATTCTGGTCGGTTTGGCTTCAATTCTGGTTTACCCGCAGTTGTCAGACATTCAAGCGGCATTTCCGAATCTTGACCCAAAACTGTTGGGCCACGACATTGCCTATCCTGCGATGTTGAAATTCCTGCCGGTTGGGTTTGTTGGCTTGATGGTCGGCGGATTGGTGGCCGCAAACTCTTCGACAATTTTGACTCACCTGAACTGGGGAGCCTCTTACCTGGTTCACGATTTCTATCGCCGCTTCATCAATCGAGATGGCGAAGAGCGGCATTATGTTTTCGTCGGACGCCTCGTCACGATTCTGCTTTTTATCTTGTCTTCGGGCGTCGTTTACCTGCTGGATACTGCCAAAGACACCTTCGACATTATTTTGCTGGTTGGTGCGGGAACGGGGTTGTTGTACCTGATTCGCTGGTTCTGGTGGCGCATCAACGCCTGGTGTGAAGTTGTGGCGATGATCAGTTCGTTTCTGGTTTCAGTCGGTTTTCTGGTCATGAAGAAAAGTGGCGCTGCCGTTCCTTCCACGGCAAACAGCCTGCTGATTACGATTGCCGTGACAACGGTTTGCTGGGTTCTGGCCGCTTATCTGGCTCCGCAAACTGATCGCCAAACGCTGATTGATTTTTATCGCAAAGTACGCCCCAGCGGCCCCGGCTGGGAGCCGATTCGATTGGCCGCCGGAATTTCCAAAGCCGAGGCCGCCGAAGCGGGCGAAAGCTTGCCACTGGCACTGGTCGGCTGGCTTTCTGGCAGCATCACAATCTGGTCTTCATTATTTACAGTCGGAAACATCCTGTATGGCCGCACGAGTGCCGCACTGTTAATGGGAGCCGTGTTTGTGGTCAGCGGGTTTGTCCTGCTCCGCGTGATTAACAAACTTTGGAAATAAGCGCTGGGAGCGCAGGCATTTCGCCTGCTATAAGAAAAGTACGAAGCTTCCTTTTAGAAAAATTCATGTTACGAACTTGTTTGTTCTGCTTGCTTTCCGTTCTGGCGTTGAGCTTGTCCGCTTCGACACAACGCCGCAACCTTATTCCTGTTGTGCTGATTTCAATTGATGGTTTGAAGCCAGATTACGTTTTGGAAGCCGACCGGCACGGATTGAAGCTTCCGAATTTGCGCCGATTCGTCAAAGAAGGCGCGTTTGCTTCAGCCGTCACAGGCATCACGCCGACTGTTACATACCCAAGCCACACGACGCTGGTGACGGGCGTCTCACCTGTCAAACACGGCATTTACGCCAATACGCCGTTTGATCCCTTCAGCAAAAATCAGGGCGGCTGGAACTGGTATGCTGAAGACATTCGCGTGCCAACGTTGTGGGATGCCTGCGCCGCCGCAGGCTTGAAAACTGCGAGCGTGGACTGGCCAGTCACGGTCAGCGCAAAAATTGATTTCAACATTGTGCAAATGTGGCGCGCCGCCACGCCGGACGACCGCAAGCTGATTCGCGCGCTTTCGACGCAGGGCTTGCTAACCGAAGCCGAAAAAGCCATCGGCAATTACCCCGAAGGCTACGATTACACCGTCGAAGCCGACAAACGTCGAGCCGCGTTTAATGTCTACTTGCTGGAAAAGAAGCGCCCGGCGTTTTTGACGACGTACTTTGCCGGACTCGATGAAATCCAGCACGCGCATGGCCCCAACAGCCGCGAAGCATATGCTGCGCTGGAAGAAATTGACGCGCTGGTTGGCCAGATTTGTGCCGCAGCCGAAAAGCTCGGCAATGGCAAAGCCGTTGTTGCTGTGGCTTCGGATCACGGCTTTGCGCCGATCAGTAAATCTCTGAACCTGAATGCTGCATTCCGCGAAGCAAGCTTGATCGAAGTCGAAGCGGGCAAGCTGAAGTCCTGGCGTGCCCTCACCTGGAATTCCGGCGGTTCTGCGTTCGTGGTGCTGAAGGACAAAAACGACGAAACGACACGCCGTAAAGTGCGCGAAATCTTGCAGCGCCTGGCTGCTGATTCGGCAAGCGGCTTGTTCAAGTTTTACGAAGGCGACGCGGCGATGAAGCTCGGCGGATTTCCCGAAGCCGCATTTGTCATGGGCACGAAGCCGGGAACGTATGTCGGAGGTAGTTTTGAACTGCCAATTGTTCGCGACATCAAACCCGGAGGTGGCCACGGCTTTTTGGCGGAACTGCCGGAAATGGATTCGTCATTCTTTATCGCTGGCGCTGGCGTTCCGACCGCGAAGAATCTTGGCCGAATTGATATGCGCGACATTGCACCAACGCTGGCGGGCTTGCTAGGTGTGAAGCTGCCGACCGTCGAAGGGCGCGATCTGCTCAAACCCAGATGATCCAAAAGGGCAAGTAAATGAAAAACCTTCTGCTCGCAATTCTACTGTTGGCGATGATCGGCACCCTGCCAACAACCCAAGCGCAACCCAAAGCCAAACGTCCAAACATCATCTTTATCCAAACCGACGATCAGGCCGCCTGGGCGCTTGGCGCCAGCGGCAACCGCGATGCGTATACGCCAAACCTCGACCGCTTTTTCCGTGAAGGCGCGTATTTGAAAAATGCCTTTGTCGTGACGCCTGTCTGTTCGCCTTCGCGCGCCAGTTTGATGACCAGCCGCTACGGCACCGAACTTGGCATCACGGATTGGATCAATCCGACGATTGAACCTGAAATCGGTTTGGCGTCAAACGTCATGATCTGGCCGAAATTGCTGGCGCAATCGGGGTATTACACGGGGTTGATCGGCAAATGGCACTTGGGCACACAGGATCGCTTTCATCCTTCACAGTTTGGATTTAATTTCTTCATGGGATTTCGCGAAGGTGGCATCAGCACCAAAGACCCGAAGCTGGAAGTCGCCGGTCAGCCGAAACAGCTTCAAGGGTTCACGGTAGACATTGTCACGGACGATGCCGTTCGTTTCTTGCGCGATCATCAACATGAAACGTTTTTTCTGATGCTGAATTATCGCGAACCGCACACGGCGTATTTGCCCGTGCGCGATGAAGACTGGGCAAAGGTCAAAGACATTGACCCGAAAGTTGTCGATTATCCGGACCTGGACGTGGCGCGGGCCAAAAAGAACATGCGCGAATATCTGGCCAGCGTCGCCGCGATTGATCGCAACATCGGGCGGTTGCTGGCTGTTGTGGACGAACTGAAACTACGCGAAGACACGATTGTGGTTTTCACCAGCGACCACGGGTATAACATTGGCCAGCACGGCATCTGGCACAAAGGCAACGGCCATTACATTTTGAACGCCAACAAAATCGTTCCAAACGGCGACAAAAGCATTCAACGCCCGAACGTGTTCGACACTTCGCTGCGCACGCCGACTGCCATTCGCTGGCCTGGCCGCATCAAAGCCGGAACTGAAATCAAACATACCATCAGCAATCTGGACTGGTTCCCAACGATGTTGTCACTGGCCGGAATTCAACGTCCAAAAGGCTTGCTGGTTCGCGGCCATGATTTTTCCCCACTGCTGGCAGGGAAGCCGGCGAAGTGGGACAACGATCTTTATGTCGAATGGAGCCAGCATCATTACACGCAAACTCATTTGCGAATGTACCGAACGCCGGAATGGAAATTGGTGCGCGATTTCCTGAATGCGGGCAAGGATGAACTCTACAACTTGAAGGCCGATCCTGACGAAAACAAAAACCTGATTGGGGATCCGGCGACGAAAGCGATTCGGCAAAAGCTGGAAGCAAAGCTGCTGGCCAAAATGCGTAGCAACAACGATCCGGCGTTGAAACGATGAAAGAATTGTTTATCCACGAAGTGACACGAAGAAAACACGAAGTCTTTCGACAGGAATTACAAGATTTTTCAGGATGAATAGGAGCAGGAAATCCAAATTCATCCTGTCATTCTGTTTTATTGCCTTTCTTCGTGTTCTCTTCGTGTGCCTTCGTGGAAGAAGCAGGGAACTGAATGAAGAACTTCGGATTTGATAAAAGCGAGATGGCTGTTTTCAGAAAGCTTTCTTCACCGCAAAAGATTCAGCGCTTTCTGGATGATGATGTCGCGTACAACAAAGAAAAAGACGGCGAAACTTGCCGCAGCCCTCGGCGTGTGTTGCGCGACCGGGTGGCGCATTGCGCCGAAGGTGCGTATTTCGCGGCGGCGGCGTTGCGCTTTCTTGGACATCCTCCGCTGATCGTGGATTTGATGGCGGTGCGCGACGACGATCATTTGCTGGCGGTATTCCAACAAGACAGTTGCTGGGGGGCGATTGCCAAATCGAATTACTCGGGCCTCAGATTCCGCGAACCGGTTTACAAAACCGTCCGCGAATTGGTGATGTCGTATTACGCGCATTACTACAACCTGAAAGGCGAACTGACGCTACGCGAATTTTCGCGGCCCGTAAACCTCAGCCGCTTTGACCGAACCGACTGGATGACCAGGGAAGAAGATTTGTACGAGATCGGCGATTACTTTTATACCGTGCCGCATTCGCCCGTGATGCCGGTGGCGATGACTCGAACAAGGCGTATGCTGGATCGCAGGCTTTTTGATGCTGGATTGGTTGGCTCAGTGCAATAATTTTACGCCGCTTCACCAAACCAACCTTTTCGATTACAATCCGCCGTCAATTTTGCGACCAATCCAAATCATCACAGGAAACTACTAGATGGAGATCGTCCAGACCGACCGCGCCCCGCAGGCGATAGGTCCTTATTCGCAAGCAATCAAAGCCAATGGATTCGTTTTCGCTTCGGGGCAGATTCCGCTCGATCCGGCGACGGGGCAGTTGATCGAAGGCGACATTCGCGCTCAGACGGAGCGCGTGCTGAACAACGCCCAGGCCGTTTTGGAAGCCGCTGGATCTTCGCTGGATCGTGTCGTCAAAACGACGGTTTTTCTGGCAGATATGAATGATTTTGCGGCGATGAACGAAGTGTACGCGACCTTTTTTGGCGCGACTCGCCCGGCACGTTCGACCGTGCAAGCGGCGCGATTGCCTCGCGACGTGAAAGTCGAGATTGAAGTCGTCGCTTTGGCTTGATAGAAACATAAAAATCTTCCCGCGAAGGCACACGAAGAATCATGATGACAATAACTGACGTGGTTCTTCGCGTGACTTCGTGGAAAAAATTTGAGGAGCTACTAACAGTGCAAAAAATATTGTTGCATTCAGTTTTATTCGCTTTGGCGATTTCTGTCGCGGCTTGCGGCAAAAGTGGGGGCGCCAGCGGCACAGGTGGCGATGAAGTCGCCGCTACCGTCAACGGAAAACAGATTCTGATCAAAGACCTGGACAGCGTCATTGCTCAGCAGTTTCGCGGGCAGGAAGCCCAGCTTTCGCAACTGGCGCAAGCGGGTTACCGCTTGCAGGCGCTGGACACGATGATTAACAGCGAAGTTCTGTTTCAACGCGCCGTAAAAGAAGGCATCAACCCTACCGACGACGAAGTTCGTCAGGCTGTGCAGCGCTACAAACAGGAACGCAGTTTGACTGAAGAAGCATTTGCCAACGAACTAAAGCAGATCAATCAGACAGAAGAACAGTTCCGCGATCTGGCCAAACGGCAACTGGCGGTTACCAAGCTGTATGAAAAAATTGGCTCGCAGTTGAAAGTTCAGGACCGTGAAGTCGCGGAAGCGTTCAACGAAAACCCGAAACAGTTTTCACTGCAACCCGGCGTTTATCTTTCCGACATCATCATTGACCCGAACAACAACGGAACCAAATTCGACGCGGTCGGCGAACCTGCTGCCGAACAGCGGATCAAGGAAATTCAGACCCGCCTGAAAAACGGCTCGGATTTTGCCACCATTGCCCGCCAGCTTTCCGAACACGAATCGTTCCGCAACAGCGGCGACCTGGGCTTTTTGGCGAAAGAGCAATTCCTGGGGCTGCCGCAAATGATGGGACTTCCTTCTTCGCTGGGCGACAGATTCATGGCGATGCAGGAAGGCGACATTACTGAGCCGGTAAAAGATCAGGCCGGGCGTTGGCACATTTTCAAGGTCACAGGCAAACAGACCGAATCGCGCGATCGCACGCTGGACGAAGTCCGCAAGGAAATCAACGACGCGATTTTGGCGCAGCGCAAACAGATTGCCGATGCTGCGTTGCAGGCTCGCGCCCGCGACGAAGCCAAGATTGAAAACTTTCTGGCGCAGCGGATGCTTGATAACCCCAACAGCTTTGGCGTGCTGCGTCCGGCACCAGGTGCGGGAGGCAAGTCCAATACTGCCGCAAGCCCAGCCGCTTCGCCACAATCTTCACCGGCGGCTGCCGCAAGTCCGAAGAAGTAGCAAGCGGTGGTTGGTGGTTGGTGATTGGTGGCTGGTTACCGGATTGCCAACCAACCACCAGCGACCAACCACCAATCACCATTCCGATGCTTTTCCGTTTTTCTGAAGTCACCAAATCCTACGGCGCGCAGGAAGTGCTGCGCGGTGTCACCTTCCAAATCAATCCTGGCGAACACGTCGCTCTGGTTGGCCGCAACGGTGCGGGCAAAACAACCATTCTGCGCCTGATTACCGGCGCTGAAACTCCTGACAATGGCCTGATTGACGCAATGCGCGGCCTGCGGTTTGGCGTACTGGCACAGCACGTGGATTTCAGCGGCGCTGAAAACGTTCTGGATGCGGCGTTATCGGTATTTGAAAACCTGCGCTCGCTGGAAACCAGGATGCGCGAACTGGAACATGCCATGACCGAAGCGTCAGGCGATGAACTTGATCGCGTGATGCACGAATACAGCGATGCCCAGCACACCTATGAGCTTGAAGGCGGGTTCAACTATCACGCTCGCACGGAAGCCGTGCTGCTTGGGCTTGGGTTCAGCAAGGACGAATTCAGCAAACGCGCCGAAAATCTGTCGGGCGGAGAAAAGAACCGGCTGGGGCTGGCTCGGCTTTTGTTGTTGGAGCCGGACATTCTGTTGCTGGACGAACCGACAAACCATCTGGACGTTGACGCGGTCGAATGGCTGGAAGAGTTTTTGTCTGCCTATAAGTCAGCATACCTGATTATTTCGCACGACCGATTCTTTCTGGATCACACGGTCAACCGCGTGCTGGATTTGGAGTTTGGAAAGGTCGAAAGCTACAAGGGGAATTACAGCCAGTACGTTGTCGAAAAGGAAGAACGACGCGAATTGCAGCAGCGCGCTTACGAACAGCAGCGCGAAATGATCGAGCGCACCGAAGATTTTATCCGTCGTAATTTGGCCGGCCAGAAAACCAAACAAGCCAAATCGCGCCGCACCTTGCTTCAAAGGGTCGAACGACTGGAAAGCGTCAGTGATTTGGAAACTGCCAGTTTCAAGCTGAAACCCACCGCCCGCACAGGCGATCAGGTTTTGATTCTGGATAAACTGGCAATTGGATTTCCGACGAAAACGCTGGCCAGCAATTTAAATCTGACGTTGCGGCGAAGTGAACGGTTGGGAATCATTGGCGGCAATGGAACGGGCAAAACAACTTTGCTGCGAACGATTCTGGGAGAACAGCAACCAATTGATGGCGAAATGCGCTGGGGAACTGGCGTGAATCCTGGGTATTACGATCAGCGCTTGCTGACGGTGGATGATCGCAACACGGTAATCGAGGAACTACGAACCATCGCTTCCGCTGCGGTTACCGATGGCGAATTGCGCGGCTTTCTGGGCAGGTTTCTTTTTTCAGGCGACGATGTGTTCAAACCTGTTTCAGCGCTTTCGGGTGGTGAAAAGGGAAGGCTTGCCTTGGCCAAGCTGATTTACTCGCGCGTCAATGTGCTGATTCTGGATGAACCGACGAACCATCTGGACATCGCTTCGTGCGAAGCGCTGGAAGACGCGCTGAACGAATTTGACGGAACGATTGTGACTGTTTCGCACGACCGGTATTTTCTGGATCGCATCGCCACACAGATTCTGGCGTTCACCGACAAAGGCGTTGAGTACTTCGATGGCGGGTATTCTGAATTTTACGACGACCATCACCGCACACAGGCCGAGCACCAGGCCCGCGAAGTCGAAGCGCAAAAAGCCGAGCGCGCCGTTCGCAAAGCCGAAGCTCCGAAACAGAGCAACAAAACGAATAAGTCTCGCCAAAAAGCTCCGAATCCTGCCGACATCGAAGCTGAGATTCATACTGCCGAAGCCGAACTGCATGAACTTGCCGCATTGCTTTCAACCGAAGAGGTCGCTCGCGATAAAAGCAAATTGTTTGAGCTTAGCGAAAAGTACGAAGATCTGGAAGCACGAATCGCGGAGCTTTATCAAACCTGGGAAGCGGCGCTGGAAGCTGACAACGCTGCGTAAAGTGCCTGAACGAAATGCAACTGACTCTTCCATCCTTCGCCAAGATCAATTGGACACTGGAAATTCTGGGTAAACGCGCTGACGGCTATCACGAATTGCGCACGCTGCTGCAAACGGTCAGCGTTGCCGATGAATTGGTGTTTGAACTTTTGGAGCAGGGAATTGAAATCGTTTGTGATCATCCGGATGTGCCCTGTGATGAAACCAATCTGGTTTATCGAGCGGCAAAACTGTTGGCTGACTTCACGGGTGTCAGCAAAGGCGTTCGCGCGACGATCCACAAACGAATTCCAACGGCTGCCGGATTGGGCGGCGGCAGCGGAAATGCGGCGGTGACGTTTTTGGCGTTGCAAAAACTTTGGCAGGTGGAACTGAAGCCGAGAGATTTGTTTCCGCTGGGAGCAAAGCTTGGAGCCGATGTGCCATTCTTTTTCATTGGTGGAACCTGCCTGGGAGTCGGGCGCGGAGATGAAATTTATCCGCTCACAGACATAAAAGCGGAAAATTTATTGTTGGTAAATGCCGGGATTTTGGTTCCAACACGTGAAGTTTACGGAGCGTTGCCGCCTGAGTTGACAAACCCCAATGCCATTACTAAGATGCCGACTTCTTTCGAGGTGGCTTACGCTGCCGCAACAACCCAAGACGAGCAAATTCGATTACATAACGACCTGGAAATTTCAGTCTTGGCTCGTCACAAACTGCTCGGAGAGATAAAAGAGAGGCTAAAGCGAGCAGGAGCAAGCGGAGTGTTGATGTCGGGAAGTGGCTCGACGATTTTTGCGATCTTTGACAGCAGCGAGGCGCGAAACGACGCGCAAAGCGAATTGAGTCAGTATGGCTGGTGGTGCGCTTCGGCACGCACGCTGAGCCGTGATGAATATCAAAAGATTTACAGACAAGCGTTGGCTGATGTTCAGGCTTGAGCTTGTATAAGCTCGCCGCCCGCCGACGAAAATCCGGTGCAGACATCGTGGGAGTTCTCGCAAGGATTTCTTGCGTGACTCAATTCGCATTCATAAAATCGCAACTACAAGTTTGTTGGGGAGTCGCCAAGTGGTAAGGCAGCGGCCTTTGGAGCCGCCATCCGTAGGTTCGAATCCTACCTCCCCAGCCACA
>CAZMXG010000239.1:0-10200 GCA_964570175.1 uncultured Heliomicrobium sp. | reverse complement strand
TGACTCGTCTGATGCTGAACAGATTGGCTTCAGACTAACTTTTCAGACGCTCTCTAAGACAAAACTGTAGGTTGGTTCTCAGCTACAGCGTTAGCGGCTTTGCGTAATATCGAAAAGCCATTTGATTGGTCAGCGACTTAAGTTCCTTTAGTCAAAAATTCACTTTCCATAAAACCTCAAGCTCGCGATTCAAAAACTCGGCTGACATCAAAGCACTTTTGGCCCCCTAGCTGCGGGCTTTGAAGGCACATTTCTGTTGGCTCAATCACTCGTAAAAACAAATTTGTTGGCTTGATTGGGACCAACATAAGAGCCGCGTGTGATCAGCCAAGAAAGCTAACTTCTTACTGCTTAATAAGTTTCGGCAGGTGAGGACGTCTGCTCAAACGATGGCCTTGTCTTGGCACAACAAATGCACAAAGCAATTCCAGGTCATGGCGGAGCTGTAAGAGCAGCTATGCGCACAATCCAACTCTTATGAATTAGCTGACTGGTTTACATGAGATCCATTCGTCGCCTGAAGCCAAGTCGGTTTCATAGCGAAGTAGAAAAGGAAAACCCCGCTTAGCTTGGCGGCCTGCGGGGTTTCCTAAACTCCAACTGACTTTTACCCAGAAAGGAGCGACGCGAATGCTAGCAAAATCCGTTTCCACGAGCAAAACATTTGTCTTCGCCGGTCACCCAAATTTCAAAAAAACTTCTCTTCAATCTTTTTTCCTGACGATGGCGATGCTCTGTATGTTTGGCGCGGCGTTCGCGCAGTCGTATCAAGGCGCGTTGCGCGGATCATTACACGACGGCACGGGCAATGTGCTGCCCAATGTCACGTTGACGCTGATCAACACAGCAACCAACGTCTCGCGCACCACGGTGACAAACGGCTCTGGCGAATACTTTTTCGAACGGGTTGATCCGGGCACTTACAAAATCGAGGCAGTCCAGAACGGCTTCAAGAAGCTGGAGCGCCCAAGCGTTCTGGTCGAAACACAGCAACAATTGACGCTGGATTTGACGATGGAGTTGGGGAACGTCGCAGAAACCGTCGTCATCACGGGCGATGTGCCATTGATGGAAACGGCGACGGCTTCCACCGGCACAGTGCTAAGCAAACAGATTCTGGACGATTTGCCCAATTCTGGTCGTAATCCCTTCGCATTTTCCGCCATCACGCCGACAGTCATTCCCGTGGGCAATCCAACCTTTAACCGCCAGCAGGATCAAACCGGCTCTTCGGCAATCTCACTGGGTGGCGGACCTGTGCGCGGGAACAACTACATTATTGACGGCGTGCCGATCACGGACCTTCGCAACCGCGCGGTGATTATCCCAAGCTTGGAAGCCGTGCAGGAAGTGAAAGTTCAGGTCAACACGTACGACGCCGAAGCAGGACGCACAGGCGGCGGATTTTTCAATACAACGGCGCGTTCGGGCAGCAACGATTTGCACGGTTCGGCGTTTGGCTTCATTCGCCCTTCAGCGCTGCAAGCCAACAACTTTTTCAACAATCGTCGTGGCATTGCAAAACCGAGTGCGCCTTACAAACTTTATGGCGGCTCACTTGGCGGAGCGGTGAAAGTGCCAGGTTTATATGACGGAAAAGACAAAACGTTTTTTTGGTCTTCGTTTGAAGGTTACCGGATGAGCACGTTTCTGAGTGAAACCTTCACGCTGCCAACTGAGAAAGAACGCGCAGGTGATTTTTCGCTGACGCCGAACTTGGTTTTGAGAGATCCGCTAACGGGTCAGCAATTCGCGGGCAACGTCATCCCAACAAACCGTATTGATCCGGTAGGCGCAAAGCTGGTCAGTTTCTTTCCGCTGCCGAACGGTTCAGGTTATTTGAACAACACGTCTGTGACTTCGACGCTGAAAGATCGCGCTGACCAGCAAACGTTCAAGCTGGATCATTCGTTGACTGAAAACTGGAAGATGAGCGGCTTTTACGCGCATTACGGCAGCCGCGAACCTGAAGCCGATTATTACGGCAACATCGCGAATCCGAACGGTTATCTGCTGTTCCGCAATGTGCATGCGCTGGCGTTTAACAACATCATTTCCTTGTCGCCGACGACCGTGTTGAGTGTGCGGTACGGCTACAACACATTCTCAGACAACACGACCACGATCAGCGCGGGCTTTGATCCTGCCCAGCTTGGTTTCGCAAACAGCTTCGTCAAAGACATCAATTTCAAAAAATTCCCGCGCGTCAACGTTGTCGGCAACGCGTATGGCCCGTCGAACGCGGCTTTCGGTTCTGCTGCGCCTTCCGACCAGTTTTATTACTCGCACAATTTGCTGGGCAGCGTGTCAAAGCTCATTGGCAAACATAGCGTGAAAGTTGGCGCTGATTACCGGCGAATGGCAATTGATTTCACCGAATTTGGCCAGGCCAGCGGCACATTCAATTTCAACAGCAACGAAACCGGCAATGCTGTGGCGAACATGCTGCTGGGGCGGCTGGATTTTACGCGCCAGAACACTGCACAAATCGCCACACCGCTGGAAGCATATTTGGATTACGGTGCCGTTTATTTGCAGGATGATTACCGGATCACCTCCAAGCTGACGATCAATGCCGGATTGCGATACGAAATCGAAACCGGTTTGAAAGAGCGCAATGATCATTTCACCGTCGGCTTCGACCGGACGGCGGCCAGTCCGCTGAAGGTGCCGGGAATGGATTTGAAAGGCGGGTTGCTGTACGCCGGAGTAAACGGTGCGCCGACTGCGCAAACTGACTCTTTCCACAAATTTGCGCCGCGCGTTGGCTTTGCTTACGCGCTGAACGACAAAACGACAATCCGTGGCGGATACGGAATTTTCTATGCGCCGCCCATCTTCAACTTTTCCATCACGGGTTTAGGAGCGCTGGGCTTTTCGGCAATCACAACAGTTTCGCCCGGAGCAACGTTTGCCAATCCTTTCCCAAATGGCCTGAACAAACCCATTGGCAATTCGCTGGGCTTGCTGACCAATGTTGGCGATGTGATTCATTACGTGGATCAAGATCGTGATGCGGCGTATGTCCAGCAATTTTCGTTGGATGTGCAGCGCGAACTGCCGTTTGGCATCACAACCACCTTCAGCTACATCGGCAGCAAAGGCACGAAACTGCAAATTGGCGGCATCAATGATGCGACGTTCAACATCAATCAGTTGTCCGCTGACAAACTGACGGATCCGAATTTGCTGACGAACGTGGCGAATCCGTTTTTCGGCATCATCACGACCGGCGCGTTGAGCGGTGCGACAATCCAGAAACGCCAGTTGCTGCGACCGTTCCCACAATTCGGTGACATTTTCGTTCACGGAGCCAGCGCCGGAAAATCCTTCTACAATTCGTTTACGGCCAAGGGGCAGAAACGGCTGAGCAAAGGCGTCAGCTTCCTGACCTCGTACACCTACAGCGAAATGAAGGACAACATCATCGGGCAGGGGAATTTTTACGCGGGCACATCTGGTTTCGCGACCAACATTTATAACCTGACGCCGGAATATGGGTTGGCTTCGATTGACTTGACGCATCGCTTTCTGGTCAGCGGCAGTTGGGAATTGCCGTTTGGCAAAGGCAAATCGTTGCTGGACAAGGGCGGTTTGGTGGATCGGTTGGTCGGTGGCTGGCAGATCAATTTTATCGGCCAGATGCAAAGCGGGTATCCACTTTCAATCACACAATCAAACAACAACACCAACGCTTACAGCAGCGGCCAGCGTCCGAATCTGGTTGCTGGTGCGGAAGTGCTGGCTGACAACGCGTTGCAGCGCGCTCTGTCGCCGAACGCCGCTGATGGCGGATATTTCAATGCGGCTGCTTTTACGGCGGCAGCGGCCAGCAACTTCGGCACGCTTACCCGCTCCCTGGATGTCCGCGGCCCAGGGCAGAAAAACTGGGACATCGGTTTGACGAAAGACACAACGATTTTCGAATCGTTCAAAGCCCAGTTTCGCGTGGAGGCAATCAACGCGTTTAACACACCTGTTTTCCGAGCGCCCAACACGACGTTCGGAAGTTCCAGCTTCGGCAAAATCACAGCCCAGGCCAATTTCGCCCGCGTGGTGCAATTGAGTCTGCGCCTGATGTGGTAACGCCGACCAAGTGGTGTTCAGAGTGCCGGTTTCAGACGTGCTTTGACGTGAAGTGGTTTAACCGTCTGAAAACGGCGCTCTGAGTGCCTGAAACGTAACTTGACCGAATTGATGATGACCGAAGTACCTAAACCGGAACACGTGATTGGCGGAGCGGAAATTGATGGCTCCGCCAATCGTGCGCGCAGCTTACTGCGGGCAGGCAATCGAGATTTGTACGATCAACTTCGCCACCGATTGTCTGATTTGAAAAACAACTGGAACATGCCTGAAAGCTGGGCCAGAAGGCGCGGAGACTTTTTTGGTGGCACCGTAGCTGCGCTGATCGCCGTGCCGTACGGGATGGCGCTTTCAATTGCCATCGGTTTGCGTCCGGAAGCCGGTTTGTATACTTCGATCATTGGCGGTGCAATTTCAGGAATGATTTCCGATGCGCCGGTCGTCGTCAGCGGATTGTCGGCGACGGTCGTCCCGGTGTTGGCTGGATTGGTGCAAAGCCATGGCATTGGCGCGGCATTAGCAGCGGGTGCGCTCAGTGGATTGATCATGTTGCTGATTGGCGCGCTCAGGCTGGGGCGGTTTTTTCATTACTTGCCGCAATCTGTTATCGGAGCCTTCACCAGCGGATTGGGCGTCATCATCGTTGCGTCACAACTGAAAGCTGTTTTCGGTGTTAAGCCCGCCGCAGCAAGTTTTGATCTGGGTGTGATTGACGACTTATGGAGCGTTATTCGAATGGCCGGTCATAGCGATCCTCATGCCTTGGGGATCAGTGGGCTGGTGATTGGCGTGATGTTTTTGTTGCCGTTGTGGAAACGGAATATTCCCGCGTCGCTTGTAGCCGTTGTCGCCGCATCAGTCGCGACAACCCTGCTCGGTTGGGATCTGCCGCGTGTTGGCGCATTGCCCGATAGTTTTCCTCATCCAAGCGCGAGCACTCTGGATTTTTCAGCCTTTTCCGATTTGATCTATCCGGCGTTCACGCTGGCGGGATTGATCACGATCAATCAATTGTTGACCGTGGTCGTCACGGACCGCATGAGCGAAATGCGCGGTGGAGTGAAATTCAACCGTGAACTGGTTGCACAGGGAATCGCCAATATGGCGTGTCCGTTTTTTGGCGCGCCTCCGGGCGTGGCGATGCTGGCCAGAACCGTTGCCAGTGCCAAAGCAGGCGCAGTCAGCCGCTGGTCCGTTTTCGCCCACAGTTTTATCTTGCTGTTATTTCTACTGCCGCTGCGTGAAATCATCAGTCACATTCCATTAGTTGTTCTGGCAGCGGTTACTGTCGCCGTGGGTTTGCAACTGGTCGGTTTGGATCGGTTTCTGAGTCTAAAACGCATGAACCGCGCGGACGCCGCGCTGTTTTTGCTGACCTTCGCGCTGGTAGTTTTTAGCGATTTGATTGTGGGTGTTGGCATAGGTTCGCTGATCGCGATGTTGTTGTTTGTCGAACGCGCAGCGCAATCTACCCGATTGGAACAGATCGAATGTTTAGTTCCTGATCCAGCAAAGCAGGAACCCTCGGCCATTTTCACTTTTCCGGAAAGCGCCACGCTGCAATCAGAAATGCAGATTTACCGGTTAACCGGTCCACTGTTTTTCGCGTCCAGCGAGAAAGTGCTGACAATGCTGCTCCGCGAAGTAACCGCCAAAACACTGGTGCTCGATTTAACAGAAGCCGGACCAATTGATTCCGCCGCGACCGATTGTCTGCGCCAACTGGCCACCAGGCAGCGGCAGCGAAACGGCGATCTGCATTTGATCGGGCTGGATGCGCGGCTTTTCGCGTCCATCGAAAGAGATGGATTGCTCAGCGAAATCGGCACGGTCATCCGCCGCGACGAAGAGCTGACGATCAATCGCAACACAGGAAATCTGGCAAACAGTCTGACAGGAAATTCGATTTTGGTTCACCCGCCGGTTCATCCCGTTCCGGCAACCCATACGCGCGTCGCTTAAGCCGCTGAAAACAAGTCGGCCGCGCCGCATTTGATTTACCACCCACAACCAAGGAGGAACCCTTATGACCAGTCCACAACGCGTAGAGCAAAAATTTTCCCGTCGCTCTTTCGGTCGAATGGCAGCCTTAATGACAGCGGGAGCGGCATTGCCGTTTTACGGCGAAGCGAATTTGGCGATGGCGCAGCTTTCTAAAACCGGACCCATCCCGCCCGATGCCGTCAAAATCAATGCCAATGAAAATCCGCTTGGGCCATGCCCGGAAGCCATCGAAGCCATCTCGAAAGTCATCGCCAAAGGCGGGCGTTACGAATACGGATTGACGGACGATTTCGCCAAAACGCTGGCCGACCTGGAAGGCTTGGACCCCGAATACGTGTTGCCGTTTCCGGGTTCCAGCGATCCACTGCATCGTGCCGTGCTGGCGTTTACGTCGAAAGAAAAACCCTTTGTGATGTCCGATCCCGGATACGAAGCCGGAGGCCGCGCCGCGCAGTTCATCGGCGCAAAAATCATTAAAGTTCCCCTGACACCCACACACGCCCACGACGTCAAAGCGATGGTCAAAGCTGCCGCCGAACGTAAAGCCGGATTGATTTACATCTGCAATCCGAACAACCCAACCGGAACGATCACGCCGCGCGCCGACATTGAATGGGCCATCGCCAACAAGCCGGAAGACACCATTCTGTTGCTGGACGAAGCCTACATCCACCTGAGCGATGAAGTGACCGGATTAGACTGGGTGGCGATGGACAAAGACGTGATTATTTTGCGCACGTTTTCGAAGCTCTACGGAATGGCTGGCCTTCGGGCAGGTGCGGCAATTGGCCGACCGGATTTGATCGGCAAGCTGAAAAATTTCGGCGCGGGCGCGCTGCCACTAACCGGAATGGTTGGCGCAACCGCCAGTTTGAAAGTCAAAAATCTGGTTCCGGAACGCCGCAAAATCATCAAAGACATCCGCGAAGACGTCTTTTCGTTTCTGGAAAAGAACAAGATCGAGTTTGTGCCTTCGGTCAGCAACTGCTTTATGTTGAATGCCAAGATGCCCGCGCGCCGATTGGTTAACGCCATGCAGAAAGAGAAGATTTACATTGGCCGCGTCTGGCCCGCCTGGCCGACGCACGCCCGCATCAGCGTCGGCACCAAAGACGAAATGGCCAAGTTCAAAACCGCGTTGTTAAAGGTAATGGGCGAATTGCAGGCTTAAACTCCTGTCTGTTCGTCAATTCAGCAGTAGTGGGCAAGCAAAGAAAAATGCTGGGATGAAATCGCTTGCCACTACTGCCTCTCAACCTTTACGGTCCAGCGTTCCTGGTCTTTGCCTTGAAGCCAATCTCTGCCTATTACCGACCTTTCTCACTCTCCAACCTTTCCTGAATCGACAGCCTTGAGCTGGCTTCTTGCCGTATCGTTTTCCTGAGCAGTTTTTGCAGCTTCCTTATATTTTCATGAATGCAATAGTTCGTTGGCGTTCTATGTCTGCTTTCCGGCGATGGCGCGTCGCTTGCAAGTAAGGCATACGCTAAGCTGAAAAAGGTAGCTTTAGCGATTTGCAAGACAGGCGTGAAGCGCAAACATACGTTGCTCCGGCCACGCTGTATCTTACAAAAACACGATGTCGCGTCGTCATCTCGGCCTGCGCCGGATGCTAACGACGAACCCCAGGGAGGATTTATGGGACATCTAATTGGTCAGGTTTTGTTTGGTTTAGTCGTTGGTGCAATTGCCAAGTTATTGATGCCAGGTAAAGACCCAGGCGGAATCATCATCACCGCCATCATTGGTATGGTTGGCGCGTTAATTGGTTCGTTTGTCGGCAGGATGCTATGGGCGTCACCTGATTATTCTGCGGGATGGATCACAGCAATTTTGGGCTCAATCCTGCTATTAGCTGGGTATCGTATGATTGCAGGCGGACGCGTCACTGCCTGACATTGAGTTCAATTCATGCAATCAGGGATGACAGCAGAGCCTTTGCGCTCCGATACATCACCACCACAGTCACCGTTTTGGTGGCTGCGGTGGGTGCCCGCAACTGTTTGTCTTGCTGTCATCCTTTATTTTTTGTACGTCATCGGCACCGTTGCGTTGATTCCACTGGTTGCTTCTTTTGCGTTAGCCTACCTTCTTAACCCTTTTGTCCAAAAGTTGGAAAAACGTGGCCTTTCTCGCGCTGTTGCGGCCATCTTGACTTTGCTGGGCGTTCTGTTGCTGACGGCTACATTTCTTACCTTTGTCATTCCAGACTTGTTGGCCCATGGCGCGGAAGCGGGGCAAAAGCTAACCCAATATTTTACGCCGGAAAACGCGACGCGACAGCGGCTTTACCTGCGGCGGTATTCGCCCGTGCTTGACCGTTGGGTCGGCAATCGGATTGAGCAAGTTTTGCGCGACCCTATGGCGGCGATAGGTTCTCCTTCTACCTGGTTTGCCGGAGGGTTGTCAGGCTTCCTGGCCGGTGCGATTGCCTCGCTAGATCTGTTGCTTGTGCCATTCTTTGTTTTTTATCTGCTGCTTGATTTCGGCAATTGGCGAGGAGGGCTTGAAGACCTGATCCCGCCGCGCTTTCGTGAGCCGTTCAGACGCCTTTTTGACGAAGTGGGTCGAATTCTGGAAGCGTTCGTGCGCGGGCAATTGATGATTGCAGGGTGTATGGCCGTGCTCTATGCCATCGGCTTTGCCGCTTTGGGCGTTCCCGCTTGGGCAGGCATTGCGGCTTTGGCAGGAGTGCTGAATGCGATTCCTTATGTGGGAACTGCATCAGGATTGGTGCTGGCAACCGGATTTACGCTGGCCGATGGTGGAGGGTTGTGGCGTGTGGCCGGAGTCGTCGGTGTTTTTGTCGCGGTCCAGTGCGTTGAAGGGTATTACTTAACGCCGCGAATTCTGGGAGCCCGGCTGAACCTGCATCCGATGGCCGTCTTCCTGGGATTGTTGATCGGCGGAAAACTGTTTGGACTGTTGGGCGTGATTTTAGTGATCCCGGTGATTGCCGTTGGCAAGGTCTTTCTGATGTTCTTTCGCGAACTCTACAAAGGATCGCACTTTTATCATAAAAGCGCCCTCAGCTTGGCAGAAGCACCCAGTCTGGTCCTGGAAGAGCGGCTGGCAGAAGCCGCCGATATGGTGCTTGCCGAGCAAGTCAGCGCGTCAACGGGCCATGAGTTGCTCACTCCAGAAAGACAGGATGATGATCCAATTTCGCTGAGGCCCGTGCGAGCGAGTTGAATGCATTATGGCGGAAGTGCCTGAAGTAAAAACGCTTGTACGCGATTTGCGCGACACGGTCGTTGGCCGCGCTTTCCACAACACAATCGTTCTTCAACCAGAATCCGTCCGCTTCACTGCTGCTTTCGACGCGGGCGTTCTTGCCCACCTGCTTGGCTGAAAACTGTGTTGTTGAATCAACGTGTGCTGGCAGGTTTGGGAAACCGAAACGCCGACGAAAGTCTGTGGCTGGCGAGAATTGATCCGCGACGTTCCACAGCCTCTTTGTCTCAGGATGAGCTATCACGACTGCACACAGCCATTGTGGAAGTGCTGACCGAAGGACTTGCGCTTCGCGGTACGCAGCGCGATTTGTTTGGCCGCAAAGGGCAAGCGCAACAGGGACGCTATGTCTTTGAACGAACCGGGCGACCGTGCCCGCGCTGCGCTACGCCTGTTGCTCTTGAGGATTGGCGGGCGGAATACTCATTACTGCCCACAGTACCAGCAATAATGCCAATGCCTTTCATCGGTTCAAGTTCGTCCCTTCGGAAAGATGTATACCGGTTGCCTCGGCCCACATAGCCGACTCGCGCTCACATCAGTGTCGGCACGAAAGACGAAATGACGAAGTTCAAAACCGCGCTGTTGAAAGTGATGAATGACTTGCAGGCGTAAGGAGATGGGGGGCTTCAGGTTTGCGGTAGCGAGCTGGCAAACTTAGAAATGTTGGGATGACTCTGTTCCGCAGCTGCCGCAATACTGCATATCGAACTGTTTAGCGCGACGACTCGAAATCAGCTTCTTAAGCAACGCTATTTTGGTGTCCCAGGCCAGGCTTAGAGCACATGTGTCGCAGACTGCCAAACTTGGTTTATGTAATCTTTAAGAGCTTGTTTTGAAATAGGGTGAGTCAGTCGGGTTTTGAGTAAACTGTTG
>CAZMXG010000238.1:0-10361 GCA_964570175.1 uncultured Heliomicrobium sp. | reverse complement strand
TCAGCACTTTTCCGAGCAGGCGACTTATTTCTATGGCGATTCGCGCTAAGCTGGTCATCATTTTTTTTGCGTTTATCATCGTCCCGATGTTTTTGCTTTGGGCGCGCTGGCAGGACACAGCAGTCGGCAGCATCATATCTGTTCTGAAGCAGGAACTTGTTGACCGCACGCGAGAGATTTCTGATCAGATTGACGCCAATCTTTCCTCGAACAAAGCGGAAATTCTGAAGCTAACCCAGCAAACGGCGTTGCGAAATTATGCCCGCGCTGTGCAGCAAAGCGCTCAAGCCCTGCCCGACCGTGCATTAAGTTACGACCTATCAGCTTTCCTTCTGGCCAATCAACAAAAATACTCCTCTTTGAGCGCAGTCAATCGGCAAGGGGTTCCTTTATTCAAAATTGAAATTCAGGCCGATGCGAATGGGTTGGCCAAACCGTTTATCGCGGACAAAGATTTTTCTGCCGATGACAGAATTGGAATCCCGACAGGATTTGCGGAAGCTGCGTCGGATGTTGTTTTTGCCACCGAAGTTCAACCCGATGATGCCGAGCCTGTGTTGCAACTGATTGCTCCGCTCAGGGACGAAGGCAATAACATTGCTGCTGCGTTGGTTCTCAACATGCGTGTTGGGCAGTTGCTCAGCGAAGCCGTTGGCCCGCGCCAAATCATCAAACCCGGACGTCCGCGGACAGCCCACCCGGAAGCGATTATCCTGGCTCCGCAAGGAACAGTGTTGTACGCGTCAGATGCGAGCAAACAAGGCCGCCCTTACACTGAGGCTTTTCGGGAAATTCAGCGCCCAATGGCTGAGGTCATCAAAGAAGCTGACAAAGATACGGACAAGTGGTCACCTTGGTTGGTCCGACACCGGTTGCGGGAAGCCAGTCCGCGGCTTTCGATCTTTATGGTTGAAAATTACAGCGGCGCGGTTGATCAACTGGAATTTTCCAGCTACGTGCTGCTGGCGCTAACAATGTTGCTGGTAATTGTGGCCATGCTGACGCTGTATTACCTGATCAGCAGCATCACGGATTCAATCCGCAAAGTGACGCGCGGCGCGCGCGCAATCGCCACAGGCAATCTGGGATACCAGATCAAGGTCAAAGCCAAGGATGAAACCCGTGTGCTGGCCGAATCCTTTAATCGAATGGCCAGCCGGTTGCGCGAAATGATCCGAAAAGAAGGCGAACAGAAACAGTTTGAATCGTTCGCCCGGTTGTCGGCCGTGCTGACCCACGACCTGAAAAACCAGATTTTGTCGCTCTCATTGCTGGTCAACAACATGGAGCGCAAATTCAACCGTGAAGGCTTCCGTGAAGATGCAATGCGTACATTGTCGGAAACCGTCAACAATCTGCAAGGCCTGGTTTCCAAACTCTCTGATCCGCGAACGCCAACCAAGCGCATTCGCGAAAAATCGAATCTGACTCAGCTTTGCGAACGCGTTTTGAATCGCACTGCCGCACAAGCCGCTAACAAATACCAGGTTTCGACGCAGCTTATGCCGGAACTGAATGCCAATGTAGATGGCAAGGCAATTGAGCGCGTGATTGAAAATCTGGTGATCAATGCCCTGGAAGCGATGCCCAATGGCGGTTCGCTGCGCGTGGCTACCAGACAAGATAACGGCAACGCCATTATTGCGGTCGCTGACAGCGGCAAAGGAATGACCGAAGATTTCGTTCGCGAGCGTCTCTTTCACCCGTTTGCCACGACCAAGAAAAAGGGAATAGGGCTGGGGCTATATTCCTGCCGTGACATCGTCGAACAACATGGCGGACGCATTGACGTGAGCAGCAAAGTTGACGTCGGAACGGAATTCAGAATCGTGCTGCCGCAACACCAGGAAGAACCCAAACCGGAACCCCAAGTGGCGTCGGTCTGAACCGATAAGCTGGCGACGAGAAGTTTATGCCCGATCAACCAAGACAAACTGTATTAGTGGTGGATGACCAGGAATCCGTGCGGAAGCAGCTTTACTGGGCGCTGGAAGATAATTACCGCGTTCTGGAAGCTGGCTCGCGTGTCGAAGCCCTGGCATTGGTCGAAAAAGAATCCATTGACGTGGTGCTCAGCGATTTGCGGATGCCGCCTTCGCTGCACGACATCAGTGAGGGCTTGGGGATTCTGGAATCGGTTCATAAGCTCAACCCGCTGCTGCCCGTCATCATCATTACCGGCGACGAAGATCACGAAACCGCTTTGCAGGTCGTTGATCGTGGTGCGCACAACCTGTTTACCAAACCATTCGACGTCAAAGAGGTCGAAATTGTCGTTCGGCTTGCCGCACAGTATTACCAACTCCAAAAAGAAAATCTGGATTTACGGAATGAACTGCGTCGAGGCGGCGATTGGCAACAGGGTATTGTCGGTTCCAGTCCTTCGTTGCGTCGCGTGATTGATCAGGCGCGTGCCGTTGCCGAAACCAGCGCCACCGTGCTGATCACAGGCGAATCAGGCACCGGCAAAGAAATGCTGGCCAAGTTCATTCACAACATCAGCCCACGTGCCCGCGCGCCATTTATTGCCTGCAACATTGCAGCTTTGCCGGAAACGCTGGTGGAATCAGAACTTTTCGGGCACGAGAAAGGGGCCTTTACCGGAGCTTCGGTTCGCAGGCAAGGGCGGTTTGAGCTAGCAGATACCGGAACTTTGTTTTTAGATGAAATCGGCGAGATGTCGCCCTCAATGCAGGTCAAATTGCTGCGCGTTTTGCAGGAACGCGAGTTCGAGCGCTTAGGCGGGCAGCAAAAAATCAAAGTGGACATTCGCGTAATTGCTGCCACCAATCGCAATCTGGAAGAGATGATCGAAGCCGGACAGTTCCGCGAAGACCTGTATTACAGGCTGAACATCATCAATCTGGAATTGCCGCCGCTGCGCGAACGACCTGAAGACATTCCGATTTTAGCCAATCACTTTGCGCTGAAAGCCTCTGCCAAGCATGGCAAACAGCCCGCGGCCGCTTCGCAAAGTTTTCAGGATCGCCTGATTTCGTATCGTTGGCCGGGCAACATTCGCGAGCTGGAAAATGTGATCGAACGGGCTGTTGTCATCAACCAGTCTTCCGTGTTGGATGAAAGCTTGCTGCCTGGAAAAGTGCTGGCGATCGAAAACACTGTCCAAAATGCTCCCAAGCAGACCGCCGTGCCTCAACTGGAATTGGTTAACGGTTTGCTGCCTCCTGAGCTGTCTTTTGAAACCGCTATCCAGAACTTCAAGCGGCAACTGGTTGCTCAAGCCTTGCGCGAATGCAACGCTTCACGATCCGAAGCCGCTCACCGATTGAAAATCAGCCGTCAATACCTGCACCGGCTGATCAACGAATTGAAAGTTGAAGGCTGAGGACGCAAAAGCCGATTTCCTGCCGCGATTGCCTTACCTGAAACTCTTCATGTTCCTGGCCACCAGACCTGAATTGGCTGGTTTGCTTTGCGGAGCCTTGGCGCTGAGCTGCTTAGTGGTTTCGGTTGCCGTTCCCGCAAAAGCAAAAAACAACATAACTACCAATACCACCACACCAAAAATTCCGAGCGTAGCTTCTGACAAGACAAATTTGCTGATGACGTTTTGGCTTTCTGATTTGATCGTAAACATAGCTGAGACTCCAGATTAATGGGCGGATGCTGGTAATGCTGAGTGATGTCCCCGCCACTTCTGTAAGCGGGAACCAGGGTCGAAACGTTTCATTGGGGCCAAAAGATTTTTGGCGGCAGGCGGGTGGCAGTCAGGAATCAACGTTCAACGATGCGCCGTTCCTCAATTTGAAATTTACCGCTCAGCAGCAGAGCAACGGCTTCGGCGTAAGTTTTATGTTCTTCAGCAAGAATACGAGCAGAAAGAGTTTCGACCGTATCGCCAGTCAAAATCGGTACGACGGATTGTTTGACGATGGGGCCATGGTCCAGTTCTTCGTCAACCAGATGGACGGTGCAGCCGGAAAATTTGACCCCGTAATCCAGCGCCTGTTGCTGTGCATTTAGCCCCGGGAAGGCTGGAAGCAGGGAAGGATGAATGTTCAAAATGCGATGCTCAAATTCCCGGCTGAACCACGGCGACAGCAATCGCATATAGCCAGCCAAACAAATCAAATCCACTTCCGCGCGGCGAAGCTCCGCAGCCATCGCGCGGTCATGCTCTTCGCGTGTGCAGCCCCTGTGGCTGTGAAAGAACGTTGGAATTCCCAGCTCGCGCGCGCGTATCAAACCCGCCGCAGTTTCAACGTTGCTGATAACCAGCGCGACTTCGGCATCAGGAATTTGCCCGTTACGCACCGCTTCGGCAATCGCCGTCATGTTCGAACCACGACCGGAAATCAAAATTCCAATTCGTTTCATAAATTGACTTGGCAACAGGCTTACTTGCCTGATCTGCGTTTTGTCTCCGGAGCCGCCGCTGCCGGGGCTGAGACAGACTTCAGGTTCGTTTCAAACAATTTCAGGATGCGTTTGTATTCATCCGCCCAACTGGTCGGTTGAACAAAGCCGTGGTCTTCGACCGGGTACATCGCCAATTCCCAATTTTCCTTACGAAGCTCAATCAGTTTTTGCGCAAGTCTTACAGAGTCCTGGAAATTGACGTTGACGTCCACCACGCCGTGGCAAATCAACAACGCGCCTTTTAAGCCATTGGCGAAGTAAATTGGCGAACTTTGCTTGTATGCTTCGGCGTCGTTTTGCGGTTCATTGAGAATGTTCGCCGTATAGCCGTGATTGTAATGCGCCCAATCGGTAACAGGACGCAACGCCGCGCCAGCCGCGAAAACATCCGGTTCCGTGAACATGGCCATCAGCGTGATAAACCCGCCGTAACTGCCACCGTAAAGCCCGATGCGTTTGGGATCAACGCCGTGTTCAGCAACCAACCATTTTGCGGCGTCGGTGTGATCCGACAAATCCTTGCCGCCCATGTGACGATAAATGCCCGTTCGCCAATCGCGCCCGTAACCTGCAGAGCCGCGATAATCCACATCCATCACCAAATAGCCGCGCTCGACCAACAAGTGATGAAACATGTATTCACGAAAATAGCTGCTCCACCATTTGTGAACGTTTTGCAGATACCCGGCTCCGTGAACGAAGAACACCGCCGGGCCACCTTTTTTCCAATTCGCCGGTTTGTACAGCCGCGCAGGCACATCGGCTCCATCGCGCGCTTTGAAGCTCACAATCGGCGGTTCGACCCAGTTGTAACTCAACCATTCTTCCGTCGGAGAAGACGTCACTCGTTTGATTTCGCTGGCCGAAGCGTTTGGTTTGTTCGGCGCAAGATAAATTTCCGGCGGACGATTGCTGGACGAACGAATGATGGCCAACGTGGTTTCATCCGGCGAAATTGTCGCATCGTTATTTCCGGACATGGTTGTAATGCGTGTGCGTTCGCCGCCGCCAACAGGCATTGAGTACAAATGCCGTTCGAAGGGACTGCCTTCGCTGGAAGTAAAGAAGAATTTTGTTTTGTCCTGAGACAGACGCACGTCGGACACTTCAAATTTGCCGGAAGTCAGTTGTTTTGGCGCGCCTCCATCAGCTGAAACCGTGTACAAATGCGACCAGCCATCACGTTCCGAGCCGAAGTAGACTGTCTTGTTATCCGGCAACCAGCCCAAGGTGAATGAGGCAGGACCGCCAACCCAGGCGTCGTCGTGCAAATGATCCATGACTTTCGTTTTCCCAGTCGCCGGATCAATCAGCAGGATCCAGCGATCCTTGTTGTCTGCTGCGCGAGCCAAAGCAACTGCGTGCTGGCCATCTTCCGACCATTGCGCGTTGGCGAGTTGGACATCGCGGTCACGCTCTTGCGGTCGTCGGCCCTGACCTTGTTGCCCTTGCGCCTGATTCGTCTGGGGAGAGGATGGCCCTTGCCGCCCGGATTCTGTCGCCGGAGTCGCCGTCGGCGCAGCCGCTTGTTTCTGACCGTGGTCTACCCAATTTACGTCGCCGGTTTTCACAGAGAGAATCGCCAACCGGCTGCGTCCTTGCGCATCGCCAACTTTACTGCGTCCGGGAATATCTTCTGTGTAGCCGGATTCAGTGACGTAATTTGGAACGATGATGTTTTTCGCCCCTGTCGCCGGTTGAAACACAGTGGTAATGACGTATTTGCCATCCGGAGAAAGAGACAAATTGCCAACTGATTGGCCAGCAGGCGGTGAAAACGATTTCCGAGTTTCTCTTTGTTTGCGTTTGGCTTCCAATTCTTCTCGATTTTTTGCCCGCTCGTTGACAGCTTCAATCAATGCGCGCTCTTCTTTTTTGACAAAATCCTGACTAGTACCGCTTTGCGTTGTTGCTTGGCTGGTTTGTGCAGCTTGTGTTGTATTGCCGCCACCGCCTTGGCGTTGACCCCCACCGAAACCCCCTCCGCCACCAAAGCCACCAGCGCCAACTGTCGGAGCGGCAGGCGCGCCGCCGCCTGTGCGAATGTCCGTCAATTGCGTTAGCGAGCCGCCATCCAGCGCCATCGAATAAAGGTTGTTCTGGCGAACGAACAAAATGCTTTTCTGGTCGGCAGTAAAGCGCGGACTGTTTTCGCCTTCTGTGGTTGCAACGATCTGGCGGCGCTCGCCCTTCGTGTGATCGTAAACGAAAATGTCGCCTTCTTCGGCAAACACAGTCAGCTTTTTGTCTTTCGATAGTTCCCCTAATGTTGGCGGAGCGAGCTTGGCTTCGTCTTCGGTCAGTTTGCGCAATCCGCTGCCGTCGCGATTGACGACGTACAAATCCATTTCTTTCAGCCTAGGCTCGCCCGCCCGCTTCCAGCGAAAATAAACTCGCTGGCTATCCTGCGACCAGTAAACGCGACTTGGTTCATACCCCACCAAGTCAGGGCCACGCATAATGCTGTCTACAGTCAGCTCAAATTTCTTTGACTGAGCATGTTGTGTTTGGCCTGGAAAAGGGAATAGCAATGCGAAAACGCAAAGCACTGAAAGTGAAATGCGAGAAACCGATTTTTTCATGATCTTTACTTGGTTAAGGGTGGTTACACGAACCGGACTTTGCTTTCACCGTCAACGACTTCTCCAATAATGTAGTGCGGTTGGCGTGCGACATTGAACTGGTCTTGTACAAATTGCAGGAACTGCGGGCTGGTGATCACAACCATGCCGATGCCCATGTTAAAAGTTCGTATCATGTCTTCGCGCGGAACATTGCCGATCTTTTGCATCAAATCGTAAACCGGCAACACCGGCCAACTGCCTTCTTTAATGGCGACATCAACGTTGCGCGGCAGAATGCGAGGAATGTTTTCAACCAAACCGCCGCCCGTAATGTGGGCCAGACCTTTGATGACGCCTTCGTGTTCGATCAGACGTTCCAGCGACGGCAGATAGTTTTTGTGCGGCTTCAACAATTCTTCCCCAACTGTGCAGCCAAGCTCCGGCACGTGCTGGTCAACTTGATACCCAGCCACATCGAAAAGAAGTTTGCGCGCCAAACTGTAACCATTGGTGTGCAACCCCAACGATGGAAGGCCGATGACTACGTCTCCGGCGGTAATGCGATTGCCATTGATGGTTTTCTTTTTGTCCACGACGCCGACAATAAATCCGGCGATGTCGTATTCGCCTTCTTTGTAGAGCTCTGGCATTTCGGCAGTTTCGCCGCCCAGCAGCGCGCATTCGCCTTCGCGGCAACCACGCACCAAACCTTCAATCAGCTTTTCAACCACATCGGGATCCAGCTTGCCAACGGCGATGTAATCCAGAAAGAAAAGCGGTCGCGCGCCCTGCACCAGAATGTCGTTGATGCAATGCGCCACCAGATCGTAACCGACCGTGTCGTGAATGCCTGCGGCAAAGGCAACTTTCAGCTTTGTGCCGACGCCGTCGCAGCTTGCCACCAGCACCGGTTCGCGTATGGTGTTGAACAAACCATTGAACATGCCGCCGAAGCTGCCGATTTCCGACATGACATTTTCGTTGAAAGTCGAACGCGCCAGCTTTTTGATGCGAGCGGTGGCTTGATTGGCGGCGTCAATATCCACGCCTGCGTCTTTGTATGTGATCGAATTGTTCATAAGAGGTTGGGTTTTGTCGTCAGTCAATTTCTTCTTTTTTCGATTTTGCAGTCGCAACTGCTTTCCGGGGCTGGATCAGCGGAACGTCCATTTCGATCCTGCCTTGCCACAGCGAAGCCAGATTTGCCTGGCGCTGTCCTGAAATTTGATAGGCATTGCCATCGGAAACAACAGCGATTTCGCCGCTCAGATCGGTGCGATGAACTTGCACATTCGCTTTTCTCAAACGGTCCAGCGTTGGTTGCGACGGGTGACCGTAGCGGTTATCCGCGCCGCAGGAAATGATTGCCGCTGTCGGAGCGATAGCGTTCAGGAATTTCTCGCTGGTCGCATAACGGGAGCCGTGATGGCCAATCTTCAACACCTGAGCGCGAAGCGGAAAACGATTTTTGACCAACTCGGTTTCAGTTTCAGCTTCGGCGTCGCCGGTAAAGATCATCGCAAAATTGCCGTAACTCAACCGCAGGACAACTGAGTTGGCATTTTCAACGCTGCCGCCTTCACGGACTTCGGTGATCCAGCGGTTGTCGCCGCGCGGATTGAAAGCTTCAAGCTCCACGCCCGAATCCAGACTGAACTTCCAGCCTTTTTTCGCCACAATGAACTGAACTTTTCTGGCTTTGACAGCTCGCTGCAGCCGGTCATATTCGTCAGTGGCAAAATTCTGCCCACTGTCGAGCAAGCTGTTCACCGTCAGTTTGCCAATTACCCGGCGCAAACCCGCAATATGATCGGCGTGCGGATGCGTGGCTACGGCCAGGTCAATCGTTCGGATGCTGCGGCGCTGCAAAGCAGAAACCACATCATCGCCAGCGCGCACGTTGCCTGCGTCAATCAAAACCGTTTTGCCGCTGGGCGAAATGATCAATAACCCATCGCCCTGGCCAACATCCAATGCAAAAACTTGCAGTTTCCCTTTGGTTTCAAAGGGCTGCGGAGTCGGCGGCGGTTCGCTTTTATATCGCCGCAACCAGTAAATTGTGCCAGCGACAATTGCTGCGACAACAACAATAGCCAGCAAAGTTCGCAGAAATCGCATTGTCAATCAGCCACTACGGATTCGCGCTGGCGCGAAGTCATCACATTGATTCCCAGTTGAGTCGGATAGCTGCCGGTGTAACAAGCCGTGCAGAATTTCGTGTTGCCCGGATCTCCCACAGCTTCCAGCATTCCTTGCATGCTCAGATACCCCAAAGAGTCAGCTTCCAGAAATTGGCGAATTTCCTCGACGGAATTTTGTGCAGCAATCAGTTCTTCGCGCGTCGGAGTGTCCACGCCGTAATAACAAGGCGCAATTGTCGGCGGACAACTGATTCGCATGTGAACTTCGCGTGCCCCGGCGTCACGCACCATCTTCACGATTTTTTTGGAAGTGGTGCCGCGAACAATCGAATCATCAATCAATACGACGCGTTTGCCTTCGATCAGGTCACGAACAGGATTGAGCTTGATCTTCACGCCGAAATGACGAATGGACGAGCGCGGCTCGATGAACGTGCGGCCAACATAATGATTTCGCATCAACCCAAAGCGAAATTTCAACCCGGATTCTGCTGCAAAGCCAATTGCTGCGGCGACGCCGGAATCCGGCACAGGCACGACAATGTCAGCGTTCACAGCATGCTCACGCGCCAGATGACGGCCAAACAGATGGCGGCTTTTATTGACGCTGCGGCCAAATACCAGCGAATCGGGCCGGGAAAAGTACACATGCTCGAACACGCAATGCGAAGTCGGCTTGGCTGCAAACGGATGCAGGCTGCGAATTCCACCGGCTTCGACGACAACAACTTCACCTGGTTCAACATCGCGCAGGTACGTTGCACCGATCAGGTCGAATGCGCAGGTTTCCGACGCAAACACCGTCGCGCCTTCCAGTTCACCCATACACAGCGGGCGAAACCCGCGCGGGTCGCGCGCGGCGATCAGCTTGTCCGGCGTGACAAACAACATCGAAAACGCGCCTTGCTCGTTTTTCAATGCTTCCATGATCGCTTCGACTATGTTGCCCGCGCGCGAACGCGCAATACGGTGTAGCACGACTTCGGTGTCAGAAGTCGAAGAAAAAATCGCTCCCTCTTGTTCCAGTTGCAGGCGAGCTTCAGTTGCATCCGGCAGGTTGCCGTTGTGACAAAGCGCAATCTGGCCGAATCCGCATTTGACAGAAAACGGCTGAGCTTCGTTCAGGCTGACTTTGCCGGCGGTGGAATAACGAACGTGGCCAATGGCGGAACGCCCAGGTAAGCGCCCAAGATTTTCTTCTTGGAAAATGTCGCCGACGTAGCCCATACCGCGTTCGGCATGCAGTCGTTCGCCGTCAGAGGACACAATTCCCGCC
>CAZMXG010000237.1:0-10425 GCA_964570175.1 uncultured Heliomicrobium sp. | reverse complement strand
CTGGGATTACGACCGCATACGTCGCGAGACGGCCATTCCAGACTTATTCAATTACAGCCTGACACAAAGCCGCACGATTTTTGAACTTGCTCAGCAATGTTGCTCGGGACAGATTCGGGGTATGGAAACCGTGATGTACGAACTGACAAGGAATAACGTTCCGATGAAATTGACTGCGGCAACCGTCACCGGTTCGACCTGGAAAACTCGCCTTTCTGACACGCGCAATCTTTCCGCTGATGGTGTCACGAACAATCCTATTATCTTGAGCAAACCCCGCCGAGCGATTAGCGGCGTAGACGTTTTGACCAGCAATTTCTTCGATTCCGCCGTCGTCAAAATCAGCGGCATGCCCGATGCCCAACTTGATGATTTCGACACCAAATTGGCTGTGATCCTGTATTTTGAGAATGAGGATGATGCCAACCACAGCTTGCTGGATGATGGCTACTTGGATTCGATCAAATTCAACGAAAAGCTCAACCACGCAGACCTGCTCCGAATTTATGAACACAATTCCAGCCAGCATGCCGATTCTCGAATCAATGCCTTCAACCGCGAAGAGCTTTTCGACCATCTATTACACGAACGCATTATCAAGTTCGCCGTCATCATCAGCGGCCAAGGCCCCGAAGCTTACGGCATGCCGGAAATGTTCACGCCCATGCAGCACATCAACGCCAATCGCCATTTGAAAAAGCTGGCAATGATCTTGACCGACGGACGCTATTCCGGTGTCAGTTACGGAGCCGCCATCGGCCACATCACGCCCGAAGCCAAGCGCGGCGGGCGGATTCTGTACCTTGAAACCGGCGACCTTGTGCAATCCAACCTGCGGGCCAGAAACTTTGTGTTGATTGACCGAACGGCTTTGCGTGCGGAAGGTTCAGTGGTTGAATATGCTGGCGATCTGGCAACCGAACGAAAAGCACTTGGCGAAGAGCGATTACGAAAAATCAACGCCCGGCTTAAAGCCGTCGTCCCGACCAACCGCATGCGCGACGTGACCGACGCTTCACGCGGAGTCGTGCCGAATTCCGTCGCCGAATGCACGCACCAGCAATTCGTCGAATTCGCCAACCACAATCTGGCAATGGCGGGTGATTAACGAGAGCAGGTTATGAAAGGCAAACGAACAATCCATTCGATTAAGCTAAAAAACATTTTGTCCTTCGGCAATGAAGAACAGAAGATTGAGTTACAGCCATTAAACGTTCTAATTGGGCCAAATGCTTCTGGTAAGTCTAACTTTATTGAAGTCTTCAGACTGCTTCGTGCTTTACCGGACAATCCTGTTCAGGTGATTCGTGACGGCGGAGGGGTAGCAGAATGGCTATGGAAAGGCGGAGAGCCCAATCCCATTGCAGCTATTGATGTGACCTTTGAGAATATTCCTTATCGTTTAAAATTTGCGAAGGTTGGCTATCAATGGGAGATCACCTATGAGGATATTAAGCTAAAACCTCATACTCAACCTGTGACAAGAGAAGCCAATTATCAATCAGAAGAGTCTTTATGGAACCGCCTAAAACATAAGCCCGACACCGCTTCTTTAGCTCAAGAACTGTCATCTATTGGCATATACAAGGAATGGAACTCAGGGCGCTTTTCACCGATTAGATCGGCACAAAGACCTGACCTTCCTGGAAGGCCGCTTCGAGAGGACTTGAGTAACTTTGGATTGCTCCTGAACAATCTTCCATTCCGCATCAAACAACAAATTACAGAGCAACTTAAGGAAGTTTATGAGGGCTTCGAAGAAGTAATTACTCAAATTGACGGCGGAACGGTACAAACCTTCATTCAGGAAAAAGGACTGTCGTCTTCGACCCCCTTGCTCCGAGCATCAGATGGGACGCTCCGCTATCTATTCCTGCTCACCCTATTAAATCAACCTGAGTTACCTCCATTGATATGCATTGAAGAACCAGAAAGCGGATTGCACCCAGATGTAATTCATATCATCGCTAAATTATTGATTGAAGCTTCTCAAAAAACACAACTGATCGTGACTACGCATTCAGACATTCTGGTATCCGCGCTTTCCGAAGTTCCTGAAGCCATGCTGGTGTGTGAAAGATTTCCTTCGGGAACGCAGCTTTTTAGACTTGAGCCAGAACAGTGGAAAGAGTGGATTGAAAATTTTTCGCTTGGTGAGCTGTGGCGTAGAGGTGATTTAGGAGGTAAACGATGGTGAAAGAAATTCGCATTTACTGCGAAGGAGGAAGCAAACGAAGAGACTTGTTCCAGCAAGGCATGGGAGTTTTTCTTGGCGAGTTGGTATCAATTGCCCGTAGCAAGAAAATCCGATGGAAACTCATCGCTTGTGGATCACGCAGCAAAGCTTACGAAAGCTTTCAATTAGCAATGCTGACTTTTCCAGAAGTATTGAATGTTCTTCTGGTGGATGCTGAATCACCGGTCAAACTTCCAGCTTGGCAACATTTGAAACAGCAAGACAATTGGCCGCTTGAACAAGGACTTGATCCCCAATGCCATTTAATGGCACAAGCAATGGAAGCTTGGCTGATGACTGATCTGGACACACTAAGGAGTTATTACGGCCAAGGATTTAATGCCAGTTCAATTCCTCAGACCCACGATGTCGAGCAGATTCCCAAAGATCGTTTGAAAGCAGCACTCAAGATGGCCTCTCGCCAAACTTCAAAAAGTGAATACAACGAGATCAAACACGCCGGCGAGATCCTTCAAAAACTAAATGTCGCCAAAGTTCGCCAGGCCGCTCCACACTGCGAGCGGCTGTTCAAAACCCTGATGGAGAAAATGAGCTGAGTTATGAAATTGATGCTTTTCCCTTTTCGGCAAATATGGCTGGCGGCGCTGACATTACTGCTGACGACAGCGGCGTTCGCACAAACGAAGCCGCTCACTACCGAAGAATACGAGCCGAAATCCTCGCTCGTCACCAAGGAACACAAAGTCGAACGCGCCAAGTTTCCTTTTGTAGACATTCACAGTCATCACAACAATCCTTCGCAGGAATACGTGGACAAGCTGATTCAGGAAATGGATTCAATCAACATGCGCTTGATGATCAATCTGAGCGGCGGCACGGGCGACCGGTTGAAACAGACCGTCGCCGCGATGAAGGGTCGTTACCCTGACCGTTTCATTGTCTTTGCCAACGTGGACACCAGCGACCTGAACGAACCGGGCTTCGGCAAAAGAGCGGCGGCGCGGCTGGAGCAAGACGTAAAGAACGGCGCACAGGGGCTGAAGATTTTCAAAAACTACGGCATGGATATGAAATATCGCGATGGCCGCCGCGTCCGCGTTGACGAACCAGAGTTTGATCCGATTTGGGCAAAGTGCGCAGAGTTGGGCATTCCGGTGCTAATCCATACTGCCGAACCTTCCGTCTTCTTTGACCCGATTGATCGGTTTAATGAGCGCTGGCTGGAGCTGAACCAGTTTCCGCAGCGCGCTCGCCCACCTGAAAAGTACCCGACGTTTGAAACCTTGATGACCGAGCGCAACAACCTGTTCGCCAAACATCCCAAAACCAATTTCATTGCCGCGCATCTGGGTTACCACGGAAACGATCTGGCTCGGCTGGGCAAGTTGTTCGACACGTACCCAAACGTTTATGTGGACAACGCGGCGGTGCTGGCAGAACTTGGACGCCAGCCGTATGCTTCGCGTGATTTCCACATCAAATATCAAGATCGCATCGTTTTCGGCAAAGACATTTACAACATCGAAGAATACAAAATGTATTTTCGGGTGATGGAAACCCGTGACGAATATATTGAGTATTACCGAAAGCGCCATGCATTCTGGCGTATCTACGGTTTTGATTTGCCCGACGAAGTTTTGAAAAAGGTCTATTACAAAAACGCGCTCAAGTTGATTCCCGGCGCAAACGCCAAGCAGTTTCCGAAATAACCCCAACGAAGGAGAGCACCAATGAAGCTGACGCTACTTGCCTTTTCCCTGCTGTTTCTATTGATGTCATCGGGTAACGCGATGGCACAAGACATCGAAAGCCGTGTCGAAAACGGATACGCCGATTCCGGCGGTGTGAAGATTCATTACGCCGCGCTCGGTGACAAAAAGAATCCACTGGTGGTGATGATTCACGGCTTCCCGGATTATTGGTACACGTGGCGCGATCAGATGGCGGCGCTGTCCAGCGATTATTACTGTGTGGCCATTGACCAGCGCGGCTACAACCTGTCGGACAAACCCAAAGGCGTTGAAAATTACGACATGCGGTTTCTGGTCGGCGACGTGATTGCTGTCATCAAGCATCTGGGCCGCGACAAAGCGATCATCGTTGGTCACGATTGGGGCGGAGCGGTTTCGTGGTCGCTGGCGATGGCCGCCCCGCAGTTTGTGGACAAATTGATCATCTGCAACCTGCCACATCTGCGGGGACTCAACCGCGAACTTGCCAACAATCCCGAACAGCAAAAGAACAGCCAGTATGCCCGCAACTTCCAGAAAGAAGGCGCAGAGAAAGCCTTGACGGCTGAACAACTGGCTTTCTGGGTAAAAGACCCCGAAGCGAAAAAGAAATACATCGAGGCCTTCAAGAAATCAGATTTCGAGGCGATGCTGAATTACTACAAGCGCAATTACCCGCGCGAACCGTACACCGAAGACAAATCGCCGATCGTCAAAGTCAAAATGCCCGTGCTGATGATTCATGGGTTGGGCGACACGGCGTTGCTGGCTGGGGCACTGAACAACACCTGGGATTATTTGGAGCAGGATTTGACTCTGGTTACGATTCCAAAAGCCAGCCACTTCGTTCAGCAAGATGCCTCCGACTTGGTTTCCCGTTCTATGAAAATGTGGCTCAAGCGGTAATTTCCTGGAGAAAATGATGAACCTCAGACTTCTTTTTGCAGTTCTCTTACTTAGCGTTTTGGTGACTCTTGCACTAACGCAAGGGCAGGATTTTTCCAAAGTCGAAATGAAAGCGACGCACGTCGCCGGGAACGTCTGGATGCTGGAAGGTTCTGGCGGAAACATCGGCGTTTCGGTCGGGCCGGATGGTTTGCTGATTGTTGACGATCAATTCGCGCCGCTGGCCGACAAAATCAAAGCTGCGCTGAAAGGCATTGGTGAAGGCAAGCTCAAATTCGTCATCAACACGCATTGGCACGGCGATCATACAGGCAGCAATGTCGTCTTCGGTGTAGATTCGACGATCATCGCGCACAGCAACGTACGCAAACGGTTGAACAGCACCAATACGGTGATGAACCAGACCGTTCAGCCTTCGCCCAAAACCGCGCTACCCGTCATCACCTTCGACGAATCGCTGTCAGTGCATTTCAACGGCGAAGAGATCAAAGCGATCCATTACCCCAACGGTCACACGGACGGTGACGGTGTCATTTACTTCACGGGCGCGAACGTCGTGCACATGGGAGACGATTTCGTTACCTATGGATTTCCGTTTGTTGACCTGAACAGCGGCGGCAGTGTCGAAGGAATGACCAAGAATATTGGCAATGTGATCGCCAAATTGCCCGCGAACGTGAAGATTATCCCCGGCCATGGCCCGCTTTCGACGATCGAGGATATGAAAAAATTCCATCAGATGCTGATCGAAACATCCGATATTGTCAGCAAACAGATAAAGGCCGGAAAGAGTTTGGACGAGATCAAAGCCGCTGGTTTGCCTGCCAAATACGATTCCTTGGGCAAAGGCTTTGTCACAACGCCAATCTGGATCGAAACCATTTACAAAAGCCAGACCAAAGCTGCTGGCAAGTAAAGCTGCCAGCTAGGCTATGCTCGCGATACTGAAACCGCATCGGGAAAGCCGGTGCGGTTTTGTTCATGTCAGCGCGCCAAAGCTTTCAACTCAGCAAAGCGCTTTCTTAGCTGTTCCATCCTTTTCACTTGTGCCGGATCTTTTGCCAAATTGCGAGTCTCGTGAGGATCACGTTTCAGGTCAAACAATTCTTCGGTGTTGAAATCCGGCCAGTAAAGGTACTTCACATCGCGCCGCACCAGAGCTTCTGAGGAAGGAATGAAATCTATATTGCGAATAGTCGCGTGTTCATAGAAAAACTCCTGCCGCCAGCTTGGCTTTTTTGCTGACAGGTAAAGCGGAGCAAAGTTTTGCCCCTGCATTCGATTGGGAACCGCAACGCCTGCGGCAGCCAAAATCGTCGGTGCCAAATCCACGTTCAGCACAAAATCATCATTCGTCGTTCCGCGCCTGGTTTTCGGCATTCGCGGGTCGCGGACGATCAGCGGTACGCGTATGGATTCTTCGTATGGATACCATTTGTCCGCCAAGCCATGTTCCCCGTGAAAATAGCCGTTGTCCGTTGTGAAAATCACCAGCGTGTTGTCGTCCAAACCTTGCGCTTTCAGCTCCGCCAACACCTTGCCGACGGTCGCGTCCACTTCGGTTGCCAGACGGTAATACGATTTCATGTATTGTTGATACTTTTCCGGTGTGTCGAATCGCCAGTGCCAGCGATTGCGGCCTTCGTTCTTTTCGTTAGCGATAAATGGCGGCAATCGTTTGAAGAATTCTTCGCCCGCAGTTTTCGGCAATGGGATCGTGACGTTCTGATAAAGCGATTCGCTCTGCGGCTGGTACAAATACTGTTTTGGATTCTGGTCTTCCGCGTGCGTGGCGAAAAACGCCAGCGTCAGTGCAAACGGCTTGTCCGCCGGGCGCGTGCGCAAAAACTCCAGCGCGTCGTTTTCGTTTTTTTGCGTGACATGAATTGTTGAACCGTCCGGCTGTTTGAGGAAATGCGTTCCTGCGTACGAACGCCCGAAGTCAAACTGTTCCGCGGGGAATCTGCCGTTGTGCCATTTGCCGACGTGGCCGACGTAATACCCATTGGCGCGTAACAATCCGGGAAAGGTTTCGCTCCACGGAGTTTTGAATATCTCGAACGCCGGATTGCCGTGACGGGACATCCATTGGCCGGTAAAGAGCGTCGCCCGGCTAACTCCACAAATCGAAGTCGTGACGTGAGCACGCGTAAACCGCACGCCTTCACCCGCCAGCCGATCAAGGTTCGGAGTTTTGACAATCGGATTCCCTGCAACTCCCAAGGTATCGTGCCGCCAGTCATCGGCATAGAGGATCAAAATGTTGGGTTTGGCTTTTGGCTGAGCCACCGCCGTTAGGACCGGGAAAAAGCTCAAACAAAGCATCAAGCACAAGCGGAATGATCCCAGCGTGGCAGGTCTTCTTTTCATAGCTTCAATTGTTCAGGCAAGTGGAGAGACTGCCACCACTGCATCTTTTTCCTGAGTTAGCTTGACCGGATTGCACAACGTTCGCCCAAAATCATCGAAACGAACATTCATCACATCGCCATCATTCAACCGAACACCCGCGCCAAAGCTAAACGCGTCGGCTCCGAAAAAATGAACGTGCAGATCGCCCGGTCGCCGATGCCCTTCAAACTTGAAGTGATGATGCTCGATGTTTCGCAAGCTGTGGCACATTTCTGCATCGCCGGTTTTGATTTCGTGCGACCAAACCGTCTGGCCATCGCGTTCGATGGAAACGGTGCCGGGCACAGATTGAAATTCATGGTCAATCGCCAGTTCCGGCCCGATGGCGCAGCACCGCAGCTTCGATCCGGCCAAGTACAGGTAATTGTGTTTTTCGAATTGGTGATCGGAAAATTCATTGCCGACGGCAAAACCAATCCGATAGGGCTTCCCGTCCTCTCCAATCAGATAAATGCCTGCCACTTCCGGCTCTTCGCCACCGTCTTCCGCGTACTTGGGAACTTCAAGCGGTTCTCCATGACCGCGCAACACTGTGCCGCATCCTTTGTAGAACCATTCTGGCGCAACGCCGATTTGCCCATCCGCTGGGCGCCCGCCTTCCAATCCCCACTGAAACATTTTCATGCTGTCGGTCAGGTTATCGCTTTTCGCATGCATGGCGTTGCGGTTTTTAGCGCTGGCCGTATGCGTCAACCCTGTGCCCGTCACCAGACAGCGCGCGGGTTCTTCCGGATGATCTGCCGCAGGCAGAATCCGCCAAGCCGAGGTTCCGGCATAAACCTGATCGTAATCCAACGACTCATTGCTCAGATGCTGCTGAACCAGTTCCGTCATCTTCTTTTCCGTGCTGATCGCTTCATTCGCCAATTCGTATACGGAAGCAAATTTCGACAGCAACCGGATGTTGGGCTCATCAACCAAGCCCGCTTTCCGAATGCTTCCCTGCTGCAATTGGATCAATCGTGTCGTCATTGTTGTCTCACTTTTCAAAAAGGTGTTTCTCCCACGAAGGCACACGAAGATTCACGAAGAAAACAAACCGACTCGGCTTCTCTTCGTGTTTTCTTCGTGTGCCTTCGTGGATGTTCATGTTACTGCCGCACTTTCCAATCGGGATGGTCAACGTGCGCTTCCTCCAAATACGCGACAGCTTGTTTCACGATGTCTGGATTTGCGTCGGCGATGTCGCTCGCTTCGCCCAAGTCTTTGGACAAATCGAAAAGCTGCACCTTGCCCGTTTGCATCGGTTCGCGAATGGCTTTCCAGTTGCCGAAGCGCACCGATTGCCGTCCGCCTTGTTCGTAAAATTCGAAGTAAATGTATTTGTGCGAAGCTTGTTCGCCTTTTTTCCCCGTCAGCGGCAACACGGCAATGGAATCCAGCCCGGCCGGAATCGGCTGATTCGTCAGTTCGCAAAACGTCGCAAACATGTCTCCGAAATAGCCAATGTGGTTGCTGGTCGTTCCGGCAGCAATTCTGCCCGGCCAACGAGCAATGAAGGGGACATGAACACCGCCTTCGTAAAGCGCACGCTTCATTCCGCGCAGAGGGCCAGCGGGCTTAAACAACTCTGGGTGATGTTTGCCCTCGTTGTGCGGACCGTTGTCCGAAGCGAACACAACCAGCGTGTTGCGATCAAGCCCTTTTGCTTTCAGCCAAGCCATCATCTTACCGACTTGCGTGTCCAGATGCGTAATCATCGCCGCTTGACCTTTGTCCTGTTTCGCCCACGGCTTGTCCTTATAAATGCCGTAATCGGGAACTTCCTGGCCGTCGCCTATTCCGCGTGCCGCTTCATTATTAGCGTGCGGCAAGGTCGAAGCGAAATAAAGGAAAAATGGTTTTGACCGGTTTTGTTCCAGCCAAGTCATTGCGCGGTCGAAAATCACATCCGGCGCGTAATCCACCTTCTCTTTCGCCCACCCGCTGCCAACTTCCTTGTTTTCTTCTGCGGGAATGTTGCGAAGCCGAAACCGCTCAGAGTTATGAATCAGGAAGGTTGGGTAATAGTTGTGCGCATGCGTTTGGTTCAGAAAGCCGAAAAACTCGTCAAAGCCTTTTTTGTTTGGATGCCCTTCGGAACCGATTTCGCCCAGGCCCCATTTGCCAAACAGCGCCGTTTGATAACCAGCAGTTTTGAAAACTTCGGCAATCGTGCGTTCGTCTTTCGGCAAAGTCTGGGCAGCCATGTTTTCTCGTCCTGCGTTGCCGCGAATGCTGACATGCCCCATATGCTTGCCAGTCATCAGCACGGCTCGCGAAGGCGCACACACCGTCGAACCCGCATAAAACTGCGTAAAACGTAGGCCTTCCGCCGCCAGCCGATCAAGATTTGGTGTTTGAATCAGCTTCTGCCCGTAGCTTCCCAAATCTCCGTATCCAAGATCGTCCGCCAGAATGAAGATCACGTTCGGCGTTTGAACATTGCGACGCGCAGTTTGGGTGAAGGTCAAAGAAAAAGGCGCTGCCCCAAACAGCAGCGCCAACAATATCAATCCGAAACGGATAAGTTTTCGAGACACGAGCAATCTCCTATCCAATCATCTCCAATCCGCGCATTGTGCCGGTGCTGGTGGCAAATTTATCGGCTTCGATGCCCAGCCGTTGCAGCACGTTGACGAACAGATTCGGCAGCGGGTAGTTGCGTTCGCGGTCAAACGCCAGATGCTGGCCGTGTTTGAATCCACCGCCCGCAAACAGCGTCGGCAGGTTCGTCGTCACGTGCGTGTTCGCGTCGCCCATATTCGTGCCGTACAGGATCATTGTGCGATCGAGCAAAGTGTCATTTCCTTCTTTGCGCGCTTTCAAATCCGTAAACAGTTTGTCGAGCGCACGCATTTGCATACGGTCGGCAATTTCATGCTGGCGAAGTTTTTCCGGCTTCTTGCCGTGGTGCGAAATCGCGTGGTAGCTATCCGCCATCACCTCATCACCAATCGTAATCGCTGGCGAATTCACGCTGTCGAGCATCAATGCGACCAAGCGCGTTGAATCCGTCTCAAAGGCCAACGCAGCCAAGTCATACATCAACCGCACCTTTTCAAAATAATCGCGCGGCGCGGCGGTATCGACTGGCGGTTCAACGCCGACAACCGGTTTCGGTTTCTGCTCCCATTCAGCGGCTTGACCGAGACGTTTTTCCAGATCACGAACACCGGTCATGTATTGATCCAGTCGTTC
>CAZMXG010000236.1:0-10440 GCA_964570175.1 uncultured Heliomicrobium sp. | reverse complement strand
CGCTTCTGGCGAGAAGACCGGAGTCTGTATCTCAATCAACTAGCACCAATGGTTACTATCAATCGCTGAATCAGTACAGCCAGCTCAATATTTTTCATGAAACTGCGATCAAAGTGGCGTTCCAGAATTTACTGGAATCGTGCGCCAAACAGATGAGTTGGACGTTGATTCTGGAATGGGAAATCAAGCGCCGACAGCAGCGATCAGTTCGCGTGGATGGAGCGTTGGTGGATTCCTTCCGGTTGCCGCACGGATTCTGGGAAGCCAAAGACGAACGCGACGATCTGGAAAAAGAAGTCAGAAAGAAATTCGAGATTGGTTACCCGAAAGACAACATTCTATTCCAAGCCCCGGAGCGCGCCATTCTGTGGCAAAACGGCAGACAGGTTTTGGATGAAAACATCTCAAAACCGGAAAATCTGGTCGGCACGCTGCAAACTTTCTTTGAATATCAACCCCCGGTTTATGCCGATTGGGAAGAATCGGTTGCGCAATTCGGTGAACGCGTGCCGCAGTTGGCCAAATCGTTGGAAGAATTGATTGACCACCAACACAAAACCAACAAACGGTACCGCCAGGCGTTTGAAGATTTTGCCTTGCTCTGTCGCCAATCCATAAACCCGAACCTGGCTGATGCCGCTGTCAAAGAAATGCTGATTCAGCATCTGCTGACCGAACGCATCTTTCGCAAAGTTTTCAACAACCCCGATTTCACTCGCCGAAATGTGATTGCCTCGTAAATCGAACGAGTGATTGACGCGCTGACTTCACAAGCCTTCAACCGCGACGGGTTTCTGGCCAAGCTCGATCATTTTTACCGTGCCATCGAAGCCACTGCCGCGACAATTGAAGACTTCGCGCAGAAACAGGATTTCCTGAACGCCGTTTACGAAAAGTTCTTCCAGGGGTTTTCGGTCAAAGTTGCGGACACGCACGGCATCGTTTATACGCCACAACCCATCGTGAATTTCATGGTTCGCAGCGTGGAAGAAATTCTGCAAAAAGAATTCGGCAAATCGCTCAGTTCGCCCGGCGTTCACATCCTTGATCCGTTTGTCGGCACGGGAAATTTCATCGTCCGCACGATGCAGGAAATCAAAAAGACATCGCTGGAACAGAAGTACAAACACGAACTGCACTGCAACGAAGTCATGTTGTTGCCGTATTACATCGCCTCGATGAACATCGAACACGAGTTTTACGAACTGACCGGGCGTTACGAACCGTTTGAAGGCATCTGTATGGTAGACACCTTTGAACTGGCCGAAAGCGAACAAAGAACGCTGTCGTTTATGAACCCGGAAAACACCCAGCGCGTCGAACGGCAAAAACAAAGCCCGATTTTCGTCATCATCGGCAACCCGCCGTACAATGCCAGTCAGGTCAACGAAAACGACAACAACAAAAACCGCAAGTACAAGACGCTGGACAAACGCGTTTCCGACACGTACGCCAAAGATTCCAAAGCGACGCTGGTCAATAAGCTGAGCGATCCTTACGTTAAAGCCATTCGTTGGGCGACCGACCGCATCGGTGACGAAGGCATTGTCGCCTTCGTCACCAACAATAGCTTTGTGGACAATCTGGCATTTGACGGTATGCGCAAGCATTTGGCGCAGGATTTTGACGAAATCTACGTGCTGGATTTGGGCGGCAACGTGCGGAAAAATCCGAAATTGTCCGGCACCACGCATAACGTTTTCGGCATTCAAGTCGGCGTCAGCATCAACATCTTTGTTCGCAAACGGCGCTCTGATTAGGTGGAATGATTTTGCGCCGAGGCATTGAATAGCCACCGGATTCCGCTTCGCCTTATCTGGTGCTGCTTTCTGTCGCCTGCTGTCGCAGGCTCTGGCGTTTGTCCTAATCATTGACACCGGATTCCGCTTCGCTTTATCCGGTGCTACTTTCTGTCGCTGTTGCAGGCTGGAACTGATTTTTGATGATTGCGTTCACCGGATTCCGCTTCGCTTTATCCATTGCTACTTTCTGTTGCCTGCTGTTGCAGGCTGGAACTGATTTTTGATGATTGCGTTCACCGGATTCCGCTTTGCTACATCCGGTGCTACTCTCTGTTGCCTGCTGCGCAGACGGCAAAAAATAATTGCGGGAGCACGAAGTTCCGCCTGCGGAGCAGGCAGCAAAGAGTAGCCCACAGTGAAGCGCGACAGAGAAATTTGTTGCCTGCTGTAAGCTGTTTTGGCCTGCGGAGCAGGCAGCAGAGAGTCGCCCACAGTGAAGCGCGCTAGCGCGAAACTGTGGGACCGCGAATCGCAGTCACCAAAGCCTGCGAAGCAGGCGACAGAGAGTTTTTGTTCGCAAACGCCGCTCTCAGCCTGCAACGCAGGCAGCAGACAGTAGCCCACAGTGAAGCGCGACAGCGCGAAACTGTGGGACCGCGAATCCCAGTCACCAAAGCCTGCGAAGCAGGCGACAGCAATCAATTCGGCCACCCCACCAAACCAAAACCAGGAGGAATCTGCCATGGCTCATACTCATACGAGCTTGCTCTACCACATTGTGTTTGCCACGAAACAACGCCATTCGATGATAGAAGAACGCTGGCGCGGGCAATTGCACCAATATCTCGGCGGCACGGTGCGTGGGCTTGAAGGCATTGCGTTGGAAGTAGGCGGCGTCGCAGACCACGTCCATTTGCTTGTCAGCTTGAATCAGAATCACCGCATCGCCGATTTCATGCGGGAATTGAAGGCGAGCACATCGAAATGGGTGAACCAATCTGGGTTCATTCCAACAAGGTTTGAATGGCAGCGCGGGTATGGCGCGTTTTCGGTCAACCCATCGTTGAAGGAAACCGTCCGCCGTTACATTCAGCGCCAGGAAGAGCATCATCGAAAGCAGAATTTTGAAGAGGAATTCATTGCCTTGCTCAACGCGCACCAGATCGAGTACGACCTGAAATATCTTTTTGATTGAACCCGTAACGCAGGAAACGCCCGTTTAGTGCGCAAAGCTCCCAACAGAGAGTAGCCCCGCGTGAAACGTGTGAGCAAGGAATAACGCGAGGCGCAAGGGAAACGCGCAAAGCGCGCAACAGAAAGTAGCCCCGCGTGAAACGCGGGGTTCGGCGTGAAAACAGACGGCTAGCGCGCCAGGCGCGCAACAGAGAGTAGCCCCGCGTGAAACGCGGGGTGAGCGGCAAATTCGGAATTAGCGTGCGAAGCGCGCGACAGAAAATGGCCGCACGTAAGAACACGGAGATGCCCGCAAAATTTCTGCCGCCCGCTGACGCAGGCTGGTGATTTTTGATGATTGCGTTCACCGGATTCCGCTTCGCTGCATCCGGTGCTACTCTCTGGTGCCTGCTGTCGCAGGCCAAAACCTTCAAGGAGCGATTCCCAAAGATTGCCAATGGCAAAAATTCATTACGCCCACGTAGACGAATTCTGGCGCAGAGAGCAGAAGTACGTCTTACTGTATGAAAAACAGGGGATCGAAAACGTCGAATGGCAAGAGTTGCAGCCGGATGGCCGGCAAACATGGATTACGCAAGGGATGCACGATGAATTTGCCGGTTACATTTCAATTGGCGATAAAGAAACCAAGTCCTCCGAAACGCTGAGTCATCAAAGCATTTTCAAAACCTTTAGCAACGGAGTAAAAACCAATCGAGACGTCTGGGCCTATAACTTCGACAAAATTTCTCTGGCAAACAACATCAGGAAAACGATTGATGTTTATAACGATCATTTACATAGATGGCAGCGCGCAAAAAATGAATCGCCAAACATAGACGAATTTGTTACCAACGATGATAAGCAAATAAGTTGGAGCGAAGAGTTGAAACATAGGTTAATGCGGGGAAAAGCACTTATCTTCTCGCCAGAGAAGGTGAGGTTTGCTGGCTATCGTCCGTATACAAAAACCTATTTGTTTTTCGATAAAGGATTGAATGAGCGAGTGTACGGTTTTTCGTTAATCTTTCCGACTTTGGACGCTGAAAGCGAGAATCACATCATTTGTGCGAGTGGGCTGGGACATGATGTGTTCAGATGCCTAATTTCCAATGCAATTGTCGAATTCAAATTCTCAAACTCAGCCAATGGCGGAACTCAATGCTTCCCTTTCTACACATACACTGAAGACGGCACGAACCGCCGCGAGAACATCACCGATTGGGCGCTCGAACAATTCCGCTCGCACTACAACGATCCGGCCATCACCAAGTGGAACATCTTTCATTACGTCTATGCGATCTTGCATCACCCGATTTATCGCGAACGTTACGCCGCAAATTTGAAGCGGGAACTGCCGCGCATTCCCTTCGCGCCGGACTTTCGGGGCTTTGCCGAAGCGGGCGCTCGCCTGGCTGAACTTCACGTCCATTACGAACTGCAGCCGGAATATCCGCTGGAAAAGATTGATACGCCCGGTGAACGGTTGAACTGGCGCGTCGAGAAAATGAAGCTGAGCAAGGACAAAACACAGATCGTGTACAACAAATCCTTGATGCTCGATGGCATTCCGCCGGAAACGTTCGAATACCGATTGGGCAACCGCTCGGCGCTGGAATGGGTGATTGACCAGTATCAGGTTTCGACCGACAAACGCAGTGGCATCACCAACGACCCGAACCGCGAAGACGATCCCCAATACATTGTGCGTCTGGTCGGCCAGATCATCACCGTCAGCCTGGAAACGATGAAGATTGTGAACTCGCTACCCGATTTAGGTCTGGATCAAGCTGGCTGAAGGGAAGTTAGGAGCTCGCAGGCAAAATGACTCCTCGGCATTCGCCGAAACCGATGCGACGAAATCCTTCGCGTTCGCAGTATCCACGCAAAATCACTTCGTCGCCGTCTTCCAAAAAGCGGCGGATTTCGCCGGTTGGCAAGCTGATGGGCTTGGAGCCGCGCTCGGTCAATTCGATTAAACTGCCTTGGCTGTCTTTGCTTGCGCCGGAAACCGTTCCGCTGGCCAGCAAATCTCCAGAGCGCAGGTTGCAGCCATTGCTACTGTGGTGCGTCAACATCTGCGCGAAGGTCCAGTAGAGGTCTTTGGTATTGCTGGCGCTCAGGCGATGCGGCACGAGGTTTTGCTGGCGCATCTGTTCGGTTGTAATCAGAACTTCCAGCTTGATGTCGAAGCCTCCGAACTGGCGGTTTTCGGGCGAATCCAGGTAAGGCAGTGGTTGTGGATCGGTGGCTTCACGCTGGAACGCTGGAACGCGGAACGGAGCGAGCGCTTCCGTTGTGACAATCCACGGAGAAATCGTCGTGGCGAAACTCTTCGCCAGAAACGGTCCCAGCGGCTGGTATTCCCACCGTTGAATGTCGCGCGCCGACCAATCATTGACCAGACACAAGCCGAAGATGTGATTTTCGGCTTCGGTGATTGAAACCGGCTGGCCTTGCTCGTTTCCTTCTCGGATGAAAAAGCCGACTTCCAATTCATAATCCAGTACCTTGCTTGGCCCAAAGGTCGGGGCTTCAGCGCCGTCAGCCATCGTTTGGCCGGAAGGGCGACGAATCGGGGTGTTGCTTGGAACGATTGACGAAGCTCGACCGTGATACCCAATCGGAATCCATTTGTAATTCGGCATCAACGGCTGATCGGGACGAAACATCTTGCCGATGTTGGTCGCGTGGTAGACCGAAGCGTAAAAGTCAGTGTAATCACCGATGGTGTGGGGAACCAGCATTCGGACCTCGTTCATCGGAATCAAACAGTCTTCGGCGATATATCGTTCGTCGCTTTTATTGTCGGCGCGTAGCAATTTGCTGACTCGTTGCCGTAATTCAGAAAGCTGTTCCGGTTCCAGCCTCAGCATCAAATCCAGATCAGGATAAAGTGTGCAGGCGTCTGCAATTTCATCAAACAAGTTTTCTGACCAAATTGCTTCGGCGAGAGAGGTTAAGTCGAGAACTTGGTCACCGATGGCCACTCCGATACCAGGCATATCGTCATCGTCACCAATGTCTTCAAACAAACAGAACGGCAGATTCTGAATCGGGAAATCGGTGTCAGAGAAGTTGGCGGATTTTACCCAACTTTCCAGCTGCTGATCGTGAGTTTCGTTGATGCCAGTCATTGTTCGCTCTCTGTGTAGCGCAAAATTTCGCGCGCGGTTTCTTCGGGGGATTGCTCGGAGTTATCAATAATGATGCCGAAATCCGGCTGGTTCAGGTTGGTTTCGTAATGGAAGGGAATGCGGCTGCGTTCCCATTCCGTCAGTTGCCGAGTGCCGCGATTTGTCAGCGAAACTTCCAAGCGTGGCCGCAACGTTACGCCGTAAACCGGAACATCAAGTTCGGCAAATTCGCGCAGGATGATTTCGTAATCTTCCGGGCGCAACGGGTAGCTGAAAATCACATTCAGCCCGTGCCGGACGAAGACTTTGGTGACAGCGATGGAAGTTTCGATGTTGATGGGAATGCTTTCTTCCAGCGGCATCCAACTGATGAAATCGCGCAAGCTATCAACTTCTACGTGAGCCGTTCGCGGCAACATCTCGCACAGGCGTTTGGAAACCGTGCTTTTGCCGGCGTTAATCGAACCGTTGAGGAGAAGAATCATTTGGGGTCAAAGCAGTTGCAAGCGTTGTAAATCTTCAATCGGTTCGGTGAACGAACACGAACCGAAGCTCATGGAAAACAAATGCCGGGCGTTGCGAATGTGCCCGACGACCAGCATTTCATCTCGCCAATAAACGCAGCCTTCTTCAAACCGGAACGCTTCAGGCGAAATTTCTTCCAGCATCTCGGCCAATTGTTTAACGCTCGCTCCGTTCTGGGCAAAAGCCGCAGCCAGAAAAACGTTCAGGAACCCATGCATCAACGCCGCCGCGCTATCCGGTTTGTACGTCAGGCGGTTCACCGAACGCAATGGATGATGCAATCCGGCGGTGGCTTTGAACGCCACATCTTCTGTCGCGCAAGCAGCAATGAATCGTGCCAGGTTTTGCGAGGAAGGGAATGCTTCGGCTGTCACTCCACCAGTGCGAACTTTGGCAAGCGCACCTTGCGCGCCAGTGGCTTGGATCAATTCTGTTGGGTTTTCTTGGATTGGAATTTCGATGAAACAAGTCAAAGTCGGATGCATCACGCGCATCGCGGCTTCGATTTCGGCAACGGTTGAGGCTTTGAACTCAATCGTGTCAATCATAACTGCCGCAGCTTGTTCGCCGAATGAATGGCGGCGGCTGAAGCGATTGATGTTTGCCAGGTCGTCTTTCAAGTTTGCTCCGCCCAGCACGCTCAATTTCCAAAAACCGCTTTCGCTATCTTGTGGCCAGAATTCAGCGGCGGCTTGTTCAAACTCTTCCAGCCGCGAAGCCGGAACGATGAACTTGCCCAGCATCCAACTGTATTCGCTTTGGCGATACACCGCGTAGTTTTTGACCGCGTCTGCCATGGGCAATTCAGCAGGCGGAAACAGGCCGGCATAATCAATCAGGTTTTCCAGCAGGGAGCGAAGCGTTTTCATGGTTGAAAGTGTTTTTTCAAGCCTTGCCAGCATTCAAAGTAATCCGATTGCAACGCCGGAGTTTCCATCGCGAATTTTGTCGGGCAAATGACCGAGCGCGATTCAAACATAAACGCCAACGTGTTTTCATAACGCTGGGGCGTCAGGTTGGCATTGCTGGCTTTTTCAAACGTGTCGGCGTCGGGACCATGGCCGGACATGCAGTTGTGCAAGCTGCCGCCTCCGGGTAAGAAGCCGGTTTCTTTGGCATCGTACACGCCACAGATCAATCCCATGTATTCGTTCATCAAGTTGCGATGAAAGTAGGGCGGGCGGAAAGTATGTTCAGCGACGACCCAGCGAGCGGGAAAGATGACGAAATCGCAGTTCGCCGTTCCTGGCGTATCGGTTGGCGAAGTCAGCACCGTGAAGATCGAAGGATCAGGATGATCGAAACTGACCGTATTGATCGTATTGAATCGCGCCAAGTCGTATTTGTACGGGGCGTAATTGCCATGCCATGCGACAACATCCAGCGGCGAATGGCCAATTTCCGCTTCCCACAAATTGCCGCAAAACTTGGCGATCAGTTTGAATTCGCCTTCGCGGTCTTCATAAGCAGCAACCGGCGTTTGAAAGTCGCGTGCATTTGCTAAACCGTTTGCGCCAATCGGTCCCAGGTCAGGCAGCTTGAACAACGCGCCGTAATTTTCGCAGACATAGCCACGCGCTTGTGATTCTAGCAAGTTCACGCGGAACTTCACGCCGCGTGGAATGACGCAGATGTCTTTGGGTGCAACTTCCAGAATTCCGAGTTCGGTGTGAACGCGCAGCCCGCCTAATTCCGGCACGATCAGTAGTTCGCCATCGGCGTTGTAAAAGAACCGATCCTGCATCGAACGATTGGCTGCATAAATGTGAATGCCGATGCCATCGTTGCCCGCAATTGTCGTCAGGCCGTCAACAAAATCCGTTGGCTCAGTTGGCAGCGGAAGCGGATTCCAGCGAAGTTGATTCGGCGTAGGAGGCGTTTCGTTGAATGGGGCGCTTCTGAGAAACCGGTTGGAAGTTTGCTTGAACGGTTTGTGCTGGACCGAGGGGCGAATGCGGTAGAGCCACGAACGGCGATTTGCAAAGCGCGGAGCGGTGAATGCTGTCCCGCTCAATTGTTCCGAGTACAATCCGAACGGCGCTTGTTGTGGCGAGTTCTGACCGACGGGCAACGCGCCGGGCAACACTTCCGTCGCAAACTCATTACCAAAACCTGTTTGATAGATAAGCGTGTCCATCACAGAAACGTAGCAATCTCATCCAAGGGTTTTTTGCCAATATCGGGGACAACCGCGTCTTCCGCCGGATAGCCTACGACCAGAATCAAAAATGGTTTTTCATTCGCTGGCCGCCCCAAAATCTCATTCAAAAATCCCATCGGGCTGGGCGTGTGTGTCAGCGAAACCAGTCCGGCGTTGTGAACTGCCGTAATTAACATCCCGGTGGCGATGCCCACAGATTCCTGGACGTAATAGTTTTTCACCTTTCGCCCATCGGCCAGCACGCCGTAACTTTGCGCAAAGACTACGATCAAATACGGAGCCGTTTCCAAAAAGGGTTTTTGCTCATCCGTGCCCAGCGGCGCTAAAGCATCCAGCCATTCCTGCGGCGCTTTGCGACTGTAAAACTCGTGCTCTTCAGCTTCGGCTTCGATGCGAATGCGATGTTTGATCCCAGGATCGCTGACGACCACAAAATGCCAAGGCTGCAAATTCGCGCCGCTCGGAGCCGTTCCGGCTGTCAGCAAACAATCTTCGATCACTTCGCGCGGAACCGTTCGGTCAGAAAAGTATCGAACCGTGCGGCGACGCTGCATCTGTTGGCGAAATTCGGCGGCGCGACGAAGCATTTCGTTCGGCTCAAACTCGCGCCAGCTTGTCAGTGGAAGAAACTTCGGATCAGTCATGCGATTATTCAGCAACTCTGACATCCGTGATGAAGTATTCCGTTTCGCCGAAACAACGGGTCGGAACGCCTTTGTGCTGTTCGTAATGGATGGCGACACGTTTGCCCAGTGTTTGATTCAGTTTGTCGGCGACAGCATCGCTGCGAACGCTGAAATGGAAAATTTCCGGCATGGCTCCAGGCATCGAAACCATCGCCATTTCGCCTTCCCAGGTTTTGCAGACCCATCCTTTTTTCGACAGCTTCTGCACATAGCCGGAACGGTCACCGCTGGAGTAACTCAGATGCAGCGCGCTCCAGGTGTAAGCGGCAAACCCACCAACAATCAGCACCACCAATGCCACAACGGCCAAGATAATCTTTAGCTTCTTGCTCATACGAATCCCTCTTGTGTTTGGAGTTTGGGGGATTCCTCAAACCGCAGGGAATCCGAGCGCCATCATATCAGCCGTTACACCAAATTGCCGCGTCGCGCCTGCTCGCGTTCGATGGCTTCAAACAAGGCTTTGAAGTTTCCTTTGCCAAAGCCCTGCGCGCCTTTGCGCTGGATGATTTCAAAAAACAACGTCGGGCGATCTTCGACCGGCTTGGTGAATAGTTGCAGCAAGTAGCCTTCGTCGTCGCGGTCCACCAGAATTTTCAGTTCGCGTAGCGTAGCGATGTCCTCGTCAATTACGCCAACGCGGTCGCGCAGCAGTTCGTAATACGTATCCGGCACTTCCAGAAAATCCACGCCGTTTGCGCGAAGCTGGCTGATGGTTGCGACGATGTCTTTCGTTAGCAGCGCAATGTGCTGCACGCCGGGGGATTGGTAAAAGTCGTTGTACTCTTCGATCTGGCTTTTGCGTTTGCCAGGAGCCGGTTCGTTGATCGGGAATTTGATGCTGCGCGATTCGTTGGCCATCACCACGCTGTTGAGCGCGGTAAAGTCGGTCGAAATGTCCTTGTCGTCAAAGGTCATAAACCGTTCCAAACTGAACACACGTTTATACCACTCTTCCCAGTACGCCATCTTGCCGAATTCGACGTTGGCGACAAAGTGATCCAGCCGCAGCAACC
>CAZMXG010000235.1:0-10479 GCA_964570175.1 uncultured Heliomicrobium sp. | reverse complement strand
AGGCGCTCACGGCAAATCCGTCATATAGGCACACGATGTGTTTAACCACTGCACTGATAGAGCACGCCTCATGCAGTCTTACGAGTCCAGTAAATCGTACCCAGATGAGCTTGACCCTACTACTACAATTGAGATTAAAGGAACGTTATCTGTTCCATCGAGACAGTATTTTGGGAAAGAGTATTTTTATGCTACAGAAATAAGCTCCTGGGATACTGCTGAATCTGCATTAAGTGGTGCAAGTAGCTTTTCGGGCATTGCTGAAATAGAAGGCAATGTCAGCCTTTCTGTTATAGAGAGTAACTCATCTTGCCCGCCGCCAATACTCGAGCTTCCAGAAAATATTAAACCTTGGGAAGCTCAGCCGGCTGACCTTGATAATCTTTCTCAGGCAATGAAAGGTTACTATGGTTGCTTTAAGGCTAGGATGGAAGATGAAATGAGAAGGCTTGGGCTAGGCGGCCAGCTTAATGCTACTTCTGCTTTTAGGCCACTTCACTATCAAGCACATTTGTGGGAGGTGTGGAATAAGTTTCACCGAACCTCAAATGTTTGTAGTTACTATGCTTCAATAGCACATGAATATAATACGCATGGGTTTGCCCATCGCCCATTTTCTGCCCAAAACCCTAGAGCGGCTAAGCACACGACAGGAGAAGCATTTGATATTCCACAGCGGATAGCAAGACATGAGTTATTAAGAGATAGAATAGATCAAATTGCGGCTGCATGTAATCTTCGCCGACCCTATAGAGATGTGGATCCACCTGATCTTGTCCATTTTGAGCCGATATCAAGCTCTGCTAATGTTAATTCTTTGGCTGTTGCTAACCCAGCTAGAAGTAAGAATATCTTACACTTCGAGCAATATGACCGCTCACAGATTATCCCTGTCAGGGTATATGTGTCGCAGCAAACATCAAACGATAAAGTCATATATTCTTACCACCTGGCTAACAACAGCAATCAGTCTATAGTTGCTGTTGATATAGGGTATGATGATTCGCAGCAAAAATCCTCACTCATCCTCCCACCGATAGGATGGCAATTCGGCGGTATTTCCTCCCCACCTGCCACTAGCGTAACTTCGCCTAATGGTTGGTCGGCTAGAGTTATTCCAAATGAGGAAAGCGATCTTCTTGATATAGAATGGAGAGTTAATAACTTGGCTTCGGTTTTGCCTGTAGGCCAGACGTTGACTAATTTCAGTATAGCTTTGCCGAGCGAAGACATTAACTATAAAACTTCTAAATGCACTATTTTTTTCCTTGATTCATCCGTTGCAACTGTGGCTTTAGAACCTTACATCCGACCTATGGCAAATGTCTCGGCCGCTAGCTTTAACATCGGGGCTGCGCTTTCACCTGAAGCTATAGTGTCGGCATTTGGTAAAGATTTTGCTGTGAGCACTCGATCTGCCAACACTTTTCCCTTACCAGTAAATTTGGCCGGGACTACCGTCAAAGTAATAGATACTGCAAGAATAGAACGTTTAGCTCCTTTGTTTTTTGTTTCACCGACACAAATAAATTATCAAGTCCCACAGGGAACAATGCTGGGAACCGCAACTGTGACTGTAACTAGTGGGGACGGTGAAATGTCTGCGGCAGCGATTCCAATTGCGCCAGTAATGCCTGGATTGTTTACGGTAAATGCCAGCGGGCAAGGACTGGCCGCTGGGGTATTGTTTCGTGTTAAGGCAGGTGGAGCGCAAAGCTTTGAACCGATTGGAAGATACGACGCAACCCAAAACAGGTTTGTGCCAATCCCAATAGATCTCGGCCCTGCCAACGAACAAGTATTTCTACTCTTGTTCGGCACTGGGTTCCGCTATCGCAGTTCGCTCTCGGCAGTAGCGTTAAACTTCGGTGGCTTTGATGCGATGGTGACGTATGCTGGGCCGCAAGGCGATCTGGTGGGCGTAGATCAAATCAATGTGCTCATACCTCGTGAACTGGTTGGACGCGGTAATGTCTTCATCAACCTGTTGATAGATGGCGTTGCTGCTAATTCGGTGTTAGTCAATATCAAATAACACTCGAACTCCGTGGCACGGCAGTTATTTCAAATCCTACACTGTCGCGCTCGACTTAGACTCCATCGCCGTTCCAGATTTCGACGTGGATTTGCTGGGGCATTCGTACTTTGCGCAAGCCGAGTCTTTGTTGCACGACATTTTCGATTTGATGCGGAACAATAAGAATCCGGCACAGCACCCACGAATCTCCCCGATTTGTTCGAATGCACAGCGTTTTGGAAGTTGCGGAGATGAAGCCGCCGCCAAACCGGAGCACAGTGCTTTTGGACGGGATAAGCAGGATTTTTCAAGATGATGACTCACTGGATAGCAGCCAATCCTGAAACATCCTGAAAGTCCTGTCTAAAAATTATGTCTCTACCTTGATTGGCTTGATTCAGTTGTTTGGATGTGGGGAAGTTGGCTGGTTGTGGCCATCTTGTAAAAGTAGGCAATAGCCAGATGCAACAGGCAGAGACCGAAGCCGATGGCTGCGATCAGCATCAGGTGATGCGCCAGCGCGATGAAGGTGAAGAACAGCAGAATGCTCAGGCCAATCGAAACCGTCCAGGCGTTTGGTTGCCAAGCGGATTCACGGCTGAGTTTGAGCAACGCGAAGATGACGAAGCTGACGCCGAACCATCCCACGAAGTTTTGCAGTGGAATGCCGTAATAGCTGCCGGAATCCAGCCAGCGCCAGTAATTCAATTCGCCCGCCGCCAGCGGATCAATCACCAGATCAATTGCGACCATCCACAAACTGGCAATCAAGGCTTCCAACCAGATGGATAGCCTGAAGCCAGCCAGCATCGTTTTGATATACGCGACCAGCACCATCCACGCGGCAGCCATCACCAGCGGAACGCCTATCAGTTGAGGTTGCAGCACATCCGGGTATTCGTAACGGCCAAACGGAAAGCCGGAATGAACGCCAATGGCTTCGGCGGCGAAGCCGACTACGCCAACCACAAGCAGCGTCCTTCGATTCGTGCGATTCGCGGTCAAAAGCACCAGCAAACCCGCAAGAGACAAAAATGCAGTCGCCGCCCACAAAGCATCCGCAGGCGTGCGACCAAAGAGAAAATGCGAAGCGACGCCGCCTACCCACAGAATCAGGTAACAACAGACCAGCACTGCCAGAATCGTTTTACGCACGTTCATATCGTTCGATCAATTCACAGGTGATTTGCGCGGACAGCAACACCGTCGGAGTTCCTCCGCCGGGATGCGTGCTGCCGCCGACGTAATACAGCCCAGCGACTTTGGCGTCTTTGTTTGGCGGACGCAGGAAGGCTCGTCGCCAGCCGTGCGAATGTGTTCCGTAAATCGCTCCGCCGGGCATCAGGTAGCACGTGGCTATGCGGCGCGGCGTCCACACGTCGCTGACGACAATATCCGGTTCAATGTCCGGGAATCCGCTGCGGCGCAACCGAGCAAACACATTTTGCCGAGCCGCGCCAATTTGCGCTTCATCCCAGGCGTCTGTGTCGTTGGCGGGCGCATTGGCCATTACGAATAAGGCTTCGCCTTCGCCGGGAACCAGTGAGCGGTCGCTGCGGCTGGGCGCGTTGACGTACACCGTCGGATCGTCGGGGAAGCGCCGCTCGTTGAACAACTGTGCGAATTCGCGTTGGTAATCCGCTGAAAAGTAAACGGAGTGATGTTGCAGTTCCGGCAAGCTTCGCCGAACGCCGAACAAAAACACCAAGCCAGACATTGAACGTTGCTCCAGCGGCAAGCCTTTTCCGTTCGGTTCGCCCAGCAGCTTTGGCGCATCCGAAGCGTCGCCATTCATCACGACTACATCGGCGGGCAAGCGCGTGCCGTCGTTGAGTTGAACGCTTTTTACAGTTGTTCCATCGCGTTCGATGCGCGTGACTGCGGCGCGCAATAGCAGCTCGATACCTGTGGCTTTTGCCAATTCCAGCAGGCTTTCAACAATGCGATACAAGCCTCCACGTGCGTACCAACCGCCGAAGGCATATTCCAGATAAGGAATGACTGCCAAGGTCGCAGGCGCGGCATACGGCGAAGATCCGACATAGGTCGGATAGCGGTCAAACATTTGTTGCAGGTGCGGACTGCGGAAAAGCGCCGCAATTGTGCGATGGTAATTGCCCCAGCCGTAACGCAATGGCAGGTGGCGCAAAACGCTGGCGTCGCTGGCCTGTGGCCAGTCCAACGGTGAGCGGCGCAAAAAAGTCTGTTTGGAAACTTCAAAAAGCTGCGCGCCCAATTGCATGAATTTCAGGAAGCCATCCACATCGCGCGGTTCCAGTTGACGCAAGGTGGCCAGCCATTCCGGCAGCGAAGGCGTGTACGTGAACTTCGTGCCGTCGTCATACACATAAGCAGCCAGCGGATGCAGCCGTAAGAGTTCGACGTGGTCTTTCAGTTGGCTGCCAGCGGCTCGGAACAAGTCTTCAAAGACCCAGGGCATGGTGATCAGCGAAGGCCCGGTGTCGAAGCGAAAGCCGCCTTCGCTCCAGGAGTTCATCTTACCGCCGAAGCTTTCGCTCTGTTCGCAAACGGTGACGTGCCAACCCGTTTTCGCAAGTCGCAACGCCGTTGCCAGACCGCCCAAGCCTCCGCCGATGATGACTGCGCGTTTCTGTTTCATGCCTTGCTCTCGCTTGCGGCTTGTCCGGAGGCTGGCGAAGGTTCGGTGGAATGATAAATGCGTCCTTTCCAAGTAACGCCTTTTCCAAATTTACAGTGCCACCACGAAGAAAGGCCAATAGCAATCAAAAGCACTTCGCTCATCGGGTGCAGTAAGATTGACCACCAGGGATGCCGAAAACGAATTGCCAGCAATGCGCGCATTGCCAGCACCAAAGCGGCAACCAGCGCGAACTTGAGATGTACGAATGCCAGGAAGAACGGAGCGAGGAAGATTGCCGCGTGAAAAACGATAAAAAGCCAAAAGCTGGTTTGATGCCGAAACGCGGGGTAGAAGTTTTTTTGGAAGCCTTGCCAGATGTCGGCAAACGAATCGTACATCCGCACGGTGACGGCATCCTGGCCGTCAAGACAAAGCCCGCGTTCGCCTTTTTCGCGCCACAGTTGCGCCAGCCGGGTGTCTTCGAAAATCTGAGTGCGGACTGCGCCGTGTCCGCCAAGTTCGTTGTACTTTGCGCGATGCATTAACAGACAGGCTCCGTGCGCCAGGCCTAGCGAAGCGTCTTGCCGCAACAGCGAAAGCGGAGCAGGGAAAAGCGTAAAGACGGTGAAATTCAGCAGTGGCATCAACGCTTTTTCCCAGAAACTTTTCAGCGACAATCCAGGCCAGCACGAAAGAAACGTCAGTTGGCGGTGAATAGCTTCCGCAACCATCCGTGTCGCTGCGCCTTCAGCCAATCGCGCATCAGCGTCCAGAAAGAGCAGCCATTCGGATCGGGCTTCCTCGGCCAATTGCGCACAAGCAAAGTTTTTGCCGCACCAGCCTTCTGCCAAAGGCATTGGGTGAATCAGTCGCACGCGGTTGTCGCGTTGCGCATACTCAAAGATGATTCTGGCCGTGGCGTCGGTGGAATGATCGTCGTACACCAAAATTTCAGTGACGGTTTCGTCCTGGCGCATCGCAGAGTCCAGGCATCTGGGTAGATTGCGTTCTTCATTGCGTGCGGGAATCAGAATGGAAAGTGACTTTGGGAGAACGTTCGATGAAACTGTCAGCTTTGAAACTTTCGGCCAGGCGACGACATTCCACGCCACCAGCGCCAGAATTCCAATTGCTACAACTAAAAAGGGATGAAGAACATCCATCGTTTATCTCAGGTTTCGATTCAAGCAGCCATTCGCGCAGTTAGCCCAAACTTTTCCACATCACGGATGACGAACTCTACAGCGTCAATCAGCAACAGGGCTTCGGAACAAAGCCCAAATCTATCGGTGATTGCCGCTTTGCTATCTTCTGCCAAAGACATTGCCAGACTATGCGCGCCTTCAATTCCAAGTTCCGCCACGAAGCTGGGGCGCAAATGCCGTTCGTCCTGCCGCGCAGGTTTGCCAATCAAGCCGCTTTCGCCAAGCTCGTCCAACAGGTCGTCGCAAACCTGATACGCCGCGCCCAGGCATTCGCCGTAACGCGCCAGAGCTGAAACGTCGGCTTCGGTTGCGCCGCAACTTATCGCGCCTGCGGTCAATGTCAGGCGCATCAAGGCAGTGGTTTTCAGGTTGCGATTGGTCAACGCGTCTTGTCCGGCGCTTTCTGTTCGCAACTCCAGGTCAATTGCCTGTCCGCCAATCATCCCGTCTGCGCCGATGCAATTGGCGGCTTCGACCATCAGGTTTTGCGCCAATTCTAAACACTGACTCGTTGACCGAGCCAACAACGCATAAGACTGATTCAGCAATGCCAGCGCTGCCAACATCGCCAGGCTTTCACCGTAAACCTGATGAACTGCTGGTCGGCCACGTCGCAAATCGGCGTCGTCCATGGCCGGCAAATCATCAAACAGCAACGAACTGGTGTGGAGAAATTCGATGGCGCAGGCAGCGGGCAACGCTGTTTGCAGATTGCCTCCTGCAAGCTTGGCTCCGATCAGCGTCAACATTGGCCGCAGTCGTTTGCCGCCCGGAAACATGGCGTAACGCAGCGCCTGATTAAATCGTTCAGCGCCCGCTTTGCTGCTGAGCGGCAGACAGCGTTCCAACGCAGATTCCAGCGTTTGTCCATTTGCGGTGATGAATTTAGCCAGCCGATTCGTCATAAATTCAGAATTGTGTCAGCAGTCCTACGGGACAAGAGGGTTAAGTGTAAGTAGTCGGAACCCTTGCTTCCGCGCGGGCTGCTGACACAACAGCTTAATCAAAAATGAGTTCGCTCAATTCCTTTGTCACTTCTTCGATGGGCAAATGGCCCGCGCCTTTCAATTCCCAGCAATGGGCTTGCGGCCAGATAGAGCGCCACAGCACGGCAGATTGTTTGACGGCGGAAAACGTCCGTTCGCCGTAAACGATGTCAATTGGCATTCGCAGCGAATTGAACTGCGCGATGCCGTGAATGCCCGTCAGCAAAATCAAATAGCGATAAACCGATTCGTGATTGATTGCCGTGAACGATTGCGTCAAATCCGAATCCGCAGTGCGTCTGGCTTTCAGCGAACGGTTCGTCAACCAGCGTCCGACGGGATTCGCAAACGTCGAATAGTACGCGTATTTGCCAAAGCTTGGCGCGACGAAGACTTTGAAATACCAGGGCCAATACGCGAACGGATCAATCAACACCAAGCGCCGGAATTTGTGCGGAATCCGGTTCGCCGCCAACAAACCCAGCAGCGCGCCGCTGCAATTGCCTATCAAGGTAATTTCTCGTGCTGCAATCTTCGAGATTGTTTCAGCGATGTCATCCGCGACTGCTGCTAGTTCCCAGCGGTCCGGCGCAGGCGATTGGCCGCATCCGGGCAAATCTGCGCTGTACAGCGAAACGTTCGCAGGCAGGTACGGCAGCAACGGCGCAAACGTCGTGTGGTCACCGCTCCATCCGTGCAAGCCGACGTAAACATCCGAACCTGATCCATATCGCTCAAGATGCATGTTTCGTGTGAAATTCCGGGGAAAGATTGTCCGCAAGATTCGCCTTGCCAGAATCCGCCATTTGCAATCCGCAATTCGCCAGAACGCGTTCTGCTGTCAGCTTGCCGCTCAGCACAACCATCGGCATGCCCGTGCCGGGCGTCGTGCTGGCGCCGGTGTAAAAAAAACCTTCGATGTCCTCGGCATAATTGCGCGAACGGAATGGGCCGACTTGAAACAGCGTGTGCGCGGCTCCGAACGCCGAACCGTCGTACAGCCCGAAACGTTGCTGCCAATCGGCTGGCGTGTACGTTTCTTCGACAGCAATGCGCTCCTGCGATAACTCGATTCCGTGTTGACGCAGTCGCGCCAATACACGCGCTTTGATTTCGCCGCTAGTGGCTGGCCAATCAATGTCGCCCAACTCGCTCAGCAGCGGAGTCGGCACCAGCACGAACATCGTTGTGTCGCCCGGCGGAGCCAAACCTGAATCCGTCGCCGAAGGCACGCTGACGTAAAACGGCAAATCGCGCGGAATCTGTTTGGCTTTGAATAGCTCGGCGAAGGACGCTTCGAAATCCTGCGGCAGAAAGATCGTGTGATGCCCCAGGTTTTCGACTTTGCCGCGAATGCCCCAGTAAAACGTCAGCACGCCGGGCGTCATTTTGGTTTGCAACGTTTTGCGCCGCTTGCGATCTGAAAGCGCATCCGCCGCGATCAATTCGGAATTGGTCGTCGGCAAATCTACGTTCGAAACAACCAGCGGTGCGGAATGCTGTTGGCCGTTTGCCAGTTCAATTCCTGTGACGCGTCCCGCTTGGGTCAAAATTCGTCGCACGCGCTGGCCGGTGTGAATCGTCACGCCCAGCTCGCGCGCCAGCCGTTCAATGCCCAAAACCAGGCTGTAAATGCCGCCCTTCGGCAGCCACAATCCATACGCAAGTTCGCCGTACGGCAGGATGGAAAACAGTCCTGGCAAATCGTAGGGCGATCCGCCCAAATACATGCCATACGCGCCAAGAGCCTCACGCAGGTAACGGCTGCGGAAAAACCGGCGCAGTTCCGAATCCAGGGAACGCCAGACGCTCAGATGCCGCAGTTCGTTCAGCGAAAGCGCGCCCAGCCAGGTCAGTGGATTATCGGCATTGCGGTTGACCAGTTTTTCAAAAGACGTTCGGTACTTGATGTCAGCGTCGCGCAGAAACGCCATTACTCCGGGACGAACGCCCGGTTCCACGCGTTCGCATTCTTCCAACAACGTGGGCAGGTTGCTGGACAGTGTGAATCGCGTTTCATCCGGCCACTGAAAACTGACGGAAGGATCAACCGGCAGCAGCGGCACGTATTCGTGAAAATTGCGTCCTGCCGCGGCAAATAACTGTTCAAACACCCATGGGTAATTCAGCAGCGAAGGGCCTGTGTCGAACCGAAAGCCATCGCGTTCGATTAAGTTTGCGCGACCGCCAACGCGGTCGTTGGCCTCGTATAGTGTCACGACGAAACCTGACAGCCGCAGGTGTATTGCTGCACTTAAGCCGCCAAGGCCGCCGCCAACGATGATCACTTCCTGGGTGTTTGTCGCAGGTTTCATGTTCGACTTTCTCAGACGCTCAAATACGCCAGCGGCACCCGCCAATACTTGCTGGGCGGAAGCACTTTGAATTTCTCTCTGACGGGAACGCTTTCGCGATGCTGAAGGCCGCGCGGGCTTACAGCGATGCGCTGATTGAGCTGGCGATACACATTGATACAAGCGTGAATCGCCGTGCGGCAATCTGGCGCAAACGCGTCTAGGTCAGCGTAAGCCCGCGCGTAATGATCCTCCGCGATTTCCGTCAGCGTGCTCAGCACGCGATGGAACGCAGCCTGTTGCTCCGGCGCGGTGGCATCGGCGTCCCCAATGATGCCTTCGCTGTGAAGCAAGTCCAGCGGCAAATAGAGTCGTCCGCGCCGCTGGTCTTCGGCCACATCGCGGAGGAAGTTGGTCAACTGCAAAGCAATGCCCAGATGTTTGGCGCTGGTCATTGCGCGATCAAAATCCTGTTGAGAGTTCGAACCGTAAACGTACGTCAGAAAGTAGCCGACGACGATGGCGCTGCCGTAAATGTACGATTCGATCAAATCATCCAAGGTATCGAACTGGCGCGGCCACACGTCCAATCTCATCGCAGCCAGAAACGAACGGTAGTGTTCCGGCGGAATTCCTGCTTCGCGCACGATGCGAGCAAAGCTGGCCAGAAAACATGGCACTTTTAGCTTCAGGGCCTGCTGAATGGAATTTGCTGTCAGCGCAATTTCGTAATCTATTGCCCAGTGATCCAGCCGCGCTGCGCGCTCTTCAGCACTAAGCGGAAAAGTGTCTGCGATTTCATCCGGATACCGCACCGCTGCATAAATGGCTTCGACCTTGTCGCGTTTTTCCGGCGGCAAAAAGCGTGTGACGATGAAAAAGCTGGTGCTGTATTCGCGAAGCACCCCGCGCGCCTGGCGAACGATGATTTTCCAGGCTTCGGCTTCCGTGCCGGCTCCCGCGGCAGCGCGTCGTGTCCGTTGCTCTAGCTGGTGCCATTCGGACTCGCTCCAGACTTCGCTTGTTCTGATGATCTTCAACGCTCTGCTCATAATGTTAGCAACCTGGAAGTTGAGGCTGGTTTGTTCCGCGCACAAGTTTGTTTATGCGTTCGATGTACGCCGGAACGTTGAATTTGCGGGCGCAACCGTCGCCGGTCATATAGCGGATCAAACCAAACACATTCCGTTTTGGGGCCCACGGACGGTCATGTTTGCCGCCGATTGCCCAGGCGATGCCGGTGTAACCGTTCGGATCGCGCCCATCCATTTCGTATCGGTCATTCAGTTTGACGGCGATTTCAAACGCTTCTTCGGGCGTGCGCGTCCATTCCAGAATTTTCTTTGCCCAGTACATGCGCAAATATCCATGCATC
>CAZMXG010000234.1:0-10649 GCA_964570175.1 uncultured Heliomicrobium sp. | reverse complement strand
TTGATTTGGACGGATTGGTTCCAGTTGGATAAATAAAGAGTCACACATAAGGTAAGTTTTGTCTTGGCGAGGAAAAGTAGCTGGAGGGCTTATCAGGTATGGTTGGGACTGACCGTCATTTGGTAGAGCTTTTTTCATCCGATGGCTGTTCGGAGTTCTCGATCCATTTGACCTCGTAACGGCCACCCCCGAACAGGCTATGGTCAAAATGTGCCCAGCCTGTGTGCTGTTTCCCCTGCTGATCCAACACCACAAATTCAAAATACATCTGGGCTTTCCAGTGAATGCCGCCGAACGGACCGGTATCGAACCGATGCTCAAATTCCACCAATCGCCATCCATTTGCCGCAGCCCACTGGGCAATGCGTTCCTTTGACTTTGCCGCCGAGCTTTTCATCCAGACGGAATTCACAAACAGAATCACAAACAAGAAAACAGCCCAGGGTGCGAGCAGAAACAATGGAAACTTGAAAACATACGATAGGAGAAATATCCCGAATAGGGATGAGGCAACTATCAACACCCTTGCCCGTACCACCGATTTCTTGATCCAAAAGGCTTCCAGCAGCAAGTAAGACAACATGTAACCGGCAACCAGAAGGATAATCCTGTCTGGAATCCCAAAGTAATGGCTGATGACAGCGGCGACAACAACAGTGATTGCCATAACCGCCGAGATGATTCGTTGTGGCGTATTCATAATTTCGCTTCAGTCTTTCCAGACCGCATCCGCCTTGTCGCTGAGCAGTCCCATAAACCGGCCTCCACACCGCACCCAACCTGACCGCTGCTGTCCCTGCTCATCGCGCACAGTCACATAGTAAACCACTGCCTGCCCGCTCTGCCCCCAAAAAGGCCCCACGCGAAAGACCCGGAATTCCTTGTGCAAAACCTGGTACCCGTTCTTATCGGCCCAATCCTTCAAGATTGTGCTTCCTCTGGTGACAGAAAACCAAATGACGATGACCGCAACTGAAGCCGCGATAACAATTTCGGGTACATAATCCAAAATCTAAACCTCCGCATACTTTCGATGAATCGGTATGGTCTTGTAAGAAGTCAAATAACCAGTGAGGTTGGTTGAGCGCATGGTTAGGCGTGGAGTTCTTGCCAAGTTTTTTGTCAACCTCTTCAGCGTTTCAGTGCCTCCGCTCTTTGCGGTTTGGCCCCTGAAAGAGCCGGAAGCAGAGTAGTGTTGAGCCAATGGCTCCTCACGGTTTTCTTGTCTTTTCAATTACTTACGATTTGTGACCACACCTCAGCGAAGCCACATGCCTGGCACCTTCTAAGGATCGCTACACCGGGAAGCCAAAATCTATCGGCGCATCTGGATAACCTGATGCACTCACGACACCTACTGGATATGTAGTTTCCCATTCAGGAGGCTTAACGCTTATACGCCGCCTTTTGGGCTTAAATGTGTAAGAGAATGGTGTGTTCGTATTGGCAACAACTTTACCATCAATCTTTACTTGCCCCGCGACCAAGGTACCAGTAAGGTCGCTTACATTAACTCTAACCGTTATGGCCTGATTGATCGGAATAGGATGTGGAGTCACGGTAACCTGTAAAACAACAAGGCCTCTTTGTTGCAAAACGGTTTGCACTCTGCTGACTTGTCCCTGGGTAATTGACTTGGCGTTTGTAGTGAGAGGTCGGTAGTAAGACATTATATTATCTCTCAGGAACCTTACGGTTTGCCCTCCCATAACAATTGAAGTAGCGGTGCCAGCATTCTGGTCACCAATGTATATTTCTGGCGGAGTGTCGTTTACAACGCTGGAGTCTCCTTCCAGAGCCAAAAGGTTTCGTCCTAAAAGGTCGAAGACAATTTTTGCATCGCGAGTTGTATCAATCACATAGAGAAAAGTATGGGGCAGCCCAAAATAATGACCAATTTCGTGAGCAAAGAGCGAGACGAGATTGGGATCGAATGCAGGCATCACCACATATTTACCAGGATAACCGGAAAAACCGCAGCCCGAACCGCAACCGCCTTCTGGTGGAGGAGCGATTGGGCGGCTTGTCCGGCAAATAACAACAACGCGATCCCTGAAACTATCGCCGATGACTTCGGCATCCCGGATTGCATCCAAGTCCCGCTGCTCGCCACTTCCTTCAAACAACTCATTAAGCCGGGTGTTTCGTCGCGTTTCAAAATCATTGGTTGGGTCAAAAAGGATTCGAAGTTCTGCCGGGGCGAAAACCAAATTTGCCTCTCTTACCCACTCAGTTACGTTCGCCGGGGTAACAGCGGTTTGATTCGACCCGTCATCATTAGCCATCCTAACGACTCTTAAGCGTACTCTACGTTCTGACATTTCAACCTCATCTTGGTAAAGCGTATTCCTATTCTTTAATGATCGGCGCACCGTTGAAAATAAACCTGCGCCGATCATTCCCCACTTCGACCTGCATAGCAGCCGATTTATCCCGAACATAGGCTGAGAAGTAGCACTTCATTGCTTGGTGATTCCACGATGATTCGAACAATCCCAGCCGTACTGGTACCGACGACTTCTTGTGCAATTTTCTGTGTCGCGGCGAGCGTCACTGTCCCTACTTTTGTTCCGGCAGAACTGAAGAAGGTCACCTTTGGAGCCCGGGCAAAATGAACCAGCCGCATGCAAACCGCCTTCACATTTCTGGGAAGTTCGATTTCCAACCGGTGTCCGGCATCAAGTCCAACGAATGAGCTAATTACTTTAATCTCGGCTGTCACTTGGGGGATGTTGGCGAAATCGAAAACACGAAACTTTGTATTTTGGATTGTTCTTGGATTTGGCCCCGATCCGACGGGAATCGCTCCAAAATCAATACATTTGAGTAGTTGAGCAGGCATATTCGTTTCCTCCTTTTGGAAACTTATGGCTTCTGTTGATGTTGTATAGCTGGCAAAGGGATTGGTGAATGCTGAGTACGGTTTCAAGTAGCCAATCTCTGCTTGAAGCTGTTTGTAAATCTGGTCGAGGACGCCATCTGGCTATCGAGCAACTCAATCATCACCAACCGCCAGGTAAATCAGATAAAGAACCAGAAAGGTAGCGCCGACTCCTAAAGACTCTTCGCTGATTTGGCTGACGTAACCTTTCAGCTTGGTCTTGTCGTGCAGCTTTATTTCGATGCAGGCGACAGTGCCAATGCCGAGTTTGGCAATGCCGGTTTTCACTTTGAAGGTGAGTATGGCGCGGCTGCTGGCGGAGTTAGCAACCGCTTTGGATAACCTCGGCAAAGAGATGGCCAGTAATACAAAGGCCTTCTTCACCTAAACCGAAAAGTTTTTCACCAAAACCATTCTCTGCATCTCTGGCGGAGAAAGGTCTCTTGAGAATGGTATAACTACGTTTTGCTTGGCCGCTCACCAAATTGCCATGTTGGCTGTCACCGAATACGCTCCGAGATTCCGGAGACAGCCGCGCCGGTATCACTGCCTTGCAGAAAGCTCGTTTTGCCGCCGTCCACCACTGTGAACACATAGTTGACCTTGTTGCCAAGCGAGTCTGTGTAAAAACCTGTGCCGCGGCAGTTGCTCCCCAGTTTATATGTGCCCTGCAATGTGCGCGGCGTGTATTGCCCCATAAAGTTGTAGGCGTCAGAGCCTGTAATGTGGCCGTTGTAGCTGCTGTCAACCGTGTGGGTAACCAATCCCGCCCCGGCCAATGCTGGCACACCGGGAATGCTGCCGTCTAGCCGGTAGCCATACGTACCGAGGACGGTGCCATTATTGCAACTCGGCGATTTGCCCGGAGCGGCAATGCGGCGGCCATAACCGTGCAGCACGACGCCCGCGTTGGTATTGAGCAAGTCAATCTGATTGCCGCCGTCGGTGGCTATGAAGTTGTAAGTAACGTCCAGTTTGAGCGCCTCAACACGAAATGTGCCGGAGCCAGTGCAATCGTCGTTGATCGTCCATTTGCCGCCTGTACCTGCCGCGGGAAAGTTTTGATCGCCGACCACCAATTGCACGTCGGCGTCCATTGTGCCGTCGTAGTTATGCGTGAACAGGCCGTTGACCAGAAATGGCCCGACACCAATGATCTGCCCGCGCATCTGATAGCCGTAAGTGCCGCTGGCCGTGCCCATCGTGCAATGCGGCACGCCTTGAAAGGCCAACGCTGCTCCCTGCGCGTGCGTCGGGTTGCGGCTGGCCGTGATTGAAAAGATCGCCATTATCGTGATGACCGCTGTTGTTGCGATGAACCACTTCATTTTGCTTTTCATGAGTTTTCTCCTTTTGGTTGGCTGAATAACTGGCCGTCCGGCTAAGGCGGCTTGCTCTTTTTTCGTTCTCACCCATGCAGGCGGAAAAAATGCTCTGGAACTGACATGCTTCGAGAAAATATTTTGAAGAGTGAGCATTCTTGGGTACATTGATTGCCAATTCAGGCAATCGAGCAGTTCGGAAGCTGTCCGGATAAGATGAAGTTGGGTGTAAATCCGCAGTTGTGGGCAAATGTAAGGTAAGGGGTATGAACTCTTCCTCAGAAGTGACTCAATTGCTGCTCGCTTGGGGTGATGGAGACGATTCCGCGCTTGAAGAATTGGCTTTGCTTGTTCAAAAGGAATTGGAGCGAATTGCCCGGCGCTACCTGCAAGCTGAACAACCCGGCCATTTATTACAAACGACAGCTTTGGTGAACGAAGCCTGGTTGCGGCTGATTGACTGGCGGCAGGTGAATTGGCAAAACCGCGCGCACTTTTTCAGCGTGGCTGCGCAATTGATGCGGAGAGTGTTGGTGGACGAAGCGCGAGAACGTCATGCGCAAAAACGCGGAGGCAACGCCTTGCGCGTGTCGTTTTCGGCGGCGGCTGTCGTTGCTGACGAACTTGGAATTGAGTTACTGGCATTGGATACGGCACTGCTGGAATTGGCCGAGTTAGATGTCCGCAAAGCCCAAATTGTCGAATTGCGATTCTTTGGCGGTTTGAGCATTGAAGAAGTTGCCGAAGTGTTGCAGATTTCCGAGCGCACCGTGTTGCGCGACTGGGAGTTCACCCAGGCCTGGTTGTTTAACGAATTAACCCAATGAGACAAGGGGAAGCTTATGGCCGACGAAGGCAAAGCTTATCGCTTCAAACGTCTCGAACACATCTTTCACTCAGCGAAGATGATGGATGCAGCGGCGCGGGCAAATTATCTCGACCGCGTGTGCGGGAGTGATGAAATGTTGCGCCGCGAAGTCGAAGACTTGTTGGCTGCTCAGCCGCTGGCGGATGATTTTCTCTCCGTTCCCGCTACTGATCTTGAAGCCCGCCGCCGCGCCGGAGAGCTTGCGCAGCAATCGTTCGAGGACAAATTGCCGGTTAAACGCGACTCGTTGATTGGTCACGCCGTCAATCAGTACGAGATTGTTGCGCTGCTTGGGTTCGGCGGAATGGGCGAAGTCTGGCTGGCTGAGGACACGCGCTTGAAACGCAAGGTTGCCCTCAAGCTGTTGCCGGAGGAATTTACGAAAAACGCCGATCGCGTGCGCCGCTTTGAGCAGGAAGCTCACGCAGTTTCGGCGCTCAATCATCCAAACATCATCACGCTGTTCGACTTCGGCCACGCGGAAGAAGGCTATTTCATTACTACCGAATTCGTGGACGGAAAAACGTTGCGCGAACGTCTGCGCGAAAGTGCAAGCCTGTCTGCGCGTGAAGCCATTGAGATTGTGCTGCAAATCTGTGCGGCGCTGGCCGCCGCGCACGTAGCAGGCGTTATTCACCGCGACATCAAGCCCGAAAATGTCATGCTGCGGCGCGACGGGATTGTAAAGGTGCTCGATTTTGGCCTGGCGAAAATGAGCGAAGACCAAACACTCAACCCCAACACTTCGGCTTCTAGCCTGACCAATCCGGGTGTCGTGATGGGCACAGTCAGTTATATGTCGCCGGAACAGGCACGCGGGCAGAAAGTGGATGCACGCACGGACATCTTCAGTCTGGGCATTACGCTGTATGAAATGGTCACGGGTCGGTTGCCATTCGAAGGCGAAACCACGAGCGACATGCTGGCGGCGATTCTGAAATCGGAACCGCTCCCATTGCCTGTTGTCTTGAACGACGATGGCTCGCCCAGCGCCGCGCCAGTTGCTTTGCAATACGCCGTCCGCCGGGCGCTGACCAAAGACCGCGAGCAGCGATACCAAACGATTCGGACGCTGGCCGACGATCTCAAACAATGCGGAGAAAACCTACAATTCAAGACCCACTTGGCTCTATCAAAGCCCCGCGTTGCGCGCGGTAAGCTACCAATGTTGGCTGTAATGTCGCTGTTGTTTGCCCTGGCGATAGGCCTGGCGGTTTGGCGAGCGCTGAAGCCCGCGCCGCCAATGCCTTCGGCTAGCGCACCGATCAAAACGCTGGCCGTATTGCCGTTCAGGTTTTATGGCGGCCAGCAGTCCGAAGAATATTTGGGTCTGGGAATGGCCGACGCGCTGATTACAAAGCTCAGCAGCGCACGTCAGTTGACGGTGCGACCGACGAACGCGGTGCTCAAATATCGAAGCGTGGCCATCGAACCCGAACGCGCGGCGAGCGAATTGAAGACAGACGCTGTGATTGACGGCAGCGTACAGAAAGTCGGTGACAACCTGCGCGTGACGTTGCAATTGATCCACGCCGGTCAAGCACGACCACTCTGGGTCGGCGATTTCGATGGATCGGCCAGCGCCCCATTTGCGTTGCAAGACAAACTTGCCGCGCGCGTGATTGAAGAGTTGGAACTGGGATTGACAGGCGCGGAACGGCAGCAATTCGCAAAACACCCGACGACCAACGCTGAAGCCTGGCGGCTCTATCTGCAAGGTCGTTACGTTGCCGATAAACGGACTACCGAGGGAACCCTGCGCGCGCGTGGCTTTTTTGAGCGTGCTGTCGCCCTTGATCCCAAATTTGCGGGCGCGTATGCCGAATTGGCAATCTGCTGGTCGGTGTTGGGTGAGCACGGAGCTGTGCCGCCATCAGAAAGTTTACGACGGGCACTCCCGCTGGTCGTTAAAGCGGTGGAACTCGACGATACGCTGGCCGAGGCGCACGCTTATCTGGGTTTTTTGAAGCTGGGTTACGCCTGGGACCTGCCAGGCGCCGAGGTGGAGTTTCAGCGGGCATTAAACCTCAACCCGCAGCAGAAAGATGCGCGGCAGTTTCACGGCGTCTATCTGCTCGCGCGTGGACGCGCTGAAGAAGGCATTGCCGAGTCCCGGCGCGCTGTCGAACTTGACCCGACATCGCTCATTGCCCGATCGCAATTGGCGCGCGCGCTCTATCTGGGGCGTCGCTATGACGACGTGATCGCGGTTTGCGAGGAACTGCTGCAAATGGATAAGAACCATGCGCAGGCTTATAACTGGCTTGCTCAAGCCCGCACACAACACGGGAATCATACGGAAGCTATTGCAGCGCTCGAAAAAGCGAACGAACTTGCCAGCGGCAGAGTCGAAATGCTAGCAGCACTCGGCCACGCTTATGCCGCTGCCGGGCGCGTGACGGAGGCTCGGCGGATCATCGCAGAGTTGCAAGGACGGATTGAAACAGTGGGAGCAACGTATTTCCTCGCCACGGTTTATGCACAACTGGGTGAACGTTCAGCGGCCTTGGAGGCACTTGAGATCGCTTATCGGCGACGCGACCCAGGCTTGATTTTACGTAGCAAACTCGATCCCAAACTTGATCCGTTGCGCAATGACCCCGGTTTCATATCACTGCTTCAGCGGATCGGTTTGTAGAAAGTCCATTCACAATAATCACGTCACCTGATGCGTCGCGCGACGCCCGAAACCGCAACACCTGGTTCATTTCCCTGGACAAAGAGCGTGTCGCCTCCGTCCACAGCCGTGAACACGTAGTTGATGCTGTTGTCAAGATTGTCGGTGTAAAAGCCTGTCCCACGGCAATTGCTCCCCAGCTTAAAGATGCCCTGGTTGATACGAGGTAAATTCTGGCCCATGAGGTTGAACGTGTCGGTGCCGCTCCACAGGCCGTTGTAGCTGCTATCAATCGAGTGGGTGAGAATGCCGCTGATGGCGACAGCCGGCTCGCATCTGTTTTTCCTCTCATTCAGGCAGGCGGAAAAGACAGGTAGAAACTGACATACCGCGAATATTTTTTATGGCTGATTCGGTAAAACCAGTTTCGGCTCACGTTGCGTATCTGTCAGGCGATGAGGTCTAATACTAAGCATCTTCGAACCACAAGTTTCGACAACCTAAACCATAAGGAGACAACAATATGCTCAAGAAATTTCTGGGGCTGAGTTTGCTGACGTTGATGCTGAGCATATCAGCAATGGCACAGCAGGCGGCCCAACCGGCGGGGCAAGCGCCGGCTCAACCCCCTGCGGTGAAAACTCACTTGAAGGTCGGTGATGCCGCACCTGATTTCATCTTGCCAGGCACGGACGGCAAAACCTACAAGTTGAGTGATTTCAAAGGGAAAAAGACAGTCGTGCTGGCGATTTTTGTGCTGGCCTTTACCGGTGGCTGAACGCGCGAAATGAAGCAATATCAGGCTGATATTGCAAAATTCACCGACGCAGACACTCAAATTTTCGGCCTCAGCGTTGATAGCGTTCCCGCTCTCAAGCATTGGTCGGAGGAATTGGCTCCTGAAACTAAAGGGTTGTCGTTTCCAATGCTCAGCGATTTCAAGCGCACGGTTGTCAAACAATACGGCGTTTTCAACGAAAACACCGGCTTCGGCATGCGAGCGACCTTCGTGATTGATAAAGAAGGAATCATTCGCCACGTCGAAGAAGGCACTTCCGCTGTGAATCCGGCGGCTGCATTTGAAACATGCAATATGCTGAATAAGAAGAAGTAATTGTTCATTCATTTGGGGAGCGTTCGCGGACAATAGGCAACGCCTTCGGTTCGGGGACGCTCCCTAAATCTTGTCGGAGCTTCTGATGACAATTTCCACAGGCTCACTGATTGCACGGTATCGCATTCTGAACAAAATTGGCGCAGGCGGTATGGGTGAAGTTTATCTGGCCGAAGATTCATCGCTAGGCCGCAAAGTCGCCATCAAGGTTTTGCCGGAACAGTTTACACAGGATTCGGATCGGGTTCGGCGGTTTGAACAAGAAGCGAAGTCGGCTTCTTCGCTGAATCATCCAAACATCATCACGATTTATGAAGTCGGCAAACACGAAGGCTTGCACTTTATCGCCACTGAATTCATCGAAGGCGAAACTCTGCGCCAGCAGATGGCCGATGATCAATTGGATTTGGTGGATGCGCTGGATGTCATCATCCAGGCCGCCAGCGCATTGCAGGCGGCGCACAGCGTGGGGATTGCCCATCGCGACATCAAGCCGGAAAACATCATGGTGCGGCCCGACGGCTACGTGAAGATTCTGGATTTCGGGTTGGCCAAACTGACGGAACAAACTTCGACCGGAGATTTGGCAGCCGATCAAGAAGCTGTAACGAAATCTCTGTTGGAAACCCAACCTGGTCTGGTAATTGGCACTGTGGCTTATATGTCGCCTGAACAGGCGCGCGGCCAGCGTGTGGATGGGCGAACGGATATTTTCAGCCTGGGTATTGTGCTTTACGAATTGGTTTGCAAACGCCGCCCGTTCACAGGCGCAACCACCAGCGACATGATTGCTGCTTTGTTGGTCAGCGAGCCGCCCAGATTATCCGCGCAATTGCCGAATGTTCCGCTTGAATTGGAACGCATCGTCAGTCGCATGTTGATTAAGGATCGTGAGCAACGCTATCAAACTGCCCAGGAAGTGCTGAGCGACTTGAAGCGCGTCAAAGCGCGTCTTGATTTACTTGGGTTGAATGCCGATGAAGCCGATGAAACTGGCGAAACGCTTCCGCTGTCACTTTCTGGCAACGAAGTCCCGACCTTGTTAGTTTCTGAAGAGAAAACGCTGCCAGCTTCTGACGATTTTGCGACGAATTACGCCACCCATACTCCAACGCCACCGAGCGAGAGCAGGCCTGGGTTGTCGCAAAGTTTTGAAACCAACATTGCTCCAATTTCGACCGTGACTCAGCCACCAGTAGCACAAACCATTTCGCAAGCTGCATCGAATACGGTTGGCGGAACAGTGGCCATCGCGGAAAAGCCTCGACGCAGCGGCAAACTGATTTACGCGCTGTTGGTCGTGTTCGCGCTGGCCATCGTTGCAACTGCGTTAATCTGGCGGGCGACACGGGGCAGCGATGTCATTGATTCCATCGCCGTTTTGCCGTTCGTCAATGAAACGCAGGATTCCGAAGCCGAGTACCTGACCGAAGGCATCACCGAAAGTTTGATTAACACTTTGTCGGAATTGCCGGAGCTAAGCATCAGTTCGCGCAATGCCGTCATTCAGTACAAAGGTAAGGAACAAGATGCGCGCAAGGTTGGTAAAGACCTGGAAGTCAAAGCTGTTTTGATCGGACGGTTGACGCGCAGAGGGAATGAAGTTCGTGTCGCCGCAGAATTGGTGGATACGCGCAATGGTCGCCAGATTTGGGGCGACAACTTCATGCGGCGGACTTCTGATTTGCTGGCTTTACAGGAAGAGATTACGCAGAAACTGGCGGGCAAATTGCGCCCGCGTTTTGCACAAGCTGGCACAACTTCGTTGGCTAAAGTCGGAACCGAAAATGCTGAAGCTTACGAACTGTATTTGAAAGGCCGTTATTACTGGAATCAGGGCACGCCCG
>CAZMXG010000233.1:0-10786 GCA_964570175.1 uncultured Heliomicrobium sp. | reverse complement strand
GTGGGTCATTGCTTGCTCGTTTGGTTTTGCTTTGGGATGAAGTTTTCCAGCACCGGCACATCGTTTCGTTCCAGCAGTCGCAATGCAGCGGCGATGACTTCATGCTGCAAGCCGGCGTTGTTCGGTTCGCCCAGCGGAAAGCCCATTGGAAAGGGAACCCATAACGCGCGCGGAGGTTTAAGATGCTGCACGACTTCTCGCAGCAATGAAATTGAAACTGTTGTAATGCCTTCGCGTTCGATTGCCGCCTGAACCAGACAAACTGTCTGGCAGCACATCGGTCAGACAGGCGTCAGAAAGACTACATCAACGCCGTCTTCGCGCAGCATTCGCGCCACTTGCGGCGCAGTTTCTTCGATCAATTTGCCGGGACCGACAATCGAACCCATAAAGCTGAAATGCCTGTGATTGAGCTGGCCGATCACTCCGCGCGCTTCCAGTTCGCGAAACCGGTCAAGCGGAAACGCCAGGTTGGTGTCGGCAGCCAATCCCAAATGATCGAATGCGTAACTGCGGTGCGATTCGATCAACGTTTGAGGTTCAATCGAAGTAGGTATTTCGCGGAAGGTTGAATCGCCTTTTTTGTTGGAATGGTCAAAACCCTGCTGCTCTGGCGTTCTGAGTCCCGCGGTTGTCACCAGCGCCACACGCGATTGATTGAGTGGTTTGTTCAGCTTCGCGCACAACCCCGGCTCAATCGCATAACGCGAAAACGGGTAACCTTTCATAAACAGCCTGACGTGCAGGCTAAGATCGTTGTAAGTTGCCATGTTTTGGAGTGCTGCGTCTTTGGCGCAGCTTTGGTAGTCCTTCGGATATTTGCGGCGCTGATTGTACGCGATGCTTCTGCCAACCCAAACAACTTGAAAAGCCGCTTGCGGTCAACATAAGCTGCGTTCGTATCATCAATCGTCTTTTCACTTTAGAATTTGATGGGTTGTGTAGCCTCGATTGAACCGCCCTATCAACGAACTACCAAAGCTGCGCCAAAGACGCAGCATTCCAAAGAAATATGAGCAAAGCAATTCTGGCAGCAATTTTGATTTCGGCCATCGCGCTTGGACAGTCGCCGTCAGCCCAAACTCAGCAACCTATTCTCCCGCAGCCTTCCCAACCTGAGCGAGTGTTGATTGATGCGTACGACGCCGCCCACGTCAACGGACTGGTTTTCGTTACAGGGTTGCAAAATGCGCCGGAGCAAAACTTTTTCGGATTGCGTTTTTTGGTTGCTGGTCCAAACGGCATCGAAATCAGTCCAAGCAAGTTCGAACTGGGTACTCATGCTCCGGACGGCAAATTTGCGCGCGTCAGTTGGCGGCCCGAATTCGATCCGAAAATCACGGTCACGTTGCGATGGCATCGCGCTGGAAAAGCAATCGTCGGTCAATTATCAGCATCGGGGAACGTTCGGCTGAGCATGGAGGCGTACCGTCCCTGGAGCGACGCGCGTAATGAATTGAGCTGGGCGCTGTATTCCACCCAAAGCGACAACCGTACGATTCTGGGAGAGCAAATCCACAATCAAAAAACCAAAGCGCCGCTCAATCGTTTTTTACTGAAAATGGATCGCGCCATGGCAGTCCAAAATGTTCAGGGCGAAAGCGTTGGCCTTCAGCGTCCTTCGCCAAACGCTACGCTGGTTTTTGATTTAGGTCCCAATGCGCCTGTTGGTTTTATTGCCCTGGTGGGCGAAGAGTTTGAAGCGATGGAAAGCGAAGCCCAAAAATTGGCCGCCCGTCCAGTCGTTGAGGTTTTGGACAAAGCCGAAAAAGAAAGTGCGGCAATTGGGACAATGACCGGGGGCGCGTTGGGCGACAGTTTTGAAGCCATCCTGCGCGCAACCATGTGGAATCGCTTTTATTCGCCCACACATCGCGATGAATACATCACCATGAATCGCCTCTCTGGAAAAGGGCTTCGAGGCGATGTACTGGGGCTGGATTCGCTGTTGTTGTCCATGCTGACGGCTTTGACGGATGGCGAAAGTTCAACCGCGAGTCTGCGAATTTTGCTGACCGGGCAAACTCCCGACGGGCGCGTTCCGCTCAGAAGGTACATGCAATCCGAACCGGCAGGAGAATCACCTGTTCTGGCCGGTCGATCCCTGCCGCCGCTTGGCGCGTTTGCGGTGTTCAAAGTGTATTTGGCGACACAGGATTTAGCTTTTCTGGCTTGGGCGTATCCGCGATTGCAGCAATGGAATAGGTGGTGGCATGCCAATCGAAGCGACGGCAAAAAATGGCGGGACGGAAACATGGATGGCTTGCTGGAAAACGGCGTTGATGCGGAGCTTGAATTCGGAGCACTGGGCGCTCGGCAGCTAACGAATACCGACAAACTGCAAATGGCGCTGGCAGAAGCAGGATTGCCTGCCAATAGCGAAGCGAAATTCAACGACGAAGTTCATACGCTGACCATGTCCCCTATTGCGCTTAATTCGCTTTACGCCTTGGATACCGAGCTGATGGCGTTGATTTCCAAGGAAATCGGCATGAAAACAGAAGCCGACCGCTGGCAGGAGCGATATGACGAAATCAAACGCATGATGAATGAACACATGTGGAGCGAAGACGACCGTCTTTACCTGGATCGGCATTGGAACGGAAAATTTTCCGGCCGCAAAGGGCCAGACCTTTTGCTGCCGTTGCTTGCCGGAATTCCCGACCAGCCACGCGCCAAAATGATGTTGGAGGCATTGCGCGAATCGAAAGAATTAGCTCCCACCGCTGATTCCGATCAGGCAGCCATGAACTATCTGCTTTATTTGGGAATGAAACGCTATGGATTTGAAGTGCAAGCGGCGGAACTGGCGAAGCAAAGCCTGAAAGCCGCGGATTCCGCAAAACCGACTCTTTCAAATCCCTTACGGCCCGTATTTACACCGTTAATTTACCTGCCCGCAATTGAAGAACTGATGTCTGCCGATCCGTGGTTTGGTTTGACGTTTGGAAATCTGAACGCCACTGAAGAAGGCCGGATAGAGCGAGTGCAAATCGCCGGGTCGAGTTTTGATGTCACGGTCGGCCCAAAGGGAACTGTGATTCGCCGCAACGGCAAAGTTGAAATCGAATTTGAAGGGCCGGTCAAGTTGCGCGGTTACAGAAGCAACGATCGCGCGTTGGCGTGTCTGGTCGAAACAAAAGCGGAAGTTCGCGCGAAGGTTCACGGAGAGGAAGGCAAAAAAATTACTGCTTCCGTGGATGAAAAAGTTCTGGGCAGCACTTCGATTGGCGCAACCGCCAGCTTCAAAATCAAAGAAGGCAGCCACAAATTACTGGTCGTAAAATGAAGTGGAAGTTCCGCAGTGCGGCAAAAATACTGGCATCTTGTAGATTGCCGAAGAGGCAAAGGTTGGCCGGTGAAGGTTACGGCCTCCGTTGAAGACATTGGAAAAATTTTCTTTCTCCGTATTGAGCACGATCATGGAACCAAGAATCGCCCTGCCTTCACCAGCAACAAATTTCATCCAGCCGGTGTGCCCGCTGGGCACAAATTGCGTAAAGCGCGGCGTCGTGCGCGGAAATGTCCCGTTAATAAGCTGGCGAAATTGACAGCCACCGCTGGCGACAAAGCTCAAAGCTCGTTCCTGATCATCAAACAGCCATCCGTTGAAATCTCCGATCATATCTACCTGTTCAAACAAATCGCCTCCGACTCGGTTCAGGATCACCAACGTCGAATTGTTGTCGGCAAAACTTGGCAAGTTGCCGGCCATCAGTATGCGTGGCGCTTGGTTGTACCTTTCACCGTCCAACATCAGATTCACGGACAAACTATTTTCGTCACATTCACACGGCACTTTGCTGATGGCTGCAAAAGCTTCTGCGCCAAGATTTGCCGAATGCCCGCTGGCCAGCGCAACGTATTCATCGCCGATCAAATAATTGAAATTGATGGGACAGCCTGTTACGCCATCCACTGCCACGACAATCAGAAAGCCAGTCACGTCCGGGTCAACATCCGACACCATAAAGCTGGTGGTCTGGCTTCCGGTCAGACACAGATAGTTGTCGCTAACGGTGCATGTGTCTCCAGATACAAAAAACTGATGCAGTGTAACTTCTTTGTCGGCGGTATTGGTGATGTTGATTCTGGTGTTCTCTCTGATGGAATCGGTGGAAGAAGATGTGTACAGATTGAAAAACAGGATCGAGCCTGCTTTCTGTGAACTTACCGGCGTTGAGGGCGGCAACACGGGTTCAAAGGGAGCAAAAGTATCGCAAATGGAGCTATACGAATCGCAAGCGCTGACTACAGTTACAGCATCATTGAGGTTGTCGTTGTTTGAATCGAAGTAAACGCTTTCTTCAACGCAAAATTCCAGCGCGGCTTTTTTGGTGCTTTCGACCTGAACGTAATAGCTGATCGTAATTTCTTCACCTGCCTGCGCATCACCATCCCACTGAACCGTGCTTTCGCCGGAAAGCGCACTTGTTCGACAACGCCCTTTGCTGGCGGAACATGACCCATCAAGAGCAACAATTCCCGGTGTCAGTTTGGCAAGGAATTCGGCTCCGGTATTGTCTTGCTGCGCCGTGACACCTGTATTTTTCAACAGAGTTTCAACCGTATAGAGATTGCTGCATTGACCAGTGCTGTCAATAGTGACCAGCGTATCCTGCTTTTCAAAGAAAGCACCAGCGACAACCCGAACCGATTTCAGCGAGGTGTTGTTCGAGGTTTTCGGATCAAAGCTGTCAGAATTGGCGACGGCTCGGTTCAAGTATTTGCCCGCAATCTCAGGAGCTTGCGCTGTAATAGTAAACATCGCCTCTTCTCCTGGTGACAACACTTCAATTGGCGCAAACGAAACATTGTTGCCCGTGATTTGCCCGCCACTGATTTCCGTGAAGCCTTCAGGCACGGCATCCGTTACAACCACGTTTGTCGCTTCCGATGGCCCAGCATTCATTACGGTGATCAAAAACGAAACGATGCCTCGCGGCCCAACCGCAGCGCCGGAAGTTTGCGTTGTGACGACCAGATCGGCTTGCCACAGGTTGGTAACTCCCTGGCAACGATGAAGTGAAGTTGCGCTACTTCGGGGATTTGGCGGCGCAGCGATGAAGTCGGTGTTATTGCTTCGTGTGTCACGACATCCGTCGTCGCGTCTCAAGGTGGCTGAAGCATTTCCCGCCGCCGGAGCGGGTGCGCTGCCGCGAAAGCATGTCGCCAGACTGCCGTACGCCACAAAATCAACGATCGAGACTTCTGACTGGCTGGAGGGGCAAAGACTATTGGGAGCGTTGACCAGATAAAGATTGTTCTTGACCAGCGCGACTTTGCCCGCTGAAGCATCAATTCCAATGGACCCGAATGCATCTGGCACAGGCAAATTCCTTGAACCCGTGGCTCCTGCCGACAACTGAATCAGATAATACTGCCCCGGGGCAATTGAACCGGACAGATCCACTTTCTGCCAGGCTCCGCTGGTTGCCGTCGAATACTGCAACGACCACCCAACCAGGCTGGTAGTCACGGTTCCCCGATTGAACAGTTCAATGAAGTCATTTTTGTAGGCATTCGCGCTGCTACCACCTCCGCCGAAAATTTGGCTGATGACGATTTCAGAATTGATGCTGGCGGCTTGATGAGTCGCACCAAACATTTCAAGGAAGCGGCCCAACCCCCAAATTAAAGAAATCAAGACACACGTCGTTATGCCGACATGCAACCAGATTGCGCGGCAAAATCGAAAACGGGTCGTGAGGAGCTGCGTCTTCATCAAATCTGAGAAACAACTTGCAAAAGAGCGTTTTCATCACGCTCAGAATTATCAGTGAGGGTTAGAACTTTTTCTGCCTACTCTGCCACGGAGGCAAATAATTTTTCCGGGTCACAATCTACCAATGAAGAAACAATCCAATCCGCTTTCACCAAATCTTCGGCTTTATAACTATTCGTCACCGCCAAACACCACATCCCTGCCCGCTTTGCGGCTTCTACGCCAGCGACGGAATCTTCGATCACCATGCATTCGATTGGCTGAATCTGAGTCTCGCCAAGCGTATTCAGGACGGTGAGTGCTTTGTTATATCCTTCTGGATCGGGTTTGCCCGATTTTAGGTCGGCGGAAGTGATAATGGTTTGGAAGCAATCACGAATCCCAGCGCGCAACAGCACGTGTTCGATCTCTTTGCGTTCCGCGCCGGAGACAATGCCCATCGGATAGGTTTCCGCAAGCCGTCGCGCCAGTTCCACCACACCGGGAAAAAGCAGGAAACGTTCGTCAATGGCTTCCAGGTAGTAATCGGTTTTACGGGCGATCAGGGCTACAACGTGGGCTAGATCAGCCGCTTGCTGCTCGCATCCAGCGTCGGTCAGCGCTGTGCGGAAACATTTGAAATTGTCGTAGCCCAGATAGCGGTCCATGTATTCTTCCTCAGTGATGGAAATCCCTTCTTCGCCCAGCACGCGGCGGAACAGTTCCAGTTGCAGCGGTTCATCATCAACGATGACTCCGTTGAAATCGAAAATAACAGCTTTGAGCATGTGGAAGACAGTTTCCTTTTGATAAATGAGGTTTGATCGTCCAGAATTGGTTTGCAATCAGTGAGGTTGCTTGCCAATCCAGATTCCCATTCTGCAACCCGAGATCGAATTTATGCAACTTGCTCGTGTCAAAGGAAACGTCGTTTCGACAATAAAAAACTCAACCCTTGCGGGGCGCAAGCTGTTGATCATTCAACCTTTGGACGGAAACCTGAAAGCTTCCGGCAAACCATTGGTCGCAGTGGATTCGGTGGGAGCAGGCACCGGTGAACTGGTGTTCTGGTGCCGAGGCAAAGAAGCCAGCTTTCCTTTTGAAGGCAGCGAAGTGCCGACAGATTGCACCATTATCGGCATTGTGGATTCCGAAGCGCACGTAACGGCAATCGCGACGGGAGGCAAAGCGTGATTCTGGGCAGAGTGTTGGGAAATGTCGTGGCTACGCAAAAGAACGCTCGATATGGCGAAGCGCGAATCATGCTTGTTCAGCCCGTGAATCCCGATGGTACTTCCCGCGGCGCTTCGATTTTGGCGCTGGATTCGGTTGATGCGGGCGAAGGTGATCTGGTCATCGTCGTTCAGGAAGGCTGGTCCGCCTCGACTGCTTCAACGGGCGAACCCGGCGCAGCAATTGACAGCGCCATTGTCGGCGTTGTGGACTACATCGAAAACCACAGTTAGGAAATGGCGTGAACGAAACCGAGCTGAAAAATAAAATTCGTGAAGCCGTGCGCCAAGCATTACGTGATTCCGGTGTTGCAGCTTCACCTGAAGAAACGAAAGCCGCGCCGCTGGAATATTTTGCGCCGTGGACTGGCGTTAGTTACGAAGCTCATCCCAGCCAACAAAAATTCAATGTTGCTGAAGCTTCCAGCCAGATTGCCGCTCAACTCGGTAACCTGTTGGAATTCACCTCTGCCCAAAACTGCACCATCGAAAAAGGAAAACCTTGCGACCAATGCGGAATGTGTCGCAGCCTGGGTTTCTGACCGGCTGCAACCAGCTTTGTGCCATACCCCGACTTGCTTTAAGCTTCCCGCATGGAATGGATTCAAAAAGAATTTTCACTCAAAGCGCGTCCGCGTGGTTTTCATCTGATTACACGTGAAGTGCTGGAACATCTGCCCGAACTTGGCCAGATTGACGTCGGCATTTTGCACCTTTTCATCCTACATACATCGGCTTCGCTAACGATCAACGAAAACGCGGATCCAGACGTGCGCGGCGATATGGAGCGCCACTTCAACCATTCGGTTCCCGAAAACGCGCCGTATTACGAACACACACTGGAGGGCGCTGACGACATGCCAGCCCACATCAAAGCTTCGCTTCTGGGTGCTTCGCTTTCAATCCCTGTGAATCGTGGACAGCTTCGTATGGGGATGTGGCAAGGAATTTACCTTTGCGAACACCGCAACCACGGCGGTTCGCGACACTTTGTGGCGACAATTTTCGGCAGTAAACGATAAATCTTCCCGGCTTGGCTTCATGCTCTCGCTCAAGACCCCACTCATCGATCTTCACCATCACGGATTGCCGCGCATTGGCAAGAAGACTTCGGAATCTTTGGCTCTCGAAATCGCTGCTATTACAGCTCAAGCGAATCCTTACAAATCTACTGTCGAAGATCTACTGCATTATTTGCCAATGCGTTATGAGGATCGGTCCAATCTGGCGCGCATCGCTGATTTGCGCGACGGAGTAACCGCATCGGTTGATGTAAAAGTGCGTGTCGGAGGCATCGTTCCGCTAAAAGGCGGACGGTTGAAAATGTATGAGTTCATCGCCACAGACGGCGAAGGGCAAGTGCGCGCTTTTTGGTGGAATCAGATTTACCTCAATCGGGTTTTCAATCGCGGCTCGCGCGTGGTGCTTTATGGGCAATGGAAGTGGAACAAGTACAAAGGCTATTTTGAAGTTGAAAACCCCGAATATGAATCGCTGGCTGGTGAAGAAGACGATGCCGAAGTTGATGCAATTCACACTGCCCGTCGAGTGCCGGTTTATCGAAAGCTTGGAGATTTTCGCACCAGACAACTTCGTTCGATCTTTCATCACATCCTGGCAAACTTGCCCGAAAAGTTTCCAGAAACATTGCCCCTCGAAATTTTGGAGCGAAATGCGATTCTTGGTCGTGACCAAGCTTTGCGAAGCGCGCATTTTCCAACCGAAGATTCACCCATTGAAGACTATAACCTGATGCGGTCTGAGGCTCATCGGCGTTTAATCTTTGAAGAATTCTTCTGGCTGGCGATGGCCATTGGCCTGAAACGCAGCGATCGAATCAAAGAGCCGAAAGGCGAAATCATAGAAATTACGGATCGAGTGCGAGAAGTTGTTCGTCGCATTCTGCCTTTCACACCAACCAACGCCCAAAAACGAGCAATCAAAGAAATTGTCGAAGACATGACCGGCCAGGAACCGATGAACCGTCTGCTCCAAGGCGATGTCGGCAGCGGCAAAACAATTGTCGCGGTCCAGGCGATGGTTATTTCAGTCGAAAATGGCTATCAGGCCGCGTTGATGGCACCGACAGAAATTCTGGCTGAACAACATGCGCGAAACATAAAACGCTGGCTGGTAAATACTCATTACCGCGTTGAATTGCTAATCGGAAGCATGAAAGCCAAAGAGAAACAGAAAATTCACGAGGCTCTCAAGTCGGGTGAAATTGACATCATTATCGGAACGCATGCGTTGATTCAAGAGGCAGTAGAGTTTCATAAGCTTGGCTTGGCAGTAATTGACGAACAACACCGTTTTGGCGTCATGCAGCGCGCCGAAATCCACCGGCGCGGCATCAATCCAGATGTTTTAGTAGTCACTGCAACTCCTATTCCCAGAAGTTTGGCCATGACCGTGTATGGCGATTTGGAAGTTTCCATCATTGATGAATTGCCTCCGGGCCGGACTCCAATCAAAACCTTTGTGCGCGGTGACGATCGCCGTGAAAAGATTTATGAATTCATTCGCCAACAACTTCAAGCTGGACATCAAGCTTATGTTGTTTACCCAATCATTGAAGAATCGGAAAAGCTGGACCTGCGAAACGCGACCGAGATGTACGAACATTTGAAACGCGACATTTACCCAGAATTCCAGGTCGCCTTGCTTCACGGCAAAATGAAGCCTGCAGAAAAAGAAAAAGTAATGAGTAGCTTCAGTACAAACGAAACCCAAATCCTGGTTGCAACGACTGTCATTGAGGTGGGAGTCGATGTCCCAAACGCTTCCGTGATGCTGATCGAACATGCTGAGCGGTTCGGTTTATCACAACTGCATCAGCTTAGAGGCCGGGTTGGGCGCGGAGCAGCGGAGAGCCATTGCATCTTGTTGGCACAATTTTCCAAAACCAAAGAAGCTCAAGAGCGATTAAAGGTTATGGAGGAAACCACTGATGGGTTCAAAATTGCCGAAAAGGATTTGGAGATTCGCGGGCCTGGTGAAGTAATGGGGACTCGGCAATCAGGTTTGCCCGAATTTCGGATAGCAAACCTTATTCGCGATCAAAAAATTTTGGAGATTGCCCGGCTTGAAGCTAATTACCTTCTCAACGAGCGTGGGCAAACTTCTCAAACTGCAAACCTAATCCAGTTTGTTCGCGCTCAACCTCGCTTTGGTCTGGCTCGAATTGGCTAAAGTGACTCAAAAAACCAAAAGACCGATTCGAATAATTTCGAATCGGTCTTTGATATTTTAATTCCGGCAACTACCTACTCTCCCACGCAGTTGCCCGCGCAGTACCATCGGCTCAAGAGGGCTTAACTTCCGTGTTCGGGATGGGAACGGGTGTGACCCCTCCGACATAGTCACCGGAAAACTTGATAAATTGAATAATCAGTTAATACGTAAACTAAGCTGTAGTTTTTTAATAGAATTTGCTCTGAGCGAATTCTATGGTCAAGCCAATGGGCCTATTAGTACTAGTCAACTAAACACATTACTGTGATTACATATCTAGCCTATCAACGTGGTAGTCTTCCACGGACCTCATAGGGAGCACTAATCTCCGGTCGGGCTTCACGCTTAGATGCATTCAGCGTTTATCCCTGCCCAACGTAGCTACCCAGCGGTGCCGCTGGCGCGACAACTGGTACACTAGAGGTTGGTCCAACCCGGTCCTCTCGTACTAAAGTCAGATTCCGTCAATGCTCCTGCGCCCACACCAGATAGGGACCAAACTGTCTCACGACGTTTTAAACCCAGCTCACGTACCGCTTTAATAGGCGAACAGCCTAACCCTTGGGACCTTCTTCAGCCCCAGGATGCGATGAGCCGACATCGAGGTGCCAAACCG
>CAZMXG010000232.1:0-10886 GCA_964570175.1 uncultured Heliomicrobium sp. | reverse complement strand
TCCTCCATGCAACAAATCTGGATAGACCGATCAACTTATAATGCGATTGCCCTGGTTCTCAGTCTTTTGACCGGCGACAAATTCAGCCTGACACCGCGCTCAGTTTTCTATCCGCGATTTTGGGTGTTGGCGCTGATCCTTTCAGTCATTGTCGGTGTGTCAGTCTTCCTTCATCACAATCTGATGAGCAATCTAAAACTCGGCGAATACATGAATCTGTTCGCCAACTTGATTCAGGCCCGGCTGGTTCTTTACTACCTCTTGGCTGTCGAATGCCTTTATTGGTACTACCAAGCGCTCAACGAACTTAAACGGGAATGTATATTAGAGCAGAGACTTGCCCGGCAGGGGTGGGAAACCTCGCGCCGGTAATGTATGCGGTAGGAGATAAAATTATGCCAACAGCAAAATCCGATACACCCTCCGAATTGACCTTGCTCAAGACAAAACTGAAAACGACCTGGATGGCAGGGGACTTCGGGCAAGTCGCAGCGCATTTGATGCCCGAAGCCGAAGCTTTCATCACACGGCTTGCGCTGAAACCGGGAGAACACGTGCTTGATGTCGCCTGCGGCACAGGCAATCTGGCGCTGCCAGCGGCTCAAGCTGGCGCAATCGTAACGGGCGCAGACATCGCGACGAATTCGCTGGAGCAGGCTCGCGCCCGTGCCGCAGAAGCTGAGCTGGACATTCAATTCGACGAAGGCGATGCCGAGCAATTGCCTTATGCGGACGGACAGTTCGACACCGTCGTTACGATGTTCGGAGCCATGTTCGCTCCGCGTGCGGAACTGGCGGCGGCGGAACTGCTGCGCGTTTGTCGTTCCGGCGGACGCATCGCAATGGCCAATTGGACGCCGGAAGGGTTTGTCGGAGATTTTTTCAGAACCACAGCGAAACACGTACCTCCGGCGCCGGGCATGCCTTCACCTTTGTTGTGGGGAACAGAAGATTTTGTGCGCCAGCGTTTAGGCAGTGAGGTTTCTGATTTACAGTTAACACGGCGCATGCTTACCTTCCATTTTCCTTATCCAGCCACTGAAGTGGTCGAATTTTACCGTACCCATTTCGGTCCCACCCAACAAGCTTTTGCTGCGCTTGATGCTGACGGCAAAGCAGCATTATTCAATGATCTGGAAAAACTCTGGGCTTCTTGCAACCAAGCGGAAGACCACACGACAGTCGTGGAGGCAGAGTACCTGGAAGTTCTTGCCGTGCGCCGTTAAACTTGCCAGCAAGTAGGAGGTAAAAAAATGACGGGCATATTACGAAGAATTATCCAGGCAGGCGGCGCGCGACTGGCGGTCAAAGCGGCTAAAGCCATCCCAGTGGTTGGCACAGCCGTCGCCGTTGGACTGGTCGGTTATGAAGTCAAAAAGAAAGGCTTGATCAAAGGTTTGATTAACACCGCACTCGATGCCACGCCCTTTGTCGGCGTCACAAAAAATGCGATTGAAGCCTTCACAGGCGACTGGCTGTCAGATAAGCCAGAACGCAACTGATACGCTTCCTTTCCTTTGCTAAAACACCTGCTCACCTTCTAATCAGTGGCAGTCTTGCACGACAGGGCATATTCCGTGTAATTATCCGGCCATTACCACACTAATCATTTTTCAGGAGACCAAACCATGTCTGCTTTCGACACAAAGAGGTTTCGTTACAACCTACGCCTGCTTTCATTCTCACTCTTGCTTTTCCTGTTTGCTGCGTCTGCGTTTGCGCAGGGCAAAGTCGAATACGAAATTTCTTTCCCCAACGCCGTTCATCACGAAGCGGAAATCACGGTGACGTTCAGCGGTGTTCCAGCTGGCAAACCGCTCGAAGTGCGGATGAGCCGGTCTTCGCCGGGACGCTATTCCGCGCAGGAATTTGCCAAGAACGTTTACAGCGTGCGGGCGATGGATGAGAAAGGCGCGGGGCTCAGCTTCACGCGACCGAATCCCACGCAATGGAATGTTTCGGGGCACAAAGGCATTGTGCGGGTCAGCTACACTTTGTTCGGAGACTTGGGCTCGGGCACGTTTACTGGCATTGATAATACGATGGCGCACTTGAGCATCCCGGCGACGTTTATGTGGGCTAGAGGATTTGAAAATGCGCCGATTACCGTTCGCTTCCGTCTACTTCCGGAATGGAAAGTTGCCACGCAGCTGGTGCCGACTTCTGATCCAAACGTCTTTACTGCACCGCACATGCAATACTTCATGGATTCGCCGACGATGCTGGCGAACTTCAGGCTGCGCGAATGGACGGTCCAGTCCAATGGCAAGACTTACAAAATTCGATTGGCAATCAATGACCCGGCGGCTTCGGATAAAGAAGTGGACGATTTTGCGGAAATGAGCAAGAAAATTGTCGAAGAACAGATTGCCATTTTCGGCGAAACGCCGGATTACGATTTTGGCACCTATACTTTTATTTCGAACTACGTTCCGCAAATCGGCGGAGATGGAATGGAACATCGCAACTCCACAAGTTTGACCAGCACGCGTTCCATCAAAGGTGGCGGAGCGCGCGGCAATCTGGGAACCGTTTCTCATGAATATTTTCACTGCTGGAATGTCGAACGATTGCGTCCGCGCACCATTGAACCGTTCAGCTTTGAAGACGCCAACGTTTCCGACGGGCTGTGGCTGGCCGAAGGCTTCACGCAGTATTACGGCAATTTGGCGATGATGCGCGCTGGTTTTAGCGGTGACCAGGCTAGTTTCGGACGCGGGCTTGGCTTTACGATTAATGCAGTCGTCAATGCGCCGGGCCGGATGCTGTACGGGCCAATCGGGATAAGTGAACAGGCTGTATTTGCTGATGGCGCTCCCTCCTCCGATCCGACAAACCGTCAAAATCTATTTATTTCTTATTACACTTACGGAAGCGCTGTGGCCACAGCATTGGATTTGACGCTTCGTACAAAGTTCACGGGCAAAACGCTTGATGGGTACATGCGCGAACTATGGCAAAGCTTTGGCAAGCATCAGAAAAATTATGCTCCTGCAAAGCCATACACAATTCCGGATTTGAAAACTTCGCTGGCTAAATACAGTGGCGACGCTGCGTTCGCGAATGAGTTTTTCACACGATACATCGAAGGCCACGACATTCCGGATTATGAAAACTTGATGGCCAAAGCCGGGTTTCAATTTCGCAAAGCTCGCGCTGGCAAAGTTTGGTTGGATACACAGCTTCGGGAGCAAGGCGGAGCTTTAACCATCGGTGGGCCGACAATGCGTAATGGCCCGCTTTATAAAGCGGGATTGGATCGTGGCGATAAGGTGTTGACGTTTGACGGTCAAGCCGTGAGCAAGCCTTCTGACGTGCAAACGATTTTGGAAAAGCACAAACCCGGAGACACTATCGCGATTGAAGCCGAACAACGTGGAGTGAAGAAAACGGTCCAACTGACTTTCACCGAAGACCCTGCGGTCGAAATTGTGGCTTATGAATCCATCAATAAAGAGCTGACGCCAGAAATGAAAAAACTGCGTGATGAATGGCTGGGTTCACAGGTCGGACGAAAATAAAACGGCACTCTGCAGGAATGCAGACGGGTTGAGAAACACAAGAAAAGCCTGCCGATTTTCGTCGGCAGGCTTTTCTTCACCTGAAAGGAAACCCGATCACCAGCGCCGATATTGGTTATAACCCACTCTGTATCCTTCGCTAAAGCCTTGACGATAAACAGAGTTACCGTTTCGGAAATGCGAGGAATTGTTAGGGGTCGGATTTCTACGATCACGTGCGTCTTCCTGGCCACGATCTAAACCGTCCCGATATCCTTTTTGGTATTCGGCACTATTGTAACCATAACCGTTGTTATAGCCGTAATTGCCGTAACCGTAGTTTCTGTTTCCGTAGTATCCGTTGTTGCCATAATAACCGTTGTTTCGGTTACGATTTCTTTCGACTCGATCTGGTATCCCGTTTCGGTTGATGTCGGTTCTTCGGCGTTCAATACGGTCATCTATGCCATCTCGGTCGCGGTCGACTCGCCTATCTACGCGATCAGGAATACCATCACGATCGCGATCTCGACGCTGCTGTCCCCAGCGCCAGCCTTGCGCATTGGCATCAACAAAAGCACCCGCGCTCAAGATGAAACCACCAGCAAGAGCCAATGACAAAAATCCTTTTTTCCAATTGATCATACTTCCTCCTTCTCAACTATTGGTTGTCAAATCCAACCTTGAGATTGCATGCATCGTGCCATTCAATAGAAACGCCGGAAATATTGAAAGGACAATAGTTTAGTCTTCGGCAAGAATAGAATTAAGAGGTTATAAACCCCATCCCGAATACACATTACCGAAATGGTGTGTATGGTGGGATTAACTCAAATATCATTACAATGCAGGCGTTGCTTGCTGTTCTGCCACAGGGCACATTTAGTTGAGGGAATGCTTGAATTCAGCTTCATTTTGAGAAAGTCGTTCTTGATTGAAGCTGCAGGTTAGTCGAATTGCAATGAGAGTAACTTTCGTACTTCCGATGTATCTGAATTCGCCGTCAGGCGGTTTCAAAGTCGTTTATGAATACGCCAATCGTCTTACTGATCTAGGCCATCAAGTGACGGTTATTCATCCCAGAAATATTGAACCCCAAACTGGCGTTGCTGAGGCTGTCAAAAAATGCCTTTGGAAATCTAAGCAGCGGCTGGCAAATCGTCCGTTGGTTTCATGGTTTGATGTGAACAAGAATGTAGACCTGTTGCTGGTTACGGACTTGAAAGAATTCAACATTCCCGACGCAGATGCTGTTTTTGCCACAGCTTGCGAAACCGCATTTCCGGTTGCTGTTTATTCGGCCAGGAAAGGGAAGAAGTTTTACCTGATTCAATCTTACGAAACCTGGAATCAGGCGGAAGATGTGGTTCAGGCGAGTTGGAAACTGCCGCTGCACAAAATTGTCATTTCCCGGCAGCTATTAGAAATCGCTTCCGGAATGGGGGAACAGCAACGGACGACCTACATTCCGAACGGAATTGATTTTGCGGATTTCCGGTTGTTGGCTCCGATCAACGAACGAGGATTGCGGATTGGAATGCTGGCGCATCCGAACGAGGGAAAGGGAACAAAGGACGGTGTACAGGCGATTGAGATAGTGAAACAAAAATATCCTGAGCTACAAGCGGTTCTTTTTGGAACGGAGCCGCGCCTGGGATACATCCCGGATTGGATTCACTACGAAAGACAGCCCACAAAGGCTCGGTTGGTTGATTTGTATAACGGGTGCAGAATTTTCCTGAGCCCCAGTTGGTCAGAAGGCTGGGGATTAACGTCCGCCGAAGCAATGGCCTGTGGCTGCGCTTTGGTAACAGCGGACAATGGCGGCGCAAGCGAGTTCAGCATTGATGGTGAAAGCGCATTGTTCGCGGCAATTAAACGACCTGAGTTGCTGGCAGACAGAATATTGCGCTTGCTTGATGACGATGGGCTGCGACAGAAAATTGCTTTATCAGGTTCTCAGCGCATTCAAGAATTTGCCTGGGAACGCGCGGTCAATTCCTTGTTGGAAACAATCTCCAGCTAATTCACCCTGCCGCTGCTCCAATCGTCGAACGTTTGCCTCCGGTTTGGGCGTTCCGGGGTGGATTGTTTGTAACTGGTTTTGCCTTTTTCTTCGTTGCGGGCAAGCTTCTTTTGCGAATGCAGGCCTTCCAGAATCAGTTCGCAGGTGGCGATCAAGGTGCTTTCGGAATCGTCTTCAACTTTTCCGGTGCGGGCGGTTTCAACCAATGCTCTGACCTTGCGTAATTGATTCAACGCTTCTTCGGCAGTCATCACATCGCTGAGTGCCAGCGACTTGCCCTGATTGAAAAAATCCATCACGTGGCGGAAATCCACGCCGTTATAACGTTCCTGAAAAACTTCGCCACAGGCTTTGCGAATCAAATCACGCGCAATGCGCTCGGCTCCCACCTGTTCGCCTTCATATTCCAGTTCCAGTTTGCCTGTGATTGCAGGAATCGCCGCATACACATCGCTGATGCGCGGCACGGCTTCCGTTTCGCCATTTTGCAGTGCGCGCCGTTCGGCATTTGAAACCACGCTTTCCAGCACGGAAATCGGCAACCGCTGGCTGACCCCAGAACGCTTATCAATTCGTTTGTCGTCGCGCGCCAAAAAGGCAATCTGTTCGACGACTTCAAAAATCAGGTTGGGCACTTGAACATTCAACTCGTCGCTTTCGCGGTCAAACCAGGCTTCCTGCTTGGTGATGGAAATTCCCAGATCGAGCGAGGCCGGATAATGCGTTTGAATTTCCGCGCCGATCCGGTCTTTCAGTGGCGTGATGATTTTGCCGCGCGCGGTGTAATCTTCCGGATTGGCGGAAAAGACCAGCAAGACGTCCAGCGGCAACCGGACCGGGTAGCCTTTGATTTGCACGTCGCCTTCCTGAAGGATGTTGAACAAACCGACCTGAATTTTTCCGGCCAGGTCGGGCAGTTCATTGATGGCGAAAATCCCTCGGTTCGCGCGTGGCAACAGGCCGTAATGGATTGTCAGTTCGTCGGAAAGCAGATGGCCTCCGCGAGCGGCTTTGATCGGATCAACGTCACCGATGATGTCGGCGATGGTCACGTCCGGCGTCGCCAGCTTTTCAACGTAACGCGCATCGCGGCCAACCCAGGCAATCGGCGTGTCGTCGCCTTTTTCCGCCAGCAACTGTTTTCCATAAGCGCTCAAGGGAGCGAAAGGATCGTCATTGATTTCCGAACCGGCCAGCGCGGGAATTTCTTCATCGAGCAAGCTGGTCAGCTCGCGCAAGATTCGGCTTTTGGCCTGTCCGCGCAAACCCAGAAGGATGAGGTTTTGCTTGGCCAACAGCGCGTTGACCAGTTGCGGGATGACTGTGTCTTCGTATCCGATAACGCCTGGAAACAGTGTTTCGCCAAGCTGAAGACGTTTGATCAAATTGTGACGAACTTCGGACTTGATGGAACGGCTGCGGTAACCGGCTGCTTTCAGTTCGCCGAGCGTTTGCGGTTTGGGCATAGGACTGACGACCTCGCGTAATTTGAAGTTGATGAAATGATGGGGTTTGGTTTCAACGTCAAATTGATCTTAGCCGTCAGTTCCCAGCCGTGCAAGTTTGGCTTTTTGCTGTTATTTGATCTGAATTGTCACTGTGTTTGCGGTTTTGTTGTCAACGTTTAGCACAACATTCACTTCGCCGCGTCCGATCAGCGCTCTCTGAAGCCGCAGATTGCATTGATCCAGCCCAACGTAACCGTCAGCCACGCCGGCAAACAAGACTTCAGAACTCAGTCCGCCAATCGTCGCGTTGACCGTTGCCAGGCTGCTGCGGAATCGCCAGCCGGTACCATAAGCAATCAGGAACACCTGATCGGTCGCCGGGCCTAAATCAATAGGCACCGCGACATAGCGACTGGTGGTCGTGTCAAAGCGCGAAATCGGTTCGTAAACCAATTGGCCGTCTCCTTTGATGCGCAACGCAACTGCCGAAGCCAGGCCTTGTCCATTGGCATTGGTTGTAAAAAAGCTGGGAGCGACCGTGGCGACGTTGAGCGTGCCAGTGGAAAGCGTTCCGTCTCCGCTAACGACAATGATTGTTGCCGGGCCGGGAATCGTTCCGGTTGGAACCAGATAGTTGATCTGAGTCGGCGCAACGAAAAACAGCGGAGCCGCTCGTTCAGTTCCAGCGCTATCGCGGATTCTGACCGTAGTGCCGCCGAGCATTGTTGGCAGAGGAATGGCGTTCGACGAACTGATTTGTGTCGCCAGTTTTTCACCGAAAGCTGCGACGATGGATTCCGGCGCAAGTTCGACTCCGGAAAAACTGGCGGCGGAAACGCTGACCACCGGTGGCGTGCCTGCTTTTCGTTTCAGCATTCGCACGCGGTTGTTGATCGTATCGGTAAAAACCAGATCGCCATTGACCATGGCAATAATGCTGCAAGTGACCTGAATGTCATTGGTTGCAGTTCCTGGGTTGGGAAAATTCAGCCGGGCCAGCGGGCTGTCGCCGCCGTCCCCCGAAAAACCTGGGTTGCCGGTTCCGGCGACAATGCTGGTTGTGCCCAGCGAGTTGGTCGGCGCGTCCAGGTCAAGAATTTGATTCGTCAACGCATTGGTAATGAAAATTTTTCCGGCGGCATCAACCGTCAAATCGCGCGGACGACGAATATTGCGGGAAACGTCTGCAATGACGGAAAACGTTGTGGACGTTGGCGTGTCCTGGCGCAGGATTCGGTTGTTGCGGGTATCGGCAATGTGCAGTCGGCCTGTGCCATCCATCGCAATGCCGGTTGGACCAAACAAAGCCTGCTGCGTGCCGTCGCCGTACATCGTGCCGACAATGCCCGTTAACGCGTCAACTTTGCGAATTCGATTGTTTCCCTGGTCCGCGATCAAGATATTTCCGGTGCGGTCAACGGCTACGTCGGTCGGGAAAAACGCAACGCGGTTGGCTGGCAAGCCATCGCCAAGCGCTTGCGGATTGTTCGGCGGGCGAACGCCTGCAATATCTTTGATCTGGCCTGGCGGGACCACGACTTTGGCGTCGCCGTTCGGAAAAAAGGTCACGTCAGTGTTTGACGTATTCAGAAAGCGGATGACTCCGCTGCGACGGCCGGTCACTGAAGTCGGCGGGACTTTAATCAAAGCGCCAGCCTGCGAATCCGTAATAAACAAACCATTGGCCGCCGGGTATAGGCCTTGTGGGGTCAAAAGCAGCGCTGTTGTGATGCGATCGTCTATCTGAAAATCCCCGGCTTCCTTGTTCAGCGTCACAATCTGGCCGGGCTGGACAGTCACCGCCCAAGGCGTTGTGTTGAACAGCGTTATAGGAGAGGTCGTGCGGTTGACGAACCTCAGCCGATTGTTGCCCGTGTCTGAAATGAACAGATTGCCTTGTGCATCGGATGCAACCCCCGTCGGCACAAACAATTCCGCATACGTCGCTTGCGAACTGTCGTAGGGCGATGGCTGGCCGCTGCCGACAATGGTATTGATCACGTTCAGCGGAATCGTGGTTCCCAAAATTGTCTGCGTCCCACCGGACAAGGTGACGAAGCGAACTCGTTTGTAGCGAAAATCGGGAAGGTAAAGTCCGCGGCCATCCACGGCAATGCCGAGCGTTGCGTTGGCCGTGCTGTCGGGAATGTTCAGGTAAGCCTGCAAGGCCGAAGATCCGTCCCCGCAAGTCGGCGTATTGTTGGGGTCGCACAACTGCATGCTCTGATTGCCCGCGACAATGGTTTTTACGCCAGTTGAATTGATCCGCATAATCTGTTGCGCATTTCCAAGCGCAACGAAAATATCGCCGGTCGGCGACACGGTGATGCCGGTTGGATATTCCAATCCCGAAGCCACTGTGCTGATTGTTCCCGTGGTATTGACCCGCCGGATGCTGCCCTGGATGGTGCGTGCGTCTCCGCCGTCGGCGATCAACAAACTATTGTTGCTTTCAAAAACCAATGCTGTCGGCGCGGTCAATCTCGCTTGCGTTGCCAGGCCGCCGTCGCCATTTCCCGTGGGTGGATTGCCGCCTCCGGCAACGACTACCTGCCCGCCGGAATTGTTGAGCTTCAATACCAGCCGTCCGGCAATAAAATGGATTTCCTTTGTCGTTGGGTGAACTGCAATTGCGCGAAATGTTGCCTGGTCGGGTGAAGCGATTGTGCTGATTGTCCCGGGCGCGATGGTTTTGCCCAGCACGGTTTGATTTTGAATGCCTACGTTGATGGTTCGAATGGCTGAAAAAGAAGGGATAGACAGATAAACCGCGTCGCCCGAAGGATCAACCGCCAAACCCGTAATTTGCGCCAGATCGGTATCCAGCGGCGAACCGCCATCATCATTCTGTATGCCTCCACCCGCGATCAGATTAATGTGACCCGGCTGGATGGTAACGCCCGCAAGAGTAATGGGAACAGAAGAGGTACTGACAAAACGGAGCAAGCTGGTTCCATCAACTTCATCCACCACATAAAATCCCCGTCCGCGCGGGTCAAGCGCGACGGCAGTCGGCAACACCATGGGCGCCTGTTTGGCAGGAACTTCAGAACTGAAGCCCCCCCCGGCAAGGGTGGAAATTGTCGTGTCCGTGGTCAGCATTGAAAGCGCGGAGGCGATTTGACTGGGAATTCGTATGGTTGCAGCAAAGGCCAGCATGGCGAGCAAAATCAAAACTCGAAACCGGATAGAGAAGATCATAAGTGAGGATTTTTTTTGGTGTGTAGGAACATTCATCGTCTGTTCTCCTGGGCAACGGGGAAGCGAACCGGATGAAACCACCGGCAACGCGATGAATCATCATTAGAAACTGGTGTCGGGGTAATTTGGCGGTCGGATTTGGTGATACAAATGACTGAATTTTTTTGATTTACTCAGTCAAGCAGGGCCTTGTCCAGCAAGGCGCGCATTAGACCATCACATCGCGCGGCAAGTCAATAAAAAGTCCCGGCTGCGGCCGCTTGCCTGTGAAGTCTCAGGCGTCATTTTCCGTAATCCACTTTGGGCCGTGGTAACGTATGATCCAGCGAAATTAATTCCCTTCATAGGAGACGATCCCCATGAGCTTTCGGCAAAACGTTACTTCATCAACTTCACGAAAACCTCGGCGGTTGCGCTGGGTAATTCTGGCAATTTTGATTGTGGGTTTGGGTTGGTTGGGTTTTGACTTGTACGGCCCGCGAAAGCACAGCTTGCGCGATTTTGACCCAAATGAAGTTGCCCGGTTGGAAACCGACATGTGGCGGTCATATTACGCCAAACAACGAGTCAAACTGTTTAATCAACTGGCCGAACTGATGCGGACGCAATACGGAATGCCGTTGGCCACGTCGAACGCCGTCGCTTATCAGGCCGCCAAAGCCGCATTTGTCTTTAAGGAAGGCAAAAAGCGCGAAGATTACGAAAAGGCTT
>CAZMXG010000231.1:0-10886 GCA_964570175.1 uncultured Heliomicrobium sp. | reverse complement strand
ACAACAAAACGCGTGTGGCGGATTTCAAAGCGGCGGACTGGTACGCCGTGCTGCTGGAAGGGTTGCGCACCGAAACGGTGATGCAAACGCACTGGGACATAATGGGGAAATACGACCCGCAACATCGCACGAAATTCGTGCTTGATGAATGGGGCGTCTGGTATCAGCCGGGCGAAGAAATCAGGCCCGACTATATCCTGAGCCAGCCCGTCACGCTGCGCGAGGCGCTACACACGGCCATCACGTTCGACATCTTCAACCGGCACGCCGACAAGCTCGAAATGGCCAACGTCGCCCAGACGGTTAACTGTATTCACTCGCTCTTCCTGGCGCTCGAAGACAAGTACACACGCACGCCACCATTTTACGTGTTCGAAATGTATCGGCCACACATGGGCGCACGGCTGACGCCGATGCAGATTCGCGGCACTGAATTGACCGTCCCGACACAGGAAGGCACAGCGAAAATGGCGATGCTCATAGGTTCCGCCTCGATCCGCGAAAAACGCCTGACAGTCACGCTCACGAACCCATCACTGGATGCGCCGGTCAACGCCCGCATACGGTTGGCAGGCGGCGCGCGAGCCAGCGAAGGCCGTGGTGTGGCGCTGACGCACAGCGATATGCGCGCCCGGAATACCTTCCAAAATACGGACGAAGTCAAACCGTCATCGTTACCCGTCAAAATCAGCAATGATGGTGTCGTGGTCGCGGTTCCCAAACAATCGGTTGTCGCCGTAGAAATCCAACTCGCCTGAAACTCCCAACAGGTTTCATTGGCATGCGGTTAATACCAGAAGTCCAGCAGTGGTTTTGAGATGAATAACGTTGCCGGTTTCAAATGCCTCGAATGCGCGCGCACGTTCCGTGTGGACGAGATCAAATACGTTTGCCCAGCGTGCGGCGGCAATTTGGATGTTCTTTACGATTATGAACAAATCGCCTCGCGAATCAGCAAAGCCGCGCTTGCCGCAGACCGCGATTTCACCATTTGGCGCTATCGCCCATTGTTGCCGATTGAAGATGTCTCACCCGCGCCGCCGCTCAGCGTAGGCTGGACACCGTTGTATGACGCGCCGCGTTTGGCCGATGAATTCGGCGTCCGCCAATTGCTGGTCAAAGACGATGGGCGCAATCCGACCGCGTCGTTCAAAGATCGTCCGAGCGCGCTGGCTGTGGTCAAGGCGCAGGAAGCAGGCGCTGAAGTTGCAACGACGGCTTCGTCGGGTAATGCAGGCGCTGCGCTCGCCGGAATGTGCGCCAGTGTGGGAATGAAATCCGTTATCTTCGTTCCCGCAACGACACCTGCGGCCAAAGTCGCGCAATTGCAAATTTACGGCGCAACCGTTGTGCTGGTCGAAGGCAACTATGAACAAGCATGCGAATTGTGCCTGGCGGCTTCCCAGCGGTTCGGCTGGTATCAGCGCACGACGGGCTACAACCCCTATACGGCAGAAGGCAAAAAGACTGCCGCCTTTGAAATCGCCGAGCAGTTAAACTGGCTGGTTCCTGACCGTGTCATCGTCGGCGTAGGCGACGGCAACATCATCGGCGGGTTGTGGAAAGGCTTTTGCGATTTGAAGGAGTTAGGCTGGATTGACCGCATTCCCAAATTGACCGGCGTGCAGGCGGCAGGCGCAGCACCCTTGGTTGCCGCCGTGAATGGCGATGGTGTGATTCGTCCGGTCGTTGGGCAAACCGTCGCCGACGGCATCAACGTCGGCGATCCACGCGATGGCACGCGGGCAATGCGGGCAATGCGCGAAACAAGCGGCGGCGCAGTGGCCGTTAGCGACGAAGAAATCATTGCTGCGATTCCGCGCCTCGCGCGCGCCACTGGCGTCTTTGCTGAACCCGGTGCGGCGGCAGCCTTCGCAGGATTTGTGAAGCTGCGCGAAAGTGGCGTGATTTCGTCTGATGAATGTGTCGTACTGGTGATCACCGGCAGCGGTTTGAAAGACATTAACACCGCGCGCCGCTCAGTGGGTGAGCCGCTGCGCATTCAACCTGACATTGCGGAACTGGATAAACTACTGGAAGCTTAGCCATGCTCATCACCAACGCCACGCTCATCACCTGGGGCACGCCGAATCAGATTCTGGAAAAGCACGCGCTCTATCTGGCAGGCGACCGCATTATCGAGCTTGGCCTATCGTCCGAACTCGAAGCCAAATATCCGCAAGCCGAAAAGCTTGATGCGCGCGGCCAGTTCGTGATGCCTGGCAACATCTGCGCACACACGCATTTTTACGGAGCTTTTGCGCGCGGGATGGCGATTCCAGGCGCAGCGCCAAAAGACTTCCCGGAAATTCTGGATCGGTTGTGGTGGCGTCTGGACAAAGCGTTGACGCTGGAAGATGTGCGTCACTCGTCACTCGTCTGTCTAATTGACGCGGTGAAGCACGGCACAACGACGCTTATTGACCATCACGCTTCGCCAAGTGCGATTGACGGTTCGCTGGATGTTGTTGCCGAAGCCGTGCAGCAAACAGGCCTGCGCGCCTGTCTATGTTATGAAGTCACCGACCGTGACGGCTCCGACAAAGCGAAAGCCGGAATCAAAGAAAACCTTCGCTTCATCAACTCCCAACTCCCAACTCCCAACTCCCAACTTGCTGCGACCTTTGGCTTGCATGCTTCGCTGACACTTTCCGATGCGACGCTTGAAGCTTGCCGCAATGCGCACGACGGCGGCTTTCATATTCACGCCGCTGAACACGAATCCGACCAGTACGACAGTTTGCAAAAAAGCGGCCTGCGCGTAATTGACCGGCTGCACAAGTTCGGCATTCTCGGCCCGCGTTCCATCGTCGCGCACGCTGTCCATATTGATCACCGCGAAGCCGCGTTGCTTGCCGAAACCGGAACCTGGGTCACGCACCAACCGCGCTCGAATATGAACAATGCCGTGGGCGCTGCAGACGTGGAAGGCTTATTGCGGTTGGGCGTGAAAGTCGCACTCGGCAACGACGGTTTTTCCAATGCGATGTGGGACGAATGGAAAGCGGCCTACCTTTCCCACAAAGCTGCACATCGCAACCCGCGCCGGATGAACGGCGCGACCGTCATCGAAATGACTGTGACCAACAACGCAGCTCTGGCCAATGTCTTCTTTCCCCAAGCTCCGCTGGGCGTGTTTACAGCGGGCGCATTCGCCGACATCATCTTTGTGGATTACCACCCGACCACTCCTCTAAACTCCGGCAATCTGCCGTGGCACATTTTGTTTGGCTTTGAAAATTCGATGGTGACGACAACCATTTGTGCCGGGAAGGTACTGATGAAAGACCGGCAGTTGCTTTTTTTGGACGAAGCCGAAATCACCGCCAGAAGCCGAGAGCTTGCGGCAAATGTTTGGCGACGGATTGCAGTTTGAAAGGTCAAAATCCTGAATGCCCGTCCTTAGGACCAGCTAGACAATCTCCATTTGGTGTTGTAAAACGCCCTCTAGTTTCCCACTTTAGCCACAAGGACTTCGCAATCAATGAAATTTGGCGTTGTCATCTTTCCCGGCTCGAACTGCGACCACGACACTTACCACGTCATCAGCAAGGTGATCGGCCAACCCGTTGACTTCATCTGGCATAAGGAAACCGATATTGATCGTTTCGACGCGATTATCCTGCCCGGAGGATTTTCATACGGCGATTATCTGCGCAGCGGCGCGATTGCCCGGTTTTCCCCTGTCATGAAATCCGTGGTTGAATTTGCCAACCAGGGCGGCCTGGTGCTGGGCATCTGCAATGGCTTCCAAATTCTGTGCGAATCTGGCTTGCTGCCGGGCGCACTGCTCAGGAACCGCGACCTGAAGTTCATCTGTGAACACATCAATGTTCGCGTCGAACAGACCGACACGGCTTTCACAGGAGCGTACAAATCCGGCCAGGTGCTGAGCCTGCCCATTGCGCATGGCGAAGGCAATTACTTCTGCGACGAAACAACGCTGGCCGAACTGGAAAGCGAAGGCCGCGTAATTTTTCGGTACAGCACGCCTGACGGCCAAATCACCGATGAAGCCAATCCGAATGGTTCCCTGCAAAACATCGCGGGCATCTGCAACCGAGAGCGCAATGTTTTGGGTTTGATGCCACACCCGGAACGCGCCGCTGAAAGCATGCTCGGCTGTAACGATGGACGCGCGATGTTTCTTTCCATGGCGGACGCGTTAACGACGATTCTAAAAGCGCGCGCCTAAATCCAATTCTTGATTTTGGATTGTTGATTTTGAATCGAAAGAACAAAGCTTCGACAAATTCAGAATTCAAATTCCAAAACCCAAAATTAAAATGATCACTCCCGAAATTCTGGATCAGCACAACATTTCGCTCGAAGAGTACGAACGCATCAAACAGTTGATGGGCCGCGAACCAAACTTCACTGAATTGGGCATCTTTTCCGTCATGTGGTCAGAGCACTGTTCGTACAAATCCTCCAAAGTTCATCTGCGCCGATTGCCTACAACCGGCGAATGCCTGGTGCAGGGGCCGGGCGAAAATGCAGGCATTGTGGACATAGGCGATGGCTGGTGCGCGGCGTTCAAGATTGAATCGCATAACCACCCGTCGTTCATCGAACCTTATCAAGGCGCGGCAACCGGCATCGGCGGCATTTTGCGCGACATTTTCACGATGGGCGCGCGGCCAGTGGCGGCAATGGACAGTCTGCGCTTCGGTCCGATTCGGGATGAGGAAGTGGACGAATCGAAAGAACAAACGTCAGCAAAATCAATTTCCCGCAATCGGCGAATTATGGCTGGAGTCGTCAAAGGTCTGGGCGATTACGGCAACGCGTTCGGTGTGCCAACGGTCGGTGGCGAAGTCTATTTCGATCCTTGTTATTCGCTGAATCCGTTGGTCAATGCCTTTGCGCTGGGTTTGGTGCGGCGCGAACAGATTTTTTACGGCAAAGCCGAAGGCGTCGGCAATTCGGTAATTTATGTCGGAGCCAAAACCGGGCGCGACGGCATTCACGGCGCGACAATGGCTTCCGCAGAATTTGACGAAGCCGCCATGGAAAAACGCCCGACGGTTCAGGTTGGCGACCCGTTTTCAGAAAAATTGCTGCTGGAAGCCTGTTTGGAGGCGATGCGATCCGGCGCAATTGTCGGCATTCAGGATATGGGCGCGGCAGGGCTGACGTCGTCTTCATGCGAAATGGGTGCGCGTGCGGGCAATGGTGTTGAAATCAATCTTGATCTGGTTCCGCAGCGCGAAACCGGGATGACGGCCTACGAAATGATGCTGTCCGAATCGCAGGAGCGAATGCTGATTGTTGCCGAACGTGGCCACGAACGGCAGGTGCTGGAAATTTTCCATCGCTGGGACTTGGACGCCGTCATCATCGGAAACGTGATCGCAGAGCAAAAGCTTCGCGTGTTGCATAAAGGCGAAATTGTCGCTGAGATTCCCAACCTGGCATTGACCGACGAAGCTCCCAAGTACCACCGCCCGATGAAGCCCTTTGCCGTTGCCAGCGAAGATGTGACACCGAAAATCAAGGCAGCGATCTCTTCTCCCAACTCCCAACTCCCAAGTTCCAACTCCTATTCCGAACTGCTTCGTCGCCTGCTGGCTTCGCCGAATATCGCCTCGAAACATTGGGTGTATCGCCAATACGACCACATGGTTCGGACAAACACCGTGGTGCTGCCCGGTTCGGACGCCGCCGTGATTCGCGTCAAAGAAACCCGGCGCAGTATGGCAATGTCGCTGGATTGCAACAGTCGCTATTGTCAGCTTGACCCGCGCGAAGGCGCAAAGCTGGCCGTTGCCGAATCTGCTCGTAATGTGGTTTGCAGCGGCGCACGTCCGTTGGCCGTGACGAACTGCCTGAACTTCGCCAGCCCGGAACGCCCGGAAGTAATGTGGTCGTTTAGTGAAACGATTGATGGAATGGCCGAAGCCTGCCGCACGTTCAACACGCCCGTTACCGGCGGCAACGTCAGTTTTTACAACGAAACCGAAGGCCGCGGGATTAACTCTACCCCCACCATCGGAATGCTGGGTGTGATTGAAGACGCAAAACACATTACAACCCAATGGTTCAAAGAAGCGGGCAATGTAGTGCTGCTGCTGGGCGCAACGCGCAACGATCTGGGTGCCAGTGAACTGCTTTCCGTGCTGACAGGGGAAGTTGGAGGCGCGGTTCCGAAAATTGATCTGGAAGCCGAAAAGAAAGTTCAAGAAGCGTGCTTGAAGGCGATTCAATCCGGGTTGGTTAGTTCGGCGCACGATTGTTCGGATGGCGGTTTGGCTGTCGCCTTGGCCGAAAGCTGTTTTTCCAGCTACAAGCGTTCCGGCATTGGCGCAAAGATTGATTTGACGAAACACGCTCAACTGAGCGCTTTGCCGGATTCTGTAGCCTTGCTGTTTGCCGAATCGCCATCGCGCATCATCCTTAGCGTCAAACCGGAAAACGTTGATCGTGTGCAGGAAATCGCCATCGAAGCGGGCGCTGTCATTGCCGCAATTGGCGAAGTTGGTGGCAACGAACTGGTCATCACTTGCGCTGGCGAAACATTGGTCGCTGATTCTGTGGCAAACCTGGAAAGCAATTGGAGCAATGCGCTGCCACAGGCGCTGGATCGCTCAATGCAAATGGCAGCGGATTAACCCGCTGCCATTTGTTCCATCGCTTCTCCCGCATTTTTATTTGGCGACAGATTCCTGTTTCGCCATCAGCAGATAAAACATGAAATCCGTCATTGGAGCATCCGTCAGCCCGGCATTGCGGCCAATCGTGATGATTTGCCCTCGATGATACGTGCTGTGGTTCATACAATGCTGAATCATCTCGAATCTTGGCCGGGCAAAGTCTCCCACGTACGGGATGCTGAACGGGCAGATTTCCTGAAGCGACGCTTCAGACAGCGTTGCCACATACGCCGCAAATTCTTCTGAGAGTTTGACGATCCCAGCGAAAACCTCTTCGGGCTTGCCATCAAAAACTCGGCCGTAATTGGACTTCGGATTTAGGCCTTGCAGTATTCCCAGCCACCAGGTTTCGGTGTCCCAAATGTGAACCAGGGTTTGCTTTATGCTGGAAAAGCTCGACGCCACTTCGCGCTCTAAAGCGTGGGCAGGTTTTGTTTTCAGCCAGCTTACAAGCGCCTGATTCGCCCATAGATTGTACGCGGCATAGTCTTTGACCAAAGACGGTAGATTCATATTTTCCTCTCTCGAGTCGATGAAACCAGGTTCAACGCAAAGGGACAAAGGCTAAAAGGGTCAAAGTTTTGAAAATGGAATAAACTCTTTCTCTGCCTCTAAGCTGTCTTTGTTCCTTTGCCCCTTTGAATCTTTGCGATGAAAAAGTCCGCTTTACCACAATCAATTCCGGCAGGATTAGGCAGGCGAATTTTCGTAGTCGTACAGCATTGGCGGCTGTTTTCCCAACAGCCGCGCATACGTGTAAAGCTGTCCGCGATGATGCCAATGTTCGTCGTAAGCGAACATAAACATCTGCCAGCGGGGAAAGCTGCCAAACGGGGTTTCAACATTTCCCGCCAATTCATCTTCCGTGATTGCGGTCAACGCTTCATCGAGACCTTGATGTGCATCTTTCGCAAAAGCTTGCAAATTGGCCACGGTCTTTAGTTTGGCGGCTTCGGCTTTGCCTTCAGCCGATTCGGGAATGGATCGGTTTTCCGATTCTGCCGTGATCTTTGGTTTGCGAATGTCTTCCGACCAAACTTTCTGCATGCCGTACATATGCATGATCAAATCCCGCACGGATCGCATTCCGGATTGTGGACGGTAATCCAGATCGGCGTCGCTGAAACAGCCGATCAGCCGCAATGTTACGCCATGAACCATTTTGAAATACGCGCGTTGTCCTAACAGAGATTCCTTGTTCATCTTCGTTCTCCTTCGTTGAATGAGTTTTGTTTTCGGTAATTCCTTTGCGTCTCAGAGCGAAGGGGAATGTATCAGGGCCGAGTGACAACCCTATGTCAGCAGGATTTTCAGTCAGAATATTTTTCGTAGATTTTTTTCGCTTCCTTGGCCAGACGACGTTTCAGCGATTGTGGCTCCAGGACTTCGACCTGTCCGCCCCAGCTAAGCAGCCAAGGGACAAGTTCAGCTTCGGCGTGGGCTTTCAGCGTCACTAGTAAGCCGTCAACCTGCTGATTGCAAACATCTTCCATCCTGGTGATGTAATACGAGCGTGATTCGCGGACCCAGGGAGCGGTTTCCGGCTCAAACAAGACTCGCGCGATCACCTTGCGGTGATCCTCTTCCGGCGGCTCCAGCTTGAGATTGGCAGGACGATCAAAACTTTGATCGAGCAATTGCAGGTCGGACATGCGGTCAAGCCGAAACTGGCGAAGTTCTCGCCGCAAATGACAAAACCCATTCAAATACCAGGCGTCGCCATAATGAACAATCCCATACGGATCGGCATCACGCGTTTTTTTCGCTTGGGACCGATCCATCGAATAACGCGTGTGGTAATGAAAGCGGATTGTTTTTCGTTCGATAATAGCGCGGCGAAGCGTTGGCAGAAATTTTGCGGAAGCTCCGCTGGCCAAGGTTTCCGTCGCGACCAGACTGATGCAATCGCGCAGGTAAGCGACTTCGTCACGCAGTTTATCCGTCAAAACGGTTTCGATTTTGCGACTGGCCGATTGCGAAACTTCGCGGTATTGAGCGTCAAAGTGATCGGCGACAAACTTGCTGCCCAGCAACAGCATGGTTGCTTCATCCGTGCTGAAACTCAGCGGCGGCAGAAAATAGCCTTCGACCAGCGAATACCCTATGCCCGCTTGCGCCACGACCGGAACGCCGGATTCACACAGCGCCTGAATGTCGCGGTAAATCGTCCGCTTGCTGGTTTCAAACGTCGCAGCCAAGTCTTCGGCGCGCTGCGACCCGTTGCGCTGTAATTCCAGGACGATTGCTAATAATCGGTCTGTGCGGTTCATGGGGTTTATCGGTGAAGCCGCTTTTATCTTCCTTTTGCCTGATCACCGCGGAGCGTCAGGCAGGTGCTGGTGGCATGGGCTACCAGACTTCCCTTTTCATCAACCACGTCGCATTCAACCAGGCCCACGGTTTTGCCGCCTTTGACAACCTTGCCCGTTGCCGTCAGCTTTGCGTTCCAAATGGGCTTCAAAAAGTTGATCTTTAGTTCCAGCGTCGTGAAGCTGTCGCCGTCTTCCAGCGTGGTGAAATAAGCCGTGCCCATTGCGATGTCGGCCAGATCGCACAGCACGCCCCCGTGCAAGGTTCCCATCGGATTGGCGTGTCGCGGCGTCGTTTGCATCTCAAAAACGGCGACGCCAAATTCTACAGATGTCATCGCAAATCCCAGCAACTCCCCAATTGGCGGCGGCGGAGCTTCGTGGCTCGCAATCCGTTTCATCTTTTCCAGCATTCCAGACATCGTTTCAAACTCCTTCTCGTAAATTTCCTACGGTCTGGCAATTTACCTGCTACTGCCTGGAACCGTCTTTTCGCTGCTTGCGGCTTTTTCCTATTCTTGCGGAAAAATGTGAGCAAAGAAGTTCGTCGGAATTTGATCAAGCGCCGCGAAAACCCAATCGGCTTTCAGTTCGTCGTGCGTCGTCAATACGCCCACGGATCTCATTCCGGCTCGCCGGGCGGCCTCAACGCCTGCGGGCGCATCTTCAACAACGATGCAATTTTCCGGCGAAACTTCCATTCGCTCCGCGGCGGCCAGAAACACATCCGGCGAAGGTTTTCCGGCTTTGACCTGTTCGGATGACATGACAGCATCAAAAAATTTCGCGATGCCCAGCACATCAAACGCGGCGTCAATGTTTCCCTGCGGAGCCGACGTGCCCAGCGCCTGCCGCCAGCCATCGGCTTTCAATTGCCGCAACCAGGTTTCCGCGCCCGGCAACAGTACCAACCCCTTGGCCCGCATAAAGCGGCGATAGGCTTCTTCTTTTGCCAATGAAATGCGGGCAACTTCTGTGTCAGACATGTTTGGATCAATTCGTCCCAGCAGAATTTCGTCATTGCGTTTTCCGAAATCCGCAACGAATTCGTCAAAAGTCAGAGTGATGTTTTCCGCTTCCATCACTTCGCGCCAGGCGTCCCAGTGATGATCCACGGAGTTGATTAACGTCCCATCCAAATCCCAAATAACAGCTTTTGTTTGATTACTCACTTCGTAAATGATCCTTGTAAGCAGCTCGGCAATAGTTTTACAGGATAAAAGCTCTCTTCATTTTCCATTTGTCAGTTTCCAATTTTCATTTTTCATTGTGGCCAGAGCAACTCCGGACAATGACAAATGGCAAATCAAAAATGGGAAATGGAAAATCAAAATACCAACAAATTTTTGCCAGGCTGCTTCAATTGCCGCTAGCGACGCAAACCGCCAAACAGCGTTAATCGTTTTCTTGTTGTTCAGCCTTGCGGCGCTTTTTCGCCAACTTTTTCGCCTGCTTCGCCACCCATTTGCGCTCGGCTTTTGGAACCAGCTTGCGATGCCGCTTGCGCGTTTTCAGATAAACGGTGCCATCAATCACCTCAACCGCGACTTTGGGCAGCGGATCAGCATCCTTGCCATGAGATTTGGTGATCTTGCCACTCAGGCAGTCAAAGGCGACGCCGTGATGCGGACAGACCAGAGAATCCTTTTTCATCAGCGGCGGAAACATCGCCAAATCTTTATGCGTGCAAATGGTGACAAACGCGTTTAGGTCCTCTCCTGTTTTGATAATGCAGTACGGCACACCACGGTGTTCGGCACAGACTGGCTGTTTGTTTTTCAGCGCAGACAGTGCCACGACCGGAATCAGCTTTGCCATTCAAGTAAAACCTCTTTCAACAAACGAAAATATTTCCCAGTCATTCTATTCAGCAGGGCTTTTGCAAAGTCAGAGGTTGGCTTGGCCGATTGCTTGCCAAGCTTCT
>CAZMXG010000230.1:0-10995 GCA_964570175.1 uncultured Heliomicrobium sp. | reverse complement strand
TTACAGGCAGAAGGCTTAATGGATCATAACTTCAAAGAGTCACACATAAGGTAAAACTTTTCCTCCCCGACGAATCATTGAATTGTCTTCAAAGGCACGCCTGTGCGAGTGTGTTTGCGCTGTGCTATCGTCCGGCATGACAGTTTACGTCGGTAACAGGTTCAAGAGATCAACTCAGTCTTGAACACCAATCAACTTCATTGCGTCTGTGCTGCATGCGTTATCTTGAACACAAAGTCGCGCCGATTCTGGCAAGACACATTGAGTGCATTTGGCTGTTGGAAAGCAGCGAAGAGCCGATTGCCGCTTTGCCACAGCGATTGCTGCCGGACGGCTGTGTCGAGCTGATCCTGAATTTCGGCGATCGTTTTCGCGAACACAATGAAGCTGGCCAAAGCAATTTACAGCCACAGCGCTTTGTCGTCGGCCAGATGACGCGGCCTGTGCTGGTTTCGCCAACCGGTCGCGTGGAAATTTTGGGAATTCGCTTCGCGCCCGGCGGTACCTTGCCGTTTTTTTCCTGTCCACCCATTGAACTAACCAATACCATCGCGCCGTTGGCCGATGTCGCCAACGCACTTGAGCGGGAATTGCCTGGCCAGATTTACGAAGCGCGCGATTGGTCAGAAAAAACACGACTGCTTGAAACGGCGCTCATCAAACTCCTGCTCACAAAACAAGATGGGCGCGCTTCCTTGCAAGGCGCGATTTCGCAGATCATACGTGCCGGAGGACAAACATCCGTAGATTTGCTCGCCAACGATCTGGGAATCAGCGGACGGCAATTGGAGCGCCGTTTTTTGAACGAAGTGGGTTTAGGGCCAAAATTGCTTTGCCGGATTCTCCGGTTTCAACAGGTCTTTCGCGCCGTCGAAAGCTCCAATCCCAATTGGGCCAGAATTGCCGCCGACTGCGGGTATTACGACCAGGCGCATTTGATCCGCGATTTCCGCCAATTTGCCGAACAAACGCCCGCCTTGCTGTTCGAACAATTCACCAGCTTCACGGAAGTTTTCACCCGCAAAAATCGGATGTCGGATTTTTACAATACTTCAGGCTAAGCAGGCGGTAGAGTCGTTGCCGTAATCTGCAAAATATTCAAAATCACGATTAAGCGAGGAAATAAGAAGACTATGCAACGAGTAACACTGAGAAGATTTCTGCTTGTGGCTGCGATTGCAGCGTTCGGGCTTTCGTCAATTTTCACTCCGGCCATCAAAGCCTATCGCGTCGAGCTGGCAGATGTGATCCGCGTGACGGGCGATTCAGTTCAATCTGACAAACCAGTGACGACTTTCAAAGTCGAGGATTTGGCTTGGATCAGTGGCGACTGGGAAACTGCGCCGGGTGGCCGGATGCAAATTGATGAACACTGGACACGGGTTTCCGGCGGTTCATTAATCGGTATGAGCCGGACTGTGGCAGGCGGCAAAACCGTTTTCTTTGAATATCTGCGTATTGAAACGCGCGGCACCGACATCTTTTACGTGGCGCATCCGAAAGCCAGAACGCCGGGCACGGATTTCAAATTGGTGAAACTCAACGGCCAGGAAGCCACTTTCGAGAACTTAGCGCACGATTTTCCCAAACGCATCATTTACCGCAAAAATGCCGATGGCAGCATAACTGCACGCATCGAAGGCGATGGAACTGAAAAACAAAAACCACAGGATTTTCAATATCGCCCTGCTTCAAAGGGTCACTGACAGAACAATTGCTTCACATCTGCTTTGCCCTTTAACACGATTAATCTACTGATTTTCAGAATACAAGCTCGCTTTCATCTTCAATGGGCAAACCTTGCATCAGAGACAATGATTCTTCGCCTGGCTGCACATCGTGGTCTGAAAGGGTTCCAAAATCGAGTTCCGTTAAAGCTTCGAGATCGGCAATCTTGACTTGATAAAGCCGGGTTTCCAGATCATTGAGCACAGACAGAGTGCGCTCTGTGGGGTAGTACCTGTCTATTGTCGCTAGCAGATCTTCTTGTGTAACGACAAATGCTTTGGCGCGTAACTCTGTCCCTTGCTGATAAGCAATCACCTTAAAAAACATCTTGGGAATTTTTACGTTGCCAAACGTCCCATCCGGGATTCGCTTTCCTTTCAGGTTTAGCCGCATTAAACCATCAGACCCAAGCTTGGAAAGGGGCGCATTGAAAACCGGGCCGTTGATCAAACACAACCTTCGCCCGTTCGACAGCATACTGATGGCGGTGTCTTCCAGGCGGTACCATAACCCGCTTGCCTTGTTATTCTGGTTGAACTGCCAATGCTGCGGCGAGCAGTTCGTATAGTGAAAAGTGTCGTCTCCATTACGTTTAGCCTCTTCTTCGTCGTCACCCCATTGCAAGTCTGAACGACGCGACAAGTGGCCTTGGTCAAAGGGATTCATCGTTCGGTCCGCTTCGAATTCCTTCTGCTTCTTATAAAACTCTTTGCCTGTCTGCGCTTTTTCAAGGTTTTCAGTTCTTGTGTCTACAAACCAGGTATCGCCATCACTGCGGCTTCCTCGAAACTTGCCGGCGTCCACATTGGCTGCGGAGAAATAAGCCAGCTTGCGTTCGGCGTTCATGACAACACTGTAATTCCAATACTTGATTTCGCTCTTCCCTTTTACCAGCAGAACATTGCCAAATGTATATTTACTCTTAACCTTCTTAACCTTGGGCAGTGGAACAATCGTCCCGCCACCCAGAAATTTCGGATTGTAGCCATTCCGTTCGTTGTAGTTATCCTGGTTAATTTCGACTTTCTCAATCACTCTTATCGGAGCCGCAGGGACAACCGGCAGATCATTGTGGACAGGAAGTTCTGTTGGACGATCACGAAGGCCAACTTTCACGCCAATCTCAATCGGCAGAAGAATTCGCGTATTGCCGTTACGATCCGAACGCACTTGAATTTCTCCCACTCCCTCACCGGTTCCAATCAGCAGGTCTCCCTTGCGCGGTTCATTGGCCGTCAACACAGTTTGGGCAAGAATCTGGTTCGCGACCTGGCTTTGTAGGTATTGGACAATCCGACTTACACGCACGCCTTCATTGGCGACCCAGAGAATTTGATCTTCGCCCATTTCCTCTTTCCAAACACGCCCATCCTTCGCCACCCAGACATCATGACCTTTAATTCGTTTTGTCTTCGGCACAGCGCTATGATGCAGCGCCACCACATTCCATGAATTATTGAATACGGGAGAGCCGGAAGAACCGCCAACGGTATCGGTCTGGTACCACAGAAAGGGACTATTTTCAGAATACTTCACCAGTTTATTTTCCCGCACACAGATTTGCTTGCGCTCGCCATTAGGGTGCTGAATGATCGTCAGGTACTCGCCAACAAAGGCTTTGCCCGCGCGTGGATCAAGCTTGAGCCAACCGAATTGATCCAGCGCCTCTCCTTCAGGCGATCGTGATTCGACAGCAACAATAGCGATGTCCAAATCTCGATATAGTATCGGCTCCGGAGTAACCCGCAATGAAAATTCCACGGGGGAGACTTCATTCCCATGCAGGTCGCGCTCATACCGGAATTGCGCCAGGCTGTTGCGAACAATTTCAACTGTCGGCAACACATGGTGATTCGTCAGCAGTATGCCAGGCGCTATCAAAAAGCCTGTTCCGTAACCAAGCAGCCCGCGATTGCCGCGAATGACAATGCGGCATACCGAGCGGGCGCATAATATGCCTTGCGCTAGATAGCTGATGTCTGTCAGTTCGTTCCCGTGCAAGATGCGTTCGAGCCGGGTTTGCGCGGCAAGCGGGTCATCAATTTGCCCCAACAACGTGGCCCGACGCTCTTCAATTTGCCTTCGGTTGGCATGACGCTCATCCTCCTGGCCTGCCAGCTTGCGGATAATGCCTTCAAGATGTATTGCCTTGGCTCTTTCAAGAGATTCTTGAAAACGTGGAGCGTTCGATAACGTCATAGGATGCACCCCCAATTCTTAACTGCTTCCCGGTAACCTTTCGTCAAAAGATCCCTTAAGCAATAAGCATTCGACTGATGAATGGCCGTGATTCAATTTTGTTAAACCCAATTTGAATGGAATCGAGTTTGTCTGATTTCGTCAGCGGCCGAACCATGAAGTTTCCCAGGAAAATCGAGTTCGCTTTAAGCGAAAAATGACTGCCGAGTGGCCTGGTATCTGACCAAGCGGAGTATAGTTCGTATATTCAGCGTAAGGCAATTATTCCTTGATTCTTCCTATCAACCGCTCTTTTTGTCCAATCAACTCGCGTCCAATTTGAGCAACGTGTGCAGCAACACATTCGCACCGTTTGTGATGTCTTCCGGAGCAGAAAATTCCCGCGGACTGTGGCTGATGCCGTCCCGGCTGGGAATGAAAATCATCCCGACTGGTGCAATGGGCGCAATTTCCTGAGCATCGTGGCCCGCGCCGCTCGGCATGGTTTTGGTCTTGAAGCCAAGCTGTTTGGCCGTTTCATCAATCAGCCCGCGCACGCGAACATCCGTTGGGGCGGGCACAATGGCGTTGGTTTCCTTGAAGCTGAATTTCGTGCCGGTATTCTTTTCGATCCGGGCGACCTCGGCCAGAATCTTTTGGAAAAGCGTTTGAATCTTCGCCGCGTCCAGATCGCGCAATTCCAGCGTCGTCGAGACTTTGCCGGGGATGACGTTGTAAGCGCCGGGCTGGGCTTGAATTCTGCCGACGGTGCCGACCTGGCGACCGGGAATGCTGGTAACGACATGGTTGACGGCTTCGATGTATTTCGCTGCGGCCAGCAACGCGTCGTGGCGTTGGTTCATAGGCGTTGTTCCGGCGTGATTCGCAAAGCCTTCGACCGTCACTTCCCACTGACTAATTCCGACGATGCCTTCGACTACGCCGATGTTGAGCGTTTCCGCTTCCAGAATGCCGCCCTGTTCAATGTGCAATTCCAGGTAAGCCGCAATCTCTCCGCGTTTGCGCAGCGGCTGAGCAAGCTTGCCGGGATCACCACCGATGAATTTGATTCCTTCGCCTACGGTTTTGCCGCTGTTAGCCGTCAAGCCAAGCTGTTTTTCGGTCAGGCCATGCGCCATCGCATGACTGCCATACGTGCCGCCTTCTTCGTTTTGAAAGATGATCACTTCCAGCGGATGGCGCAGCTTGACGCTGTTGTCGCCTAGCGTTTGCGCGACTTCAATCGCACCCATGGAGCCGACTGGCCCGTCGTAACTGCCTCCTTGCGGAACTGAATCAATATGCGATCCGATCATCAGTGGCTTCAAACCGGCATTGCTGCCCTCTCGGCGGCCAATGATGTTTCCAGCGGCATCAATCGAAACGTCCAGCTTGGCTTCGCGCATCAGATTCATCGCGTAATCGCGGGCTTTCAAATCTGCGTCTGAATAAGCAACGCGGTGCGTCCCGCCTTCGGGTGTTTTGCCGAATTCTGCCAAACCGCTCAGATGCTGATTGAGCCGCTGGCCGTTGACGCGCAATTTGTCGTGGGATTGCACCAAACGCAGCATCAACGTTCCGGCGGCGGAAAGCATGGCCAAGCTAAAATCTCGACGATTCATTTGCCTCCTTTCGGATCACCCAACAACGCGATCAATCCATCTGCCAGCGAACCGCGCCAACAAATCATGTCGTGGCCGCCGCTGTATTCCGAATACGTAACCGGATATCCACGCGCCACCAGCGTGTCGCGCATACGGCGATTTTCCAAAACCATATTGATGGGAAACCCCTGCTCCAGCTTTCCGACTTCCAGATAAAATTTGAGCGGCAATTTTGGCAACGTTGAATACTGCTGAGCCAGCCAGCCGCTTTCGACAAAAGCCGATTCCGTTGAATTCTCATTCAAGCCTTCGTAATACCAGTACGATCCGGATTGCGACAAAACATTGCCTATGACTTCCGGATGCCGCATTGCAGAATACGCAGCCATCAACCCGCCCAGGCTAAGTCCACTGACAGCAACGTGTTTCGGATCGGCACTGATGCGAAAGCGGCTGCGCAAATTTGGCACCAGGTCTTTGGCCAGAAAGTCGGCAAACTTCGGCGAACAGGCCAGGTCGCGCATACGAGTAGTGCCACTGGAAATCATTACGGCGATGGTCGGCGGAATTTTCTCTTTGGCAATCAGGTTATCCAAAATTACCCCCAACGGGATGATGAAAGGAACGACTTCTCCGTCAAAGTAAATCAGCAGCGCGCAGGGTTTGCCGCCGGCATCGTAACCCGGCGGCGTATAAATCTTGATGGAGCGCTCTTCAGCCAGAATGTCGCTTCGGAACTTCTCGGACTTGATTTCGCCTTTTGGCACATCTGGCTGTGGCTTGATCCATGTCTGCGGCGGAGCATCCGGCAATTCGACATAAGCAGCACTGGGCGGAGTCGGAAACGAACGCGGGTTAAGCGGGTCACGTCGTGCCATTTTGAGAACCTTTGCTTGCAGGTCTTTGTCGCCGATCACCAGCTTCACCGGGTTCAGCATCAAGGTATAAGTGAAGCGCGAATCTTTGGGCAGCCTTTCGGTGCGATACCAAAGATCGGATTCGCCCAAACGCGCCAGCGGTTTGACTTGTTCCCCGCCAAAAGGCCCGCCACCAAGCACGCCCATGCCTTTTGTCTCGCTGTCGCCCCGCCAGACAAACGTAACCCAAAGAAATTTGTCATCTCCGGCGATGGGTTCAACCAGCGGAGCTTTGCCTTTGATTTCTTCCCAGAAAGCAGCCAGTGCAGCGCTGTTCCCTGCTTTGATCTCTTTCGCCAGCCTGGCAATACGCGGACTGTCGAAAGATTCTTCCTGCGCAAAAGCGATAAACGCCATCAACATCATCACAAAGACAAACAGCAAAATTCGGCGATAAATCATGACCAACTCCTTCATCACCAATTGAGATTTAACCAAGCTGAATGATTTCGCGCGCTGCGCGATTCCCAGACTGTAAAGCTCCATTCATCCAACCCGGCCACGGCGAAAGATGGTCGCCCGCGAAATGCACACGGCCTTCGGGCTTGGCAAAATGCGGCAGAAACGATTCCATCTGACCGGGTTTGAACCAGGCGTAAGCGCCGCGAGTCCATTCTTCGTCGTCCCAGCAAATTGAAGCGCCACCTTCGTAATGCTCCCGAAGCTTGGGTAGAACCTGCTCCATCTGCTTAACCGTAAAGCTCAGCCGTTCATTTGCAGGCATTGCCGCCAGCTTTCGGGCTTTTTCACCTGCGGCATACACTTCCAGCATGCCGCGCGTGCCGGGCAAGTAATGCGCTTTGTCGTAAGCAGTGACAATTGGCAAATCGGTTGTGGCCGCTCCCGTCAACCCTTCATCCAGCCAAAACCGTTTTCGAGTTTGCAGAAAGACTCGAACCACGGAGGTGTTCCCAAGCTGCGCGATGGCCTGCTGTTTTGCGGGTGAAAACCCCGGCGAGATTTCCACGCGCCGAAGCACCGCAAACGGAATTGCACAGATCAGGTAATCTGCTGAGAAAGCCTGATGACTGCCCGCTTGCTGGCAAATCACACGCACACCGCGTGAATCGTGTTCGATCCTTGCCACCGGCAAACCGTAGTGAATTCTGTCGCCAAGTTTTGCGGCAAAGGCTTTCGGAAAAGTGTCACTTCCGCCGCGAATAAAAAACGCCTGCTTGACCACGGCGCGCGGCGCGGCTTCGCACAACAAGTTCAGCGCCGAAACCGCTTCGGCACCATCGCCTAACTGATCCGCCAATCCCAGCTTTAAAATTTCCTGCGCCCCGGGCGAAGCTCCCTGTTGCCGCAAAAACTCCGCAAACGAAATCTTGTCCAGCCGCTTGAGCAAAGGATGAGGCCAATCTGCCGATTCCACATTGCCAAACTCTTTCAGCGCGGGAACAACATACTTTGCCCACAATGCTCCACGGCTCAATCCTTTTTCATCCGCGGGCAATTCCAATGGCCAATCAACCGGGCTGCCAGGCTTGATCATTACGCGCTTGCCGCGAATGTGATAAATCGAAGCGCCGCTGGTGGCTGGCATCGGATCAATCGCCACGCCCAGCAGTTTGATGTATTTATTCGTCCATTCGTGGTTGTCGAAAACGTTGGTCGCCCCTGCTTCGGCATACATTCCTGCCGGGTAATTGTCGCGCAACGTCCACACGCGCCCGCCGCTGCGGGTTCGCGCCTCCAAAACAGTGACGTCGTGACCGGCTTGCGTCAGTTCATACGCCGCAGACATTCCCGCCAAGCCTGCGCCAATCACAATCACTTTTTTAGCCGCGCCTGCGCGCCTGATTTCATCTGGATTTGTGGCAAGCCCGCTCGATCGAAACATTGGCAAAGCCGATGCAGCCAAGATACCGCGTTTCAAAAATTCTCTTCGGACAATCATGAAACACCTCTCTTCATAGATTTAAGCCAGTTCAATCGCCATTTCCTTGGCAAGCTGGGATATGTGCTGTTTGCCTTCCTCGTATTCCATCGGGGTGCTCAAGTGTTCCAGCATCAGCGGAGCTTCAAACGGCAGCGCAACGATATTGGCAAGATACGCGCGATAATCAATGCCGCCGCGTCCCGGCACGGTTTCAATTAAGTGAACATTCCTGCCTTGCAGGTCCTTGGCGTGGCACGAACAAATCCATTGTCCCAACTTGCGAAAAACTTCGTTGATGATTTCCGCGTTGCGGTAAAAGCGATCCGGGCTGTTGATGATGTTGCAAATGTCTACGTGAACGCCAAAACCAGGACGAGCGACTGCCTTGAACAATTTCAGATATGCATCGGCACTGTCGGGCAAACTCCAGCCCATCATCTCAATCGTGAATTTCGTGCGACGGGGCTTCACCGCATCAATCACTTTGCGGCAGTTTTCAACGGTAGCATCAAAAAATTCCCGCGTCAGGTTGCGTGCATCCGGGCCATCCCATTGCTTCGGATTGAAGGAGCCAGCGATGTTGACACAGTTTCGAGCGCCAACGGTTTCAGCCAATGCCAGCCGGTCAATCACATAGCCCAAGTTTTCCTTTCGCTTTGCCGTATCGGCTTCGAGCATATTTCGCCAGGCGCCAACTTCGGCAATCACCACATTTTCACTGGCAAAGGCTTTCTCAATCGCTTTGATCTTTTCCGGTTCTGCGAGACTGACCTGCGGAACATACGCCGCGCTATACCCCAAGGCTCGGTGGGCACGAGCGAGTTCGGCCGGGTCATCACTTTTGATAAAAATCGGCCCACCCAGGCGAAGCTTGCTACGCGGTGCTGATCTGAGTCCTTCAATCGAAATCGCCAGCCCGCTCAACCCAGCCAGAAAGGTGCGGCGATTGGTGCCGTGTTGTTTGATCATTTGATTGCCAAAGCATTTGGCGGAGAAGCCACGCCGCCAAGTTTATTCAGTGGCGCTGAGGTAAAGAAAAATTCGTAACGCCGGTCTGCGGCACAAGCCGTCGCCAGCGCATCCAGTGTGAACATTTCGCCGATGGGCATTCCCCACAACCCAATGATCGTGTTGTGCAGCGCCTCGCCGGAACCTGCCTTCGGTGGCGGAAGCGGCGCCGTTTCAAAGCTGGGCGTGTCGCTGGCGACAGCGGCAAAGTGATTGTCCCACAGAAAGCGCAGCGACTCTTCGGCTTGGGCCAAGCCGCTGGCTCTCAATGCCCCCGGCTCAGCAAGCTGCCCGCGCTCCGCGTCGTTCAATTGGCTGTACCATTCGATCCAACCAGTTCTCAGCAACAGAATGTCGCCGGTTTGAAACCTCAGGCCTTGCCAATCCGCTGCCGCGATCAACTGCTCGGCAGTGATTCCACTGCCATCACCTGCAGAAAACGCGATGCCGTGCTCGGCAGCAAACCGCTGAAAATCAATCAGCACCCCTCTCCCTGCGATGCCGCGCCGTGCCCAGTGATGAATTCCGTTGACCGAATTTGCGGGGTCAGTAATTTGCTCCTCGGACACGCCGTTGTAAAAGCCAAACTCAGGATTGCCGAAATGCCTGAGGCCATCCCACTGCGAAGACGATTGCGTGTTGAAGTTGTTGTAAATGTCATCGAACACGTTCTTCCGTCTTCGCTGAACCGTGTGGCTCAAAGTCTGACGCATAAACAGCGGAGGATTCGGCTGTTCCAATTCCCAGTTCATGGGAAAAACCTGACCGGTTTTCACCAATTGGGCGGCAGCGGCGACGCGTTCCGGCGTCAGCAGATTCAGCGTCCCAATTTCATCGTCATCGCCAAAAACTCCCCAGGCGGAACGCGGTGGGTAATCCGGCTTGATCGGCAATTCATCAAACGTCGGCAAACGTTCAAACTTATTCATGAATCTCTACCTCAAAAAGTAGACTAGAACCACAGATAAACACTGATTCACACAGATGAACATAGGACAATCGAGATGCAATCTATGTTTATCCGTGTTCATCTGTGGTCTGTTTTCAGTGCAGTGCCGCATTGTTAATCAGCAATGGATTGATACGTCAGCACGCGAAACTCCGATCCGTATTCCAATCCCGTATGCGGCAGAATTTGGATCATAAAAATGCCGATCAACTGTTCCTGTGGGTCAATCCAGAATTTCGTGCCTGCCGCACCGCCCCAATTGTATTCGCCCGGCGATCCCATCATTCCGGCTTCGCCCGGCGCTTTGCTGACCGCGAAGCCAAGTCCGAATCCGGTTCCAGGCCCCATGCCAGGAATGGTTCCCAGGTTATCGCTGCTCATCAATTGGACGGTTTTCCGGCTGAGCAATCGTTTGCCGTTGTATTGCCCTTGATCAAGCAACATTTGACAGAAGTGCAGATAATCATACGCCGTCGAAGTCAGCCCGCCGCCACCCGATTGCATCCCCATGGATTGGAGTACGCTGGGTACGGCATTCGGGAATTTTTCAATGCACTCCTGCGAAGTCGCGCAAATGGGCGACGGCTGTAACTTGCCTTCTTTGGTCAGCGTGTACAGTTTGGCCAGGCGATCTTTTTTGCTGGCGGGAACAACAAAACCTGTATCGTTCATTTCCAGCGGCGTGAAAATCCGTTCCTGCAAAAATTGATCGAAGGATTTGCCTGATAG
>CAZMXG010000229.1:0-10999 GCA_964570175.1 uncultured Heliomicrobium sp. | reverse complement strand
CGTTCTTCAAAGCACAGAGTGCAAAGATCGCAATTACTACACAACAAAGAACAAGAAAACAACGACACAGCGTCTTGAGTTCATGAAGGTTTGCCGCAAATGTCGCAAGCATTCGCCGCACCGCGAAACCAAATAACACTGAATCCGCTGTTATTTATTCAGGGGTATAGAGTTAACGGTTAGCACGTGGGTCTCCAAAACCTAAAGTTCGGGTTCGAATCCTGATACCCCTGCCAGTTTTTTCAACGCTTATAAATATTTCGAGCGTTGCTTCAAACGAGTCCACCGGCACAGAGGTGACAGAATAATGGCAACATCGAGCACGCGCGAAGGAGCCGCGGCGATGACAGAAGAGTCAAATGAGCAATCGTTAGCCTCCAAACCTTCAAATTGGCTGGCAGGAGTCCGACAATTCTGGCGTGAAGTCATAAGGGAAATGAAGCAGGTTTCCTGGCCTACACGCCCTGAAGTCATCAATACAACTGTTATTGTTGTGATTTCAGTCTTTTTCTTTGCTTTTTACTTGTTTGCTGCCGATATCGCCTTCACTTATTTGATCAAAGGCGTCGAATGGGCAGTTGGCAAAATTTTCTAGCAAAGCGGTGCTGAATTTTGTCGGTCAGACAATTGGAGACTTGCGCAGACTATGGCGAAGCAATGGTTCATCATCCACACTTACTCAGGCTATGAGCGCAAAGTGCGCGACAGTCTGAATTCGCGTATTCAGGCATTCGACATGGGGGACGAGATTACTCAAGTATTGATTCCTACCGAAACCGTCGTCGAAATGAAAGGCTCCAAACGTGTTGAAAGCACCCGGATGTTTTTCCCTGGATATGTCCTTGTTGAAATTGAATGCAATGACAAGACGGATATTTCTGATCGCGCTTGGCATCTGATTAAAAGCACTCCCAAAGTCACAAGCTTTGTTGGTGGCCAAAAACCTACTCCTTTAAGCCAGGAAGAGGTAGATCAGATCGTTCACCACGTTGAAACGGCAGCTGAAAAACCCAAGCCAAAGTTTACCTTCGAACGCGGAGAAATCGTCCGAATCAATCATGGGCCTTTTACCAGCTTTACTGGTACGGTAGAAGAAGTTAATGCTGACAAGAATATGCTGAAAGTCAGTGTTACGATCTTTGGGCGTGCGACTCCTGTAGAGCTTGGGTTCCTTGAAGTCGAAAAAGTTTCTTTCTCTGAAGAAAGTTAATTTAAGGATTTGAAACCACAGTAATTGGGAGGCCGCTTCGGCGTCCGATCATAACCAATCATCAATATGGCAAAAAAAGTTACAGCAATGATTAAGCTCCAGGTTCCCGCCGGAAAGGCGAACCCTGCCCCTCCAATTGGAACGGCGCTGGGTCCTCAGGGTGTGAACATTATGGAGTTCTGCAAACAGTTCAACGCGAAAACCTCGAGCTTGGGAGACATTAAAATCCCAGTTGTTATTACGGTTTACGCGGACCGTTCTTTCACCTTCATTACCAAAACCCCTCCGGCGGCCGACCTGATCAAAAAGGCGATTAAGCTTGAGAAGGGCTCAGGTAAGCCAAATCGTGAAAAGGTCGGATCAATCACTCGCACTCAAATTGAAGAGATTGCGAAATTGAAAATGCCCGACTTGAATACGACAAACTTGGAAGCCGCAATGCGCACAATCGAAGGCACGGCAAAAAGTTTGGGACTTGACATCAAATAATCTTCAGATTGCGGATTGCGGATAACGCACTTTAGAGCGGTTGTTTAATGTACGTTATCCACAATCTGAAATCCGCAATCCTAAGAGGGAGTGGGCATAGCCGGTAAGCACCGGATTCCCTGTGACCACGCTAACACCTGAAAGGAAACAATCAATGGCAGGAAAAAAGTTTAAGGCCTCGCTCGCCCAAGTCGAGTTAGGAAAACTCTATCTATTGGCTGACGCTATCGCACTTTGCAAGAAGATCAAACCAGCAAAGTTTGATGAAACAGTTGAAGTGACAATGGTGCTTGGAGTTGATCCTCGCAAAGCTGATCAAATGGTCCGTGGGACGATTGTGCTTCCGCACGGGCTCGGCAAATCCAAGAAAGTTGCCGTCATTGCAGGTTCGCCCGAAAAACAGCGCGAAGCACAAGACGCAGGCGCTGATGAAGTCGGCGGTGATGATTTGGTTGAAAAGATCAAGGGCGGCTATTTGAGTTTTGACGCTTTGATCGCAACGCCGGATATGATGCGTTCCGTGGGTACGTTGGGCAAGGTTCTAGGCCCGCGAGGCTTAATGCCTAATCCGAAAACTGGCACTGTGACGCTGGAAGTCGCCAACGCAGTGAAAGAAACTAAAGCAGGTAAAGTGGAATTCCGTGTTGACAAGACTGGAGTCATTCACGTTCCCGTTGGCAAAGTTTCGTTTGCGGCAGAGAAGATCACCGAGAATGCAAAATCGCTGATTGATGCCGTCATGAAAGCGAAACCAGCGACGGCGAAAGGCAAATACGTCAAGAAGGTGAACGTCGCTTCGACCATGGGCCCCGGCATTCTGGTTGACCCAACTTCGATTGGAGCCTAACTGCGCTTCCCTTCAGTATAAGAATTCCACTGAAAACGTTTGGAGATAGAGCAATGAAAACGAAGGACCAAAAAGCAAAAGACCTCGAAGCCCTCAAGGAAGAATTTAACAGCACTGGCCATGCTCTGATGGTCAGCTTTCAAGGCTTGACTGTCGAGAAAGACGGCGAATTGCGCCGCGCGTTAGAGGCCGCGCAACTGAATTATCGGGTTGTTAAGAATACGATTGGCCGCCTGGCAGTTGAAAACACTCCACTGGAGCCGTTAAAGGACCATTTCAAGGGAATGACGGCCTTGGCGTATAGCCCTAATGATCCTGTCGGGCTGGCCAAAGTGCTGAGCAAGTTTGCCAAAGAGAATGCCCAGCTTACTTTCAAAGCGGGAGTTGTTGATGGCCGCGCCATCAACGTGAAAGATATTGATGCCTTGGCGTCCTTGCCGTCGAAAGAAGAGCTCGTCAGCAAGCTGATGTTCTTGCTCAACGCGCCAGCGCAGCGGTTGGCCACAGTAATTAACGCCGTTCCGCGCAATTTGGCAATCGTCGTCAACCAGATTGCCGAACAGAAAAAAGAAGCTGCGTAACTGGCGAACGACAGTCTCATCATCAGAACTGAGATTGTTCGGACAAAGTTTTGAAATTGCATTTTTGATCGGGTGCCTGTCAGTGTCCGATCACTCGTCACCAAAGACTCACAAAGGAGTGATGCCCGGAGTCAGTCAATGGTAGCGTCGCATTGAAATTAAGTAGGCGGCGTAAGAGTCAACCATATTTTTTGTTCTGCCCAAATGTATGTAAACAGGCAGAAAGCTTTTGGAGGATTAGTTAATATCATGGCTGATATCAATGTCATTGTTGAACAAGTTGCGGGTCTCACATTGCTCGAAGCGTCTGAGCTGGTGAAGGCTCTAGAAACCAAATTTGGCGTCTCGGCTGCCGCAGCGGCTGTTGCCGCAGCACCTGCCGCTGGCGGCGGCGCTGCAGCTCCTGCTGCCGAAGAAAAAGACGAATTTGCAGTGGTTCTGACTGGCGCTGGCGCGAACAAGATCAATGTGATCAAAGTCGTCCGCGAATTGACCGGCCTCGGCTTGAAAGAAGCCAAGGAACTGGTTGATGGCGCTCCGAAGACCGTCAAAGACGGTGTTAATAAAGAAGAAGCCGAGAAGATGAAGAAATCTTTGACTGATGCGGGCGCTTCAGTTGAATTGAAGTAAATCTCCTTCGGCTGGAAAAACTTAGCGAAGTCTGGAAAAATTGCGATTGGGCACAATATGTATTTTTCCAGACTTTGCATTCTCTCTTTTATTGATTTTTGGTTTGCCGTCGGCAGTGATGCCGAATAGCTGAGGCGAGGAGCGGGATTAGACCTTTGATCTCAGCAGGTTTTTGCTCTTGCCTGATTCTGAGTCAGATTGTCTGTTTGAGGATTGATGTGACGCCTTGCTTTACAGCGCTGGCAGTCTTACGTATTATTCTCCACGGTATCGAACATCGGCAAACTTCAGACACAATTTTCAAAAACAATCTGCGCATCGCGCGGCGGGGGACGTATTGTCCCTCGCCGCCGTTTGTCGTCTCCCGTAAAGATAAGCTCGAAGCTTTAGAATTAAGCTTGTAAATCAAACAGCACTTGCCGGATCTTCGTATCCGGCCATCGCGCTTTGAGGACGATTGCAAAATGGCTATTGAGATAAATTCAATCGCAACAACTGGTAGTGGAAGTAACGGGTTAAAAAAATCACCACGTTTTGACTTCTCCAAGATTCGCACTTCCGTAAGAATTCCGAATCTGATCGAAGTCCAACGGGAAAGCTATGACCGCTTCCTTCAAATGGATTTGCTGCCGCCTGAACGTGATTTGGTCGGCTTACAGGCGGTCTTCAGGTCAACATTTCCAATTTCGGATTTCCGCGAAACCTCCTCATTGGAGTTTGTGGAATTCAGACTGGGCAACTGGCAGTGCAAGTGCGGACAACTTCAAGGACTGCATCACTTGCGCTCGAATTGCCGTCAGTGCGGTTCGGTCATCAAGATCAATCCACTTTCTTCGGATGATGTGGTTTGTAAACAGTGCGGCACGTATAACAAAAACGTTGTCAACACTTGCGACAACTGCGGCGAGCCGGTCGGTTTGAAACATAAATATGACGTTCAGGAATGCCAGGAGCGGGGTATGACCTACTCCGTGCCATTGCACGTCAAAATTCGCCTGACAGTGTGGGACAAAGACGAAGAGACAGGCCAAAAATCCATCCGCGACATTAAGGAAGAAGAAGTTTACTTTGGCGATTTGCCGCTGATGACGGAAAACGGCACGTTTATCATCAACGGAACCGAGCGCGTGATTGTGTCTCAGTTGCACCGCTCGCCAGGCGTCTTCTTTGAGAAAGGCGAAAACAACACCTTCTTCCTGGCCAAACTGATTCCCTATCGGGGTTCCTGGGTGGAATTTGAATACGATTCCAAGAATCTGCTTTACGTTCGCATTGATCGGAAGCGCAAATTCCTGGCGACAATCTTCCTGCGCGCGCTCGGCTTGAAGAGCGATGAAGACATCCTGCGGTACTTTTACACTGTGGACAAAGTCCGCGTGGACGGAGCAAATCTGCTTTGGCAAGTCAGCCAGACCATCATCGGTTCTCGCACTTCGTCCGACATCGCCGATTCAAAGGGCGAAGTCATCGTCAAGAGCGGTAAGAAAATCAGTCAAAATTCCTACGACGCGATTGTCGCGGCTGGCATCACTGAAATTCCGGTCAAGATTGAAGACTTAACTGGCGCTTACACGCTGAATGATTTGGTCAACACCACCGACGGCGAAGTGCTGGCGGAAAGCAATTCGGAACTGACCGCAGAAACAATTGCATTGGCAGTAGATGCCGGAATTACCTCTTTTGAAATTTATTTCCCGGACAAGGATGACATCGGCGTCACGCTGAGCCAGACCGTCCGGAAAGACACGATCAAGTCTTCGCAAGAAGCGTTAATCGAAATTTACCGCAAGATGCGACCAGGCGATCCTCCGACGCTGGAAACTTCGCAATCGCTCTTCCACGGAATGTTTTTCGACGCTCGCAAGTTTGATTTCTCGCGTGTGGGCCGTCTGAAGTTCAACATCAAGATGGGACGACCGGAGCGGGATCGCTTGGACGATCCACTGCTGTCGCCGCTGGATTTCTTCGACGTCATTGATTACGTGCTGAAGCTGAAGCGCGTGACCGGCGAACAGAAAACCCGCGACGGAAGAACAGTGTTTTACAGCGACGACGACATTGACCACCTGGGCAATCGCCGCGTTCGCGCTGTGGGTGAGTTGCTGGAAAATCAATTCCGGCTCGGCTTGGTGAGAATGGAACGCGCAATCAAAGAGAAAATGTCCATTCACACTGAAATGCAAACCGCGATGCCGCGCGACCTGATCAACGCCAAGCCTGTAACGGCTGCCGTGCGTGAATTCTTCGGGTCATCGCAGTTGTCGCAGTTTATGGATCAAACGAATCCTTTATCGGAGATCACGCACAAACGTCGTTTGTCGGCTCTTGGACCGGGTGGTTTGAGCCGTGAACGCGCGGGATTTGAAGTCCGCGACGTGCATCCGACGCATTACGGACGCATTTGCCCGATTGAAACACCTGAAGGTCCGAACATCGGTTTGATCTCTTCCCTGTCGTGCTTTGCGCGAATCAACGAATTTGGCTTTATTGAATCGCCTTATAGAAAGGTGGTTGATGGCCGGGTTATTGATTATGTCAAGGTTCTCAATCCGGGCGATACGTCGTACAGACCGGGAGATCACATTCCGGAAAACGAAGGGATAAAAGCCAATAAGGCTCTTGGTGATGGTCAAAAGCAGGCGACTTTTGAACCTTATCCGTTCTACTTGTCCGCCTGGGAAGAAGACAAATACATCATTGGCCAGGCCAACATCGAGCTGGACAAAGACGGCATGATGGTCGCAGAGCGCGTCAACGCTCGCAAAGCGGGCGAATTTATTCTGGCGACGCGGGCTGAAGCCCAGTTTATGGACGTCAGTCCGAAACAGCTTGTTTCGGTCGCAGCCAGCTTAATTCCCTTCCTTGAGAACGACGACGCGAACCGCGCGTTGATGGGATCAAACATGCAACGCCAGGCCGTTCCGCTGCTGCGCGCCCAAGCACCGCTGATCGGAACCGGAATGGAAAAGGTCACTGCGCAGGATTCCGGAGCTGTGGTTGTCGCTCGACGCGACGGCGTCGTGGATACTGTGGACTCCGAACGCATCATCATCCGTGTTGACCACAACGTGGACGGAACGCTGTCGCGCGAAGTGACAGCGGACATTTATCCGCTGATTAAGTTCAAACGCTCAAACCAGAATACCTGCATCAACCAGAAGCCCATCGTCCGCAAGGGCGAGCGCGTGGTAAAAGGCCAGGTCATTGCTGACGGTCCTTGCACCGAAGGCGGCGAACTGGCTCTGGGCCGCAACGTATTGGTCGCCTTCATGCCGTGGCGCGGTTACAACTTCGAAGACGCAATTTTGATCTCTGAAAAGATGGTCAAGAACGACTACTACACTTCGATCCACATCGAAGAGTTGGAAATCGAAGCACGCGACACCAAGCTTGGACCGGAAGAAATCACACGCGACATTCCAAACGTCGGCGAAGCTGCGCTGCGCGATTTGGACGAAAGCGGAATCATTCGCATCGGTGCTTACGTCAAACCGGGTTCGATTCTGGTTGGCAAAGTCACACCGAAAGGCGAAACGCAGCTTACGGCGGAAGAAAAACTGCTTCGTGCGATCTTCGGTGAAAAAGCCGGCGACGTTCGCGATGCCAGTCTTACCTGCCCGCCCGGCATCGAAGGCACGGTTGTTGACGTCAAAATCTTTACCCGCAAGGGACAAGACAAGGACATTCGCAGCCTGGCGATTGAATCTGCCGAAGAAGAAAAGCTGCAAAAGAACCTGCAAGACGAAATCCGAATTGTTGAGGAAGAACGCAACAAGCGGATTTATGAATTGCTGGAAGGCCGCAAACTGGAATCTGAACTGGTTTTCCGTGGCCGCACGATTGCGGACAAAGGCGCCAAGCTCACCCGCGATATGCTGGAAGGCATGGACATCGGCGCGTTGAAACGCGTTGAAGTCAGTGGCGCGCGCGATGTGGCTGCCGAAATCAAAGACCTGGAACAGCGAACCGAACGCCAGATCGCCATTCTCGATCACCTCTATCAAGAGAAAATTGACAAGATCAAGAAGGGCGACGAACTATCACCGGGCGTCATCAAGATGGTCAAAGTCTTCGTTGCCATGAAGCGCAAGCTTTCAGTCGGTGACAAGATGGCCGGTCGTCACGGTAACAAAGGTGTTATCGCTCGCATTCTTCCTGAAGAAGATATGCCGTATCTGCCCGATGGCACTCCGGTTGAAATCGTTCTTAACCCGCTGGGCGTCCCTTCGCGTATGAATGTGGGCCAGATTCTGGAAACGCACCTGGGCTGGGCAGCCAGCGTTATGGGCATGCGTTTTGCCACGCCGGTTTTTGACGGCGCAACGGAAGGCGATATCAAACGCTATCTGGAGCAGGCCGACAGCAAGTTGAACGAAGAAGGTTTGCCACCAATGGTCAGATCAACCGGTAAAACCAGCCTCTATGACGGAATTACCGGCGATTCATTCGAGCAAAAAGTGACCGTTGGGTACATCTATATGCTCAAACTCTCGCACTTGGTGGACGACAAGATCCACGCTCGCTCGATTGGCCCGTACTCGCTGATCACCCAGCAACCGCTGGGCGGCAAAGCGCAGTTTGGCGGCCAGCGATTCGGCGAAATGGAAGTCTGGGCGCTGGAAGCTTACGGCGCAGCCCACATCCTGCAAGAGTTGCTGACCTGCAAATCGGACGACGTGGCCGGACGCTCGAAGATTTACGAATCCATCGTCAAAGGCGAATCGGATTTCGAGCCAGGCTTGCCCGAATCGTTCAATGTTCTGGTGCGCGAACTTCAGTCGTTGTGCCTTGACGTGGAATTGCGGCAGCGAGAAGTGAAGGAAGCTTAGGCAGATGTCAGGCGACAGATGTCAGGTGCTTAGAATTTTCCGGCACCTGTACATCTGACACCCGTCATCTCTCAATTGGAGGGAAAATCTGTGTTTAGATATTCAGGCGAAAAAACTCTGACACCGGATTTCGAGGCGATTCGCATCAGCCTTGCGTCACCGGAAAAGATTCGTTCATGGTCGCATGGCCACGTCACGAAGCCCGAAACTATCAATTATCGAACGTTCAAACCGGAGCGCGATGGTCTGTTTTGCGCTCGCATCTTTGGCCCGGTCACAGACTGGGAATGTTTGTGCGGCAAATACAAACGCATGAAGCATCGCGGCGTGGTTTGCGATAAGTGCGGCGTCGAAGTCACACAAGCCAAAGTCCGCCGCGAAAGGCTTGGCCACATTGAACTGGCCAGTCCGTGTTCCCACGTTTGGTTCTTCAAGGGTCTGCCGTCGCGCATTGGCCATTTGCTGGACATTTCGCTGCGCGAACTGGAAAAGGTTCTCTACTTCGAGAACTACATCGTCATCGCCGATCAAAAAGATATTGACGAACTCGGCTTGCCGCTCAAAGAGCGCGAGATGGTTCAGGATGATCGTTATCGTCAACTGAAGCAGGAATTCCCCGGCAAATTCACCGATGAAGTTTGCCGAATGGGCGCGGAAGCGATCAAGACCCTGTTGCAACGCGTTGACGTGGAAGAACTGGCGGAAGAGCTTCGTTACAAAATGAAGAATGAAACCAGCCAGCAGAAGAAACTCAAGTTCTCCAAGCGGCTGAAGGTCGTTGATTCATTCCGCAAATCCGGCAACAAGCCGGAGTGGATGATTCTGGATGTGATTCCGGTTCTTCCGCCGGAACTTCGCCCATTGGTACCGCTGGATGGCGGACGTTTTGCGACATCTGACCTGAACGATCTGTATCGTCGCGTCATCAACCGCAACAACCGTTTGTCCAAGCTGATGGAATTGAAAGCGCCGGAAGTGATTGTTCGCAACGAAAAGCGTATGCTTCAGGAAGCTGTTGACGCGCTGTTCGACAACGGTCGTCGCGGTCGCGTGCTGCGCGGCGTTAACAACCGCCCGCTGAAATCGCTTTCCGACACCTTGAAAGGCAAACAAGGCCGTTTCCGTCAGAACCTGCTCGGCAAACGCGTGGACTATTCCGGACGTTCGGTCATCGTCGTCGGTCCCGAACTGAAACTTCATCAGTGCGGTTTGCCGAAAAAGATGGCGCTCGAACTCTTCAAGCCGTTCATTTACAACCGCTTGGAAGCCGAAGGCCACGCCGCGACAATTAAACAAGCGAAAGAATTGGTTGAAAGCCAGAACGAAGTGGTTTGGGACATTCTGGAAAAAGTCATCAAAGACCATCCCGTTTTGCTCAACCGCGCTCCTACGCTTCACCGCCTGGGCATTCAGGCTTTTGAGCCTGTGCTGGTTGAAGGCAAAGCCATCAAGTTGCACCCGCTGACTTGTACGGCGTTCAACGCGGACTTCGACGGTGACCAGATGGCTGTTCACGTTCCGCTTTCGCCGGAAGCGCAGATCGAAGCGCAGGTGTTGATGTTGTCTTCAAACAATATCCTCTCCCCTGCTTCGGGTCAGCCGATTGCCGTTCCTTCCCAAGACATCGTGCTGGGTTGTTACTATATGACCCGCGCAATGGAAGGCGCCAAAGGCGAAGGCCGCGCTTTCGCCAGCTTGAACGAAGTGCTGATTGCACTGGACGCAAAAGAGGTCACAACCCAAACGCGCATTCGCCTGCGCTACAAGGGCACGTTGATTGACCTGGAGCATGAACGTGACAATCAGGACATCATCAAGGCCACACAACACGAAGTTGATCGCACAATCAACACAACCGTTGGCCGCGTCATCCTGAACGACCGCCTGCCCAAAGACATGCCGTACATCAACGGCATGCTGAAGAAGAAGGGTTTGACCAGTATGGTCAATTACTGCTTCCTCAGATTGGGGCATAAGGCAACCGTCGAAATGCTCGACAAAGTGAAGGAAACCGGCTTCCTGTACGCGACCAAAGCGGGTCTATCCATCAGTATTGACGACATGGTTACGCCGCCAAATAAACCACAACTGGTTGCTGGCGCTGAAGATGAAGTCATTAAAATCCAACGGCAATATGAAGAAGGTGTTATCACCAACGGTGAACGCTATAACAAAGTCGTCGCCATTTGGTCTGAAATGACCGAACGAATTGCCGATGAAATGTTCAAGGAAATGGGTCGCCGCGAGAAAGAATCTCATGAACTGAACCCGATTCTGATCATGGCCGATTCCGGTGCCCGTGGTAACCAGCAGCAAATTCGTCAGCTTGCCGGTATGCGCGGATTAATGGCCAAACCTTCGGGTGAAATCATCGAAACACTGCCCACGCTCTCCGGCGTCGCCCAGCCGCGAC
>CAZMXG010000228.1:0-11162 GCA_964570175.1 uncultured Heliomicrobium sp. | reverse complement strand
TTCATCACGCCAAACACCAGCAGGATGCCAGCTTGCACAGGTGACAAGTTCTGGCCATAAAAGTTGCCATAGTTTTCAGCGGCGGCGTTGGCGGCTTTGATGCGTTCAACGGCTTTGTTGGATAGGGCATCCACAACAGGTACTGGTTGTGGCGCTGAGTCCGTAGCCCCAGCCGCGCCAAGCGACATCGGAAATACTAATGGCCTCACAAATGACGGATGACCGTTCAGCCGGATGCCTATGGCTCCGTGCAGCACGCGAAAGAGTTGATAGACAATCTGCAACCGTCCGACCGTAGCGGCTTTGATTCCGCGAATCAGCTTGGCGGATTGTTCCTGCAACCCGAAACGTTCGCATAAACCAATTGCCGGAAGCGTGATAATGAACAGCGTCATCAGCCGGTTGTCAGCAAACGCCTTGCCCAAGGTGTTGATAATTCCGGTTTGACCGGGTTTAGTCAGCCAAATTACGAAATGAAATTTCGGGAAAAACAGCGTAATTTTCGGGAAATACAGTGTAATTGGCGGCAAATACTGAAAAAGGCCTTCGTGGGAAAACAGCGGTAATCCGGCGACAAGCCCAGTCGCCAATGCGGCAACAACGACCACCAGCGTCGTTCTCAGCTTTAGGGCGATGCCGACGACGATGATGACGACACCAATGAGTTTGAGCAGATCGTATGCGTGCAAAGCGGTGACCTCCCAGGTTGTTGACAAGAATCGTTCAGGGTGAATAAATCGCGGCAACTTGATACCACACTACTGGAGAATTCATGAACTATCGAACTTTGGGCAGAACGGGCATTAATGTGTCGGAAGTCGGCTACGGAGCCTGGGGAATTGGCGGCGTTCAATGGACGGGCGGCGATGATGACGAAGCCAAACGCGCGCTGAATCTGGCGATTGACCAGGGGTTGAATTTCATTGATACGGCGCTGGCGTATGGGCGCGGTCATAGCGAACGGCTGGTTGGCGAAGTCGTTCGTGGGCGCAAAGAACGAATTTTCATTGCCACGAAAATTCCGCCGATGAATATGCAATGGCCTGCGCAAGCTGTGCCACTGGAAGAAGTTTTTCCGGCGAAGTACATCATCGAGTGCACCGAAACCAGTTTGCAGAATTTGGGCGTCGAAAGAATTGACCTTCAGCAATTCCACGTTTGGCATGACAATTGGGCTCAGCGCACGGAATGGATCGAAGCCATTTCGAAACTTCGCCAGCAGGGAAAAGTTGGACACGTTGGCATTTCGATCAACGATTATCAGCCGACGAACGTCATTAAAGCATTGCGAACTGGTTACATTGACGCCGTCCAGGTGATTTACAACATTTTCGAGCAGGCTCCGAACGAAGAGCTTTATCCGGTTTGCCAGGAATTGAACGTCGGTGTCCTGGCGCGCGTGCCGTTTGATGAAGGCGGTTTGACCGGGGCCATCAAACCCGACACAGTTTTTCCCGAAGACGATTTTCGTTCGTGGTTTTTCCGTGGCAACCGCAAACAGAAAGTATTTGATCGCGTGGAAAAGCTGAAAGCCTTGCTTGGCCCGGAAGCCGCAAGCTTGCCGGAACTCGCTTTGCGCTTTACGCTCAGTCACGATGCTGTCAGCACAGTCATTCCCGGCATGCGGACAATCAAACACGTTGAATCCAACATTGCCTGTTCCGATGGCCGAAAACTGTCACCAGAATTACTGGAAAAACTGAAAGCGTTTTCCTGGGATCGAACCGGCGACTGGTAAAAAGGAGTTTTGATGAGCAAACCTGTTCCAGCCATTGAATTTCGCAATGTTTCGATCAGTTTTGATGGCCTGTCCGTGCTTAAACAAATCAATTTTGCGCTGAACCCGGGCGAACTGATTTGCGTCACCGGCGATTCGCAATCCGGCAAATCCGTGCTGTTGCGGCTGGCGCTGGGATTTTTGCAGGCTGACGAAGGCGAAATTTGGATCAATGGAACCAACATTACCGGCCTGGATGAAACCGAACTGCTCAGCGTTCGCCGCGGATTGATGGGCATGGTCTTTCAGGAAAACGCGCTTTTCACAGGGCAGTCGGTTTACGAAAACGCCGCTTACCGGTTAACCGATCAGGAATGGCCGGAAGATGACATCGAAAAATCCGTCGTGGAAATTCTGACTTTCGTCGGTTTGCAGAACGAACTGGGAAAGCAAGCCGAAGAGTTGTCCGGCGGGATGAAGCGGCGTTTGGAACTGGCGCGGGCAATGGTGGGCTGGCCTAAAATCATGCTGTACGACGAACCAACCGCTGGACTGGACCCGATCAATGCCCACCAGGTGATGGATTTGGTGATCCGCGCACGCGATCTGCATGGCATTTCCTCGCTTTATGTCACCAAAATGCTGCACGAAATTTCCTACCTTGCTGCCAATCGCGCTCAGCGCGACGAACAAGGCGGCAGTTTAATCGTTCCCTCAGAACAATTACCCGAAACTCACGTCATGCTGCTGGAAGAAGGCCGGATTGCGTTTTTCGGCTCGCCGCTGGAGTTTGAACAAAGCGCTTTGCCCGCCGTTCAGCATATGCTCCACCCGGTCACCAATGCAATTCATGACGACCTGGAATTTGATAATCCCTGGGAACAGAATCGTCGCACTCGTGAAAAACAGTCATAATCCCGCCTGACTTTCGCTCCTGATTTTGTACGCAACAAGGCCGTCCGAAAGGCCTTGGCTCAGCCGAAGTTCGCGGAATTTTCCCAACTCGTCGGGAAATTCGCGGTGAAATTCACCCAAATACGAACGCCAGAACGCGTGTTTTCAATAAGATAGTTGTTGGCATAGCTGTTGCTCCCTGAGGTTTCGGTGAAAGAATCAAATGGGAAGGCAAGACTGTAAAAACGAGGAGGTTATGGCATGAAAGCCCAACAAGCATTGGAACCTAAAACAATTGAGAAACCGATTTTTGTCGAAGCTGAAAAGTTGATCAATCGCATGGAAGAGATGACCAGGAACGTGGCTCATCGGGCGTATGAATTCTTTGAAGAGCGAGGCCGCCAGTTTGGCATGGAACTCGAAGACTGGTTTCGCGCTGAATCGGAATTCATGCGTTATGTGCCTGCGACGCTGAAAGAGGACGACGAACAGTTCACGATTCAAGCCGAAGTGCCAGGCTTCGAAGCCAGCGAAATCAAGATCAGCGTCGAACCCAGGCGTTTAATTTTGGAAGGCAATTCGGAGCAAAGCACCGAAGAAACAACAGAAACATCCGGGAAAATCGTTTTCAGCGAACGGCGAACCAATCAGTTTTGCCGCTCTTTCAATTTGCCCGCAGAAGTCGAACCGGCCAAGGCGGTTGCCAATTTGAAAAACGGCGTACTGGAAATTGCGCTGCCGAAATTGCCGGTTCGTCAGCCGGTAGGGATTGAAATTAAAACCATCGGCTGACGAAAAAATAACCTGCCTGGGTTGCGAAGTGCTTTTTGACTTCCTTTGAAGCTTTCGGGCTGCCCGGGCAGGTTATCCGCTCATATTTCAACGAGGTGATGAGCCATGACATACAAATCAGATAATGAGCTGCAAAGTGAAGTAATGTTCCAGCTAGGCTGGGATTCTCGCATTAAACAAACCGAAGTCGGCGTAACGGTTCACAAAGGAATAGTGACATTGACGGGCACGGTAGAAAGTTATGCGAAAAAACTGGCTGCACAACAGGCGGCTCACCGCGTAAAAGGGGTGCTGGATGTAGTAAACGACATCGAAGTTCACATCCCTGGAAGTTTGAGCCGCACGGACGAAGAAATCGCCCAAGCCGTTCGCCACGCCCTGGAATGGAACGTGCTGGTTTTGGCGGACAATATTCATTCAACAGTCTGCAATGGTTGGGTGACGTTGGAAGGGAACGCCGAATATTACCGGGAACGAGTGGACGCTGAGCGCATTATTTCCCAGTTGCCCGGTGTGCGTGGAGTAACCAACGAAATTCAGGTTTCTTTGCCGGTTGAACCCGAACGCATCAAATTTTTGATTGAGGATGTTCTGGAACGCCGCGCAGATCGCGAAGCCGACCGCATTCGCGTCAAGGTTATCGACAATCAGGTCACGCTGACCGGCGCAGTAAATTCATGGGAGGAAAAGAAAGCAATTCTAGGGGCGGTCAGCCACACGCCCGGCGTGGCTACTGTGCATGATCATCTATTTATTGATCCTTACCATTTGCGATTTGAGAAAGCGCAAATTTGATTGCATAGCTCTCACTCGTAAGTCCACAACTTCAACGCAGCGGTCCCCCAGATGGCCGCTGCGCTTTTTTGTTTTCCAAGGGAACATATGGGCAGTTTTTATTCTGATCCGCATCCGCCGCCGCCCGGAGTTTCAATCACAATGCGGTCGCCTTTGCGGGCGGAAATGGAAAATTTTGCCGGGAGCTTTTTCTTTTTGCTTTTTCCCTTCTGCAGAGCGGTAATCAAATATGTCAGACCGCGTTTGCCATCTTCGCCGCCGTGCAAACCGTAAGGCGCCAGTTTTCGACGATCTGACAACAGGGAAACTTTGGCATCCGACAGCAGTTCGATTTCGCGGATTGCCCCGTCGCCGCCGCGTTTGTGCCCACGGCCGCCGGAATTCCGGCGGATGGCGTATCGGCGGACGCGAAGCGGGTACGCATATTCCAGCGCTTCAATCGGTGTATTCAGCGAATTGGTCATGTGGGTGTGAACGGCGGAAATCCCGTCCGCCGTTGGCCGAGCGCCCATTCCGCCGCAAACCGTTTCGTAATACGCGAACTCTTTCCCTGTGCGCGCGTCCCAGCCGCCGATGGTCAGATTGTTCATCGTCCCTTGCGAAGCCGCCGGAATCAGATGCGGCGCGGCTTGCGACAACGCTTTTAGCAAAACATCCACAATGCGTTGAGAGGTTTCAACGTTTCCTCCGGCCACGGGCGCTGGCGGCAGCGCGTTGACGATGGTTCCAGCGGGCGCAATGACTTCAATCGGTTCAATGATTCCTGCGCTGGCGGGAACGTCACCGGTAATCAAGCACCGAAATACGTAATACACGGCTGAAACCGCAATCGCTTCGACGGCATTGATCGGGCCGCGAACCTGTTTGGAACTGCCTGTGAAATCTACTTTCGCCTGTTCGCCGCGAATTTCAATTTTTACGGCAATGCGAACCGGTTTGTCCGTCTCGCCGTCGTCGTCCAAAAAATCTTCAGCCTCGTAAATGCCATCCGGCAACGTTTCCAGCGTCCGGCGAACGCGCCGCGCTGCGTAATCCACCAGATTTCCAGCATATTCATCGGCTTCGGCAAATCCGTATCGCGCAACCATTTCCAGCAAGCGTTCGCTGCCGACTTTCAGCGCGCCAAGCTGCGCGGCGAAATCCCCTTCGCGCTCTTCGCGCCCGCGCACGTTGGCCAGCAACAGATTGAAAACTTCTTGATCCAATTCGCCGCCGCGAACAATGCGAATCGGCGGAATGCGAATGCCTTCCTGATAAATTTCCGTTGCCGTTCCCATCGAACCCGGCGTGGCCCCGCCGATGTCCGCGTGATGCGCGCGGTTGGCAACAAAAAATAAAGGACGCGGTGACGATGCGACGCGGAGACTCGGCGAATCTTCATCAGGTCTCCGTGTCTCCGTGTCCCCGTGTCTCCGTGTCGAAAAAACAGGTGCGACCATTGTCACGTCCGGCAAATGCGTGCCTCCGGCGTAAGGGTCGTTCAGCACAACAACGTCGCCGGGCTGCATCGGGCAGGTTTCCAGTGCGGCTTTGACAGACATTGGCATCGAACCCAGATGAACGGGCATATGATCGCCCTGCGCGATGATGCGGCCTTGGCGGTCGAACACGGCGCAGGAATAATCGCGCCGTTCCTTGATGTTTGGCGAAAACGCTGTTCGGCGCAGGCTGACGCCCATTTCTTCTGCGACAGAGGTGTAAAGCGAACGGTAAATTTCGAGTTTGATTGAATCCATTGGAGTAGTCGGGAGTCGGGAGTCGGGAGTCGGGAGTTTATAGAAGCGATCGCTCCACAAACTCCGAATCACCGGCTACCGATTACTTTTCAAAGCATTTTGTGCTGCCGCCTTCACGCTTGGGTCTTTATCATTGGCGGCGGCATCTTCCAAAGTGGTCCGAGCTTCTTCGGTTCCGAACTTGCCCAACCAGTAAGCGGCTTTGCGTCGAAAGTCAGGAGAATTGTGCTGTTTCAAGATGCCTGCCAGTTCGTGATACCCGTTGCGCGTGTTTCGCAATTCCAATCCCGTTTCTTCGGCAATGCGGCGAAAATCGGGTAGCTGGTGTTCCTGAAACAGAAACAGAAAGCCGATGGCTTTGCGCGAAAACCGCACATCGCGCAGTTGATTGACCATCAGGATTCCAAAACAGCGAACGCGCAAATCGCTTTCTTCGGTAATCTTTTTGTCGCCGGGATTGGTCAACAAATTCAACACGGCATTGTTGGATCGGTACACCTGAAATGAAGCCAGCGTTCGCACCAATGCCATCCGCACTTGCCAGTCCGCGCCCTCGATCAGCTCAATTAACGGATCAATTGCTTCCTGATCACCAAGCTGGCCCAAAGCTTCGATGGCAGCGACTCTGACGCTGATCTCGTCGTCTTTGGTCGCGGCCAGCAATGGTGTAGTCGCTCTGGAATCACAGGATTTGGCCAAGGTTTCAGCGGCCTTGATTCGTTTTTGCGGGTTTTTGTCTTTTAACCCCGCAATTGCAGCGGTTGCAGTTTCGGTTGTTTGCAGCGAAGCGCACTGGCTGTAGAACGGTAAAGCACGAATTGCAGCAGAGCCACTTTCCGGTTTTTGCGCGTAACCGCCGACTGCTACGACCAGCAACCATAAGCAAACAAAAGCGATTCCCCGAACTTTGTCATTCATCTTTTTGCCCTTTTGATTTTCAGGCCGCGGTATCGGGGTTTTGCGGCGTCAACAGTTTCAATGCTCGGACGGCATGACCGACGGCGATGATGATGTCGCTGACAAACTTTTCGCCGAGCTTCGTTTTCATCATTGCCCAGTCCAAACCGTGAAGCTTGACCAGACTGTCGTAAAACGCCGCTTCACCTTCGCTGATGCGTCGCTGCTGGTCAGCGTTGAAGCTTGTCAGTTTGTGCAACTTGGCGTAGTTGATGGATTCAAACGCATGGCCGTAATGTTTGACCAACGCCCGCAAACGGAAGGCTTCAACCTGTTCGGCGGGAACGCCTTGTCCGGCAGAAGCATATTCGGCATTAATCGCTTCCGCGTCGCCTTTTAGCCGGTAGGTCAGCAAATCCATCATCCGATTGACGCGATCCGCCAAACCGTTGTTCGTGTACCCGTGTTGAACCAACGACAGAAATCCGTAAGCCGAATGCAGCCCAAAGCAACTGTATTTTTTGATCGCATCGCGGAAGTTCTGGGGAGCAACGCGTTCGGCTTTCAGTTCCCGTTCGCCAAGCGCGCAAGTCGTTTCGTACTCCGCCAGGCTGCGGTCGGCGACGGTCGGCAAGCTGATTGGTTCGCCGTAAGCGTTTGTCCAGCTTGAGGCTTCCGGCTTCATCAAAATCGAAAAGGCGATCAATCCCCACGGCAAATGCTCGTGAACCAGTTCGCCTCGGCCACCGGAGGGCTGGCCAGTAGGTTCCTTGTAAACCGGATCGTAGCGAAACTCTGTGGCGTCGAACTTGAACAAATCCTGCGGATCACAACGAAACAACGCTTTGCCGCTTTCAGCCAAATCAGCCAGTGTGTAGCGGTTGCCGCCAACGGGGATCGGCTGGTCATTGCTGACTCCCGCTTCCAGGAAGGTTTTCAGGAAACTGTTTTCGTGAACTTCAGCATCGCGTTTGAAATACACGTAGCGCTTGCCGTTGACCTCTTTATCCGCTGCGTATCGCGAACACAGATGGTCAACTGCGCTGGAACCGTCGGCAAGTTTGAAGTTTTTGCCAAAGCCCCGAACGGCGTGAATCAGCACAGAAGCATTGCCGATTTCGCGCGCGCGGGCTTCCAGCATTTCACTGGCCGCCGCCAAAGCGGTTTCGTAAGACGCGCTGCTGCCAAACCAGCCAAGTTTGTATCCGGCAGCTCCGACTCCGATTGCGGCCACGGCGCCAGTGCCCATAAAAATGAAGCTGCGTCGCGCAAGTTGTCGTTTCGCGGCATTCGGCTTCGCGCCGGATTTTAGGTTTTCTTTTCGTTGGTTGCTCATAAATTTGATCAGGGGGTTTCTTTGGTGGAGGTCCAGAGAGGCAACGGCAGCGACGGTAAGACAGCGTCCGCAAAGCTGTCAAGTTTGGCGCAGGAAGCGTGAATTGACCGCTCTAGGAGCTTGGTGTATTTTGGCTGCGCTTTGCACCCGTAGCTCAGCTGGATAGAGCGTCAGCCTCCGGAGCTGAAGGTCTCGCGTTCGAATCGCGACGGGTGTATGAATTAAGCGAACTAGAGGGCTTACCAGACTCACAAGAGAAAGGTAGGCCCTTTGTGATATCCAGCTTCGAAGAAATCAAAAAAACTCCCCTCAAGACGGCAAATTGATAGTGATAAAAGCGCGGCTACACGAGCATTACCGCTGGTAGGAGTAAATAAAGATAACTACTCAGCCTCTTCGCCGCACTAGCGGCATTTGAGTTTAGCCGTGGGGTTTCAACCCACGGTAGGATGGCATATGTCCTCCACGTCGCGTCAGCGACGGTTGAATTCAGTCGTAGCTGACGCGACCTGGAGGTTCTTCTCACGCTATCCGGCGTTGAAAACGCCGGGCTAAATTCAGCCACCGCTATGCGGCGAAGAGTGGGTTGAGCAGTTACAAACAAACAAAACCCCCGCGCTTTCCGGCTAAGGAATGACGCAAGGTTTTAATTGGTCGCCGGAAGAATTATGTGTTTGCTCGAAAAGATGTAGAGGAATGGTTCGCGACTTAAAGGATCGCAAAGCTGCGAATCTTGGAATGTGTATAACTTCGGGTATGTGGCGATATGGTGGAGGTTGTTGTTATGGAAGATATTTGTTGCTTCCGCCTCCAAGGCTGCCGTCTTTAAGAGCGCGATACCATTTCTTGCTGGCCCATGCCGAAGCCGGGATGCCCAAGATAAGTCCGGTAAGCAGCCAGGGTGCGCCAATGAAGCCAGTCCAGCTTATTACCAGCCACGGTACCGTAACGGCAAGGTACAGTAACAAAAAGGAGCCTACGCCCCAGGTTACGGCTTTGCCGGGAATCTCCGCAAACTGGCCTCTGCCTTTGGTGAGCTGTCGCGCGATGAAGCCTGGCGCGATCCCGACTGCCAGCGCAGTAAATAACAACCATAGTAGAAAGGTCATTGTGTTCCCTCCTTTTCCTTATGCATTTTATCGAAGACTTTCAGGGTTACGTTTCGGAGTTTAACTTTGTTCATAAGAATCTCTGTGATCGCCAGATTGCCAAGTATCCTATATCACTTGGGAGAACTACTTGGTACAGCCGACGAACTGGGGCTGGGTGACACTGTAGGATGAGGCGGAGCTACAACTGTGGGCTTGACGTAAAAAAGTAGGTCAAACATATCCTTCTTAATTTTTATTGCTTGAACATCTTTTTGGGGGCTAATCTCTTTGGGACTGACCACAATCAGATAGTCTTGTGATTCGTATACTGTATCTAAAGGCCCCACTTTTTTGCCATCAGGCCAAACCTGAAACCCAAGAGTATTTAGTGTTGTCGCCTGGTCGGGTCTGACTACCAACATTACGCTCTGAGTCTTGCCTCCTCCGTATACTGGTAGCAGTAAAGGAAAGACGCAGTTCGCATATAAAATTAAGCCTGTTAACGTCCAGAACAACCCCGTGGATATATCTAATAGCTTGGTGGGCATAAGAGCAGACTTGTTTTCATCTTTTGATGAATGTCCCTTTATTGCCTTGGTAACTTGTGCTTTGAGGTATCGTAGAGTAAGGGGGATTACGAGCAGACTGATGGTGGCTTTATATGTCCGTAGGCTGAATAAGGGTAATTCATAATCGCTAAGTATCCACAAGCTCATCCCGATGAATACAGCAATCGCCACGATACTCAATAAAGCCATGCCTATAAATAAGACTACCCTTTTGATTGCTGCCGACTTGATAATTCCTAAATTAGGGGGATGGGCTACAATAGAGTCCATTACACTCAGCACTAGGAATGATGTGGTTGTCAAAAACATCCATGTCACTCCTATTATTACGTAGTCAACCTGTAAGAAGCTTAGGTGAAACACTCCATACTGCCTCAGGTATAAGTTTTCGATAAGCAGCCCGGCGACGTAACAAATTGAAGTGATTCCTACTAGCGCTTTTGATACAAAATCGAATATTTCACGATAGCTTAGAATTTGAGAAAGATCATAGCCAAAAACTGTTTTGTGGCTGCTAGTTTGGTCGTTTTGCTGACTCGGTGTGGTTTCAGAACTCATAAGACTTGGCTTGCCGGGTTAAACTGAAGTTTTTATCGTGCTTTAGGAAATATAGATTGTATCGTCCTTAGGTTTGATATACCCCTCCCTTTTCCATTCACGCATTTTCTCTTCGGCCTCAGTTTGCGAAATACGGAGTCCGTTAAATGTTACATACTCGAATTGAATAGTGATTGAAATAATTCCTTCTTGTTCGTAAAGCTGCTTTGCAAATCCCGCAGCTATATCTGAAGCCTGAACATGAAACGACTCGTGAGATTTGATCTTCCCCTGTAACGGTCGTAATGGGGTTGGCATATACATATATGCTTGATAGGCAATTCTTCGCAATGCTTCAGACCGGCTTTCTTCCATCCACTCTATTGCTTGATCGTCTCCGCCATCAAAAGCGTGTGTATGATTGAGGGCATTTACCACACTATGTTGAAAGAAAAAGCTGCTACCATACCTACCCTCTAGTAGATCATCAATCGCCGGATAGAATACAGAACCTGACTTAGATGTCCATTTAACCGCCCTGCCGACAGGTCTGCTCTTTTTCGTGATGAACCTTTTTATAGAATGTGATTCTGAGGGAAACCCAGAATCAAAATTGCCGTATCTTCGCCCCATTACCTCATCTTTGGCCTGCTCCATATACCAGCCGAGACTTCCGGGTGGATGTCTCATTATTTGGGCATAACGGACGAACTGATTCGCGGGAGAATCTTCGACGACAATTTTAGTAACCATTGGTGCTAGTTGATTGAGATACAGACTCCGGTCTTCTCGCCAAAC
>CAZMXG010000227.1:0-11214 GCA_964570175.1 uncultured Heliomicrobium sp. | reverse complement strand
GCATGTTCTCGCGCATTTCCAGCATCGCTTCCATCTTGTGGCCTCGATAGCGCGCCGGGTACTGAAAGTCACGCGAAATGTCTCCGCCGGAACAGAAGCCCCGACCGGTTCCAGTGATGATGACAGCGCGAATGTCGTCATCGTCGCGCGCATCGTGAAGCGCCGCAATGATTTCATGAACCATCACTTCGGAATAGGCATTGAGCTTTGCCGGACGATTGAGCGTGATTGTGGCAACGCGGTTTTCTTTGGCAAAGATGATTTCGGTGAATTCCATGAGGCTCCTTTGAGTCAGTACCGCGACCGGTAGGGAGCGAGTTTTCATCAATAAAGACGATGAAGAAAGCAGCGCTCCCTACCGGTCGCGGTACTGATCATTTTCCGCTGAAGTTCGGCTGGCGCTTTTCCATAAAGGCTTTGACGCCTTCTTTGTGGTCTTCGGTCTGGCCACACCGCAGATGCGTTTCGGCTTCGCGGTCCAGCAGCGTCCGGAAGTCCGAATTCATCGCCTGATTGACGTTGGCTTTCATGTACCGATAACTGACCAGCGGGCCGTGTGCAATGCGTGTGGCAATCTCGCCGACCTGCGTCATCAAATGATCCGCCGCGACAACGCGATTGACCAACCCGAGCCGATGCGCTTCCGCCGCGTCAATGATCTCGCTGAGGAAGAACAACTCTTTGGCTTTCGCTGCGCCGACCGACCGAGCCAGCAACCACGTTGTGCCGAAGTCTCCGCCGAAACCGACTTTGGCGTAGGCGGTTCCGAACTTTGCCGATTCCGAAGCAATGCGCAGGTCGCAAGCCAAACAAACTCCCAAGCCCGCGCCCATCGCATGACCGTTGACGGCGGCGATGGTTGGTTTCGGAATGTTGTACAGCAACCACGACAACTCCTGCGCTTCGCGCAGCCCGTCAATCTGTTCTTCCAGCGAAGGCGGCGCTACGTCTCTAGCCATGTTGCTAACATCGCCACCCGCGCAAAACGCTCGGCCAGCGCCTGTGACAACGATTGCGCCAACCTCCGTATCGCGGCCCCATCGTTTCAGGCAATCAATGGATTGATTCAGCAATTCGCGGCTTAGCGCGTTCAGCTTGTCAGGACGGTTGAATGTCAGCGTAGCGACTTTGTTTTCGACGTGCGTTAGGATTGGTTGGTCGGTCATTGAGGTTCCTCCTGAGATTGATTTTGAAGAATCTGGAAAAACGCTTTTGGTGTGATGATAAGTATGGTTTCGTATGAGCCGAGTGTAAGCATGTCTTTGTCGTGCGTGACCAGATAGTCGGCATTGGCTTTGATGGCAGTCGCGACGATGAAGTCGTCATTGGGATCACAGACGACTTGAATGATCGGCAGATCAGACACGATGGTTACAAAGTTGCGAAGCCCACTAAAGAAATATGCCACCTCTTCGTCACTATAACGATATTGCTGTCTCAGCTTATTATGTGTGCGTAGCGTGGCGCGGGCTTCGTCAATAATCTCTTGGGAAAGGGCCAGGACAAAGTCCCCCGTTTTGACGCGCTTGATAAGCTCACCTGCCAAGCCAGTAGGCGTCAAAATTGCGCTGTCAATAACTGTCGAGTCAAACACCGCTTTAGGCATTTTGTTAAGCGCGTCTCGCAGCACGAGTTTCTTTTACGGCCTGATTGATAAATTCGATTTCGTCTTCTTCCGTCATTTCAGGCTGTCCCGGACGCAGCTTGTCGCGGCTCATGATTTCATCCCATTTTGCCCAATTAAAGTTGGCTTCGTTGGCTTCGGTAAGTTGCAGTGACTCCACCGACAAATCCACACCTTCAGTCTTGATGAAACGATGCAGTGTCGTGAGCAACGCGTCGAGCTTTGATTCGTCCTTCAATCTCAAAATCAGTTCCATTGTTTTTCCTCCGTTCGGACAAAGCATACCTTCATCAAAACGGATAAACCAAGCGACGAATTGCCTTACTGGCAAAAAGTTGAACGTCTCACGCTTTCGTTTGCCGACTCTGCCGCCAAATAGTAGTTTGTCGCTTACAGTTTCCTATCATTCACGCACTTACAAATTCATAAACAGGAGAAACTTATGAGCACCTCTGAAGTGGATTTTTTCAAGCTAGATGCACAGCTCAGCGACGAAGAAAAATTGGTTCGCCAATCCGTCCGCGCCTTTGTCACTGAACGTGTCAAACCGATCATCGCCGAATGTTTTGAAGAAGGCCGGTTCCCATTCGACCTGATTCCCGAAATGGCTTCGCTAGGGGTTTTAGGCGCAAACCTGCCGGAAAAATACGGCTGTGCGGGCGTCAACAATGTCGCTTACGGACTGATCACGCAGGAACTGGAAGCAGGCGACAGCGGTATTCGCAGCTTCGTGTCGGTGCAGGGCGCGTTATGTATGTATCCGATTTATGCTTTTGGCAGCGAAGAGCAGCGAATGAAGTGGCTGCCGGACATGGCTGCCGGCAAGGTCATCGGTTGTTTTGGATTGACTGAGCCGAATTCAGGTTCCGATCCCGGCAGTATGAAAACTCGCGCCAAGCAGACAAAAGACGGTTGGGTATTGAATGGAAGCAAAACCTGGATTACCAATGGAACCATCGCCGACATTGCCATTGTTTGGGCAAAAACCGACGAGAATGACAAGATTCGCGGCTTCCTGGTGGAGAAGGGAACTAAAGGCTTCACCGCGCCGGAAATCAAACACAAGATGAGTTTGCGCGCTTCGGTCACTTCAGAGCTGGTTTTTGAAGATTGCCTGATTCCCGAAGAAAACATTTTGCCGCTCAGCGGTGGCTTGAAAAGCCCGCTGAGCTGCCTGACGCAAGCGCGGTACGGCATTGCTTGGGGAGCCATCGGCGCTGCGATTGATTCCTTTCAAACCGCGGTTGAATACTCCAAACAACGAATCCAGTTTGGTCGGCCCATTGGTAGCTTCCAGTTGACGCAAAAGAAACTGGCCGAGATGTTGACCGAAATCAGCAAAGCGCAGTTGTTGTGTTTGCAACTTGGCCGGATGAAAGATGCGGGCACGATGGAACCGGTTCACGTTTCGATGGCCAAATACAACAACGTAGGCATGGCGCTGGAAATCGCCCGCTCGGCGCGCGGCATTCTGGGGGCGAACGGCATCATTGGCGATTATTCGATCATGCGGCATATGGCCAATCTGGAATCTGTTTACACCTACGAAGGCACGAACGAAGTTCACATGCTGGTGCTGGGGAAACACATCACTGGGCTGGACGCTTTCGGCGGGTAAATAACACCTCAACGTAAAGTCGCAAAGACGCGGAGAATATTTACAACAAGCTTTGGGTCTTCGCGTCTTTGCGTTAAGGAGAAAACGAAAATGGAAATCGCAGGCAAAGCAGCCGTCGTCACTGGCGGAGGCACAGGCGTTGGACGAGCCACGGCGTTGGAATTGGCCAAACGCGGTTGTTCGGTATTGATTAACTACAGCCGTTCAAAAAACGAAGCCGAACAAACGGCGTCGGAAGTTTCAGCGCTCGGCGTGAAGTGCATAGTGGTTCAAGCCGATGTTGCTGACGATGCAGCTTGCCGCAGGATGATTGACACGGCTGTGGCAGAGTTCGGTCGGCTGGATGTGCTGGTCAACAACGCGGGCGTGACAGCATTCGTTGCCCACGAAGACCTGGAAGGCGTAAAGCTGGACGATTGGAATCGGATTTTCTCGACCAATGTCATTGGCACATTTCAGGTTTCGCGCGCAGCCCAGGCAGCTTTGATCGCTTCGGGCAACGGCGAAATCGTCAACGTGTCCAGCATCGCGGGCATTCGCGGCATCGGTAGTTCGATTCCATACTGCGCGTCAAAAGCGGCGCTGAACAATCTGACCGTCACGCTTGCCCGCGTGTTTGCGCCGAAAGTTCGCGTTAACGCTGTGGCCCCGGGCTTCATTACCACGCGCTGGTTGCAGGATGGACTGGGCAAAGCGAATTACGATTCGTTGAAAATCCGTGCAGAAGAACACGCCGCGCTGCACAAAGTCTGCGATGCCGAGGATGTAGCGGCATTGATTCTGAATGTAATCACCGGTCCTGATTTGGTCACCGGACAGATTATTGCCATCGAAGGCGGCGCGCTGATTTCGGCGGCTTCGCTACGTTGAAACGATTTCGTCACGAATTGCGCGTTTCAGGATTTTGCCGCTGGGGCCTTTCGGCAAAGTATCCATGAAAACGATCTTCGCCGGGACTTTGAACTTCGTGACATAACCGCCGATGAAGCTTTTCAACTCTTCTTCCGTCAATGAATGACCCGCGCGCAGCACGACGGCTGCCGCCAGATTCTCTCCAAAAATTTCATCCGGGATGCCGAAGACGGCGGCTTCGGCAATGGCCGGATGTCCATACAGTCCTTCTTCGATTTCGCGCGGAGAGATGTTTTCCCCGCCTTTGATCACCAGTTCTTTCTTGCGGTCGGTAATGAAAACGTACCCTTCAGCGTCAACGTGACCGATATCTCCGGTGTGCAACCAGCCATCAATGATCGTGTCGCGTGTGGCTTCGGGCTTGTTTAGATAGCCAAGCATGACATGTCGTCCACGAGTGCAAAGTTCGCCGGTCTCCCCGGCGGGCAAAATGTTGTTGCTGAAATCTATCGCGCAAATTTCAAACCCGCCCATAGCGCGGCCTACTGAACCTACGCGGTAGGCTTCATCGGCATAATAGGTTGTCAGCGCGCCTGCCGTCTCCGATAAACCGTACCCTTGTTTGACGGTGCAACTGAACAGTCGTTGAAATTCCAGTCGCGTCGTTTCGGCCAGTGGCGCTCCGCCTGTGCCGACGGTTTGCAGTGAAGAATAATCGTATTTTTCGCGGTCAGGATGATTGATCAGCATCGTCAGCATCGTCGGCACAAATGCCAGTCGCTGGACCTTGAAGCTTTCGATCAGAGCCAACACCTTGCCTGCGTCGAAATGTTTCAGGATGGCGCTACTGTTTCCCATACGGTATCCCAGGTTCATCATCAACACGCCGTACACGTGACTCATGGGGAGTACGCTCAGGCTGCGAATCTGACCTACGCTGGCGTTGCGATCGTACAAGGCATCGGCGACGAAAATCATGTTGTCATGGCTGAGCATCACGCCTTTCGGATTGCCAGTCGTGCCGGAAGTGTACAGCAGCATCGCCAGATCGCTGGCTTCGCGTTCAACCAGAGGCGCGAATTCAGCGGCGGAGTCTATTTCGGCTTCGATGTTGGTGGCGTCGCCGGTTTCTCCAATGCAGAGCAATTCACGGAAATTCGGCAAATCCGCTGAAGCTTCTTTCAATCGCGCAGCAAGTTCGGGCGATGTGATGGCGAATTTCGCGCCGGAATCTTCCAGGACATACCGGACTTCGCGCGCGTTCCACATGGGCGTGATCGGGATGATGGTCGCACCCAACTTCCAAATGGCAATAAATGCAGAAGTTACGGAGGGGGAATTCAGCATCATGACCACCACGCCGTCACCAGAATTGACACCGTGCTGGCGTAACGTTTCGGCGAACCGGCAGGCGTAATGATAAAGCTCGACGTTTGTGTAGCTGCGATCTTCAAACCAGGTCGAGGTGTATTTTCCGAAGCGCTCGATGTTGTCGAGCGCCAATTGCGCGGCATTCATGTGATGGACCCTCTGCCGACTTTTGATCGGCGATTTAAGAAAAGCTGTGCGATCTAACTTCTTTTTCAGCGGGCGTGATATTCTGGCAGCGAACTTACCAGTCGGTAAGCAGAGTGTAAAAACCATCCCAGACAGAGTCAAGAAAAGGAGCATCCATGACGCCCGAACAAGCTCTTAACGTACAAGATTTGTTTTCGATCAAAGGGAAAACCGCGCTGGTGACAGGCGGTTCTCGCGGAATCGGCCTAATGATCGCCCGCGCGTATCTGGAAGCCGGGGCGAAGGTTTACATCTCTTCGCGCAAGGCCGACGTTTGCGATGACGTGGCAAAGCGGTTGTCGGCAATTGGCGAATGTATTGCGATTCCGGCAGATTTGGCGAACACGGCAGGGTGCCGTCATCTGGCGGATGAACTGATCAAACGTGAAGCTTCGCTGAATGTGTTGGTCAACAATGCGGGCGCTTTGTGGGGAGCCAAGCTGGACGAATTTCCCGAAGCCGGTTGGGACAGAGCGATGGACACCAACGTCAAAGGCGTATTCTTCCTAACGCAATACCTGTTGCCGCTGCTGGAAAAAGCTGCAAAACCCGAGGACCCTGCGCGGGTTATTAACATTGGTTCGATTGACGGCATCAAAGTTCCGAGCATGGACAATTTTTCTTACTCACCCAGCAAAGCCGCTGTTCATCATCTGACGCGCGTGCTGGCGGTTCGTTTGGGCGAACGGTTCATCACGGTCAACGCCATTGCGCCCGGCCCGTTTGAAAGCAAGATGACCGAATGGATGCTGGATAACTACCGCTCTGAAATCGAAGGCCATTGCCCGCTCAAACGTATTGGTCAACCTGAGGATATGGCGGGCATCGCAATCTATCTTGCTTCGCGCGCTTCGGCGTATTTGAACGGTGTCGTGATTCCGCTGGACGGCGGCATCTGCATCAATTGAGGAGCCGCGATGGCTGATCATTCGATTCACAAAGTGTTGGTAGCCGGAGCTACAGGCCAGTTGGGCAAAGCCGTTGTCGCGGAATTAAAGCAGCGCGGTTATTGGGTCAGAGCCTGCGGGCGCAATGAGCGCAAGTTACAGGCGTTGAAACAGGAGTTTGGCATTGAAGAAATTGCTGTGGCTGATCTGACGGACGCCAGCACTTTGCCAGGCGTCTGCGACCAGATTGATGCAGTGATTTCCTGTGCTGGCGCTTCGATGAGCATGAATAACTTTGGCGACCGCAAATCGTTTTACAAAGTTGATTACCAGGGAAACCTGAACTTGCTGACGGAAGCTGGAAAGCAACAGGTAGGCAAATTTGTATATGTGTCGCTGGCAGAAGCAGACAAATTGCGGCAGACGGAATATGCAGATGCGCACGAAAAATTTGTCGAAGCTTTGCGTGCTTCCGGCTTGAAGCAGGCAGTAATTCGGCCAACAGGCTTTTTCGGGTTCCACCTGGAAATTCTGAAGTTCGCTGCGAAAGGGCGCGGGATGTTGATTGGTTCCGGCGAATGCCGCACTAATCCCATTCACGAAGCCGACGTTGCTCGGATATGTGTAAATGCTCTGGAAAGCGACATCTCGGAAATGGCTGTCGGCGGGCCGGAGATTTTCACACGCAAAAAGACCGTTGAGCTGGCGTTTGCCGCGTTGAATCGCCCGCCGAAACTGATGAAGTTTTCGCCTGGGATGTTCAAGTTGATGATTGCGCCACTGAAACTGATCAATCGCCGAATTTATGCGTTGATGGAGTTTGGCGTTGCGGTGACTCAAATTGATGTGATCGCGCCAAGCGTTGGTTCCGAGCGATTGAAGCCTTATTTTGACCAGGCTGCCAAGGTGCACTGAAAAACCCGTTTGACAGTTTTGCGTAGGTTTTGTATTTTCCCGCGCGCTTGGCTGGATTCACCAAAAGCCAAACGCAATTCTTTATTGATAGCCGAAGGAGATTTTTCCGGTTGGAGTTGCAAGGATGATTGCACGAAAGCCGGAGCAATTATGCGTAGCTAGAACCGATTCAACAAAGACGACTTTCACGCCGCTGGCATTGTCTGCGGCAGTCATCATTGTTTTTGTATGAAAGGATTTAGCGTATGCAAAATCACCTAACCGGGGTGAATCTAGGCTATCACCTGCCTGACGGTTCCACACTTTTCAAATCACTTACATTCAGTTTCGGCGCGGTTCGCACAGGTTTGGTTGGAGCGAACGGCATTGGGAAAACTACGTTGCTGGAAATTCTGACCGGTCGGATTGTGGCGTCTGGCGGCAAGTTGTCTCGCGCTGGCCGTGTTTCGTATTTGCCGCAAAAGGTTGCGTTTGATTCACTCGCAAGCGTTGCTGAAGCGATCAACCTCGCCAGCGCGATGGCGGCATACAACCGGACGATTTCCGGCGAAGCTTCGCAAGAAGATTTCGAGTTGGTTGCCGACCGATGGGACTTGCCGGAGCGTATTGAATATGTTTTTGCCAAACTTGGAATCGCGCACATTGATCTGACTCGATTGATTGGCAGTTTGAGCGGCGGCGAATTGACGCGTGTTCGCATTGCCGGACTGTTGCTGGAAGAGCCGGATTTTCTGATTCTGGATGAACCGACGAATCATCTGGATTTATCGGCGCGCGAATTTATTTACGAACTTGTCGCCGGTTGGAAACAGGGGTTGTTGGTCGTCAGTCATGACAGGCGGTTATTGTCGCTTGTGGATCAAATCTCCGAAATGAGTTCCGCTGGATTAAAAGTTTACGGTGGCAATTTCGACTTTTATCGAGAACAACAGCGCATCGAGCGCGCAGCAGCGGAACAAGCCTTGGCGGGCGCTCAACAGCGATTGAAAGACGCCCGGCAAATCGCCCAACGCGCTCAAGAACGTCAGCAGCAAAGACAGGCCGCAGCCAACCGCAGTTCGTCAAAAAAAGGAGGGTTGCCCTCTATTGTCGTCGGCACGTTGCAACGCGCGGCGGAAAATACGTCCGGGCGATTAAAAGGCCGCCACGAAGACAAAGTCGATCGCGTTCGCCAGGAAGTTGCAGAAGCGCGTTGCAATTTGACGATTGAAAACCAGATCACCGTTGATCTGGCAAGCACGAAGATTCCAGCTCAAAAGCGCATGATTGCGTTGAAAGCGGTCAATTATCAGTTTGCCGATGCTGAATCACCCTTATGGCCCACGCCGATCAGCCTGGAAATCATCGGGCCGGAACGCATCTGGTTGAAAGGAGCAAACGGCGCAGGCAAATCCACGCTGATTGATTTGATCTGTGGCAAAAAGCCGCCGACGGTAGGCGAGATCAAACTTGGCGCGGCGCGTATCGCTTTGCTGGATCAGCAAACGAGCGTGCTCGATTCATCACTGACTGTGGTGGAAAACCTTCGCAGAGTTGCGCCGCTGAGGCCGGAGCATGAATTGCGAACGCTGCTCGGACGATTTTTGTTTATCCGCGACGACGCGCTAAAACTTGCCTCGGTGTTGAGCGGCGGTGAGCGAATGCGCGCAGCGTTGGCTTGTTTGCTCGGTGCGGATCAATCGCCGGAAGTATTGATTGTTGATGAGCCAACGAACAATCTGGATTTGCCCAGCATTGAAGCTTTGGTTTCCGCGCTCAACCGGTTTCAAGGTGTATTGATTGCCGTCAGCCACGACCAGGCTTTTTTGCAGGAGATTAGGGCCGAGCGTGAAGTCGAATTGAGTGTGGCAAATCAGGCTTTGACAGCTTTTGGAGCGAGGTAGAGAATCGCCACACTCAATCGTAACCCAAAAATCTGGAGGCAAACATGCGCTCGTTTCAAGAACACATGGAGCTTTACCGTGCTGAACATCGCACTACCGGTTGCAAGGTTTCTCACCTGATCGGTGTGCCAATGATCCTGGCATCATTTCCGGTGCTGTTTTTTAGCTGGCGATGGGCGATGGCGCTTTTCGTCATCGGCTGGATATTTCAACTGGCCGGGCGCAAATATTTTGAAAAGAATCGTCCGGTGCTGGCCGCCGACCCGGCAAATCCTCGCACGTATTTCGCCGCAATCATTTTCGTTGCTCAGGAATGGGCGAGTTTACTAAGCGGACGCGGGCTGGGTGATTCGGGCGGGCTAAAGCATCGGTCATAACCTGGAGGAACCATGAGCAAACTAATAAACCTGACTATGAGATGGGCAATTTTGATTGCCGTGATGGTAATGGCGTCAATTGGTGCATTGGCTCAGCAGAGCTTCACCGGGCAAGGGCGATACCGTGTGGAAATTGTCGCCACCGGAAAAGCCCTGGATTTACGGATAGAAGATAAAAAGACTGTTCAGCAATGGGCGGTCGGCAATGCGCGAAATCAGCAGTGGGATTTTATTGATGCTAGCGGCGGTTTTTATTTCATCGCTTCGGCTGAAAACAGCAAAGTCCTGGACATAGAAGGAGGCCGCGCACGCGATGGCGTTTTTGTCATTACCAACACGCGTGGAAACAGCGACAGTCAGATGTGGAAGATTGCCGACAATGGACGCGGCGAATTCACAATCATTTCCAAGGCCGGGAAATCATTGGAATCTCCTGCTGGCAAACGCACGGACGGCGTGAAATTACAGATTGGCGAACCACATGGCCTGGAAAATCAGCGTTTCCGGCTGATTCGCGTTGGCGATGTAGAGGCAAAAGTTCGTCCGCGAGAGGATCCGCCGGGGGGAGCTTCAGGAACGGTCACACATGCGTTTGCTGGGAAAGGGCGTTATCAAATTCAAAGCGTCGCCAGTAACCATTTTCTGGATTTGCGAAGAGAAGACAATTCAACTCTTCAGCAATGGTCGGGGAGCGGGGCGCTGAATCAGCAATGGGATTTTGAAGATGCCGGAAACGGATATTTTTATATTCGCTCGGTGGAATCGGGACGCATTTTGGAAGTCGCAACCTCGCGAGACGGGGCGGCAGTGGTTGCAAAGGGACAGCAGGTTGGCCGCGACAACCAAAAGTTTCGCGTCATTGATGCTGGCAATGGCCAGTCACTTATTATGGCCAAAAATGGCAAGGTTCTTGATCTTCCAAACAACGCCCGGAACGAGGGACAGAGCCTGCAAATTTGGGGGGAACATCGCCGAGAGAATCAACGGTTTGTCTTCAAACCAATAGAAACTACGGTTTTACTGTCTGGCGGGCGAACGCGTGAGGGGCGAGGAGCAACTGTTCCGCCAAGAGAATCAACACCAGTTGAGCAGCCTTATTCCCCAGGCAAAATGACTTGGCGTGGACGTGTGGATACCGAAATTCTGCTCGATGTCCGAGGCAGTTCTGTTACGGAGAGATTGGTGAATGGAAACTCCTTCAATAACGGTCGGTTTAGCTTTTCGTCAGCGATGCCCGCTCGGCAGTTAAGCTTGAGAATCGAAAAGAAGAAGGTACGCGGAACGATTGAAGTGGTGGAAAGCCCTTCGGCTGCAAATGGTTACATGGCTGTGTTGCGCATTCGGGATCCACAGCGGAATGCGGCGGATTACGAGTTTGAGTTGATTTGGTAACGCTGGTTTTGATACCTGAAAAAGTAAAAAGGCCGAGCGAACTCGGCCTTTTTACTTTAGTGCGCCCGGCAGGGCGCATTCACTTGAGGGTGAAAGTCCCTTACGACCC
>CAZMXG010000226.1:0-11328 GCA_964570175.1 uncultured Heliomicrobium sp. | reverse complement strand
GTGAGCCTGTGCAAAAGGCGCGGGTTCATCTTTGCGAATTCGGAAATTTACGGCGGCATTGGCTCGACCTGGGATTACGGTCCGCTGGGCGTTGAGCTGAAAAACAATGTCATGCGCGCCTGGTGGCGTTCGGTGGTCTATGACCGCGACGACATGGAAGGGCTGGACGCAGCGATCCTGATGAACCGTCTGGTCTGGCGCTATTCCGGCCACGAAGCCACCTTCAGCGATCCGCTGGTGGATTGCCGCGAATGCGGCAAACGCAGCCGCGCCGACCATTTGAAAGACGGCCAATGCCCAAGTTGCGGTTCGAACAATCTGACCGATCCGCGCAATTTCAACCTGATGTTCAAAACGACTGTCGGCCCGGTTGAAAGCGATGAAAACATCGCTTACTTGCGGCCTGAAACCGCGCAAGGCATTTTCGTCAACTTCGCCAACGTGCAACAGGCAATGCGCCGCAAACTGCCGTTTGGCATCGCGCAAATCGGCAAGGCATTCAGAAATGAAATTACCCCGGGTAATTTCACTTTTCGCACGCGTGAATTCGAGCAGATGGAAATCGAATACTTCTGCAAACCGCCGCAGTTTTTGCAGCCCGGCGAAAAGAATGATCTGGAGCTTCACGCCGAATGGGTCGAACAGCGATTCGACTGGTACATCAAACTCGGCCTTGATCCGGCCAAGCTGATCAAGCGCGAACAAAGCAAAGAAGAATTGGCGCATTACGCCAAAGCCACCGTTGACATCGAATACCAATTCCCAGGTTCGCTTGGTTACAGCGAACTGGAAGGCATCGCCAACCGGCAGGATTACGATCTGTCCGCGCACAGCCGCGACATTCCCGAAGAAGATTTGCAGCGCCTGAAACTCACCGCCAATGCCGACAGCACCGGCAAGCTGGATTATTTCGATGACCAGTTTGTGAACGCAGACGGTAAAAAAGGCGCCCGATACATTCCGTACGTGATTGAACCTTCGGCAGGAGCAACGCGCGCGACGTTGGCGTTCCTGTGCGAAGCTTACAACGAAGAACTGGTCAGTGAGCCGAAAGCCGAAGAATTGACTCCATTGCGCGAAGCAAACGCTGCCGCGCTGAAAAGCATCGGCAAGAAAATCGCTGAGGCTGAAAAAGCTTTGGCCAAAGGCGAACCGACGGCTCCAACCGCCGAGCAACTGAAAGCAATTCAAACTGCTCTGGAAGCTGCCGACGCAGGCTTGCCGCAAACATTGCTGGACGTGGAAGACGCCTGTAGTTTGCCCGGCGCGGACAAAATCGAATTGCTGAAGAAAGTTCGCCAAATCACCGGCAAGCTTTGCGATGAATACACGCGCGTCGTGTTGAAACTGCATCCGCAACTGGCACCAATCAAAGTCGCGGTCTTTCCGCTGAAGAAAAATGAACCACGCATTGTCGAAGTCGCCAAGCAAATCAAACGCGATCTGCAACCGTTGATGCGCGCGGTGTACGACGACACGGCTGCCATCGGCAAACTGTATCGCCGCCAGGATGAAATCGGCACGCCGTTTTGCATCACGGTGGATTACGACACGCTTGGTGAAGGCAAAGATCCGGCAGCGGCTTCTTTGAGCGGTACTGTCACCGTGCGCGAACGCGATTCGATGCAGCAGGTGCGCGTGGCAATCACCGAACTAGAAATTTATCTGTTGAGCAAGCTGAAGTAGTAATTTTGGATTTTTGGTTTTGGGTTAACAGCCAAATCCAAAATTCAAAATCCAAATCCCAGAATCATAATGAATCTCCTCCAGGCAATCATCCTCGGCATCATTCAAGGTTTGACCGAGTTTATTCCCATCAGCAGCAGTGGGCATCTGATCATCGCTCAAAAGCTGATGGGACTCGACAACCCCGGCGGCCTGTCCCCGGAACAAATCACGGCCTTTGTTGCCGTGATTCAGTTGGGCACGCTGGCCGCAGTCATCCTCTATTTTTTGAACGATATTTTGACCATCACGCTGGGCTGGATTCAGGGCAATTTGATGTGGCTGCAAGGTCATCGCGGCAGTCGCGGTTACAACGCGCGCAAATCGGCTCGGCTGGGTTGGCTGATCATCATCGGCTCGATCCCGATTGGCGTGGTTGGCTTGCTGGCGAAAAAGGTCATCGAAGGCAGTTTGACCAAAAGCCTTATGGTCATCGGGTCAAGCATGGTCATCTGGGCGTTGATTTTGTGGCTGGCGGAACAGGTCGGCAACAAGCGCCGCGAAATGGAACACGCCGGATTGCGCGAAGCATTGGTCGTGGGTTTCTTTCAGGTCTTTGCGCTGGTTCCAGGCTCGTCCCGTTCCGGCACGACCATCGCCGGAGCGTTGTTCGCCGGAATGAGCCGCGAAGCCGCCGCGCGGTTTTCCTTCCTGCTTTCGATTCCCACCATCGCCGCCAGCGGAGTGCTGGAAATGCGCGAGGCCTTTCACATCCTTGGCGATGGTGCCAGCCTGTTGAATCTGATTGTTTCCACAGTGGTTTCCGGAGTCGTTGGGTACCTAAGCATCGCGTTTTTGATCAATTATCTGCGTCGGCATTCGACTGCGGTCTTTATCGGTTATCGGCTGATCGCAGGGCTAATTATCCTGAGCCTGGCATATAAGGGCTGGTAAACCTGGTGGATCGTGACCCGCTTCCTACCGGTCGCGGTACTGAAACGAATACAGCTTGGCCGGCCGATGAGCGCCATCGCTGCGTGTTTCGTTTAGTTCACGAATTTGCCCTTGGGCCAGAATCTTTTTGCGGAAGTTCCGCTTGTCTACGGGTTTCTGCAAGATGATTTCGTAAACGCGTTGAAGTTCCGACAACGTGAATTTTTTCGGCAGCAATTCGTATCCAACCGTCGTCCATTCAATCTTGTTCCGCAGCCGCCACACCGCGTAATCCAGAATCTTCTTGTGATCGAAGGCCAACTTCGGCGGTTTGAAAACCGACTGCCATTCCGCTTCAGCGGCATCAGAAGCCGCTTGAATCTTTTGCCCTTCAGCATCCACCAGCGCGAAATACGAAACACTAATGACACGGCCACGCGGATCGCGTTTTGGATCGCCGAAGGTGTAAAGCTGTTCCAGGTAAACGTTCGTCACTCCGGCTTCTTCTTTCAATTCGCGCGCGGCGGCTTTTTCCAGCGATTCGTTGATTTCGACAAAACCGCCTGGCAAGGCCCAGCGCCCCTTGAATGGTTCGCCGCCGCGCCGGATCAGCAGCACTTTCAAATCGTTGTCGGCAATGGTGAAAATCACCAGATCAACTGTGACAGAGGGTCGAGGGTATTTGTAGGTGTAACTCATTCGGGACGGGTGTCTCCCTTTTGGATTTCAAATCTCAGAATCAGTACCGCGCGCGGTAGCAAGCGGGCTAGCTTGAACACACGCTCCCTACCGGTCGCGGTACTGACTCAGTGGCCAGTTTTCTTCAACACTTCATCCGTTGTCGTAAATCCAACTCCAGCGGCGCGCATTTCAGCAAAGGTTTGTTCGGTCGTTTCCGGAGCAACGCCGCGAATTGCATCTTCAACAACCTGCACACGAGCGCCCGCTTCGACCAAACCAAGCACACACGCACGCACGCAATAATCGGTCGCCACGCCAAACACAATGCAGTCTTCTCCGCGAAGCGCCCCGCGTTGCCGCAATCCATCCAGCCATTTGCTGGAAAACATATCGAAGACTTTCTTTTTGACGACGTAATGCTTCCCTGCTTCAAGCTGGGTGTGTGCATCCGCAACGGCGTCAACCGCGATTTCCTGCCTGGGCAATCGCGGCAAATCGGCAAACACTCTTTCCGCTCCGGGCGTGCCTTCCAAACAATGCGGCGGAAACATTTCAAATTCCGCGTCGCCGGGCTGATGCGCGCAGCGGGAAGAAATCGTAGTGATGCCGAAGCTTCCAGCCGCGCGCAGCAAACGTTCCAGGTTTGGTTTGACGGTTTCCGCCTGCGGAACATACAAAGCGCCGCCTGGCTCCATAAAATCGTATTGCGTATCCACGTCGAAAAAAATCATCTCTTCTCCCTCACTGCTTGTTGCTGACTTGCTCAAAGATTCGGTAATCGTCCTGGGTGAATAAAACGAAGACCACCAACGCAATCGAGCTTTCAGAATTCGCTACCGCGTAATCCCGCACAGCGCCGATCATCACTTCAGCGCATTCGTCCACAGGAAATGCGGCGACACCCGTTGCCAGCGCCGGAAAAGCGATTGACCGCAACCTAAGCTCTTCGGCCCGGCGCAAACTGTTTCGCGTGGCATCGCGGATAATTTCAGCGCTGGAATCCGTTCCCGGCTTTTTCGGAACTGCGCGATCTTCGGTGCGATAGCCCATCGCCGCCGCGTGAATGACAAACTTGTTCGGCAGTGTTCCGGCAGTCGTAACTGCTGCTTCCCCCAGCTTGATGGGCGCTTGCCGCTGCCCTTCTGTGTCAATAATGTCGCCACCTTTTCGCCGAATTGCTCCGGCGACGCCTGAGCCTAAAACCAAATCCGTGTTTGCGGCATTGACGATGGCGTCAATGTCCGGCTGTTCGGTGATGTCGCCTTGTCGAATTTCGATTCGCATAAAGCCTCCGTTATTCGCCTTCAAGCTGGCTCATCAGCCTGGTTCTACGCCGGAACAGTTCATCGCTGAACCGCACAGGATATGTTTCGGCGTCGCTGATTTGTTTGAAGCGCTGCGGCAATCGCCCCAGTTGCTGTTTTGATTGCTGCCGAATTTGCGCCAGGCTGGGAAGCGGTTCAATCAAAACGCCATCCTGCATCATTTGCTTCAGCAAAGGCTGTCCCGCTTGATCCGTTTCATCGGCCATGGCGATGACGTCACGGCTGAAGTTGCCCTTAGCGTCCGATTCTCGCCAAACCTGTTTGCGGTGCGGATACGTCGCTTTTTCCCGGCTCAATTTCATTTTGGGTTCAACGCGATCCGGAAATTCGACTTCGACAAGTTTGTAAACGCCGCTCAGCGCCGGAGCGTCGCGCGATGTCGAAAGTTCCGTGCCAACGCCAAACAAATCAATCGGCGCACCCGAAGCCAACAACTCGGCAATTTTGAATTCGTCCAGGTCATTGCTGGCCAGAATCCGGGTTTCCTTCATCCCGGCTTCATCCAGAATTGCGCGAACCTGTTTGGCCAGCGCGCCAATGTCGCCGCTGTCCAGCCGAACGCCGCGCAAATTCAAACCGAATTCCGTCGCCAGCCGCGCCGCTTGCAGCGTGTCGTACGTGTCCAATAACAAAGTCGTGCTTTCCGGGAAAACTTTGTGGTAGGCGCGAAACGCATCCATTTCCTTTTCAAACGCCAGCGTCCAGGAATGTGCCGCCGTGCCATACACGGGCATGCCAAACAGATACCCCGCTTCGACGTTTGACGTTCCAATGCAACCACCAATATAGGCTGCGCGTGCGGCGTAAACACCGGCAGCCATTCCGTGCGCTCGCCGGGTTCCAAATTCGATAACGCCGCGGCCATCGGCGGCTTCGACAATGCGCGACGCTTTCGACGCAATCATGGTTTGAAAGTTGATGGTTGACAGCAGGAAGGTTTCCACAATTTGCGCTTCGATCAACGGCGCGGTCACCCGCAACAACGGTTCGCCGGGAAAAGCAATCGTTCCTTCCGGCATCGCCCAAACTTCGCCGCTGAAGCGAAACCCGGCCAGGTAATCAAAAAATTCGCGCGGCACATGGGCAAAAACCGGCAACTGTCGCAGGTACTCAATTTCATCATGGTTGAAGCTCAATGTCCGCAAGTAACTGAGCGCCTGTTCCAGTCCCGCGACAACCAGATAAGAACGATTTAGCGGCAACCGGCGAATGAACATTTCAAAGCTGGAACGTTCGTGCCGCCCGTTCACGTAATACCCCGCCGCCATCGTCAATTGATACAAATCCGTCGCCAGCCCTGACAGCCGCGGCGCGGTATGCGTTACTTTCATTTGCTCAAGATTGCCTGTGCTCATCCAGTCCTCACTTAGTGTAGAAAGTACACGAAGCTTATGCGCCGATAGGGTAACTGTCAACCTGGACTTTAAGGATGTAATCAAAAGTTCTCGGATGGGGTCATTCTCTTCATTTTCCATTTGGCAGTTTGCATATTTCATTTTTCATTGCGATTGAAGAGGGCCATCAATGACAAATGACAAATCAAAAATGAAATATGGAAAATGAAGTTAAAACAAAATTTTCCCGAATCGCGTATCCGGCCAGTGTCAGTAAGCCCAGAAACCGCGCGCAAAGGCGCTGATGAACAGCGCCAGAAAAAGCAGCGACCAGACGGTGAGAATGGCTTCCCAAACCCTGGCTTTTGCCGCCATCAGTGCAAACAGCAAATGCAATGGAAACATCACCAGCGTATAGCGCGGCACGCTGGCAATGAAGCTGACGCAAGTAATAATCAGCCAGTTCAACGTGATCCACACACTGTAAACCGGACGAAGCTTCATCCAGGAAACGATCATTCCTATAAATCCCAAAGCAATGAAGATCAGTTCCTGTCTTCCGCTCATTTCCGCTGCCGCCGGATTGTGCCCGAGTGCGCCAATCGTCTGGCGAATGCCAACCCAGGGCCAGGACATAGAAATGTAATAGCTTTCGCGACGAATCTGCATGAATGCGAACGCATTGCCTGCTTCACGCGCATTGATCCACAAATAAACCCCAAACCCACTGGCCACAATAACGATCCACAACCATTGCCACTGCCAGCGACGTGTTGCCCGGTATTGGCTGAACGCTTCAATTGCCAAGGTCGGAATCAACAGAATGCCGGGTCCGCGCGCCATGCAGGCAAACGCTCCCAGACAACCGGCCAGCGGCCAATCCTGACGTCTGGCTGCGAGCAGACAGCCCAGCGCCAACGCCAAAAACAAACTTTCGGTGTAGCCAATGTGCAAGAAGTAGCTGGTGGGAAAAATGAAAAGAAACCAGACCGTTCGTTCCGCAATTTCTGCGGAGTAATCCAAGGCGATCAATCGGAACAACAACAGCCCTACGATAATCGAAGCAATCGTGGAGATCAGGATTGCGCTGACCAGATAGTCGCGTGTAACGTAGGTGAGAAGATTGATCAGCCACGGGTACAGCGGATAAAACACCATCATCGGACGCATTTCGCCTGTCGCGTGATACCCAAATTCCGCCAGCTTCAAATAATTGATGGCGTCCCAGCGATTCCAAACTTCCAGCCAACTGCGCCAGCCTTTGGTCGGCTGATCCGCCCAAACATGAAAGCTTTGCACAGCAAAAACCATGCATACGGCTTTGATCGCCAGCATCATTCCAATCAGCCGAAGGTCTTGACGCCGTTGCGGTTTCAGGCGCGACCAAAATCCACTCGGAAGCCTGTCACGTTGCGAGGAAGTGAATTCTTCCGCCTTTGACTCAGATAACGACCTATCGGCCATGGATTCATCCTTTGCAACTAATGGCCCAGTTGAAGCTGAGTCCGAAGACGGATTGTTCATCGTTTCACCTCCGGCTTTCGTTCGAAAATCACCCGGCCTTCAAAAATGGTCATCACGACTCTTGCGTTTTCAATGTCCACGGGATTTATTTTGAAGATGTCGGCCGAGAGCACGGCGAAATCAGCGAGTTTGCCGGCTTCGATGGAACCTTTCACCTTTTCATCAAAGCTGGCGAAGGCTGAGCCGAGTGTGAAGGCTTTGACGGCTTCGGCGACAGTGATTTTCTGTTCCGGAACCCAGCCGTCTGGCCGCTTGCCATCCAGCGTTCGCCGAGTCACCGCGCTGTAAATTCCCATCAGCGGTTCCATTGGGGCGACAAACCAATCCGAACCGAACGCCAGGACGGCTCCGGCATCAATCAAAGAGCGAAACGCGTAAGTGCCTTTTGCGCGTTCTGCCCCGATGCGGTTTTCAGCCCAGCGACCGTCGTCAATTGCGTGGTAAGGCTGCATGGATGCAATCACGCGTTGGCTGGCGAATCGTTTGATTTCTTCCGCGCGCAAATGCTGCGCGTGTTCAATGCGAAAGCGGCGGTCGCGCGCTCCGTTTTGTTTTTCGGCTTCGGTAAAAAAATCCAGAATGGTTTTGTTGGCTTTGTCGCCGATGGCATGAACGGCGACCTGCAATCCAGCCTTGTCAGCGGCGATGATGCGGTCGCGCATTTTGCTTTCCGGAAACATTTCGTCGCTGGGCAATCCGGCGGTTTTCGGATCGTCCAGGTACGGCTGGAAAAACAGCGCCGTCGTTGACCCCAGCGAACCGTCTGCAAAGCCTTTAAGGCCGCCAATTTTCAATTTGTCGTTGCCGAAATTCGCGCGAATGCCTGCGGCGGCCAATCGTTGCCACGCGGCCAAAGGTTGATGCCCGCTGATTCTTACAGTCAGTTCACCCCGCTGAAGCAGCGTTTGATATACGCCGAGCACTTCAGGCGAAGCCGACATATCCTGCACGCTGGTGACGCCGTTTTCAGCGGCGTACCGCATGGCGGCTTTGATGGATTCGGTCATCTCGTCTTCGGTCGGATTCGGGATGACGTTGTAAACGAAATTCATGGCGGCGTCTTTCAGCACGCCCGTCGGTTCACCGCTGGCATCACGGACGATGGTTCCGCCGTCAGGGTCTTTGGTGTCGCGCGTGATTCCCGCCAGCTTCAGCGCCAACGAATTCGCCAACGCCATATGTCCATCCAGCCGATTGATGAACACCGGATTGTCCTGCGTTACCGCGTCAATCAGTTGCCGGGTAGGCAAATTTGCAGGCTTCCAATTTTCGTGATCCCAGTTGCCATTCAGCACCCAGCGTCCTTTTGGCAGCTTCGCGGCAAATTCGCCGATGCGTTTGCGAAACTCTTCCGGCGAAGCCGCATCGCGCAATTGCACGCTGGCCAAGCCCGCCCCGCCATCCAGAAAATGCACGTGCGCGTCGTTGAATCCCGGCACAACTCTGCGCCCCGCCAGGTCAATGACTTTGGTTTGCGCGCCGATCCAGCGGCGAATGTCTTTCGTTGACCCGACGGCAGCAATCCGATTTCCGACGACAGCAACGGCTTCAACTTCGGGCTGGCGGTCATTGACGGTCCAGATTTTTCCGTTGAGCAAAACCAGGTCGGCGGAAGATTCAGTACCGAGAGCGGTAGCGACCGGGTGAGAGGGCAGTACTTGGTAAGCAGCGCAGAGAAATAGAAGCGCGAGAAGAGTTTTCATGGTTCTATGGTTCAGCAGTCAACCGGGTCGCTACCGCTCCCCGTACCGTATCACTGCTTCTTTTTGAAATTAACGACGGTGGAAAATGTCGGGTCTTCAATCTGAATGGTCGAATGTGACAGATGAAAGCGTTCGACCAGCAAAGCGCGGACTTCACGCAGCACGCGGCAACCGTAATCTGCGTTGTTGACAACAACGTGAGCCGTCAACACATGACGATCGGAAGTGATCGTCCAGATATGCAAATCGTGAACTTCGCGGACGCCGCTGATGGCTTTAATGGCTTGTTCCACCGCAGAAGGATTGATGTGCGACGGCGCGCCTTCCAGCAAGACATTGACCGCATCCGCCACGATGCGCCAGGAATTCCAGACAATCAGCAAGCTAATCACCACGCTGAACAACGGATCGGCCCAGCGCCAACCTTTCCAGATAATCAGGACACCTGCCGCGATTGCCGCGACCGACCCCAGCAGATCGCCCAAAACATGCAGGTAGGCGCTGCGCATATTTAGACTGTCATGTTTATGCGAACGCGAAAGCAGCCAGGCCGAAACAATGTTGACGGCCAAACCGCCCATCGCAATCCAGACCAGTGTCCAGCCTTGAACTTCTTCCGGCTGTCGGAAACGATGAACGGCTTCGACACCAATCAGCACGGACAACACAATCAATGCCACGCCGTTGATCAACGCAGCCAGAATTTCCAGCCGATAAAATCCATAAGTCTTGTTTTGCGTCGCCGGGCGCGAAGCGAAGCGGACCGCAAACAGCGCCAACGCCAGCGCGGCCACGTCTGTAAACATGTGACCTGCGTCAGACAGCAGCGCCAAACTATTTGCCCAGTATCCGCCAACCGCTTCGGCCAGCATGTAGCCGAAGGTCAGCAGCAAAACGATGAGTAAGGTTCGCTGTGAAGCTCCGCGCGCATGGTCGTGATGATCATGGTGATGATGTTCGTGCGAATGGTGCGCGTGATTGTGAGGATGGAGTTGGACCGCCGGAGTGCTCATCGCTAGTGATCTTAGCGCCGTATTCCCCGCCCGGCAATCGTCATTGCGGCAAAACTTTGTAATACCGCTGCCCGGCGCAGGCTTGGCAAAGCGTGCGGCCTTCCTGCTCCACTTCTCTATGGTCGTTGACACCTTCGCCGCATTCGTCGCATTCCACGCGCGCCAGCGGATGGCCGGGCTTATCCTCATCGGGCAAACTGACTTCCACTCGCTGCCAGGTGAAAAGACTGTCGTCCGGCAAAGTTTTGTAGGCTTCCAGTTGCTGTTCTTTTTTCGTTGGCAGATAGCTGAAACACTGTTTGGCCAGTTCGCGCGAAGCTTCGACGGCGACCAGTCGAACGGCTTCGTTGGTTTGCGTGTTGAGGAAGGTCGCAGCCAGTTTGCCAAAATCTCGGAACTTCAAGGTTCGTTTTCCGAGCCGACAGCCGGTTACTGTATTGATGGCGTCCGCCGCGCAGCGGTCAATTTCGACAAAAACGATCAGCCGCTTGCCGACCTTTGGCTCTTCGATGCCGATTAGTTGGCAGCCGAGCATTGCCATCCGAACACCTAACACCTGCCCCGGACACATATGACCGTGATTGCGTTCGGCTTCGATTAAGTATTCGGCAAGCGTTTTCATGATTCCCCACTTCTTACCAGTCGCGGTACTGACTCAATACAGCAAATAAGGTTTGCGGCGTTCGGCGAAGTCTTTTTCTCCGGCTTGCCACGAAGCGGCTATATCCGTCAGCGAAGCGCCGCCTTCGATTTTTTCGCGCAGCTTAGCCGTTCCGGCAATCACATCAAACGGCATGCGGTCGTAAACGTATTCATACGGAGGCATCTGCCATTTGAAGCCGTCGGAATACAGATCGTGCATGGTTTTAATCAAGGCGATTCCGGAAATGACGGGTTTGAACGCTTCGCGGTCCGTGACGTGAAGCTGCACGCCGTGGCAGAGTTGGGCGACGTGTTTTTGAAAGGTCGGTTTGAAACTGTGCGGGCGAAAGTGAACGCCGGGCAGTCCCAAGCTATTCAAATGCTCGGCCAGTTTGTAAGCATCAGCATAAGGCGCGCCAGTAATTTCAAACGGACGCGTTGTGCCGCGGCCTTCGCTGAATTTCGTGCCTTCGACCATGACCATTCCCGGATAAACCGTCGCGGCTTC
>CAZMXG010000225.1:0-11330 GCA_964570175.1 uncultured Heliomicrobium sp. | reverse complement strand
TAGCCGGATTATTACGGCACGAGCGATTACGCTCGCTTTCAGTTATAGGAATGCTTTTGTCCACGGGAATAGTTGGTTACTTCCTGGTCGTCATGAGCTTTGTTGCCGGAGGGCCGAATGGGGATTAGCGCTGCTGATCTACCGAAGTTGCTGCTAATGATCGTCGTTGGTCGCATGCGCGCTGAACGCGCTGACTGGGGCAAGGCAATGCTGGCGGAACTGGCGCAACTGCGACAGCCGTTCGCGCGCTGGCAATTCGCGTTGGGCTGCGCGCGCGTCGCGTTGTTTCCACCACGCCAAGGAGGATTCTTCATGAATGATCGAATGAAACATTGGCGCACAACTTTTGGCACAGCGGCTCTGTTCAGCTTGCTGATCGGAGTGGTGAATACGGTTCTGCTATTTATGACGGATGACCCCGAAACTCACCCCGGTTTACACGAATTTCAATTTTATCTGGACTTTTTCAGAGGGTGGCTTCTCAACACTTTAGTTCTGGCCCTCATTGTGAGCGGGCTGCGCGCCAGCCAAACCACGTCAATGAAACATTGGCTCATCCCATTGGGCAAAGCGGCTCTGTTCGGCTTACTGCTCATCGCGCCGTTTGCATTGATGGAATATTGGAACAATCCCCGAATTCAATCGGGAGAGTTCCAGTTTCCCTTTGTGCTCTTTTTCGGGATGTGGTTTATGCCCACCCTATTCTTCCTTGCTGCCACTCCCATTGTGCACGGGCTACGTGCCGGGGAAGCTATTTTGGCGCATCCCATTGCGTTGCTGTTGCGCGTGGTGTTTCTGGCATTCCTGGCGATAGGCTGGGTGAATCTCTTGCGCGACCACATGCCCTGTTTTCGCGGCGGCGTCCCCGGCTGCGATTAACGTAAAGATGAGCCATTCTGGGTGCACGATGACGCCCGCCAATCGCCCCGGCAGATCGCAGGCGATTGCGGACACGCGCATCTGGGCGAGGGCTTTCTTTGACGGCACGGTGCGTGGGGATTGGGCGAGTCTCAAGCGGCTCGTCACAGAAAACAGCAAAACACATCCAGAAGTGACAACTCACATGTTTGGGAAAATATGGCCCTGATGCCAGCGTGAATCGTTGAATGATCAGCTCCCTTCAATTCCTCATTTGCTTGCGAAGCCGTTAAAAGGGCGGCGTGGGTAATGATTCTCAAGAGCCTTCAGCGAGAAAAATGATGGGATTGATGCTGGAATAATACTCAATGTCAGCTTACTGCGACTTGAGTCTACCTGCGAGAAGTAGATGAATGGGTTTGAACAAGCATGTTTAAGGAGAAAATGAGGCGCGAATCAACTATTCGCGCCTCATTTGGAAAAGTGGCCAATAGCTAAAAATTCGGTTAGCCTTCGGTTCTGCCAATGACGATCAAGCCAATAGAGATCGGCCCGGATTTGGTCGTCAGCTTGGTTTCCAAAATGACGTGTTCGTGTTCATTTTTGACGATCTTCGGCAATTCTTTATCCGCCGAAGTCGCCATTCCAAAAAACCACGGCGACGGATGCCCAGCGCCTGCCGCCACACGACTGAGTTTGAGCATGTCTTCCATCTTCATTGTTGCGTTCGGGTCTTTGTCATCGGCTGCCGGGCAAATCAAAAAGAAATCGCGCGCAGGCGAAACTCCCAAGTGGTTTCCATCCTGCAAAATCAATGCGTATCGCAATGTGTAAAAACCGGATTTGATGCCCTGGCCGCGAAAATCCGAAGTGTTGGCAGGGAAGTTGATGACGCCAACCAAAGTCCCTTCGGCAATCTGGCCGAAACTGGCTCCGGGAATATCGGCTTTGCTGGTGGGTACTTCTTTGCGAAACCAGATGTCGCAAACGGTTTTGCCTTTCCCATCACTGACGCGCAAACCTTTTTCTTCCAGCGCGCCGCGCACAGCTTCGGCGACTGCGTTGTCTTTCAACGCACCAATGGATTCAACTTTGTAATCTTCGGCAAATGCCAGGGGAGCGAAAACAAATAGCAGAAGAAAAGTAAACAACTGCTTCACCATCCAAACTCCTTCTCTACGTGTCAGTACCGCGACCAGTAGGGAGCGTCGCTTCGATCAAGCTCACGCTCCCTACCGGTCGTGGTACTGACTGAAATCTTAGTTTATTTGGCGAAATGGCCGACGAAGGCGCTGCGCTTTTCGCGCAACGACCAGCTTACGCCCAGGCCTTCACCTTTGAATTGATCCAGTGACGCAACCGCAGGCATCGTGTGCGTGGTCGGCGTCAGCGGCGGATAGTAAGTCTGTTCGTGGCCGCAAATCTTGTCGCGCTGCGTGAACTGGCGCGTTTCGATATTGGCGATTTCTCCCGCGTGCAATTGTCCGCCGGTTGGATGTTCGCCGCTGAATTCCAGCGAAATGCTGATTGGTGCGGCTTCCGTGCGAACGACGTTCTTCAACAAGTCGCCGCCCATTTCCTGCGCAAATGCTTTCAGTGCAGTTTGTTGTTCCGGAGTCGCCTTTTCGTCAAAAATCAAAATTGCTTTTGCCGGGAACGGATTTTCGTACGGACTGCCCAGCGTGCCGGAAGCTTTGGCCACGCCGACGACGCTCAAACCATCCAGTTTGACACCATTCCATTCGCCTTTCGACACGCGCCAACCGACGATGGCTTGATCACCCATCAGGTTGACTTCGGCCATTGCAAAGCAATGACCCGTCCACACGTCGGCGTTTCGCGTTTCAATGTATTCGCCGTAAATCTGTTGAGCGCTGGCTGATGAAGCCAAGAGCGCCGCAAAGCAAAGCGAAAAGATCAGAGTGAGTCTGCGCATTCTTACTGCCCTCCAAAGTTGCGCAGGTTTTTCAACCTGCACTGTGTTTCGTCAGTTGAGCCGTGGTTATCAGCCAGGCATCTCAATAGAAAGTTCGAGCAGGTTGGATAACCTGCTCTACGTAAATCAGGCTACTGCGATTTCCTGGCAATGGCAACCGCGCTCGCTGGCGTCGCAATTGCCGGGTTCGGCAAGTTTTCCATCCGGTCCCAAAGGCCCTTGCGTGTGCAAACACCAGAAAACTCCGGTGTGCGTGTGATGCGGGTCATCTTCAGACCAAACGAACATGCTTTTTGTGCGCAGCGAAGCGCACAGGTTCGGACGATTCGGATCTAAATTGTGAAGTTCAGCCATTTCTACCTCCGAATGATGAATTCTGAAGGATGAATGATGATCAATCGCTTGCTTCATCATTCATCCTTCCTACTTCATCATTAGACTAAGCAGCCGCTTTCAGAATCGCACGTTTAACGGCGACCTGAGCGAGTTGAATTTTGTATGCGTTCCGGCTCAATGCCTTGGCGTTGGCCACGGCGATCTTGCCAGCTTCGGCGGCGACGTCTTCGTTGATCATTTTGCCGACCAGGAAGCTTGCAGCCTCACTGGCATTCCACGGCACCGGCGCAACGTGTCCCAACGCGACGCGAGCGGCAGAGACTTTCTTCGCCGCGTCGAGTTTGATCGCCACAGAAGCGGCAGCCAACGGCCAGTCCAACGCTTCGCGTTGACGAACTTCGTACGTCGCGCTGCGAACACCAATCGTGGACGGAATGTTAATCGCCGTCACAATTTCGTTTGGAGCCAGAATGTTTTCGCGTTCGCCGGAAGATTTCGGCGTGACAAAGAATTTGTCCGCATCCACTTCGCGGGCACCTTTGGGGCCGAAAACCGTGATTTTTGCCGCCATCGCAATCAACGCCGGGCCAAGCGACGACGCACTGACGAATTTCGCCTCGCCCTCGTTGCCCAGAATCGCGTGATAGCGGTTATCGCCGTTTTCAATCAGCGGTTTGCCTGCTTCATCGCGCGGCAACAATCCGAAGCCCGCGCGGTAATACCAGCAACGTGGACGCTGGCAAAGATCGCCACCGACAGTTCCCATATTGCGAATCTGCGGACTGGTAATTTCCTTGGCGGCGTCTTCCAGCGCATCAAAGCCTTTGCCAAGCCGGTCAATCATTTCTTCCAGCGAAACAAGCGCTCCAATGCGAGCGCCGCCTGCGCGGTTGAATGTGATGCCGCGAAGTTCGGCGATGCCTTTGATATTGACCACTCGCTTGGGTGTGACGATGAAATCTTTCATCAAGCTGAGCAGATCGGTTCCGCCAGCGATGACTTCGGTTTCACCCCACTGTTTGCCGAGCAATTCAACAGCCTGTTCTTTTGTAGTTGGGCTTGCGTACTCAAAGTTTTTCATTACGCCTTGCCTCCTTTCTTTGCCAGAGCGGCCAAAACGCGATCCGGCGTCAGTGGGATGGTAGGCACACGAACGCCGATGGCATTGGCGACGGCGTTGGAAATTGCCGCGCCGGGCGAAACCGTCGGCGGTTCGCCGATGCCGATGACGCCGCGTTCGTCATAACCTTTGCCGGTCATCATGTGAACTTTGAAATTGCCGATGTCGCGCAATCCGGCCAAACGGTAAAACTCCATATTGGCGTTCAACATCTTGCCGGTTTGATCATCCATCACGCGTTCTTCGTACAGCGCATAGGTCACGCCCATAATCATCGCTCCGAACACCTGGCTTTCGGTGGTCTTCAGGTCAATGATCAGTCCGCAATCCTGCACAGCGACGAAGTTATTCATTTTGACGACACCAGTTTCGATGTCCACGGAAACGTCGGCCATTTGCACGCCGCCAACGCCGCCTGTGGTCAAGGTTTCCTTGCCAGGATTTTTGCCGCGCGTCGTCAGTGGTTGCGTGCCGAGTTTCGCGCAAGCCTGTTTCCAGGTCATGGCGTTCGTCGGTTTGCCGATTTCGACAATCTTGCCACCGACAGCTTCCAGCTTGTCCGGCGAGGTGTTCATCGCCGGAGCGACTTTTTCCAGAATCGTGTTCAGCGCATCCACAGCCGCGCGGCGCGTCGAGGCGCTGATGCCGCCGACTGTCGTCGAACCGCCGGAACCGCCGGAAACGGGATATCGGTTATCACCGATGTGGATTTTGACTTGATTCAGCGGAATCGCGAATGTGTCTGCCGCGACGATGGCCAGCACGGTGCGTGTGCCTACGCCAAGGTCCTGGGTGCCCATTTTCACTTCAACCGATCCGTCCGGGTGAACGGTCAGGTCGCAATCGCTGGCGTGGCCGCCGCCGCCCCAGGTGTGAAGCGACAGTCCCAAACCGCGTTTGACAGTCTTGGTGCTGCCCACTGCGCCTTCGCCGCGAGGCCGCCAGAGTTTTTTCCATTCGATCATTTCCGCGGCTTTGGTAAATTCGTCGCGGTACACGTTTTGGCGAACACCCGCCAGCGGCAGGTTTTTCATGAACAGATCCAGCGGATCCATTCCCAGCTTGGCCGCCATGTCTTCAAAGGCAGACATGGTGATCAAACAGGCTTGCGGATGGTTTGGCGCGCGCCATGCTCTTTGCGGACCGGTATTGGTTGGAATGACGGAAAACACTTCTTTGCGATCCGCCACCTTCAACACATACGGAAGTTGGTTGGCGAAGCTGAAATTGCCGACGCCGCCCGAACCCCAGGCTTGAGATTCCCAGGCGACGATGGTTCCGTCTTTCTTCGCGCCGATTTTGACTTTGGCGTACGCAGACGGTCGTGTGCCAGCGACCATCAATTCAGCATCGCGTTCCAGCATCAACTTGACCGGTTTGCCACCGGCCTGTTTGGAAAGCTTCGCCGCTTCAATGCCCCATCGGTCAACAGGGAACTTGCTGCCGAAACCGCCGCCGATATGCTCCATCTTGATGCGGACGTTTCCAGCGGGAAGGCCCAGCGCTTGCGCGAACTGGCCGCCGTTGGCCGAAACCGATTGCGTGGACTGGTGAACCAGCAGGTTTTTGTCGTCTTCCCACTCGGCAATCAGGCCGTGCGATTCCAGGCAGCAATGTGTGATGACATCGTTGCCGTAAGTCTCTTCCAAAACAACATCGGCTTCGGCAAAAGCTTTGGCCGGATCACCGGCGACATTCTCGCTGGGTTTGCGGCGGCTGGCTTCCGGGATTGCGTCCCAGTTACTTTCGTTGACCAGATGCGGCAGCTTTTCGTAGACCACCTTGATCGCACGCATTGCATCTTCGGCCTGCGCTTCGGTTTCAGCGGCCACAACGGCGATTTCGTCGCCTGCCCAATGAATTTCCGTGCCTGCGTCTTGAATGATTTTGGCAGCTTTGACGCCGGGCATTTTTTCAGCAGCGCTCAAATCAATGCTGACGATTTTTGCGTGCGCATACGGCGAGCGCAGAACTTTGCCGAACAGCATGCCGGGACGATTCAAATCGAACGTGTATTTCGCGCGACCTGAAACTTTGTCCGGGCCGTCCAGCCGCGAAATGCGTTTGCCGATGTGAGTTCGTTTGCCTTCTTCAGGCCATTTGTACTCAGCCATTGGTTTTGCCTCCTCTCGTCATTTTCGCCGGGCCTTTTTTCAGATTCGCTGAAGCCTGAGCGATGGCGCCTTTGATTCCGTGATACGTGCCGCAGCGGCATAGATTTCCGCCGACGCCCATTTCGATTTGTTCATCGGTTGGCGAAGGATGTTTGTCGAGCAAGGCTTTGCACGCCATGACGAATCCGGGAGTGCAAAATCCGCATTGCTGTGCGTCGTTATCCCAGAACGCCTGCTGCACCGGATGCAGTTTGTCGCCTTGCGCCAAACTTTCGACGGTTTCGATCTTGCGTCCCTGGGCTTCAATGGCCAGCACCGTGCAGCCATACATCGGCTTGCCGTCAATGATCATTGTGCAGGCTCCGCAGGTCGCGCGATCACAAACGCGCTTGGCCCCGGTCGTGTCCAGGTCATTGCGGAGCGTGTCCAGCAAAGTCGCTCTGGGTTCGACACTGATCTGTTTCGGCGAACCATTGATGCTGAGCGTGATGTTTACTTTCTCCGGTCCAGAAATTTTGACATCGGCTCCGGCGGCTTTGACGACTTTTTCGCCGCTGACCACCAGCGGAATCGTCAAGGCTACACCTGTGCCTTTCAGGAATTTGCGGCGGGACACTGCGGACTCGTTAGAGTCGGCACCGTTGTCATGCCGTTCGTCAGAACTGCTCATCAGTTACCTCCGTTGGTCTAAAAAGATGGAGTGATTTCGGGAAAATTCAGGTTTACGTCTGCACAGACGTATTCACAATTTTTCGGTTACAGCCAATTTCAAAATGGATTACAGAAATCGTAGAAGTGCGGATTCGGAGTATAGCAATGGGGTTTTAAGGTGACAAGAAATGGGATTGGTATTTATCCTTCTGATCGTTTCCCACGGCGAGAAAGTTTGACCGCCGCTTCCCAGCGACGTTTCCAAAACCCTTTCCGGCTTTTTATCACTTGGCGAAAACGCTCCTTCAGCATCTGCGATTGCCGGTGAACTTGTTGGTAAATTCTTGAAGCCTTAATCGTGTCATAGACGCGAGTCTTGAATGCCACAAAGCGCGTGTGCAACCAGACGAACCAGCCAATCAAGAGCAGTTTTGGTTCCGTCAAGGTGTAGATGCGCGCAACCAATGCAGTTCCGACGATTTTGGCGAGGACAACCACCAGAAATCCGAGCGTCGCCTGTCGATGAGAAATCAACCAAAGCGCTGCCAGCTTGACCGGTATCAACAACAGCGAAGGCGCGCCAAAAATCGCCAACGCTCCGTAAGGGGGCAAGCCAGCAATGAACGATTCAAGCTGGCGAAAGATCGGCAACTTTCCAATCGTTGCCGCCAACCGCTGCAAATCGTCCCACAGCCAGTCTTCAGCTAGGACAATGATCGCCGCAATCAAAACAAACGGCGCGGCTACGATTTTTTTCAGCAGCCTTTTCATTACGAAATTAGCTTCTTTCTTTTTTGCGTGCTTGAGCTTGCACCGCCGTGATCGCTACAGCGTCAACGATGTCTTCCCATTTGCAGCCGCGCGACAAATCGTTGGCGGGTTTGTCCAGGCCTTGCAGGATGGGGCCAATGGCAGTGGCTCCGGCCAGACGTTCGGTCAGTTTGTAGCCAATGTTTCCGGCGTTGATGTCCGGGAAGATCAGAACATTTGCGCGACCGGCGACGGTGGAGCCTTTGGCTTTGGATTGGCCTATGCTTTCCACTAAGGCGGCGTCCAGTTGTAGTTCGCCGTCAATTTCCAGGTCTGGCATGCGCGCGCGGACGGTTTTGGTGGCTTCGATGACTTTGTCGGCCAGCGGATGCTGCGCGGAACCTTTTGTGGAAAACGACAACATTGCCACACGAGGCTCAGCGTCGAGCAAGGCTCGGCAGGTTTGCGCGGAAGCGATGGCGATTTCGGCAAGTTGCGGTGCTGTCGGGTTAATAACGACCGCTGGATCGGCGAAAATCAAAGCGCCTTCGACGCCAAAAGCCTTGTTCGGCACAACCATCACAATGACCGAGGACACCAACGAAAATCCTTCGCGCAAACCGAGCGTGATCAGCGCGGAGCGAACCGTATGCGCTGTGGTGTTCGTGGCTCCGGCGACTGAACCGTCGGCTTTGCCGTGACGAACCATCATATTGCCGAAATACAAAGGATCGAGAATCTGTTTGCTGGCTTCGTCCAGCGTCGCACCTTTGGCCCGTCGAAGTTCGTACAGTTCCTGGGCATAACGCTGCAAATCCGCCGACCGGCGGTGGTCCTGGATGACAACATTGGTCAGGCTGACGCCCAGTGCGACTGCTCGGCTGCGAACGGTTTCTTCGTCGCCAAGTACTGTGACACGCGCCAATCGCTCTTCGGCAGTTTTTGATGCGGCAATAATGGTTCGATCATCGCCGCCTTCGGGCAAAACAATGTGTTGCAGTTTCGTGGCGGCTTGAACTCGAAGTTTGCGTAAGATTTCCATTTGATCCGGTGGCAGGTTTTAGGATTCAGGTGTTGGGTTACGGCGGTTTTTCAAATAGCGCCAGACAAAAACAGCCAGCAAAGACAAAACGATAATGGTGACGACGGTGCTGTAAATGCTCAGATATTCACCGGCCTTCTGCCAGTTTTTGCCGAACACCATTCCCAGATAAAGCAGAATCGCATTCCAGGCTGCCGCACTCAGGGCGCACAGCAACGTCGTCATCGCCAAATTCATTTTCGACATTCCGGCGACGAACGAAACGATGGCGCGTGTGCCGGCCAAAAAGCGATTGGCGACAATCACGCCGTAACCAAAGCGCTGAAACAGTTTTTCGACCTGATTGATTGCCGTAAGCGGCAAGTAGCGGCTTAGCCGCCCGCTGACAATGTGTTCCTGGAAATATCTGCCGATTACATACGCCAACGCAAAACCACAGGTGCTGCCCAGCGTCGAAACAATCAGCGCTGAGGTGAAATCTATCGTGCCGATTCCGATCAAGGTTCCGGCAAAAACCAGCAGCACGTCGCTGGGCGACGGCGGGAAGATGTTTTCGATGAAAGCCAGGAAAAACATCAGCGCCAGCACGCCTTCGGGCGGCAGTTGTTGAAGCCAGTTAATGCCTTGTTGGATGAAATCCATAGCTACTCGTTCATTGGTGGTCTGCTTGCCAGCAGTTCCCGAATCAGATCGGCAATCAATTCATCAATCGCCAGACCGGAAAAATCAGTTTCGGAGCTTTCCCAAAATTCCTGAAGAGTTTGCGCGCCGCCTTTTTCGTATTCGCGAGCCTGCAACAGCAAGTCCAGCTTGTCCGCTGCTTTGACGATACGAGCTTCCAGGCTGGTGCGCTCTTCGTATTCCTGCCACAACAGCAAATATTCTTCGCCGATGGCTCCCAAACCGGAGAGCATTTCGTCGGCAATTTGTTGATCCGCTTTGTGCAGAGCGCCTTTGTCAAAATACCGTTTGATTGTGTTGGGCAAATCGCCCGTGCGGGCCTCGGTCAGATCGTGCAGCAGCGCCATGCGCAGAATCTTTTCCACATCGGGTTCCAGCCCTTGCCGCTGCGCCAGGTCGGCCAGCAACATTGCAAACAGCGCGACGCCATAGGAATGATCGGCAACTGATTCCACGTCGCGGATTCCGCGCAACAACCAGCCCGTTCGCGGCACGGATTTCAGGCGGATCATTTCGCACACAAACTTGATGATATTGGAGCTTTCTGCCATCACGCCACCGAAGCTACCGGTTTTGACCAGTGCCGTCAACCGTGTGCTATATTCGCATTTCAAGCGCCAATCCGTTCCCTGCAGATCGCGTTATGTTGTATCCGAATTCCTTCGAAATTGCTGGTCGCCGAATCTCGCCTCCGTTGGTATTGTCGCCGATGGCGGGTGTGACTGATTCGCCATTTCGCCGCTTGATCAAACGTCGCGGCGGAGTTGGCCTGTTTGTCACCGAATTCATCAGCGTCGAAGGGCTGACGCGTGGCAATATTCGGACTCACGACCTGATGCACTACAAGCCGGACGAAGAGCGCCCGATTGCCATCCAGATTTTCGGCTATGACATTGAACGCATGCGCTGGGCGGCTGAAATTGCCGAAGAAGCCGGAGCCGATTTTGTGGACATCAATTGCGGATGCCCGGCGAAAAAGGTAGTCAATGGCGGTGGTGGTTCGAACCTGTTGCGCGATTTGCCACACCTGGAAAAAATCCTGAAAGAGGTCAAGCGAGCGATTTCAATTCCGATGACCGTGAAAATTCGCGCGGGCTGGGACGACAAAAGCATCAATTGCGTCGAAGTGGCCAAGCTGATTGAAGATTGCGGCGGTTCGATGGTGACGCTGCATGGCCGCACACGCGTGCAGGCGTATAAAGGATTTGCCAACTGGGATTTGGTTCGCGCCATCAAGGAAAATGTTTCAATTCCGGTTTCTGGCAGTGGAGACATTCTGATTCCCGACCATGCTATGGATCGGTTTGATCGCATTGGTTGCGACGCTGTCCACATTGGTCGTGGAGCCATCGCCAACCCATACATCTTTCGCCAGACCTGGGAAACGATGCAGGGATTGGAACCATACAAACCGACTCCAAAAGAACTGCACGAAACGCTGCTGGAGTTCCGCGACCTGTTGCGCGAACACATGCCGGAAAAAGGTGTCATCGGTCGAATGAAAATGATGTCGGCGCAATTGTTGCGTGGAGTCCCCAACGGAACACCGCTTCGCCAAATGGTGTTGCGCTCGCCCACTGTGGAAGAGATGGAGCCGCTGTTTATTGAATATTTTGAACTGGCTGAGGTCTATGGCTTCAATTACGAAATGCAATCCGCGCCGGCCGAAGACGCCGAGTTGGCAGAATGCGGTGCGTAAAACAGCTTTTCGCACCGGAGATAGAAAAAAATTGAAGGGCTGTTGACAGACCAAAACACGGTCAGTAGTATGCGCCTTCGATTTTTAAGGCCAGGTAGCTCAGTTGGTAGAGCAGCGGACTGAAAATCCGCGTGTCGGGGGTT
>CAZMXG010000224.1:0-11335 GCA_964570175.1 uncultured Heliomicrobium sp. | reverse complement strand
CCTTGATCCGGGGCACTCAAAAAGTGCCCCGAACTTTTCAAAACCTACTTAGAATTTCTGATATAGAAAATGTTTATAGCCTACGCTCATACTAGGGAGAAGCCAGGCGGGTGCCGAGGTCATCAACATCAAACTGATCGCCGCATGGGACAACCCTAATGCAAATAAATTAGGTGCGCGTTCGTAAACCCATGACCACAGCAAAGCTCCAAGCAGAGTCAAAAGCATCAGCATCAAATTCGGTAAATGTGTCAGCGAGAAAACCACTGCCGTCGCCAGGATTGCCAGTCGAATGCCACGCGTCTGCTCTGTTGAAAGTGTTGATTCTTTTACAAACATCCATTTCATCCGACGGAAGATGAACGCCTGCAATATATATTGCTGAATCAAAGCCCAAGCTGGCACAACAAACAGATTTGCCCAGAAATGCGACGTCTGGTGAAACGAATTAGTGACAAATCCAAGCACCGCAATAGCTGCGCAGATAGCAATTGTGGGTAACGTTATTAGTCGCAATGCGCGCCAGAAATTTCGGATTGACCCAATGATCTCTCTAAAACGATCGCCACGTACTCTATGAGAGTTCAAGATCAGCGCTACAGCAAACAGTCCGGGCATGAGAGTCAGTGATCGCGGCTCTGGCTGCAATGGTATTAACACCCAGGTTGTAATGAAAACCGAAGCGATCACGGAGGCAACTTCAACGCCGCTGACCTTCCGCAGAGAAAATTGAGCCCTAGGAGGTTGGCCCTCTAGTCCGATGAATTTGGTGTCTTTTTCTTTAGTAAAACCTTCCATAGAAGTTTTGATGAATGAAATGCTGGGTAAGACTCAAACTGTCCGGTTGATTGTGCTCGCTGCTTTCACGCGAAGGTAATTTCACTTCTCCGATTGAAGCCAAAAACCACATATACACAGTCCAGCATCAATTTGATCTTCTGAATGTTGAAGGCGTGCACCACAAGATAGTGCTATTGAACCTCATCCGAATCAAGTTTTTTCTTGACACACCTTTAACAAGTTTATAGACTACATCTAGTGTGTTAATCGCTATAGACTACAAGAGATAATACAACACTTCATCTTGTGGTTAAGCAATCACCGAGGAAAGGAGAAATTCTATGGCAGCCAAGAAAGCAGCGAAAAAGGCTCCGGCAAAGAAAGCCGCCAAGCCAGCAAAGAAAGCCGCGAAGAAGAAATAACTTCTTCTCAAGCGTGTTTAGTCACGTATCCAAAACTTATTGTCGAGATTTGATTAACATAGGGGTGGGCAACCACCCCTATTTTGCATTTGAGCTTGAAGATTTGTCCGTGGCTAACACCCCTAAAGAGATCGTGCCCAACGCCACAAAGGAACGAAGACAAGAGAGAAGGATTTGAGCAAGAGGGAATTTATTTATGTGGAAGTTGCCACTTGATTCGCGTATAGGCGATTCGGAATCCTTGTCGTTCGGCATTTCGCTGTGACGCACTGCCAGGAGCGGCGCACATCATCGCCAAATCGCAACCTTGCTCCGCAGCGTGCCGCAACCGTGCATCGAGCAACGCCAATTGCGCGCCTTGTTTGCGGCCTTCAGGGATGGTGCTGGCTCCGGCCAACAGCGCGACACCATCCGTGATGCTCAACGCTCCTGCTGCAATCGCCTGTCCGTTCAGCTCAGCCAGAAACGAAGGTGCAATGCCTTTTTTCGCTGTCAATCGAAACAAGTCTCGAAGCGAATCCCCGAAATCGCCTTCCGTGCTCCAGCCTTTCATCGTCGTGTTCGCCCAAAGTTCGTGATCGGCATCATTGTCTTTGCCAATCAATTGCACTGTGAGCTTGTCGTTTAGCTGAGCGGCCAGCTTCACGCCGCGTTGGATGGGGCGAAACATGACGCTGGTCAGTTCAATCGGGTGATAGCCACGTTCGCTCAGCAATGCCAGCAGCGATTGGTCAGCCATCGGGCTGATTTCGTGAAAGGTGTCCGAACCGCGTTCACGGAAAAACGTCTCAATACGATCAAGCACTTCCGCCGTTACCGGTTCAAACACGCCCAGCCCGAACGTTTGCGTCAACGGCGAACCCACACCGTCAAACATCGCATACGCGCCCGCCGCTTCCATCCAACAAGCTCCACTGTCGGGGAAAAATTTGGCGCGCGTTTCGACAAATTCGGCATTGGCGCTGGCTTCGGTGCGCTCCAGACGCCGCGACAAAGTTAGATCCGAAAAGATAAAGGGTTGAGTTTGGTTCTTCATTTGTGTGTTCCTTGTGATTAACTCTGACATTACTCGCACAAAGTTGTAAACCGCCTGGCAGCTTGCCTAAAGCGCGTAACCGCCGGATACTGCCGCCCGTCTGAATCAATGAACTCATCAAGCCGCGCCGTTCGGAGCGTGGACACGAAACCATATTTTCATCGGAGGCCCGTTATGACTCGCTCGCCATTCACGCTGCGAAGCGTTGTTACGCATTTCGCAATGGTTGCTTTGCTCGGTTCGCTTGTCGCCAACCCGGCGTTTGCTCAAGGAGCAAAAAAAGCGACGGTTGCGCCCGCTGCCAAAAGCGATCAGCCGCAGCAAATTGACAAGGAATACACTGAATCCATTCTGAAAAACACGACCGACAAACAGTTCCTGACCGAACTGGTGGATCATTTGCCCGCTTCGGACAAAGTGCCGACGCCGGCCAAAGTCATTGGCTATCCGATGGGCACGCCCAACAAACTGACGTACACCAAAGATCAATACCGGTATTACCGTGAACTGGAAAAAACTTCGCCGCGCGTCAAAGTCTTCACTGCGCCGGAAAAGAGCGAACTCGGACGCGAACAGTTGCTGATTGCCGTCGGCGATGAAGCTTCGATTGCAAACCTGAACCGGTACAAGGAAATCACGGCTCGGCTGGCTGATCCTCGGCGGACGAACGACGAACAAGCCAAAGCGTTGATCGGCGAAGGCAAAGCCATCTATTGGGCGTCGGGTTCGATCCATTCGCCCGAAACCGGCAGCCCGGAAATGTTGATGGAACTGGCGTATCGGCTGGCCGTCGAAGAAACTCCGCACATTCAGCAAATTCGCAAAAATGTGATCGTGTTGATTACGCCTACGCTGGAAGTGGACGGGCGCGACATGATGGTTGACCTGTACAACTGGCGCAAAGCCAACGAAGGCAAACGCGCGCCGAGTTTGTTGTATTGGGGCAAATATGTCGCCCACGACAATAACCGCGATTCGATGGGAATGGCCCTGGCTTTGACGCGCAACCAGATGACTCATTTTCTGGATTATCACCCGACGGTGCTGCACGACCTGCACGAATCGGTTCCGTTCCTCTACACCTCGACCGGGACAGGGCCATACAATTCCTGGCTTGATCCGATTGTTGTCAGTGAATGGCAGGATTTGGCCTATCACGAGATCGAAGAGATGACGAAACGCGGCGTTCCCGGAGTTTGGACGCATGGGTTTTATGATGGTTGGGCCCCGAACTACATGTTTTACGTCGCCAACGGCCACAACTCGATTGGCCGCTTTTACGAGACGTTTGGCAACGGCGGAGCGGACACCCAAGACCGCGTCGTCGGCGAACAAAGCACCCGCACTTGGTTTCGTCCCAATCCTCCGCTGGCGCGTGTGAAATGGTCAATCCGAAACAATATCAATATGCAGCAGAGTGCCATCTTGCTGGCAATGAACCACGTTTCGATCAACAAAGACAAATTCCTGAACAACTTTTATCTGAAGAGCAAACGCTCCGTTGCCAAAGCCCGCACCGAAGGGCCAGCAGCCTGGGTGTTGCCAGGCAACGACACGCGACCGAATGAAGCTGCTGATTTGGTCAATTTGTTGAAGATGCAAGGCTGCGAGGTCCACAAGGCCGACAAGGAGTTTGAAACCAAAGAAGGCAAATTCCCGGCGGGGAGTTATGTTGTCCGGATGGATCAGCCGTATTCTCGCATGGCGGACATGCTGCTGGACACGCAATATTACAACGTCAACGATCCGCGTCCGTATGATGACACTGGCTGGACGTTGGGGCCGCTCAGAAATGTGAAAACCATCCGCGTCAAAGACGTCGCCGTTCTGGATGCGCCGATGACGTTGATCAACGGAATGGCAAAAGTGACGGGCAATGTAGCCGGTTCAGGCAAAGCCGGTTGGGTCATCAATCACAATGCTGAAAGCGCGTTGGCGCAACTTCGCTTCCGCTTGAAAGATGTGAAGATCGCCGCCGCCGAAGACACGTTCAAAATCGGCGAGCGGAGCTTTAACGCCGGTTCGTTTATCGTCAAAGCCGAAGGGAATCCATCTGACGTGGCGGTCCGGTTGACCAAAGAAGTGACTGACCTGGGCATTTCCGCCGTAGCGGTGGATGAACTGCCGAAAGTTGTCAGTCACAATCTTGCTGTTCCACGAATCGCCCTGGTCCACACCTGGACGAACACGCAAAACGAAGGCTGGTACCGGGTCGAATTTGATCGGCTTGGCATTCCGTACACGTACATTTCCGATCACGTGATTCGGGAAACTGCCAACTTGCGCGACAAATTCGACGTGATTATCTGGGGGCCAGTTGGTGGGTCAGCCCAATCTCTGGTGCGGGGCATTGCCAAACGCGAAAACGATCCGCCGATTCCGTGGCAGAAATCGGACATCACTCCAAATATGGGACAGTCGCCGGACACCACAGCCGATATGCGTGGAGGCATGGGTGTTGTTGGAGTCGCCAATCTGCAAAAGTTTATTGAAGGTGGTGGCTTGTTCATTACCATTGGCAGCAACGCTTCGATCCCGATTGATTTCGGCATTACGGAAGGCGTTTCCATTCAGGATGCGCGGACATTGCAGGCCCGTGGTTCCGTGATAAACGCTTCATTCGCCGACCGCAAAAGTCCGATTGCTTACGGTTACGATGAAAAGCTTGCTGTTTACTTCAACCAGGCGCCGTTGTTTCAAACTGGCGGATTTGGCGGTGGATTTGGCGGCGGCGGAGGTGGTGGCCAACAATCGCAAGGACGCCCCACCGGTCGTGGCGGCGTCAATGATCCTGACGAAGTGCAAGGCCGTCCACCATTGCCAGCGGCTCCGCCGCGTCAACCCAGTGCGGACGGCATTCCTGAAGAGTTTCGTTCACAGCTTCAAGGCCAACTGCCGCCGCCGGAATCTCAACCGCGCGTTGTTTTGCGCTTTGCCTCAAACGAACGCGAGTTACTGGCCAGCGGCATGCTTGCCGGAGGTTCGGAGCTCGCCAACAAACCGGCAGTGATTGACGTTCCCGTCGGCAAAGGCCACGTGGTGATGTTTGCCAACAACCCGATGTGGCGGCATCAAACGCACGGCAGCTTCTCGTTGCTATTCAACGCGGCGCTGAACTTCGACAACCTGCACGTTGGCCGCACAACGCCAAGACGTGGCGGACAACCGCAAGCCGGTCAAAATGGCGACGATCAATAATCGAGCCCGTCGAAACTGATTCACCAAGCGAAAGGAGCGGTCGTCTGGCCGCTCCTTTTGCTTTGCCGGTCAATCGCACTAAGACTAAAATGACTTCGCTTCAGTAATTTCCCAAAAAGGAGGCAAGGTTTATGACTGCAACGGCTCAATTGGCGCTTGACGATGACCTGAATTACGAAATCGTTGATGGTGAAAAGGAGGTCAAGATGGCTGGTGCAAAACATGACGAAATCTGTGCGCAAATAACCGGAGAGCTGTTTAACTACCTTAAAGTAAATAAGATCGGCAAAATCTATTCATCAAACACGACGTTTCAGATCGGCGAGAATGAACGCATGCCCGATGTCGCCTTTGTCTTTGCCGCACGCATTCCTGAAACGGGCACGCCCGCCAGCAAGTGGGAAATTCCTCCTGATCTGGCAATCGAAGTCATCTCGCCCACCGACGTTTGGGACAAAGTGAACCGCAAGGTGCGCGAGTATTTTGCCGCTGGTGTACAACAAGTCTGGCTGGTATCGCAGCAGGAAGAGGAAGTGATGATTTACGATTCGCCAACGCAAATCAGAGTCGTGACCGCCGACCAGGAATTAACTAGCGAAGCGCTTCTGCCCGGATTCAAATGCCGTGTCGCCGACCTGTTCTAACGCTGAATTTCATTTGCCAAACTCTTCTCATCCGGTGACGAAATGCCCCGTTAGCAGTAGAATATCGGCCAACAACGAACTTCCGCGGATTCTATTAACTGTCGAACAAACAGGAGGCAAGCTATGAAAAGAACCATAGCGACTTTCACCCTTTGCAGCGCAATGCTGGTTGGTTTTGGTGTCGTTGCATTTGCCCAGACGCGCGCGGATTTTTCAGGCACATGGATGCTGGATGCGAAAAAAACGCGTGACGTTCCCGCCGATCTGAAAAGTTATCACCTGACGGTCAAACAGGACGAAAAACAACTTTCCGTCGAATCAAAAATAGACGGGAACCTGAACCCCTCCCCGGTGCCTGAACAGAGCAAACCCCATCAATCCAGCGCACAAAATGCAGTCAATACTGCGATTGCCGGAGGCGGCAGCAGCACTGGAACAGTCGGAGGCGGCGCGGGCGATTCAACTTCCGGCGGTAACAAAGTTGTTTTTGCTCATGGGAAAGCGCTGGCAACTGTTTTCAGGCGGTTTTCTTGCGAACTGGACGGAAAAGAGGTTGTCCGCGAAACCGGCGGCTTGTCTCCGGGCAAAGTGAAACGTCGGGCTTCGTGGAAAAAAGGCGACAAAACTCTAGAGATTTACCTGGAGCGCGATTTTGAGGTGCAGGGCAATCAATTCACTTCGTACGTTCGCGAAGTGTGGGAACTGGCCGATGGCGGCAAAGTGCTGAAGATCAAACGCACCGTCAATTTGCTGGCCGGATGGGACGAAACCACGCTGGTGTTCAACCGGGAATCAGCCAAGCCTTAAATCTGCAAACTCGCGTCGAAACCGCTCTTCCATTTTAGTGCGCGCCGGTTCTAACAACAGGCTGGCGCGCACTGCATTTAGGACAAGTTGTTCAATGGTTTCGACGCTAAAGCCGAAGGCTTCGGTGATTTTCAGGTATTCGTCGGTCAGCGTGGTGTTGAACATCGGCGGGTCGTCGGAATTAATGGTCACGTACAGTCCTTCAGCCAGCAGTCGCGGCAGCGGATGTTCGGCAATTGAAGCCGCAACGCCCAGGCAAACGTTACTGGTTGGGCAAACTTCCAGCGGGATTTGCCGCGCGCGCAATTCATCCACCAGCGCAGCGTCTTCCAGGCAGCGAACTCCGTGGCCAATGCGCTGAGCCTTCAACGTTTTTAGCGCTCCCCAAACGCTTTCTGCACCGGCAACTTCACCAGCGTGCGGCACGCTTGCCAAACCTCCGGCCAACGCTTTCTCAAATGCGGCCTGGAATAATTCTGGCGGATTGCCCGCTTCCGGTCCGCCCAAACCTAGCGCAACTACGCCATCGTTCATTCCGCTGATAGCCCAATCGGCGACGGTCAGTCCGTGTTCAACCGGGCGAACATTCCGCGAAATATCCAGCACCCAACCGACACTGATTCCAAACTCTTTCCCCGCCCAAGTGCGCGCGCGGCTGAGCGCGGCCAGTTGATCCGCAAACGGAATTCGCCGGTTCAGGCTGAAATGCGTGTACGCCGTGAACGTCACTTCGCTGTGAACGATGTTTTGCGCCGCCTGGCCGCGCAGGAATTCACGAGCGATCAATTCAATGTCGTCAGCCGAGCAAATGCACGAGGAAATAGTCAGGTAAATTTCGATGAAGTGCGCGAAGTTCGTAAACGTGTACCACTGCCGCAGACCTTCGACGGTGGTAGCTGGCAGTTTGACCTGATTGCGTTCGGCGAGTTTGAGAAGCGTTTCCGGCTGGATCGAGCCTTCCAGATGAACGTGAAGCTCGACTTTGGGCATTCGGCGGATGAAAGTTTCCAGTTGCATTGCTGTAGTCTAAATGGGAGCAAAAAGCTTTTGGACAGGATAAACAGGATTTTTCAAGATTACGATTAATCAGGCAACGATACTGCCCACGTCAATCCTGAAACATCCTGAAAATCCTGTCAAAAATTTGTCCTAATTCTTGTTTGGTTCGTTTCAGGAAAGATATTTGACGAACATCAGTTCGTTGCGTCGCTCGTTGTAAACCAGTTCGTCCACGAGTTGATTGACCATCAAAATGCCGAAACCGCCTGCGCGCAAGCCTTTTTCGTCGCGGATGGTAACGTGGCGGAAAGGGTCACCGGCAGGATTGTTGACAGCGGCGTGTTCCAATTGTTCCGGGTTGAAGCCTTCTCCGGGGTCTTTGATCCAGTAAATGATGGCACGTTTGGTTCGTATGCAAGCCACCTCAACAAACTTGGCCGGATCAAGTTTCCCGCCATGTTCAATGGCATTGTTCAGCATTTCGCGGAAAGCGTACGCCATGGCTTCGCGGGTTTCTTCCGGCAAATCGGCTTTCAGTTGCATCAACAACTTTTGCAGGATGGGGACAGCGCCCAGGTCGCATGGCACACGCAATTGCACCCAGCGCGGGTCAGCAGAAATGACTTCGATTTCAATTGGATCAATGGTGCCAAGGGCGGAACTGACGGCAGCTTTCAGGTCGGCAATGCTGAAAGGTTTAACGATAAAATCGCAGACTCGTTTGCGCATGGCGGTCAAAACGGCTTCCGGAGTGCCAAAGCCTGTGATCATCATGGCTCTCATTTCGGGGTGATTGTGGCGCAACTGTTCCAGAAATTCGCCACCGTCCATTCCCGGCATGACGTAATCAATCAGCACCAAATCGAACTTTGAACGGGCTATTAAATCCAGCCCTTCCTGTCCGTTGAAGGCGTGCTGAAAGATATGGCCGTCGCTTTTCAGCGCGCCTTCGATCAGATGGTGCAAGGCTGGATCATCGTCAACTACGAGAATCTGGCTCATTGACTATCCTCGTTTCTTTCACCCACTTGAATAAACATTTCCGCTTACAGAAAGCAAAACCATTATGCCTATCGGCCAATAGTTTGACCAGCCATTGGAATTTCACATCCATACCGGTAAGCAATGGAAGTTTTCTATTGCCAAACGATTTTTCCGCCAACAATTGTTGCAACCGCAGCGCCTCTCAATTCACAGCCATTAAACGGCGTGTTTCGACTTTTTGACAGGGATTTTGCAGCTTCAACTGTAACCTGCTTGTTTGGGTCAAAGATCGTGACATCAGCCACCGCGCCGACTTTCAGCGTGCCGCGATCCAGCTTGAAAAGCTTCGCCGGGTTGCAGGACAGCAGTTCGACCATTCGTGCCAGCGAAATCACTTCGCGATTAACCAGGCGATCCAGCGTCAGACTGACAGCCGTTTCCAGTCCCGTAATGCCGTTTGGCGCTTTGTCGAATTCGTACATCTTTTCGTTGGCGTGGTGCGGAGCATGGTCTGTGGCAATAGCGTCAATCGTGCCATCGCGCAAGCCTTCCAGAATCGCTTCGACATCTGTTTGCGACCGCAGCGGCGGAGCCATTTTGAAATTGGTGTTGTAACCGCTTTGGTAAACGTCTTTGTCCGACAGTACAAAATGATGTGGCGTGACTTCGCAAGTGACGTTCAAGCCCCGTGCTTTGGCTTGGCGAACCAAATCCACGGAACGCGCCGTCGAAATGTGCGCGATGTGAATGTGCGCGCCGGTCATTTCGCCCAGCAAAATGTCGCGCGCCACTTGCAGGTCTTCAGCTGCGCCCGGCAATCCTTTGAGTCCCATCAAGGCGGAATACTCGCCTTCGTGCATTGCCCAACCCGAAGCGCCGCAGCAATCTTCGCAATGATCCACCACCGGCAAATTGAAATCGGCGGCATATTCCATTGCCCGGCGCATAATGCCGGAATCCAATACCGGCTTGCCGTCATCGCTGATGGCGACGATGCCTGCGGTTTTCATCTCGCCGATTTCGGCAAGCTGTTCGCCCTTGGAACCTTGCGTAATCGCGCCAATGGGAAAGACATTGGCTAGATTTGCTCGTCGTGCCTGTTCGACGATGAAACTGGTCACCGAAGAATTGTCATTGATTGGCTTGGTGTTCGGCATACAACAGACCGACGTGAAGCCTCCGGCGACAGCCGCGCGGGCACCGGATTCGATGGTCTCCTTGTACTCAAACCCCGGTTCGCGCAGATGAACGTGCAAGTCAATGAACCCTGGCGCAACGATCAAACCAGAAGCATCAAAAACTTCAGATCCATCGGCAGAAATCGTTTCGGCAATTTCGGCGACGCGGCCATCGCGGATGAGCAGTTCGCGCTTTGCTTCGAGCGATTGCGATGGGTCAATGATGGTTCCGTTCCGGATCAATAATTCGGTCATACGTTTTTTTATTCTCCACCCGCCAGCAAATACAGAATTGCCATTCGCACTGCCACGCCGTTTTCCACTTGATCCAAAATCAATGACGAAGCGCCATCGGCTACGTCGGAATCAATTTCGACGCCGCGATTGATCGGACCGGGGTGCAGCACGATGGCGTCAGGTTTGGCCAGTGCCAGCCGTCGTTTGTTCAATCCGTAATGAATCGAATATTCGCGCAGAGAAGGGAAGAAGCCGCCAGACTGACGCTCCATCTGGATGCGCAGCATCATCACCACATCGGCGTCGGCGATGGCTTCTTCGATGTTGTTAGCGAAAGAAATCGAGCCATTGCCGGGAGCGATCAGTTTTTCCAATCCGAACGGCATCAGCGTACGTGGTCCAGCCAGCACCACGTGAGCACCGAGTTTGGTCAACAAGTGTGCGTTCGATCGGGCGACACGGCTGTGCAGCACATCGCCAATAATGGCGACTTTCAAACCAGCGATCCGTTTTTTGCTGTGGCGAATGGTCAGTGCGTCCAGCAAGGCTTGCGTTGGATGTTCGTGCGCGCCGTCGCCTGCGTTGATGACGCCGGCTTTGACGATTTTGGCGATTTGATGCGGTGCACCCGAAGACGAATGCCGAATGACGATTGCATCCGGCGCCATCGCTTGCAGGTTCAGCGCTGTGTCCACCAGCGTTTCGCCTTTGACGACGCTGGAAGTCGAAGCAGAAATATTGACGGCGTCGGCGGACAAACGCTTGGCTGCAATTTCAAAGCTGGTGCGCGTTCGCGTCGAAGCTTCGAAAAACAGATTGATGACAGTTTTGCCGCGCAGTGTGGGGACTTTTTTGATCTGACGGGAATTCACATCGCGAAACGTTTCGGCGGTGTCGAGGATCAAGTTGATCTCTTCGACGGAAAGGTCGGCGATTCCAAGAAGGTCTTTTCGGTTCAGCGGCATTGAGTTTGAATTTTAGATTTTGGATTTTGGATTTTGGATTTGTCGGTTCGAATCAATCCAGAATCCAAAATCCAAAACCCAAAAT
>CAZMXG010000223.1:0-11419 GCA_964570175.1 uncultured Heliomicrobium sp. | reverse complement strand
TAGAATGCCAGCTTCCCAAGCTGGACGTCGCGGGTTCGAGTCCCGTCTCCCGCTCTTTCGCTATCAACTTCCAAATCAATACCGCGACCGATAGTCCGAGTCAGTACCGCGACCGGTAGGAAGCGGGTCATAAATAAAGCCGCAGTGAAGTCCGAAAACTCCGCTGCGGCTTTTCAGGTTTTGGCTTGCCGTCAGGAGAACCAAAAAATGCCCGAATCCCCAAAGCGCAAAATCAAACATCTGCGTTGGTACATTGCCATATTGCTTTGCCTGGCTTCAGAGCTGAATTACATGGATCGCAATACGCTATCCGTTCTGAAAGTCACGATTCAAAAAGCATTGAATTTCGACGATAGCGGCTATGCGATGATCACCGCCACATTTTTGTGGACCTATGCGGTTGCCTATGTGATCAGCGGGTGGGTTGTGGACCGGCTGGGATCGCGGCGCGGCTTTTTGGTATTCGTTTCGGGCTGGTCAATTGCCAACATGCTGCACGCTTTTGCCACAGGCGTCGGCAGTTTCCAGTTTTATCGCGGATTGCTGGCCACCATGGAGCCAGCCAATTTTCCCGCTGGCATCAAAGCCGTCACGGAATGGTTTCCCATGCGCGAACGGGCTTTGGCCGTGGGACTGTTCAATGCCGGAACCGCGCTTGGCAATACGCTGGCAGTGCCGGTGGCAGCCGGAATTGCGCTCAGATACGGCTGGCAGTCTGCATTCGTTTTCACGGGCGCAATTGGGTTTGTCTGGGTAGCAGTCTGGTTTTTCTTTTATCGTTTGCCTGACGATCATCCAAACATCACGGACGAAGAAAAACAATTGATCCAGGAAGGCCGCGAAGCGGAAGACATTGCCGAACAATCCAAACCTTCTTTCTGGCAATTGCTGCGGATGCCGGAAACCTGGGGCTGCGCGCTGGCCAGATTGCTGACCGATCCAATTTCCTATTTTCTGTTTTTCTGGACACCGAGTTACCTGGAAAAAGAGCGCGGCTTCGATTTGAAACAGGTTGGCATGTACGCCTGGATTCCGTTTGCGGCGTTGACGCTCGGAAATTTGTTCAGCGGAGCAATGCCGCGGTTTTTGATTCACCGAGGCTGGGAACTGAACACGGCGCGTAAAACTACCATGCTTGGCGTTTCGTTGTGGATGCTGGTGCTTTGTTTTGCTGTCACGCAGGCGACGTCCCCGGCAATGGCAGTGCTGATGCTGGCGGGCGTGATGTTCGGGCATTCGGCCTGGGGCAACATCACCTTGCCCGCTGAAGTCTTTCACAAAAACGCGGTTGGTAGTGTCACAGGCTTTGGCGGATTTCTAGGCGGCGTCGCGGGCGGAATCACGCAGCTTGTGATTGGCAAAGTTGTCAGCGGATACGGATATGGCCCGATCTTCGCTGTCTGCGCTGTGATGTACTTGATCGCATTACTGCTAGTGCATTTGCTGATTGGTAAGCTCGGTGTCATTCGCCAGGTTCCGGCAATGGCGCGCACCTAAAGGTAAGCGAAGTTGCGGCTAGAATTTACCGACATTGCTTTCTTCCACGACTGGTTTGTCGGCGTTTTCAAAATAGCAGCCAGCCAATATGGGACAACGATCTTCCACAGGAGACAATGCTGTGAGCACAACCGATCCTGCAGCTCAACCACCGATAGACCCTGTTTCTGTCCCGCCCGACTTGACGATGGGTGAGCCTCCGGAGGAGGTGATTTCAGACAACAGCAATTGTATTGTTCAGCGGCCATCGTACAAGCACATGTTCGAAGCCGCCCAGTTGGCAAGGTCCACGGGGTCCGACCAACCGCGCAAGTCTGCCATTTTTGTCGCGCACGGAATGGGACAACAGTTGCGATACGCGACGCTGGATCAAATTGCGCAGGAGTTGCTGGATAAAGACGCCAGACAACGCGGCGGAAAACGCAACCAGCCGTCCACGGAAACCATCACGCTGCAAGGCGAGCACGGGTTGATGTGGGGAATCAAGCTGATGCTGCAAAACAAGGATCTGACGGAGCGCGAAGTTCACATCTTTGAAGGATATTGGGCGCCGCTGACCGAAGGCGAAGTTACGTTGCGCGATGTTATTGCGTTTCTTTTCACTGCCGGTTTGAATGGATTGCGAAACGGACGCGCGCGATTTAACCGCTGGGTTTTTGGCAGATATTCCAGCTTTAAACCGAATCTGGCAGTGATATTTGCTTTGATCGTGACGGTGATCTGCATTGCTTCGCTGGTGATTATGAACACCGCCCTTGTCACGGTTGCCGCTTTGGATAATCCCTTTGCCGATCCATTCACGAAACGCGCAATGTGGCTTCCCGGCCTCAAGGCCGATTTAACCACGACCTTCAATATCTTCGTTTTATTTGCGCTGCTGCTGGGAGCATCGCTGGGGATTTCCTCCAAAGCCAGGGCAAAACGGCGGCCTCTGAAATTCCGCAAAGTTCTGACTGGCATCTCTCAAGCCTTGTTTGGATTGACGCTTGGCGCGCTGATTTTGTGCGGAATCGCCATTATATTTCTGTTTTACGGGCATATGCTGGGTCAACCGGGAACCCAGGGATTCTGGAAATTGGCTTTCGGCAACGACTTTATCGAAGCGATGAATTACGCCATCAGTTTGTTCATCGTCACTGTGACTTTGGGGGCCGTTGCGCTGCTGTTGTTTGGGAAGAAAAAGCGATCGCGATCGGTCTTCCGGTTCAAGGTCAAGTGGAGCCGGTTGCCGATCTGGATCGGCGTGGTGGTCATTTTCGCCGTGGTGGCAGTGGCGCTTTCTTATCTGGGAAAGGCCGTTTTCTTTTCCAAACCCCCATCAGAACCATTTTCTTGGCACAAGGTAATGGAATGGATCAATGGGGTTTCGTGGCCGTTGCTGATTGCCGTCAGTTGGCTGGTGCGCCGGTTGTTGGTTCAGTACGTGGGTGATGTCGCGGTGTACATCACGCCGCATACGCTGGACCGGTTCAACAGCTTGCGCGAAAAAATTCGTGACAAAGTGGTCGGAACCGCCAAAACGGTTTATGCCACGCGCAGGGCCGACGGACAGACGTTTGAATACGAAGATGTTTTCATCGTCGGGCATTCGCTCGGTTCTGTCATCGTTTACGACACGCTGAATTGGTTGATTAACGAAGACGAGTTTCACCAAAGCACAAATAAACTGGAAGTCGCGCGGCGCACACGGTTGCTGCTGACGTTCGGGTCGCCGCTGGATAAAATTGCGTTTCTTTTTGCGCTGCAAAAAGAAAAAACCAGCGAAGAACGCGAAGCACTGGCAGGCGCATCGCAGCCCCTGATTCAGCAGGAGGAATTCCGCCAGTTCGATTGGGTCAACATTTACTCTCCGAACGACATCATCAGCGGCGATTTGAACTTTTACGATCCGCCCGGAGCGCGCAAGCGTCAATTGAAGATCAAACAGGTAACGAATCTGGTGGATACACAGGCCACTACATTGTTGGCTGCACACGTGGAATACTGGGAAAACCCGCTGCTGTTCAACATTTTATACGACAAGCTAAGGAGCGCGTGATGAAGATGAAAATGACTCGACGAAACTTTCTTCAGTGTGGAGCCGCAAGCCTAGCTGCGGCTTCGCTTGGTGGCCAATCGCTGATCGGTTCCGCCGCTGCAAAGGGCGTTCGTTTTCGCGTGGGCGTAACCGATTGGAATTTGCGCCAGACGGCCAAAATCGAATCGGTCGCGCTGGCCAAAAAGCTGGGCTTTGACGGCGTGCAGATCAGCATCGGCAGAAAGATGGAGTTGAACGACAAGGCTTTGCAACAAAGGTTCCTCGCCGAATCGAAACGCCTTGGCCAGCCGCTGACTTCGCTGTGTTTGGACATTCTGCACGTCAACGGACTGAAGTCCGATCCGCTGGGGCAGCGCTGGACAGCCGAAGCCATCCCGATTGCCAAAGCCATGGGCCTCAAAGTCATCCTGCTGCCGTTTTTCGGCAAATGGGCGCTAAAGACCCAAGCCGAAATGGATTTCGTCGGCGATGCGCTGAAGGAAATCGCTCCGGCGGCGGAAAAAGCCGGCGTGATATTGGGACTCGAAGACACCATCTCGGCCCGCGACAACGTGCGGATTATGGAGCGCAGCAAATCGCCCGCCGTGCTGACCTATTACGACGTAGGCAATTCGACCGGGAATGGGTTTGACGTAATCGAAGAAATTCGCTGGCTTGGCCGCAAGCGCATCTGCGAAGTTCACCTGAAAGATAACCCCGGCTACCTGGGGCAGGGAAAGATCAACTTCACCGCCGTGGTAAATGCGCTGGCCGAAATCGGCTTCGACAAATGGGCGCAACTGGAATGCGATGCGCCCAGCGGTTCTGTTGAAAACGATATGACAAAGAACCTCGGCTTCATTCGCGGCGTGATCGCCGACCAACGATAAGTGTTTATTGTCCCTCCGCAGTGTTCACGGTATTCTTCAAAGTGTGGCACAAACCACATCTGATTTGTCCAAAATGAAGAGGTAAAATTATGAGTCTGGAAGTGGAAACTGAATGCCTGGAAATCGTTGGACTTCCGAGTGGAACAAGGCACATGTTGGAAGAGTTGGGACGAAGCCACGGCAATAAGAGTGCCGAGGAATATGCGCGAATAGTGCTTGAAGCAAAAGTTTTGGCGCAACAGCCATTCAAGGAAATTCTTGCGCCGGTGCGCAAAGGCTTTGTGGAAAGTGGTATGACCGATGACGAACTGGATGCGCTGGTTGAAAACGCCCGTAATGATTTTTACAGAGAAAGACTGGCAGCAGAAAAAGAATGAGCCTGCCTACCGATCCACCAAGAGTAGTCGTTGACTGCATGGTCTTTGTGCAAGCGGCGGCAAATGAGAAAAGCTCTGCTGCCCACATCCTCGACCTGCTCGAAGAAGGAAAGATCACTCTTTACGTGAGCAAGGTGATTCTGGCCGAAGCGCTGTATGTCCTGAATCGGTCTGATGTGCGCGCCAGTCTCCGAAATCTCAGCGATGTGGCGGTGGAAGCCTTGTTCGAGCGATTAGAGCAAAGCGCAACTCTCATCAAGCAAGTTCCCAAGCGTTTTGTTTACCCACGCGATCCCAAAGACGAGCCTTACATCAATCTCGCAATAGAGATGAAAGCCGATTACCTGGTCAGTCGCGACAACGACTTGCTCGACCTGATGAAGTGGGAAAACGAAGAAGGACGTGAGTTTCAAAAACGGTTTCGCTTTTTGAGGATTGTCACCCCGGAAAGCTTTTTAGCTTCGATAGAGAAGACTGATAAATGACCGAATTGTTGGAGTTGCAATTTGGTTCTGTGGCTCAATAGGAGATTCATAAATGACGCGCGCGCAATTCAAACTGATGTTGATCGGGCTGTTTTTACTCTTCCTTGCAGCTTATGGATCGGGGCAAATGAGCGCTCAGTCAGTCTTGTCTGTTGGCGACGATTTCTTCGAGAAGAAAATTCGCCCTGTTCTGGCCACCAATTGTTATGCCTGCCACGCCTCAAAAATGAAATCGCCAATGGGTGGCTTAGTCCTAGATACTAAATCCGGACTGCTGAAGGGCGGCGATTCGGGGCCAGTCATCGTTCCCGGAAAGCCCGCCGAAAGTTTGTTGCTGCGCGCGATGCGGTATAACGATCCAAAGCTGAAAATGCCGCCGACCAACAAACTGGCCGATGCCGTGATTGCTGACTTTGAACAATGGATTGCAGCGGGCGCGCCTGATCCGCGAATGGAAGCTCCGGCAGAAACGACTATTGCCAAACGACGCGGGATAGATTTCGATAAAGGTCGTCAGTGGTGGTCGTTTCAGCCGGTTCGTGAACAGGCCGCTCCGTCCATCAGGCAAGCTGCTTGGCCGCGCACCAAAATAGACCGCTTCATTCTGGCCAAGCTTGAACAAAGCAAAATTACGCCTTCCGCCGAAGCCGACCCGCGCACATTGATTCTTCGCGCTTACCTGGACCTGACCGGCTTAAAACCCAGCTACGAAGAAGTCGAAAGTTTCGCCAGCGACAAAGACCCGCGAGCGTACGAAAAGCTGGTTGATCGTTTGCTGGCCAGCCCGCGTTACGGTGAACGCTGGGGGCGTTACTGGCTAGACGTTGCACGTTACGCCGAAAACGGAGACACCGGCGGCAATCGCCAAGCCTATCCGTACGCCTGGCGCTATCGCGATTGGGTGATTGAATCCTTCAACAACAACCTGCCCTATGACCGATTCATCAAACAGCAGCTTGCGGCGGATTTGATGGCGGGCACTTCGCGCAACGATCTGCGCGCGCTTGGCTATCTGGGCATGGCGCCTTCTGAGTGGAAAGAAAAGAAACTGTCGAAAGAGTTGATTGATAATTTGTTGCTGGAAGAGTGGGACGAACGCGTGGATGCAGTTGGGCGCGGAATGCTCGGCTTATCGGTCGCCTGTGCGCGCTGCCACGATCACAAATTCGACCCGATTTCGCAGAAAGATTATTACGGGCTGGCCGGAGTGTTTGCTTCGACTTCACCAGCGATTCGGCCTTTGCGTGAAATTGATTCGGCGACGGAAACGAAATATCTGGTTGCACGGCATCGCGTCACGGAATTGAACGGCTTGCTGGGATTTTTAACGGAAGAAAAAACGCTAGACCAGAGCATCGCCAAACCCAAAGCCGAAGCATGTCGCGCCGAAATGAACGCGCTGAAAGACGAGATGAAGGCATTGCAGATGCAATATCCCGAACTGGCTGAATCCGTCATCAAAATCGGCGCGCCCAGAAAAGAAGCCAATGCAGGCAAACCAAAACCAGATCCGAAAGCCCAGGCTGCCGCTGCCGCCAAACGTGCTGAAGAAGAAGCCAAAGCGCCATTCATCAATGCCGTCCACGATGCCGCGATGGATTCGGATGGTTCGTATGCCGATTACACGCCGCTGACGATCAAACCCGGCGCAGCACGCGACTTGCCCGTTTTTGCGCGCGGCAATTCGGCTTCGCCCGGAGAAATTGTCCAGCGCCATTTTCTGACCGTGCTGTCCCGAAATCCAAATGACGCCTTCAAGCGAGGTTCGGGCCGTTTGGAATTGGCCGAGAAAATCCTGACCGATGCCGCGCCACTTTCCGCGCGGGTGATTGTCAATCGCGTGTGGGGCTGGCATTTCGGCAAACACCTGGTCGGCACGCCAAGCGATTTCGGGGATCGCGGAGACAAGCCTACACATCCGGAATTGCTGGACGATCTGGCGGCGCGGTTTATTGCCAGCGGCTGGTCGCTGAAATGGCTGCACCGCGAAATCATGCTGTCGGCAGCGTATCGTCAATCCAGCCATCCGCGCACGGATGCCGCTGCCATTGACGAAGAAAACAACTTGCTTTGGCGCATGCAACCGCGCCGTATGGATGCCGAAGCGATTCGGGATTCCTTGCTACAAGCCGCAGGCAGCTTGAACCTGGAAATGTACGGTCCATCGCAGAATCTGGATAGCTTGGAAAACACACGCCGCACCGTTTACGGACGTATCAATCGCGGCAGCAGCAGCGACATTTTGCGGCTGTACGATTTCCCAAATCCGTTCCAAACTAGCCCCTCGCGCAATTTGACGATTACGCCGTTGCAGGAATTGTTTGTGCTGAACAGTCCCTTTATCAAACAGCTAAGCAGCGCGTTGGCCAAGGCGGTGGAAATCGAAGCCGATTCGGCCGCGCGCGTGCGCGGTTTGTACCGCAAAATCCTTTTGCGCGATCCGAGTGTGGTGGAAAGCAATGTGGCGTTGCGTTATTTGGACAGCGCGACCATCGAACAGTTCGCGCAGGTGTTATTGGCGACGAATGAAGAAGTATTTTGGCCGTAGTTTTTTCCCCAATGGAGATGAGTCAATGAAGTCTACCGTACAAAACTTTTTTCGAGTTGTGCTTTCACTGCTCTTGCTGGTTTCCGCCAATCCCACAGGCTTTTCTCAGTCTGCCGCGCCACAGCCAGTCATCAGCGCACGTGTGACTCCCGTCCTGCAAATCAACGGCCTGCTTTTCAAAGACCTCAATAAAAACGGCAAGCTGGATGTGTACGAAGACTGGCGGCGTTCGATGGAAGAGCGTGTCAATGATCTGGTCGCGCAAATGACCATAGAGGAAAAAGCCGGACTCATGGTCGGGCCGACCTTGCCTGCCGGTCCGCAGGGGAGCGTCAGCGAACAGGCAAACTGGGGACAGAATCCGTTTAATCCGGGGCCAGTTCAATTGACTTCACCCGCGACGACCGATGGAGTGATACGGCGCCACATTCGCCAATTCATCAATCGCGAAAATCTGCCAGCACGAACGATGGCGACGTGGCTGAACGCTGTACAGCAAATTGCCGAAGGTTCGCGGCTGGGCATTCCCGTCATCTTCGTGACGAACCCGCGCAATCAATACGGCACGCAAAATGTGTTCGGCATTCAGGAAGCGGGCAGCGCCTTTTCGCAATGGCCCGGGCCGCTCGGTTTGGCGGCTACACGCGACATCGCGCTGATCGAAGACTTCGCCCGCATCGCTGCGCAGGAATACGTCGCGGTCGGTTTGCGCGGCGCTTATCACCCGACGGCGGATGTGGCGACGGAACCACGCTGGAATCGCTTCCGCGAAACCTTTGGCGAAGATGCGAAACTAACGACGGAAATCATCACGGCGCTGATTCGTGGCTTTCAGGGTGAAAAGCTCGGCCCGCACAGCGTTGCGCTGACGACCAAACATTTCCCTGGCGCAGGGCCAGCCGACGACGGGCTGGATGCGCATTTTCCGTATGGCAAAAATCAGGTCTATCCGGGCAAGAATCTTGAATACCACTTGCAGCCCTGGAAAGCCGCCATTGCCGCCGGAACCGCGATGATCATGCCGTATTACGCCGTGCCCAAAGGCTTGACGAGTGAAGAGCTTGGCATGGCGTACAACAAAGAAATCATCACGGATTTGTTGCGCAATAAACTGGGTTACACAGGCGTCATCAATTCCGACACGGGCATTTCCACCGGCATGCCCTGGGGCGTCGAAGCCTTGAGCGTCAAAGACCGCTACAAAAAAGCCATCGAAGCGGGTGTGGATCGCATCGGCGGCGACGCGACGCCCGAACTGATTGTTGAACTGGTCAAAAGCGGCGGCTTGACCGAAGCCCGCATTGATGAATCGGCGCGGCGCATTTTGCGGGTGCATTTCGGCCTCGGCCTGTTTGAAAATCCCTACGTCAATCCCGACGAAGCCGAACGCTCAGTCCGTAAAAAAGAATTTCAGGACAAAGCCGATCTGGCGCAGCGCAAATCCATCGTGTTGCTGAAAAACGACAAGAGCATTTTGCCGCTGAAAAAAGGACTTCGCATGTACGTCGAAGGCTTGGACGCTTCGGTCGCAGCACAATACGGCTATGTTTCAACAAGCAACCCCGATGATGCTGACGTTTGCATCGTGCGTGTCAGTCCGACTGGCGGTGGCCCTGGTGGGCGTGGGCAAGGCGGCGGACGCGGCGGCGTAGGTGGAGGCAGGCCCGGCGGTGGTGGTCCCGGCGGCGGTTTTGCCGGTGGCGGTCGTCCTGGCGGCGGTGGCCAGCCTGTTGATTTGACCATTCCTGCCGCACGTCTGACATCCGTGCGCGCGTTGATGCAGAAAAAGCCGACGATTATCGTGATGCAATTCGACAGCCCGTATGTGATTCCTGAATTGGCGAATGAATCCGTCGCGTTATTGGCGACATTTGGTGTCAGCGACGAAGCGTTGTTTGACGTGCTGATGGGCAAATTCAATCCAACGGGCAAGCTGCCGTTTGAATTACCTGCTTCAATGGATGCAGTGCGCGAACAGCTTGAAGATCTGCCTCACGATTCCAAGGCTCCGCTCTTCAAATTTGGCGCAGGGCTAAGTTACCCAACCGAACGCTAACCGCGAGGCTTTTACTTATGAAACTTGATCAATTTTCACGACGCAATTTTCTTTCGACGCTCGGCGGCGGACTTGGTTCCATCGCGCTGGCTGACCTGATTGCCAAAGCCGACACACCCAATCGGACTGGCCCGCACTTCGCGCCCAAAGCCAAGTGCGTCATCCTGCTGTTTATGACGGGCGGGCCTTCGCAGATGGATACGTTCGATCCAAAACCCGCGCTTGCCAAATACGCCGGGCAACGCCCCGCTGCCGTGGATTTGCGCACCGAACGCAAAACCGGGGGCTTGATGGCTTCGCCGTTCACGTTCAAGAAATATGGCCGCAACGGCATTGACGTTAGCGAACTGCTGCCCAACCTTGCCGCGCAAATTGACGACATCTGCGTGATCAAGTCGGTCTATACCTTTATCCCGAATCACGAACCGGGGCGGAACTTGTTTTTCAGTGGCGTGATGACTTCGATGCGTCCGACCATGGGAGCCTGGGTGTCATATGGCCTCGGCACTGAAAATCAAAACCTGCCCGCGTTTGTGACGCTAACGCCCGCTGAAAGTAGCTTGTGGACAAGCTCCGGATTTCTGCCCGCGCAATACCAAGGCACGTTGTTCAACAACAAAGAAACCGATCCCGAAAAGATGATCAAGTTTTTGCGCAACAAAGACCTGGACGCCGACGCGCAGCGCAAACAGCTCGACGCGATTCAAGCGATGAACCGAGCGCACGCCGAATCCTTTGGCGCGGATACTTTTCTGGAAGGTCGCATCAAGAGCATGGAGCAGGCTTATCGTATGCAGTTCACGGCGTCCGATGTGTTCGACATTCGCAAAGAACCCGAATCCATCCGCGCCGAATATGGCACAACACCGTATGCCAATGGTTGCCTGATGGCACGCCGTTTGGTCGAAAGCGGCGTCCGATTTGTCCAAGTCCTGCACGGCCCCGGCCAACAATGGGACGATCACGAGAACCTGGAAAAAGGCTTGCGCGAACGCTGCCCCGATATGGATCGCGCTTCAGCGGCATTGATTCGCGACCTGAAACGGCGAGGCCTGCTGGAAGACACGCTTGTTATCTGGGGCGGAGAATTCGGGCGCACGCCCGTTTCCGAAAAAGGCAATGGCCGTGATCACAATCCCTATGGTTTCACCATGTGGATGGCAGGCGGAGGCGTAAAGCCGGGCATCGCTTATGGCCAGACGGATGAATTCGGCTTCAAGGCTGTCGAAAACGCAGTTTCAATCCACGACCTGCACGCGACGGTGCTGCACTTGCTGGGACTCGACCACGAGAAATTGACCTATCGGTATGCAGGGCGAGATTTTCGTCTGACTGATGTGTATGGCAATGTCGTGCGCGACATCATTGCCTAACCATAAGTTTTTCAGCCAGTTATCACTTATTGTCTGGCCTCGGCTGCAAAATTTGATAAAGTCAGTAGCGAAAGGAGTCTAAAAACTATGTTGCAAACTGTGGAAGCAGAAGTTGATGTTAATGGGAATGTGCATTGGCTGGAACCTGTGCAAATCACCAAAACAACGCGCGCCTT
>CAZMXG010000222.1:0-11566 GCA_964570175.1 uncultured Heliomicrobium sp. | reverse complement strand
AAAACTATGTTACTCAAAGGACACAAAAACTTGATAGCTGCCAACGCGACAACGAAACGTCGCGTCGCCATCTCAGCATGTTGGCAATTTGGCGTCGAGTTGGCCTTGGGAAGCAACAAGATTACGCCATCCAACAATTCGATTGATTCGATGATGCTACGAGATAAGACAAGACGGGCGGAAACGCCCGAATATTTCGTTGTCGGTTATCTCTTTAGTCATCAACGTTAAGCCAGCGGGAGCGGTTTCCCGCTCCCGAAAATTCCAAGTTTAGGTACACCGGGATTTAAGGTCGAGCGGGCCGCTTCAGTGAAAGTTCTGAAGCTGACCCGCTTTTTCCTTTTGTGTCAGCAAAAAGGTTTAGACGCCGGGGATGCCCGATGGACGGGCACTGGACTGTAAACCCAAGGTAGACGTGCGTCTGCGAGTAGGTTCGATTCCTGTCTCCGGCATTTCGGGGAGTATGCGGTAATTGGCAACCGGTCGGTCTCCAAAACCGAAGCTCCAGGTTCGAGTCCTGGTACTCCCGTCGAAGTTTAGAGGCGTGGCGGAATTGGCAATCGCACTGGTCCGCTAAACCAGGGAGCTACTACAGTCTCGTGTGGGTTCGAGTCCCACCGCCTCTGTTTGGTTATTTATAAGTTATGGAGGGTTAGCCTAATTGGTAAGGCAGCAGTTTCGAAAACTGCCGTAGGATTGTACCTTTGAGGGTTCGAGTCCCTCACCCTCCTCCATTACGTTCGGAGGTTATAAGCAGCGCAAGTAAGTTACAAAGAGTTATGGAGGGATGGCCGAATTGGCAAGGCAGTAGTTTTGAAAACTACCGGAGGTAACACTCTTCGGGGTTCGAGTCCCCGTCCCTTCGTCAGGGATTAGTGTGTCTTGCAGGGACTTTGGCACTGGTAGCTCAGTTGGAATCAGAGCGCAGGTCTCCGAAGCCTGAGGTCGCGAGTTCGAGTCTCGCCCGGTGCATTTGAAGTATGTTGGACGTTATTTGAAAAGCCGGAAGTTATCCAAGTTACTTTGCGGGTGTGGCGCAATTTGGCAGACGCGCAGCGCTAAGAACGCTGTTATTGGAGGTTCAAGTCCTCTCACCCGCATTCGGAGTTTGCAGGCATGGCGCAATTTGGCAGACGCGGCAGTCTCAAAAACTGCATTTTGAAGGTTCGAGTCCTTCTGCCTGCATCGGCAAATTTCAAATCTCGAATTTCAAATTTGAAATTTTCGTGAGTGGGTGTGGCGCAATGCAGGCAGACGCGCCGGTCTCAGAAGCCGGTTGTTGGAGGTTCAAGTCCTCTCACCCACATCAGGTTTTCGTCGGCGTAGCTCAATTGGGAGAGCGCGAGCTTGCCAAGCTCGAGGCCGGGAGTTCAAACCTCCTCGCCGACTCCATCTTCTTTGCACGCTTGGCCGAGTGGTTTCAGGCGCAGGGCCGCAGCCCCTGTCAGGGCGGTTCGATTCCGTCAGCGTGCTTCATTTGATCTGCCGAAGTGGCGCCATCAGGCAGACGCGCGGAGCTTAAACCTCCGTCATTTGAGGGTTCGAGGTCCTCCTTCGGCATTGTCAATTTTGCGGGTGGGCAAGTGCTCAGTTAGGTCTCATAAGCCTCGACTCGCTGGGAGCGTTACCCAGACCCGCAATCAGATTGATGTGGCGTTGGGCAAGTCCGGTGAAGCCGTCGGTCTTTCAAGCTGAAGATCGTGGATTCAAATCCCGCACGCCCCGCTGTGTTTAGTTACTTGATGTTACTCGGCAAGTAGCTCGAAGTTACTGAGTCCGTGGCCTAATTGGCAAGGCAACAGCCTTTTAAGCTGTAAGATGTGGGTTCGATTCCCACCGGACTCATTCTGATTTTTGAAGTTTGCTTCCGTAGCTTAAACGGAGAAAGCGGCGCGAAAATGACGTGTCAGCATCGAGGGGCGCTGGAAATCCGGGTTCAAATCCCGGCTGGAGTCTTTGTTCTTGGCTGCTGATTGGCTCCTGTAGCTCAACAGGCAGAGCGGCACGCTTATAACGTGTAAGCACCAGATCGGTGCGTGATCCGGGTTCGAATCCCGGCGGGAGCATCAGGTTTTCTGGCGAGTGTAGCTCAGACAGGCAGAGCGTCTGACTGTGAATCAGAAAGTCGCCGGTTCAAATCCGGTCACTCGCCCTGTTGGTACAGTACAAGAAGCGGTAGCGACTTGGTCGGATTCAATTCCTACCCCGCTTGCTACCGCGCGCGGCACTGTAATGATGGGATGTCGTCTAACTGGCAGGACGATAGTCTTTGAAGCTATCTGTCGAGGTTCGAATCCTCGCATCCCAGTTTTGCACCTGAAGCTCAGTTGGCAGAGCACGCGGTTGATAACCGCGCGGTCGAAGGTTCGAGTCCTTCCGGGTGCATCAAATTTGTGGGGCGTTGGTGTAGATGGTGAACACGCTCGGCTTTCAATCGAGAGATGGCCGGTTCGAGTCCGGTACGCCCTACTCAAGTTTATGGGATCGTGGGCCAGTTGGAGTGGCCGCAGCCCTGTCAAGGCTGAGATCACGGGTTCGAGTCCCGTCGGTCCCGTTTAGAATTTGAAAATGGATCGGTAACTCAAAGGTCAGAGTGCCTGCCTCTTAAGCAGGAAGTTGTGGGTTTAAGTCCCACCCGATCCACCAAAAAGTTTTTACAGGGTAGCTCAGTTGGCAGAGCGCCGGTCTGTTAAACCGGTCCGCGCGGGTTCGATTCCCGCCCCTGTAGCTTTTCAGAGTGTAGTTGCGGTTTGCGCAGAGCGCACGGCCCGGGCCCGTGAGGTCGCTCACTTCGAATCCTTCCACTCTGATTTTAGCGGCGAATGCTGATGGAACTACATCTTGGAAAATGAACGTCTCATCAAATTTTTGTCGCCGCTTACTGTGAGCGAAGCGCTAATGGCAGCGCGCTGGTCTTCCAAACCGGAGGTAGCGGGTTCGATCCCCGCCGCTCACTTTTTCGCTGGTGTAGCTCAACGGATGAGCCGCCGTCTCGTAAGCGGCAGGATATGGGTTCGAATCCCATCGCCAGCTTTGGTCTTCTATTGGGAGATCGTCTAATGGCAGGACTGCGGACTCTGGATCCGCCTATCGTGGTTCGACTCCGCGTCTCCCAGTTACAGGAACGTAGCTCAGCGGCTAGAGCATTGGTCCTACAAACCAGCGGTCGTGGGGTCGAGTCCCACCGTTCCTATTCTTGCCCAATGCTTATTTGAATGCCTGGGATCGTAGCCAAACTAGAAAGGCGCCAGTCTTGCAAACTGGAAATTGTGGGTTCGAGTCCCACCGGTTCCATTCTGATTTTCTGGGTGTGGGGTAGTGGTTGCCCACTTGCCTTGGGAGCAAGCCGACGTAGGTTCGAGTCCTGCCACCCAGACTGGCCACCCTGACTTTATGTTCGTGTAGCTCAGCGGAAATTTAGAGCGCTGGTCTACGAAACCAGAGGCCGAAGGTTCGAATCCTTCCACGAACATCAAAATTGGTCGGATAGCTGAGATGGATTAGCGGCGGTCTGAAAAGCCGCAAAGGTTGGTTCGATACCAACTCCGACCATCAAAAACATTTGGTGATGTAGCTCAGCGGAATCAGAGCGACTGCCTCCTAAGCAGTAGGCCGTGAGTTCAAATCTCACCATCACCTTTTCGGACGTCCGCATAGCTCAGTTGGAGGCAGCACCCGCTTGGTAAGTGGGAGGACGCCGGTTCGATTCCGGCTGCGGGCTTAATTGCAAAATCGTTTGAGTCTGTAGCCTAATGGAATCGAGGCACTCGTCTTCTAAACGAGCCGATGCAGGTTCGATCCCTGCCAGACTCATTTACTATTGTTGGAGGCTTATGAGACTTAGCAGGAAAGTTTTGTTACTCAATGCTTCTTACGAAGCGCTCAGTCTGGTGACTGCACCAAAGGCTTTGACACTGGTGTTCAGGCGTGTGGCAGAAGTAATTGAAGCAGATACGGGATATGTTCTGCGCTCGCCAAGATTTGTATGGGATGTGCCGTCGGTAATTCGATTGACTCAGTACATTGACGTGCGATCACGGCGAAATAAAGTTACTAATCGTCATCGCATTTTGGCGCGAGACCATTATCGTTGTCAGTATTGTGGCAAGCGTGGAACGGCATTCGATCTGACACTTGACCACATTCTGCCAAGATCGCGTGGCGGGCGGACGATTGCCGAGAACCTTGTTGCAGCTTGCCAGACCTGCAATGGGCGTAAAGGTGATCGCACACCTGAAGAGGCACGGATGCCGCTGCTGACCAATCCGGCGGCGCTGTTTTACGGATTGGAGCGTGCAGAATTACGTTTGGCTGCAATGGCACGCCCGGAATGGAAAAAATATCTTTTTCTGGAGCATGCTGAATACGAGCAAGCGGCAATGACCGCTTAAAAACCTTCCTGTTGTCATTTGCGCCGGCCAGCACACCCTATGTCACTGGCATTCCAAGTCTGAGCCGGCGCAGGACATGCAGGATTTTGACATTTGCGGCACATACTTTTGCTGGATGTCTTGACAGCTTTCTAAGCCGTTTGCTATTTTCTCCGTTCGATAAGCTTCATTGGCAATGAGATACAGGCTCTTAGCTCAGCGGTAGAGCACTACCTTGACACGGTAGGGGTCAGCGGTTCAAATCCGCTAGAGCCTATTTTTTTATAGTTTGGCACACGCCAACAAGTTCAACGTCAGCTCCAGAAGAGTTGCCGACAATATGCAAAGACGATTTTCCAATCGAACTAGATAGCTGCGATGATCGAAGCGACGCTTGTCGCGTTCGTCGCAGCGTTTTTGCATAGGCAACCGCTGACGTAGGACCTTACCTAAAGCACTTAAGTTTCAACACCTAACCTAAGGCTCAAGCTTTTGGGATAGTCCGCTCAGTAAATTTCAGATATTGAAGTCGCATATTCGTTTTGTGTCGAATTTTGCGGTTTCAGGCAACAGACATCCCATCTGTAATGCCGTAAGTTTGGGTAACAGAAGTGAGCGAATTACAAAACCAATCAAACCAAGTACAAGCTCTGGCCGGAGTTTCGGCCATTGAAGCCTTAAAGCAGCAGGATCGCGATGCCGCGAAAAAAGCGATTGCAGCGCGACTGTTTCGAAATGGAATCCAACAGGAAGAGCCGGTTGATTTAAGTTATCGGCTTGCCGAAGGTGAAAGAGTCGAATCGGTTACACCTGAATCGCCAGAGGCCTTGGAAGTTTACAGGCACTCGACGGCGCATTTGCTGGCGGCAGCGGTGCTTGATCTTTATCCGGGTACGAAGCTGGGAATAGGGCCAGCTTTGTTGGACGATCCAAAGGGCGGATTCTTTTACGATTTTGTGCGTCCTGACGACGGACGATTTACGCCGGAAGATTTGCCGAAAATCGAGAAGCGGATGAAGGATTTGATCAAACGCAACCTCGAGTACCGGCGAGTCGAAATGTCCAAGGCCGAGGCGGAACAGAAATTTGCCGAATTGGGCGAACCGCTTAAGTGCGAATTGATTGAGGAAAAAGCCGGCGAAACGGTCAGTTGCTATACGATTGAAGGAACGCCGTTTATTGACTTTTGTTTAGGACCGCATATTCCTTCGACCAGCAAGATCAAGGCGATCAAGCTGCTTTCGATCGCAGGTGCGCACTGGAAAGGCGACGAAAAGCGCGAACAGATGCAGCGCATTTACGGCACGTCCTTCTTTTCGCAGGAAGAACTTGATGACTGGATCAAGCAGAAGGAAGAGGCCGAAAAGCGTGATCATCGTCGCTTGGGGCCGGAGCTTGACTTATTCAGTTTCAGCGACGCAATTGGGCCCGGCCTGGTATTGTGGCATCCGAACGGCGCGCTGATTCGCAAAGTGATTGAGCAGTTCCTGAATGACAAGCTTTATCAAAGCGGTTACAGCTTTGTGAATACGCCACACGTCACGCAATCGGAGCTTTTCAGAATCTCCGGCCACCTGGAGAATTACCAGGAAGGCTTGTATCCGGCGATGCACACGGGCGACAAGGGCGAAAAGGAAGATGTAGAGTATCGGATGAAGCCGATGAACTGCCCGTTCCATATCCAGATTTACAAGGCTCGGCAGCGGTCTTATCGCGATTTGCCGCAGCGTTATGCGGAATATGGAATGGTTTATCGGTATGAGCGTTCAGGCGTGACGCACGGTTTGATGCGCGCTCGAGGTTTCACGCAGGACGACGCACACTTGTTTTGCACGCCAGAGCAATTGGTTCACGAAGTTTTGGGCTGTCTGGAATTGGTGGATTATGTGATGAAGGCATTCGGCTTTGAATACAAAGCCGAACTTTCAGTTCGTCACGCAACGGATCATTCAAAATATCTGGGATCTGATGAAGTCTGGACGCTGGCTGAGAAAGCTTTGACGGACGCGCTGAATCAATACGGTTTGCCTTACGCGCGAATGGAAGATGAAGCGGCGTTTTACGGCCCGAAGATTGACTTTAAAGTCGTGGACGCAATCAAGCGCACTTGGCAGCTTTCAACGATCCAAGTAGATTTCAATTTGCCGCAACGATTCGGCATTGAGTTCATCGGTTCGGACAACAAACCGCATCAACCGATCATGGTTCACCGTGCGATCCTGGGTTCGTTCGAGCGGTTCTTTGGAATTCTGATTGAGCATTACGCCGGGGCATTTCCTGTTTGGCTTGCTCCGACACAAGCCATCGTGCTGCCGATTTCGGATCGCTTCAATGATAAAGCCGTTGAGGTAGAGCGTGAGTTGATGGCTGCCGGGCATCGAGTTCAGGCTGATTTGCGAAGTGAAAAGATCGGCGCAAAGATTCGTGATGCCCAATTGAAAAAGATTCCTTTTATGCTGGTACTTGGTGAGCGTGAAGCCGAAAATGGGCTGGTTGCGGTGCGCGATCGCGTCAAAGGTGACACAGGCGCAGTGCCAGTAGCAGAATTCAGCGCGCAATTGAAAGAACTGACTAGTTCGCGCGCATTGCAAACGTAATGATTGCTGAAGGGAGATTGCGAAACCTTCCTTCAGCAATCAACAAACCTCGGAGGTGTTTCTATTAGCAACGGTTATCAGGGCGGCGGTTATCGTGGAGGGCGTCGCGACCAAAAAGGCCCTCAAGTCAGAGTCAATGAACGCATTCGCACAAAAGAAGTGCGCGTCATTGATGAAGAAGGTCAACAATTGGGCATTATGACCCCTCAAGAAGCGGTCAGGACTGCCCGCGAGCGCGGCTATGACCTTGTAGAGGTTGCGCCGCAGGCTCAGCCGCCCGTTTGCCGAATTGTTGATTTCGGCAAGTATCTCTACGAGATGAAAAAGCGTGCTCATGAAGCGAAGAAGAAGCAGGTCGTCATTGAGGTCAAAGAGATCAAGTTTCGCCCGGCCACCGATGAGCACGATTACAATTTCAAGATGAAGCATGCCAAAGAGATTTTGGCTGATGGCAATAAAGTCAAAGCGACAGTCCGTTTTCGTGGTCGAGAAATCACCCACAAGGAATTAGGACAAAAGTTGCTGGAACGTCTGGAGCAGGATTTGACTGAAATCGGGATTCCCGAAAATCGCCCTCGGCTTGAAGGCATGCAGTTCACAGTAATCTTCACACCGAAGAAATCATAACGGAGGAATAATGCCTAAACTTAAAACCCATAAAGGTGCGGCAAAGCGTTTTCGCAAAACCGCCACTGGCAAGATCAAACGCGGACATTCCCATGCACGCCACATCTTGACCAAGAAAACAACGAAGCGGAAACGCATGCTGGATATTGACGTGATGGTTTCCGATAGCGACGTGGCTCGTGTCAATGCGATGCTGCCTTATGGCAGAGACTAATAGTCGAGTGTCAGCATTCATAGTTCAACATTTATCATTTTAGTAAGGAGGGGCATATGCCTCGTGCAAAACGTGGACCCAAGCGCGTAGAGAAGCGCAAGAAGCTAGAGAAACTATCAAAAGGTTTTCGCGGTACGAAAAGCAAATTGTACCGTTCGATGAAGGAATCGGTTCAACGTGCGCTGAAATTTGCTTACGTTGGCCGCAAAATCAAAAAGCGTGATTATCGCTCGCTTTGGATCATTCGCATTGGCGCTGGAGCGCGTCTGCATGGATTGAATTACAGTCAGTTTATGCATGGCTTGAAGCTGGCCGACATCGAACTTGATCGTAAAGTTCTGGCTGACTTGGCAGTAAGCCAGCCTGAAGCTTTTGCCGAATTGGCAAGTTCGGTGAAGAAGGCTTTGGAGTCTGCCGGGAAAACGAAGCCTGTTGCAGCTTAACAGCGCTGGTTACCAGACAATCCAGCAACAAAACGCTGGTCAGCGAAACACCAAAGACCCAAGACCGGATGCTCTACAGCTCCACAAGTCTTGGGTCTTCGCTTGATAAAGCAGAATTACTGATTTATGTCAGATCGCATCACACAACTACGTGCGGATTTCGACAGGGAACTGGCGGCAGCGGTTAGCGAAGCCGAAGTTACTTCGCTGCGTGACCTTTGGGTTGGACGCAAAAGCGGGTTGCTGACCGCCGAGATGAAAACGCTCGGCAAGCTTTCGCCTGAAGACCGAAAAGCTGTCGGCGCGAAACTGAACGAGCTAAAAACTTATGTCGAATCGGCGATTGAAAAACTGCTGGAAGGTTTTGCCGCCAAACGTGAAACCGAGCAATTAGCCAAAGAACGAATTGACGTGACTTTGCCCGGTCGTCGCATCCAAGCCGGTCACCTGCACCCAATTACGTTGCTGCGCCACCGCATAGAAGACATTTTCGTTTCAATGGGTTACGAGATTGAAGATGGCCCGGAAATCGAGACGAATTTCTATAACTTCGACGCACTGAACATTCCAGCGAATCATCCCGCACGTAGCCCACAGGACACGTTTTATTTGACTGACAAATTAGCGCTGCGTTCGCAAACTTCTACGATGCAGATTCATGCGATGCAGAAGCGAACGCCGCCTTTGCGCGTAGCGGCGCCTGGCAGAGTCTTTCGCCGCGACACGCCAGATGCCACGCACAATCCCATGTTCTACCAGGTCGAAGGCTTGCTGATTGATCGCGGCATCACGCTTGGCGATTTGAAAGGCACGGTCGAAGAGTTCGTCCGCCGCCTGTTCGGCCCCGAAACCCAAACGCGCTTCCGCCCTTCGTACTTTCCCTTCGTTGAACCCGGAGCCGAAATTGATTACACCTGCTTCAAGTGCGGGGGCAGTGGCTGTCGCGTTTGCAAAGGTTCAGGCTGGATCGAAATGGGCGGTTCGGGAATGGTGCATCCGAACGTGCTTCGCGTCGTGGGTATTGATCCCGAAGAATTCACGGGCTTCGCATTCGGGCTTGGCTTGGATCGTTTGTGCGCATTGATGTACGGCTTGGACGACATTCGGTTGCTTTACGAAAACGACGTCCGGTTTCTGGAACAGTTCAGCTAAATATATGAAACGCAAGGTCTCGGAATTCGCATACGGCTTTGTTCTGACGCATGAACTAGTGCATGGCTTTGGCTATTTGCCCACGGATGCGCCGCTGCCTGGGACCGAAAAGAAGCGGAAAAAAGCGAAAGACGAGGCCGAAGCTGAGCCCCCAAAAGGTTATCCACTGTTTCTTCAGTTCAAAGCCAGCGAGTACATGAAGCGAAAGAACGCGGGCGAATCGAAACTGGTCGGCTTGCCGTACTTTCGCTTTCCGATTTACCGCAAGACGCAATCGAACCAGCAGCAGTTGCTAGCGGAACTGGAAAAGCGCGGCTGCCTGGTGTATTACGCCACGCCGAAAATGCATGAAGCCGTGAACCTGAACGGCGCTTTCTTCGACGGGCGAGTTGTCGCGCACACCTTGTTTATCAGTCCGGGCGAAATTGGCGAATTGCCCGACAACCAGAACCATCTGGTGGTTTTCAGCGGCACCACCAAGGACGTGTATTTTTGTTCGAAACCCAGACGGCTGGAACACGCGATTCACGGCGAAGATTTTGCCGAAGTGATGCCGCAAGTTCTGGCTTCGCGTGAACCGGAAGTCCTGGACGATGCCTGTTTTCACCGGCTGGCCAGCGAGATGGTTTCGCTGGTTTCGCCGAACCGCCGAATCTTCGACGAACTTTCGCGCGGCAAATTCGAGATGACTCCGGCGACCTTTGCCAACTATCTGGCGCGGACGTTGTTCGATTGCGAGCTGTTGGTGATTCCAGCCAAAACTGAAGATCAAGATTGAAACTACTGCACTTATGAAAATCAGCTACAACTGGCTAAAAGAATTTGTTGACCTGAATTTGTCGCCGCGCGATCTGGCGGCGAAGTTAACGATGGTGGGATTGGCCGTGGATGGGGTCGAAGAGCATGGCGATGATTTCGTTCTGGAATTCGATCTAACTTCGAATCGGCCTGACTGTTTGTCGCATTTGGGCATTGCTCGCGAAGCTGCAGCAGTCACGGGCAAATCTTTGCAGATGCCCGATGTGGTGACGGGACGGTTGAGCGATGTGCCGACAAAAGCGAGTGAAGTAACTTCGGTTGAGATTTTGAATCCCGATCTTTGCCCGCGCTACTCGGCTCGGATTATCAAAGGCGTAAAGATCGGTCCTTCGCCAGAATGGCTGGTCAAACGGTTGGAAGTCATGGGGCAGCGCAGCGTCAACAATGTCGCGGACATTACCAACTACGTGATGTTGGAGCTTGGGCAGCCGCTGCACGCGTTTGATCTGGCAATGTTGAAAGGCCAGCGGATCATCGTTCGCGCTGCGCAGGATGGCGAAACAATGACGACGCTTGACGGGGAAAAGCGCGAACTGAATTCGCAAATGTTGGTCATTGCTGACGCGGAACGCGCCGTAGCTTTGGCAGGCATCAAGGGCGGGGAAGATTCCGGCATCACGGAAAAGACTGTGGACGTGTTGCTGGAAGCGGCGTACTTCACGCCTGCGCAAGTGCGGGCGACTTCAAAAGCGCTGGGATTGGCGACCGAGGCTTCATACCGTTTTGAACGCGGAACTGACCCGGAAATCGTGCCGGGTGCGTCGGCTCGCGCGGCGGCGATGATTGCGGAAATTGCCGGTGGGCAAGTCTTGAGCGGCCTTGTGGATGTTTATCCGCAGAAAGCACAAACACACAAAATCAAAATGCGCCGAGCCCGTTACCAGCACTTGACCGGTTTGCAAATTGAACTTGGCGAAGCAGAGCGCATTTTGCGCGCGCTTGGGTTCGAAGTCGAAGCCGAAGTCGAAAAAGATTTGCTTCGCGCTGTAGCTCCGACCTGGCGAATTGACGTCGCGATTGAAGAAGACTTGATCGAAGAAGTCGCGCGCATTGCCGGATACGACAACTTGAAAACTTCGCTGCCGGGCAGCGCCGGAGCCGGAGCGTATTTGCCGGGAGAAAATGGCCGCCGTTCGGCTCGCCGAGTTCTGACCGGTCTGGGTTACAACGAAGCCGTCAGTTTCAGCTTCGTCAACGCTGAAGCCGACGCCCGTTTGAGCAATGCAGACGATTCGGCGCGGCTGCAATTGCAAAACCCTATAGATGAAACCGCCGGTCATATGCGAACAACGCTGCTGGGCGGATTGCTGACTTGCCGCCTCGAGCAGGCCGCCAAGCAGCAGC
>CAZMXG010000221.1:0-11567 GCA_964570175.1 uncultured Heliomicrobium sp. | reverse complement strand
GTCACAACTTTTCCCTTGACGCCGTCACCTACTTCATAGATGGAAAATGAAAAGCGGGCGGCGTTCCTGATTGAACGCGTGCTCGGCAGTGAGAGGGATTTATGCCATTAGTCGGCGGCGTAGTTGTTACGCACGGAAATCTGGCGACTGAACTGGTCAGCGCGGCGGAAACCATCGTCGGTGACATCCATCACGTGACGGCGATTTCCATCGGCTGGCACGACGACGTTGAAACGGCGCGCGAACAAATCGGCAAAGCCATTGAACGTGTCAATCAAGGTTCGGGCGTGGTAGTGCTGACCGATATGTTCGGCGGCACGCCCACCAATCTGGCCAGCACATTTTTGGGACGCGCTCCGATTGAAGTCGTTACAGGCGTCAATCTGCCAATGATTTTGCGGCTGGCCGACCAGCAACCCGATGAAACTTTGGTGGAAACCGCGCGCCGCGTTCGCGATCAGGGCAAGAACACCATTTATCTGGCCAGCGAAGTCCTTTTGCCTGGCAAACAGTGACGACTTTACAGTCGCCGCAATCCATCATCCGCAATTCGCTTTTCGCAATCCGAATTCGTAAAGATGCAGAATCGCACAGTAATCATTGTCAATCGGTTGGGGCTTCATGCGCGCGCTGCGGCCAAACTGGTCAAGCTGGCTTCCAGCTTTCAAAGCCGGATTTCAATTGCCGCAAGGCAAAAAAACGCCGATGCCAAAAGCATCTTCAGCGTGTTGTTGCTGGCGGCGACCCAGAACACGGAAATTGAAATCACCGCAGAAGGGCCGGACGAAGAATCTGCAATTGCGGCATTGTGCAAGTTGATTGCCGATAAATTTGGCGAAGAGTAAGAGGGGTATTTGATGAAAAAAGTCCCCGAAAAAAGATTCGAAGGCGTTGGTGTTTGTCCGGGTGTCGCGATTGGTAGCGCCTTTCTTGTGGACGACCCGCGCGGACGTATCGTCCGTGTTTTTCTGCCGAAAGAACAACTCGAAGCCGAAATTTTGCGCTTTCGCGATGCCGCCCGCGCAGCCCAGGCGCAGGTCAAAAAAGATATTGAGCGTGTCCGCACGGCGCTCGCTTCTGAGCACGCGTACATTCTGGAAGCGCACCTGTTGATGCTGGAAGACCGCACGCTTGGCCGCCAGATCGAAAACTTCATTCGCGTCAATCACGCCAATGCCGAATGGGCTGTTCGTGACGTAACCCAGCATTTACTGGACGTTTATGGGCAGATTGAAGACGACTATTTGCGCCAACGCGGCAGCGACATTGAAGACGTCGCCTACCGAATCACCAAAATTCTTTCCGGCAAAGAACAACGCAGCCTGAACGATCTGGCGAACAATTCAATCATCGTTGCCGACGATTTGCTTCCTTCCGTGACGGCGGATTTGAATCCGCGCAACGTGCTGGGATTTGTCACCGGCATTGGAGGCTGGACTTCGCACACGGCCATCATTGCGCGCAGCGTCAACATTCCGTCAGTGGTTGGCATTCGTGGCATCACGGAACATGTTCGTTCAGGCGAAACTGTCATTATTGACGGCACCGCAGGCACGGTGATTCTGAACCCTTCGCCAGAAACATTGATCTTTTATACGGAAGAATTGCAGCGCCAGAAGCAGCAAGCACTGTATGACATCGAAGAGCGCGAGCTTCCTGCCATCACCGTGGACAACTGCGAAATTCGGCTGCGCGCAAATATCGAACTGATCGAAGAAATTGACGCCTACAAACGGTTCAACGCCGCCGGAGTCGGATTGTATCGTTCGGAGTTTTTGTACGCCCAAGCTGCATCAGGCCTGCCGACTGAAGAAGAGCAATACGAAGCCTACAAATTTTTGGCCGAAATGGTGGGCGAAGAAGGCGCGGTTGTGCGCACTTTCGATTTGGGCGGTGACAAACTGAATCTGGAAGGGTTTAAGCCGGAGCGAAATCCGGCATTGGGACTGCGTGCAATTCGCTTATCGCTCAGGAATCAGCCCATCTTTCGCACTCAGGTCAAAGCCATTTTGCGCGCGGCATCGCATGGCAAACTGAAAATTCTGCTTCCTTTCGTGTCCAACGTGGACGAAGTTCGTCAGGCAAAAAGCATCATTGCCGATGTCGAGCGCGAATTGCGCGCCGACAAAGTTCCGCACGAAGCGGACATTGAAATCGGCGTGATGATTGAAGTTCCCGCCGCCGTGATGATGGCCGAAGCCCTGGCCCGCGAAGCGGACTTTTTCAGTTTGGGAACCAACGATTTGATACAGAGCCTGCTGGCGGTTGACCGAGGCAACGAATATGTCAGCTCTTTGTTTGATCCTATGCATCCGGCTGTGCTGATGGCGATCAAATGGGTGGCGGATGCCGCCCAAAAAATGCAGATCCCTGTTAACCTTTGCGGAGAAATGGCTTCGAACCCGGCGCAAGTGCTCCTCTTGTTGGGATTAGGCCTGCGCGATTTGAGCATGACGCCCAGCGCCATTCCCGCCATTCGCCGTTTGGTGCGTTCGATTAAACTGGCCGACGCCGAACGCTTTGCTGCACAAGTCATTTCGCTGAATACGCCAGCCGAAGTCCGCCATTTCGTGAAAACTCATTTGACCGATCTCGGCTCTGAATTTCTGGCCGTCGCACATTCCGGCTAGATGGGGTAGGACCGCGTGCCGTAGCAAGCGGCTAATCTTTCCTGATCTATAAAAAAATTTCTGGCCCTGTCGAAATCCGCAAACCTGATTCGTCTATAGGTCGAAACGGGCGTGGGAGCGTAAAATGCTGACCCGCATTGCCTGCTTTCGCAACGGTTTGTCACCGTTCGCAAATTCAACTGCTACACAAGGAGAAACACCAATGCCGCAATTTATGCTGATCTCTCAGGATTCCATGGAGATGCCAGAAGGGTTTGAAATCACGCCGGAACTCATTCAAGGGATTCTTCAGAAGTACAACGATTGGGCTGACAAACTTCAAAAATCCGGCCATTTGCTCAGTCTCAACAAACTGCGCGATGAACCCGGAAAGAACATTCGCGGATTGGGCGCGGATCAAGTGGTCACCGATGGTCCGTACGCCGAAACCAAAGAAATCATTGGTGGTTACTGGATCATTCAGGCAGCCGATTACGCCGAAGCCGTCAAGCTGGCGTCGGATTGTCCGAGTCTGGAATTCGGCAGCCGTATCGAAGTCCGCGAAGTTGAAGATTTGTCATCCTATGCAGGCTAAAACTTAGACAGGATTTTCAGGATGAAAACAATCCTGAAAAATCCTGTTCATCCTGTCTAATTCCGATCCGTAAATGGCTGAACTTTCTGACAATAAAGTGCCCGCGTTGGTGGATCACCTGTTTCGGCATCAAGCCGGACAAATGATCGCGACGCTGGTGCGTGTTTTCGGGCCTCGCCACATTGATTTGGCGGAAGAAGTTGTGCAGGAAGCCCTGCTCAAAGCCTTGCAGTTTTGGGCTTACAAGGGCATTCCTGACAACCCTTCGGCCTGGTTGATTCAGGTGGCGAAAAATCGCGCGCTGGATTTGCTCCGGCGCGAAGCTTCGCTTCAGGAAAAAGCCGATGAAATCATTCGCGCTTTTGCCGCCCAGGAAGCTTTTGCCAATCGGCGTAGTTTTGCGGAATCAAGTACTGAAACTCTGTCCAACGGTGAAGCGATAGACGACACCTTGGCCATGATCTTTATGTCTTGTCATCCGTCGCTATCGCGCGAAGCCCGCGTCGCATTGACGCTGAAAACGGTTGGCGGTTTTGGCACGATCGAAATTGCGCGCGCGTTTCTGGCCAAAGAACCGACCATCGCGCAGAGGTTGGTTCGCGCCAAACGGCTGATTCGAGATGAAGGCATTTCCTTTGAACTTCCTGCTGCGAAAGACATGCCTGTTCGATTGGATTCGGTGCTGGAAGTCGTTTACCTGATGTTCAACGAAGGGTATGCGGCGCACAGCGGTGAAAATCTTGTTCGAGCGGATTTGTGCGACGAAGCAATCAGGCTTTGCCGATTGCTGGTTCGCCATCCGGCGACCAATTTGCCGAAATCCCATGCCTTGTTGTCGCTGATGTTGTTTCAAGCAGCCCGGCTGGATACGCGTGTCAGCGAAGGCGGTGAACTTTCTTTATTGGCCGAACAGAATCGTTCGTTGTGGAATCGTCAGTTGATCGCGATGGGCTTTCATCACTTTGAGCGCAGTGCAGCGGGCGAAGAATTCACCGAATATCATCTGCAAGCGGCCATTGCTTCATGCCATGCGGCGGCGACCCGTTACGAATTGACCAACTGGGAACAAATTGTGCGGCTTTACGATTTGCTTGTGGAACTGAATCCGTCACCGGTCATCGCGCTCAACCGGGCCGTTGCCATTGCCAAACATCGTGGGGCCGAAGCCGGTTTACGCGAGGTTGAAAAAATCATTTCGCATCCGGCGCTGCAACATTATTACCTGCTGCCCGCAACATTGGGCGAACTGTGGCAAGAGCTTGGCGAAACCCAAAAAGCGGCAGATAATTTCCGGCAAGCTTTACGTTGTCCGTGTTCCGAGCCGGAGCGACGCTTTCTTCAGCGGAGGCTCGCTGCGGCAGCCAACAACCGTAGTACCAACCTTAGCGGAGAAAACTTATATGAGTAAGATCAACGTGGGACGTGTTGTGCTAGGCGGTTTGATCGCAGGTGTTGTGTTGAATATTGGCGAAGCGGTACTCAATACCGTTGTTCTGGCCGATTCCATGAAGCAGGATTTTGACAGGCTTCGTTTGCCTGACCCGACTTCGAGTTCGACATTTCTGATTCGTGTCGTGGGAATCACATTCTTTCTGGGAATCGCGGTAGTGTATTTATATGCCGCGATCCGGCCACGCTTCGGCGGGGGATGGAAAACGGCAGCCTGCGCAGGTGTACTCGCCTGGTTTTTTGTGTACCTGTATGCCGGATATGTCTATGTCGCGGTCGGCATGGTTTCGATGAAGCCATACTTAATTGGGCTTGTCTGGGCCATCGTCGAATTCGCTGTCGCGGCAATCGCTGGCGCATATTTTTATAAAGAAGAGTAGTTGTAAGTTTCGTTGGGACAAGCCATCCGCTTGTCCCAAATCGTATTTTATTTCGTATTGCCTAAACGGCAGCTTTTACAATTTTTTGCAGACTTTGGAGAATTCAGTTACCGATAATCGCCGTATAACGTAGAGCCGATTTTTCAACCGGCTCAGGTTTCCGCAAATCTCCAATTACGAATCACGAGCAGGTTGGAAAACCGGTTCTACAGCATCGGAGGCAAATCATGGCAAGAGTCGGACATTTCGAAATTCATGCAGACAATCCTGAGCGCGCGATTGAGTTTTACAGCGCTGTGTTTGGTTGGGAATTTACCAACTGGGGCGGCGGCTGGGATTATTGGCTGATCAAAACCGGTCCCGCGGAAGAACCTGGCATTGATGGCGGATTAGTGCCGCGTCGCGGCGATCGCCCGCAACCTGGCCAAGCCGTCAACGCATACGTTTGCACAACAATGGTCAATTCGCTGGATGAAACCTCCACAGCCATCGAACAGCACGGAGGGACGATTGCCTTGCCGAAGATGCCCGTGCCCGGTGTAGGCTGGCTGGCCTATTTCCACGATCCGGAAGGCAACATCTTCGGTGCGATGCAGCAAGATGCGAATGCCAAATAAAACTTCAGAAAAGGTGTAAACACTATGAAACCAATAAGAATCGTTGCCTTGTTTGGATGCTTGCTGGCTGTGACTGCCGTCACGCAGGCACAAGCCGCAGACCCCTTTGCCGACAATTTCAAATTTTATTATGGCTTCAACAAGCGGAACGTCATTGCTGCAGCCGAGAAAATGCCTGTGGCGGATTACGGCTTCAAGCCCACCAGCGAAGTGCGAACATTCGGCGAAGTCCTGGGCCACATTGTTGATGTGCAAAACATGGCTTGTTCCGCAATCAAAGGCGAGGCAAACCCAAGCAAGGAACCCATCGAAAAAACTGCCAAGACTAAAGACGAATTGGTCAAAGCGGTCAAAGCTTCTTTTGAGTATTGCGATGGCGCGTTCAACACCCTGACGGATGCGAAACTGACAGAAAAGTACAAAGGGGCGCGAGGGGAATATCCGAAATCAAACGCGGCTTCGCTGGCCGTGTTTCACACTTCAGAACATTACGGAAATCTGGTCGTGTATTTGCGGCTAAAGGGAATCGTTCCGCCCAGCAGCGAACCGGCTCCGCAGCAGAAAGCGGAAACCAAACCCGCTCCGGATCAAAGCAAAATGCCGCCGTTTGATCTGGATACATACCAACTTGGCTTGTTGCGCAAAGGTCCGAACAGCGGCACCGGCACGAAAGAAGAAGCCGAGAAGATCCAGGCAGGCCACATGGCGAACATCGGAAAAATGGCGCAATCGGGCAAACTGGTTGCCGCCGGACCCATGATGGATAACGGGGATTTGCGAGGCATCTTTCTCTTCAAAGCTTCGATGGATGATGCGAAGGCGCTGGCCGCCGAAGATCCCGCGATCAAAGCTGGCCGGTTGCAGATGGACATTTTTACCTGGATGGCTCCGAAAGGGATTGGCGCCAAGCTGAACGAAGAATATCGGAAGAATCCGAACATTCCGATGACAATGACCAAGTATCACTTTGTCATTCTCAAAACCGGCCCCAACTGGACAGCGGAATCCACACCGGAACTGCAAAAACTACAGCTTGAACATTTGTGGAATATCCGGAAGATGTTGGATTCCGGCAAAATGCCTGCCGCTGGGCCGCTTGCCAGCGCTGGAAATCTGGCCGGAATTTTCGTTTTTACCACGCAATCCGCAGAGGAGGCCAAAGCCTGGGCAGAAAGTGATCCGATGGTGAAAGCCGGCCGACTGGTGGCAGAGATTCATCCCTGGTACGTGGCCAAAGAAGTCTGGCCATAATCAATCCAAGCAAGGCATATCGGGAAAGAGGAAAGCACCGATGAACACGGGTAATTCTGACCTGTGTTCATCGGTGCTTCGGTGTTTACTATCGTTTGCTTTGTTTGGCTGAATTACTTCGGTTCACTAGGCTGCTTTTTTCGCAGAAAATTCTTCAACCCGAACAAGGATTCCAGTACATCCTGCCAGAAAGGCGCGCCGACGCTGAGCAAGGCCGTCATCACAGTCCAGCCAAGCAGAGTTTCAAGGACTTGATAGCCCGTAATCTGGCTGCGATTGGTCCAGGCGTCACTGATCCATTTTGGTCGCGAAAAGCCAAAGCCGGTGTAAAGCGAAGACGCCTGTTTTACCTGGTTGATGGATTGGTTCAGTTCGCTGAGCTTGTCTGTTGTTTGTTGTTCTTGCGGCAGTTGCCCGGCGTTTTGTTGTTCGCGCGCTTTCTGCAACATGCCTTCGCCTGATTGGACGATCAAATCCCGCATGGCCTGGTCGCCGGAAACCTGCCGGTAAATGGCAAATAGATTGGCATTCAGCACAATGACGACAACCAGGCTGAGGACAATCGCGAAGCTTTTCATGCTTCTGGAATAGCGATCTTCCAGGCTCTGCATGAGCGTGCCGTACCAGCTATCGGCTTTTGCCAGAATCTGGCTCATCTGTTCGGGCAGCCAGAAAATGGATTGCAATCCTTCCTGAACCGGTTTCATAGCCTGGGAAAGTTTTTGAAGCGCTGCCTGAGCGTCTTTTTGAGCTTCGTCTTCCAGGTGCGCGATACTTTGTTGCAGAGAAGCTGGTAATGCGTTCAACAGTTTTTGTGCGTCCCCAACTTCCATTCCGCCCAACTTGGCCATATCGCCAAGCCTGACGTTACTCAAGCCAGAGTCAAACAACTTACTCGTGTGCGCGAGCATTTCTGTCAATGGCTCCTGGATTTTGGCCAAGGGAGTTTTTTCAATGAACACAGCATATTTATTTGTAAAGCTGGTTAAAGATTGTTGCGCGCTTTCAAGCTGCTTGGCGAGTTCGTCCAGTTTTTCGCGATTCTGTTTCGGGAACAGCGACGTAAGTTCGCTGAGCGGAATGTTGCCCAAGAATTTCAACAGATCTTCTTTTGAAACCCAGTCCAGTGCTACTTTGCCGCCCATTGTGACACGGCCTGCTTTGAGCATTTCTTTTTCGACCGCCAAAAAAAGTGCCTGGATGTTTGGGCTGGCTGACAGGTAAGGAGCCTTTTTTTTGAAAATTGAGAAAATTGCTCGCACCATTGGCAAGCGATTCAGCCACGTATTCATAAATCCGGTGGCATCTTCGTTCAGCACGTAATGGAACAGATGTACCAACGACTGTTCCATCTGTAGGGATTTCACTTGCAGAAATTTTTTGATCACTGCTTGAACGGATTGAACTATCAAACTTAAAACCAACAAGATGACAACAATCGCGATCAGATTGTCGAGCACGCTCGAATTGCTAAGTAAGTTCGCCATCTGGGGATCTCCTGGAAAAGTGTGGGTCATTCAAACGTAAGGGTGATTCCGGCATGCGCCGAATGTGTTTTGATTTTATCCAAAACTTCCAGCGCCAAAGCCAATGCGCGGCGGCCTTCGGCTCCGGTGACGACCGGCGCGGTTTTGTCGCGAACTGCGGAAACGAAGGATTCGATTTCAGCCAGCAGCGGTTCGCGTTTGGTCACTTCCAAACCTTGCGCGACGATTTCCGGCAAAGCTCCGGCAGTTTTGGGCGGCGTCAGCTTGAACATTCCGACCTGCTGTTCGGCGTAATCCAGCGAATAATACTCATTGGGTTGAAACACACGCAGTTTTCGCAAACGTTCGCTCGCAACGCGGCTGGCGGTGATATTGGCGATGCAACCGTCGGCGAATTCCAGCCGAGCATTGGCCAGGTCAATTTTTTGCGTCAGGATCGGAATGCCCACGGCTTCGATTTTGATGACTTCGCTTTTGACCAGGCTGGAAATGATGTCCAGTTCGTGAACCATCAGGTCCATGACCACATCAATATCCAGCGAACGCATGGTGAACATGCCCATCCGGTGCGCTTCAAAAAACTTCGGGTTGGTCAGTTGTTTCAGCAAAGCCTGAAACGCAGGGTTGAACCGTTCGATGTGGCCTACTTGCAGCACGGTATTTCTGGCTTCAGCCAACGCAATCATTTCGTCGGCTTCTTCCAGCGTGCGTGAAATCGGTTTTTCAACCAGCACGCCGACGCCTGCTTCCAGGAAGGCGCAAGTCGCTTCGTGGTGATTGACGGTTGGCGTGGCCACGCTGACGGCTTCGACTTCGCCCAGCAATTCCCGATAATCTTTGACGAATCGCGCGCCATATTTTTCGGCAATCGCCTGACCATTGGTTTCGTTGGTGTCGCACACGGCGACAAGTTCGGATTCTTCAATCGTGTGATAAACGCGGGCGTGCTCTTTGCCCAGATGGCCCACGCCAATGACTGCGGTTTTGATTTTTTGACTCATAAAAATATTGAAACGTCGCTCCCTACTGGTCGCGATACTGATTTGGATGGTACTCTGAGGCTTGAAATTTAACCGCGAAGCTTCGATTTTGAAACAGTAACCGTGCAAATCAGCAAACTTCCTTCCGAACCAAGCAAAAACATCGCCAAGAATTCTGAACGCGACTTTCCCATCGCGCTCATCGCTTTGTGCGCGGGAGTGTTTTTTTACGGACTCGGCAACTTGCCCTTTATTGGCCCGGATGAGCCCCGCTACGCGCAGGTTGCGCGCGAAATGTTCATCAGCGGCGATTGGGTAACGACGCGGCTGGGCGGCATCAATTGGTTTGAAAAACCTGCGCTGACATACTGGTTGTCGGCTGCCGGTTACTGGTTGTTTGGAGAAAACGAGTTCGGCGCGCGATTTTTCATCGCTGTTTTTGCAACACTCGGAGTGCTGCTGGTTTTCTGGTTTGGCAACCGGGTTCATTCCGCTCGATTCGGTTTTTTGAGCGCAGCCGTGTTGGCGACTTGCGGCATGTGGCCGGGCTTTGCGCGTGTAGCCACATTTGATTTGCCGCTGTCTGTCGCCATGGCATTGGCGCTGGCTGGATTTTTCCTTTGGGAGCAGCACGAAGAAAAACATGGCAAAAATCGGTTCTGGTTTTTGATGTGTTTTGCTTTGGGATTAGGCGTGCTGGCGAAAGGCTTGGTCGGCATTGTGCTGCCTTCGGCAATCATCTGCCTGTATTCGTTGCTGACCGGAAGGCTGAAAATCCTGTTCAAACCGAAGTTGCTGTTAATAGGAGCGGGGATCTTTCTGGCAACCGCGGCGACCTGGTATGCGCCCGTAATCGCAAAGCATGGACGCGAATTCATCAACGAATTTTTCATCGGACACCACTTCCAGCGTTACCTTAGCAACAAGTACAAACATCCGCAGCCGTTTTACTTCTTCTTTCTGGTCGCACTGGCTGGCAGTTTTCCGTGGATGTTTTATCTGGTCGGCAGCGCCTGGCATTCACTGCGAAATTGGCGCGACACTCTGGCTGACCGATTGCAGCTGTTTTTGTGGTTGTGGGTGATTGTGACGATTGGGTTCTTTTCGTTTTCCGGATCGAAGTTGCCTGGTTATGTGCTACCGATCTTTCCAGCGATTGCATTGCTGGTTGGATTGGAATTGGAAAAATGGTGGCAACCCGTTGTCGAACTGCGAACGAAAATTCTGGCTGCATTGACGGTTGTATTCCTTGCCGTAGTTGGCGTGGCGGCAATTTTTGTCAGTCAGCGGGAGCTTGGCGTTGCGGTCAAAGATGCCTGGTTGATGGGCGGCGTGACAGTCACAGTCGCTTTGGTTTATCTGGTTCTCTGGTTGTGGCGAGGCGGTCAAACGGCGACTGTGGTTTTACCCTTCAGTTTGATTGTCATCATTGTTGCAGCAACCCATTTGATTTTTCCGGCGCTTGGCAACCGCGAATCACTTCGACCATTGGCGCAAGCCGCAGTATTTATGGCGCAACCCGGCGAGAAGATGGTTTTCTTCGTCAATGAAGACCACGGCATCAACTTTTATGCGACCGACTTGCCGTGGCGAGACACAAAATCGGAACTGGTCGTGCTGACTTCTGACGAGAATGTGGCGCTGATGGCTGCGGCCAGCAAGACGAAAAGCATTCTTGTTGCTTCGCGCAAACGCTGGAGCGAGGGGTTGACGAAATCCGAAAAGTTGGTGACAGAAAAGTTGGGCGAACAGAATTTCAACGCGCGCTGTTCGCCGGATTGTGATTGGGTGCTGTTGCGCGCGCGACGCAAGCAGTAAGCTCAGTATTTCAGTTCAGACATTTTGATGGGTCTGCCTTCAGCCGCAGACAAATCCGCAGCAAACACCACGCGATGAGATTCAAACGCCGTGTCGAAATCTGTCAGGGGCATCTTTTCATTTTTGTTCACTGCATCCACAAACGCCTGAAACTGCGGCTGGTAAGGGTGATCGGCGACATCGCCGGAATCAATCAAGCCGGTTTCCAACGTGCTCCACTTGGCCTTGTTCATGCCTTTCAGCTTGGCACTGTAAATGCGATTGTCCAGCAAACTGCCTTCGCTGCCGACCAGATGGATGTGGAAGTAATACGGCTGCAAACAATCCACAATCGAAGCGCATTTGCCGACCTTGCCGTCTTTGAAATTCAGAATGGTGACG
>CAZMXG010000220.1:0-11719 GCA_964570175.1 uncultured Heliomicrobium sp. | reverse complement strand
GCGTTCGATGCGCGCCGAATGGCACGACCGCTTCACGCTGCATTCATTATGGAAGTTCTACACGCCCAGCCGCGAAGCCCACGGTTCGTACTGGTTCAACTGGACGACGCAGGACGAAGTCGAATGGAAAAACAATTACCGGCTGTGGATGGCGTTCGTGAATGAATACAAAAATCGCGGAGGCCGTGTGACGACAGGCAGCGATTCCGGCTTCATCTACAAACTTTACGGCTTCGATTACATCCGCGAGTTCGAGTTATTGCAGGAAGCGGGTTTTCATCCTTTGGAAGTCATCCGTGCGGCGACGATGCACGGCGCGCAATTGCTGCACGAACCGACGGGCAAGCGGATTGAATTCGGCATCGTCAAACCCGGCATGCTGGCCGATCTGGTGATCGTCCCTGAAAACCCAATCGCCAATTTGAAAGTGCTGTACGGAACCGGCGCAATACGTTTGAACGACCAAACCAATCAGCCTGAACGCGTCGGCGGCATCAAATACACGATCAAAGACGGCATCGTGTACGACGCCAAAAAGCTGCTGGCCGATGTGGAAAAAATGGTCGAAGTTGCGAAGAAGAAAACCAGCGGCGCTGGCAACTGAAAGGCGGTGTTCGATGAAGAAATCAGCCATTGCAGTAACTTTATTTTATTTGGTGTTCGGCATAATCCGAGTCGGACAATCCCAAGATCGGGTTTATGTCTTGCCCAAGAATGCAACTTTGGAGCAAATCACTCTCCGTATCATTCAACTTGAAGATGAGCGCAATGCTGTGGGTGGTGAACTTGCGGGCTTTCTCACTCATAAACAAAGCGAAGTTCGTGAGCGGGCGGCATTGGCAATCGGGCGAATTGGCGAGAAGAACCTGACGAGCAATCTAGCTAAATTACTAGAGCAGGATGCCACGGAACGGGTACGATCAATGGCGGCTTTTGCTCTTGGCGAGATGGAAGATGACAAAGGCGTTCCTGTCTTGATGGCGGCACTCGATCGGCGTCAGGAACCATTGACAGTTCAGGCAAGATCGGTTGAGGCATTGGGCAAAATCGTCAGCGCCCAAGCTAACGCTTCCGCCTTCGGCCCAAAGCTGACTGAAGCAATCAATGATTTAATCCTCAAACGCTTACCTGAACCGACGGTAAAGCTATCAGCCGAACAAAAGTTGCTGGCCACGCTGTCCGTCACTGCGCTGATGCGAATTCGTTCGGCGGCTTCTGTGGAACCGTTGACGCGACAGTTGAAATCCGATGACGTAGACATTCGCGCTCAAGCCGCGAACGCGCTCGCGCGCATTCGCCAGCCAATTGCCGCCGCAGTTCCGGCCTTGCTCGAAGCCTTGAACGACAGCGACTATAACGTCCGCGCCAATGCTGCGCGCGCTCTGGGCGTGAGCAAAGATGCGCGCGCAGTTGAAGCGTTGATCAAATTGCTTGGTGATAAAAATGAACAGGTCCAGGTAAGCGCAATTCGGGCATTGGCTGCGATTGGTGATAAGCAAGCGATAGAACCATTGATCGCAATGATAAACCTCAATTTGAGCCAAGGGCTGGTATTGGAAATTGCGGCGGCATTCGGAACATTCAAGGATGAACGCGCCTTGAAACCTTTGAATGAATTGCGGAAACGATTGTCGCCATTGGCCGCGCCAGAGATTGAACTTGCGATTGCCAAATTCAGCGAAGCGACATCAAGCGATTTGCGAGAGAGATTGAACGACTTAACCAGAAATGCCTGTCGTGACTGGAAACAGGCTACGGTTGCCGCTCAAACAATTAGTGCATTGCTACCGACTGAACAGCGCAACTATTGGGAAATCGCTTTTTACCAACTCAACTTTGGATTGCTGAGCAAAGTGGATAAGCTTGGATGCGACCAACGCAGTTTGCCTGAGATTTTACGGGCCTACAGCAAGCTTATGTTCAGCCCAGCCCATGCATCATTTCTTCAAAGCACTTTTACCAATAAGGACGTAGCCAGTTCAGGCTTTGACTCAACAAAGTTTCTTGCCTTCCTTCATGAAAAACTGGCAAGCAACGATCTGCGCATCAGAGCAACAGCCGCGTCAATTCTGGGCGAACAGAAAAAAGAAGAAAGTCTGGCTTTACTCGTTGCGGCGCTGAAGAAAAGTACAACGGATGAAGACAATGAAGCTAAATTTGCCATCCTGACTGCGCTGTCAAAATACAAATCCGCCCAAGCTATCGAAGCCATCAAAACCGCACTGAACGATTCTGACCACCTCGTTCGCCGCCGCGCGGTTGATCTGCTCAAGCAAGCGGGCGCAGGAGACTTTTCCGACCGCATCGGCATCGTCAAAACCGGCCACGATAAACTTTTCTACCAGCGCGTCGTGGCTCGGATGAATAAGAAAGTCACGGCCACGCTTCACACCGACAAAGGCGCAGTCACGATGGAACTCTTTCCCTCAGAAGCGCCGATCACGGTGGATAGCTTCATCACGCTGGCGCACAAAGGGTATTTCAATGGCATCACCTTTCATCGTGTCGTGCCGAACTTTGTCATTCAAGGCGGCGATCCCCAAGGGACGGGCGAAGGCGGGCCGGGCTACCAGATTCGATGTGAAGTAAACACAAAAGTTTATGGACGCGGCGCTCTGGGAATGGCTCTGTCAGGCAAGGACACGGGCGGCAGTCAGTTTTTCATCACGCATTCTCCGCAACCGCATTTGGATGGCGGATATACCGTGTTCGGTCAGGTCACCAAAGGAATGGATGTCGTGGATCGAATCGCACGTGGCGACAGAATCCAGAAAATCGTCATCGTGGAGAGATAATCTGTGGGAAAACTCGCAAATTATTGGCATTGTGGCTTTTGCGGGTGACTGGCATAATTCTCTGCGCTCACACAAACAAATTCTCTGAAGGCGGCGGCTTCGTCCGGCAAACGAGCAAAAACGAGCGCTTTCATCACGAAGGAATTCCGAGTTCCGATCTGCGACGGAAAACGGGATTGCTGGGCAAGTCATTGTTGCAACCACTTCCCACAAGTGCCTGAAGTGCGGTTGAAAAGGGTTATGACTCCCCAAGACTGGCAACGCGTCCAAAGCATTTATCACCAAGCAAGAGAGCTGAAAGACAACGAACGTCTGCCGTTTCTGGAACAGGTTTGCGCCGGAAACGAAGCGTTGCGCAACGAAGTCCTGTCGCTGATTGCCGCCAACGAAAAAGTGGCGGATAGTTTTCTGGAAGCCAAAACGCTGAATGCCCTTCCCCAAAAAGCCGCAGCAGTGTTGGATCAACCGTCGCTTTCGCCGCCTGTCAATTCTTTCATCGGAACACAAATCGGAAACTACCGCATTCTTTCGCCGTTGGGTGCAGGCGGAATGGGCGAAGTGTTTTTGGCACAGGACGCACGGCTGGATCGCAAAGTGGCAATCAAAATGCTGCCCGCCGAATTCACGCGCGACGCCAGCCGGTTGGAACGATTCGAGCGGGAAGCGCGCGCCGCTTCGGCACTGAATCACCCGAACATCCTGACAATTTATGAAATTGGCGCAGCCGATTTGGGATTTGGCGAAACGCACTTCATCGCCACCGAATTCATCGAAGGCCACACGCTGCGCCAGATAATGAGTGCCACGCTCGGCATTAACGAAATCCTGGAAATCGCCATCCAGGTAACCGGTGCGCTGTCTGCCGCTCATCAGGCAGGAATCATTCACCGCGACATCAAGCCCGAAAATCTGATGATTCGGCCAGACGGGTTTGTGAAGGTGCTGGATTTCGGATTGGCAAAACTGACGGCGGCACAATCCAGTTCGCAGAATTCAGAAGCGGCCACGCTGCAATTAGAAGCCAGAACCGCGCCGGGAATGATCTTGGGAACGTTAAGGTATATGTCGCCGGAACAGGCGCGCGGGCTGCCGGTGGATGCGCGTTCGGATATCTTCAGCCTTGGCGTGTTGTTGTACGAAATGATCGCGGGTTGGCCTCCGTTTGAAGGCGAAACGACCAGCGACATCATTGTTTCCATCCTGACCACTGAACCGCCTCCGCTGAATGCAGCCAGGCCGGAAAGCTCGCCCGAATTGCAGCGCATTGTTGGCAAGGCGATGCGCAAAAACAAAGAGGAACGATACCAGACCTGCAAAGACTTGCTGATTGATTTGAAGGATCTGAAAGGAGAGTTGGAATTTTCGGCCAAATTGGAACGCAACACAGGATCGGCAAAACCGCTTCCCACGGCAGAAGTTTCGCCCGTGTCATCCGATTTGCCTTTGGCTGTCGCTCCGGCCAAGCGCTTCACGAGGTCTCGCGCGTTGATGCTTCTTTCTGCTGCGGCCTTATTGTTCGCAGCCGTCTGGTGGTTCATTGCCGGAAGTCGAAGTGAAAGCTTTTCGCCCGCATCCTTGAAGTCCGTTGAGATTACAAGCTGGCCCAGTTCGCCCGGAGAGTTGTACAGCGTCGGAACGTTTTCGCCCGACGGACAAACCATCGCTTTCGTTTCCACGCGCAGCGGCAGCAAAAACATCTGGGTAAAACGGACTGCTTCGGGCGAAGCCATTCAAATCACCAAAGACGAATTCGCCAATGAAAACCCCATCTGGTCACCCAATGGCGACGAAATTGCCTTCTTTTCCCTTCGAGGAGATCACCCTGGCGTTTGGCGTATTCCTGCTTTCGGCGGCACGCCGGCACAAATCACCACGCTGCAGGATGGCGACGTCAGATTGCGGCGCTGGTCAAAAGACGGCACGAAGATTTATTACGAGCTGAAACACAATCTTTTCGCCCTGGATGTCAAATCGGGGCAGGCGGCTCAATTCACCAACCTTGACCAATCAAGTCTCAACTCGGACAGTTTGAATATATCGCCCGACGAACAACACGTTGCCTACATCAGCACAACCGAGGACGGACGCAGCAGCGTGTGGATATCGCCAGTGTCTGGCGGATCGCCGCAGCAAATCGCCAGCGATACAGGCTATGACCGCAACACAGTCTGGCATCCGGATTCGAACCGGATTTTTTACAGCGCAAACGTTGACGGCGTTTATCAAATCTTTCTGGCCAACATTGACGGGCGAAAATCCGTGCAGGTCACAAACAATGACGTAAACAGTTTTGTGCTGGACGTTTCGCCAGATGGTGCTCGCATTCTTTACGGTTCAACAAAGGAAGAATCCGACGTGTGGGGAGTTACTGTTGCTGGCGGCGCTGAAACCGCGCTGAGTTCTGACCTGGGATCTGAACTTTGGCCTGCGGTTTCGCCCGACGGAAAAACGATTGCTTATCAAGCGGTTCGAAATCTGAGCCAGGGCGACAAAATTGCCAATTGCTCGATCCTGACGCGGCAAACCAGCGCTGACGAACCGATACGACTTGCCGATGACGGCTCCCTTCCCTCATGGTCTCCTGACGGAACTCAAATCGCGTTTCTGCGCCTGATCGGTGACGTCCAAAGCCTTTGGATAACACGAACAGTTGGCGGCCAGAGCAAACCGTTAGTGGCTGATGGATTGATTCGAATCGAAAATACCCTGCTGCCTTATCTGCGCGTGCAAACCAGCAATTTCAGTTGGTCTCCCGACGGGAAAAAGATCGCTTACGTTTCCGACAAAAACGACCGGCAAAACCTGTGGACAATCGCAGCGGATGGTTCCGGTGAAACCCAGATCACCAGCAACAGCGATCCCAACCTGTTGCTCAATTGTCCGCTCTGGTCTGCGGACGGCAAGCGGATCGCGTATTCATCCAAACCGAACTACACATCGCCAAATGAGAAAATAATTTATTCCCTGTGGTTAACCGATGCGGGCAACAAAGAGTCAAAAACGGTTATTCAATCGGAGTCTTTTTTACGGCTGATTGGATGGTCACAGGAGGATCAGGAATTGATCCTGGCCACCATGAAAGGCAGAGCCAGCAGCACCCGCCCCACAGAAGTGGAATTGGTTCGCGTTTCCGCCACCACGGGCGAACAGCGCCCAATCGCAACCCTTCAATCCGCATACCTGTACAACATTCATCTGTCCGCTGACCGACGAACGATCGCGTTCACATCCCGCCAGGATGGAAAAGACAATATCTGGTTGATTCCATCCCGCGGTGGCGAAGCGAAAAAACTGACGGCGAACAATGACGCCAGACTTTATTTTTCCAGTCTTTCGTGGTCGCCCGATGGCCGGGCGATTTATTTCGGCAAGCAATCCAGACATAGCTTGCTTTCGATGATCACCAACTTCAAATAAAAAGGAGCCCCTGCAATGCTCACTCAATCCATTACCCAAAAAATAATCCTGTTGTTTTCGCTGGCGTCTCTGTTGCTGGTCGGCGCACTGGCACAAGGCGATAAAAAACCTGCCAAGCCTGCTCCGCCTGCAAATGTTGACTGTTCAACGGTGACGGATGCCGACATCGTCAAATCCATCCAGGATAAAATCAAAGCTGACCCGGCATTCCAGGACCAGTTGAAACAAATCAACGTCAGCAGCGATGGCCGCGTTGTCACGCTGGATGGGCGTGTCAAAGGAAACGCAGCCAAAATCACTATCGGTAAATATGCCAAATCGGTGAAATGCGTCAAAAGCGTGACCAACAATCTCAGTCCAAAACTCAAAGTGGGTTGCGGCGCAGGGCAAAAATTGTGCGGCGACATCTGCATCAGCGCAAAATCCGGATGCAACATCATGAACTAGCTCGACGATTCAGTTCGAAAGTAAACAGCCTCCTGCCGCAAACGAATGAATTACATTGTTCATTTGCGGCAGCTTGATTCACAGGAGTTGATCTATGAAGAGTCGCCTGCGCTTCACAATTCTTTCCGCTTCAGTCCTGATCGTGATACTGGTCTGGCTATCGCCATCTGCCGCTCAGCGTCGAATCGGCCAATCTCGGACCCGGCAAACAACCGATCAAAGCCAAGCTTCGCCCGAAGCACGCGCCAAGTTGCGAAAGCTGGCGGCACAAAAGAAAACCTACAAGGTCGGATACAGCCCCGCGATGGACCGCAAGGAAGCGCAGCTATCGGGCATCGAGATTCCCAAAGACGAACCTCAACGCGCGATGCTCAAACGCGCCGAAAACCAGCGCCGGTGGAATGAATACCTAAACAGTTTGAAAGTGCAGGAAAAAAGCGGCTTTCGATTTAACCGGTGGACTGGGCCGGAACAGGAAATCCGGGGTCAGATTCGCAAAGAACGTCCGGGCATTATATTGCCGGAAAAACTGAGTGATCTGGCTCCGCTGCTGCCCAGTTTCGACTGGCGCGATCACGGCGTTTATCTGAACGTAATGGATCAGGGCGATTGTGGCAGTTGCTGGGCGTTTGCCACAACGGCGGCGTTCTGGAGCAATTCGATCCTCAATTACCGTAAGAAAAATCCCGAAGTAAGCAAGGTCGGCAAGGACGGCAAGTTGGAATCTGATATTGCCGATGCACCAATGCCGCCTCCGATGATGTCCGCGCAGCCGCTATTGAACTGCCTGGCCAAAGACAAAGGCGATTGCAGCGGCGGCTGGCACGGCAGCGCGTTCAATCATTTTGTCGAGTTCGGAGCGATTCTCAGCGAGCAGGAGTACACCGCCAAGGTAAATCCCTGTAAGCAAAAGCTGGGAACCAGGGCCGTTACCTGGGATTACGTGAATTATCCGGTAGACCAGCTTCCATCTGTCAACCAACTGAAAGCTGCGTTGCTGGAACATGGCCCGCTCGCCGTGCTGATTCGCATAGACGAACCTCTCAAAGCCTACAAAGGCGGAGTCTTCAACGAACGCAATCCCGGCACAGTCAATCATGCAGTCTTGATGCTGGGTTGGGATGACCGAAAAAAAGCTTGGCTGATCCTGAACTCTTGGGGCACTCAGTGGGGCGAAGATGGGTATGCCTGGGTCGCTTGGGGCAGCAACAGCGTTGGTATGTATGCCGCCTGGATCGAAGTCCAATCCTGATTCAAACAGGTGCTGAATCAGGATTGGATGTAATTTTCAGGAACAGCTTTCTAAAGCCTGCCCGGTTACTTTATTTGATCGCTATTTTGACGACGTTGGCAGCCTTGCCATCCACAATCACCGTCACGTCCACTTCTCCACGGCCAATCAGGCTGCGCGGCACTTGCGCGTTGATTTGGTCCAAACCGATAAAGCCACCCTGCGGCCCGGCAAAACTTACGGCAGCATTGACTCCACCGATTTTGACTTTGACGTTGGCGGCGTCGCTTCGGAACCGTAATCCGCCGCCAAACAAAATCAGAAAGACCTGATCACTGGCTGGCCCCAGATCAATCGGTCTGGGAATGAACTGATTCTGTGTTGCATCAAACATGCTGACCGATTCATAACTCTGCGCGCCGCCCGACTTGATCCGCAGAATCGAAGCCGCAGCGACGCCTTTTCCCGTGGCATCCGCAGTAAACAATCCGGGCGCAACTGAAGCGATTTGCATGGCGGATTGCGATTGCTGCCCTGCCGAGTTGGTGATCGTGATCAAGGCCAATCCTGGCAAAGTGCCAATCGGAACCTGGTAATTGACTTGCGTTGGCGACACAAAAAACAACGGCGACAGGCGTTCGACACCAGCGCTGTCTTTCACTTTGACCGTTGTGCCCGCCAGTGTTGTCGGCAAAGAACCATTCGCGACTGCCGTGGATGTAGCCAGATTTGATCCAAACGCCACGGCAATGGATTCGCTGGCCAGCAGCGCCGCGTCGTAACTGGCTGCCGACACATTAGCAATGCGGTTGATCGCCATTGGAAACGTGGTTTTGTACCAGCGCAGCAGATCGCGCAGAGCCTGTGGCGGGTTTGTTGGCGCAGGCTGGCGCAGGACAACGTCATTGGTGTTCAGGCCATGGCAGTTGGTGCAGGAACGAATTTCGCCCGGCGCAAACGTCACCCAGTACCGTTCTTTGACGACAGCATCACCATTGGGTTTGGTCATTTGCCACGACAATGCGCGGCGTGCGGGAACCAGCGCAGCCATACTGCCGTCACTCGCCAATTTCACGCTGGTCGGCGGTGCGCCAGTCAGATTCGGATTCAACCCATCGCGCATTGGTTGAGCAATGGGGCGGCGGCCAGCCCTGTACTGGTTATAGCCACGAATCAGGTCGCCCTGGAAAAACTGCATATACAGCAAATCAACGGGCGGCGTGCCGGGATCAGCGGTCTGCGCTGTGCCGCCGGCAACGCGCAAACTGACGTCCTGTTGCCGGTCTGCGCGCCGCGTCACATCGCGGCTGACGATCAGCGCCAGGTTGCGCGCTTCCAGAAATTTCAGCAATTGGTCTATGCCATTCTGGCCGCCAAGTTCTTCGCTTAGGATCTGCCGTTCTATGGCAGGCAGCGGCGTCGCGTGACGTTGCGGGCGCGTGCGGGTGCGAATTTCAACCGGGTCCAGTTCCCACATGGGGCCGCTGTAATTCAACTGCGTGTAGGATTGATTGTCCCAATAAGTGATTGTCTTGATGATGGAGTTGGGAATCACTCGTTCGACTGGAGACCAATAACTTCCCTGCTGTTGCAATCGCGAAAGGTGAAAATCATAGCGCGAACTCAAAGGGCCGTTGGTTGCTCGGTCCGAAACTGGCGCGGTCGTGCGAACAGCAATCAAAACCCCGTTTGAGAGCGGCGTCGGATTACGGAACAACCCTGGATGATTTTGCGGCGGCGTTTGACCATCATCGTAGTAACTCCGCGTGGCTGGGCTGGTGATGTAATCAAGCTGCATCTGATCGGGGTTGGCCGATTCCGGCGCAAGCAACCCTATGATCTGCCCGGCGGCATGCGTGTAAAACTCCGGCGCGTTTGTGCCGACGAAATATCCGGGACGCGCCGGGTCTTCTTTGATTTGCAGAAACCGCTCGGCGGTGCGCCGCGTTTCCGGCGCAATGAATTCCGGCAGCCCGTCGTGCGATGAATCGAAATAACTGATTAGTTCATGCCGCCCAATGTGATTCAGCGTTTCCAGCCCTGATCCGTCTTCGTTCACCTGCCAGGGGAAAAACTGATTGATGCGATGGCCGTGGAATTGCGCGCGGTTGGGCGAAGTTCGGGGTTCCGGGAAAATTTCCGCGTAAGAATTCAGTTTCGTCGCGCTGGATTCGCTGGCGTAATTGAACGCGCCATAATCCCCCTGGTCGTTGTTCTGCTGGTCGCGTTGCAAATGATCCCAGCGCGTAAAAATCAAACGACCGTCTGAAGCAATGATCGGCGTGAAATCGCCTGACACAGCGTGATCGAGCAGCCGCAGGTCATTGCCATTGGCGTTCATTGACCAGATGCCGGTGTTGGTTGGCTGCGATTCGTATTCGTCCAGTTGCGGGTAATTGAATTTGTCTGCGTTGTGCGGACGGTCAGAAGTAAAAATGATGCGGTCGTCAGTGCCATAAAGCGGCGAAACGTTGTTGGTATCGGTTGGTTGCGGCAAACGGCGAATGCTGACAGCTTCGTTTTTGCCGATGCCCGTAACTTCGTAAATCTGCCAAAACACAGGCGAATAATCATTTTTCGTGGTTCCTCCAACGACCATCGAAAACACTGCTTTCGCACCCGACCAGTGAATGCTTGGTTCGCGCACGGCGATTTCTTCGCCTGCTCGCTGGCCGAAACCGGCCTCGGCTGTCAGGTTGCGCAAACTGCCGTCGCCGTAACGGATATAAAGATCACCGCCGCGCGGCGTAGAGCCGGTGTAGGGATTGTGATTGCCGAAGACTGCGTTGGCGCTGGCGAAATCGCCGCCAAACGGCGGTTGCGTGACAAACATAATCGCAGGCAAAGCGTTCTGAGCCTGCACTGACTGGCCGTCTGAATTTGGCCAGTTGGAAATCGCGAGGGTAACCAAAAACGCTGCCAGAAAACTTGTCGTAAATGCAGCTTTCAAATAACGCCGCGAAATGAAAGCCGCAAACAAACTGCGAGAGCGAAACAAACTCATGCGGATACTCCTGAATTGGTTAGCAGTTTGGGGGAAGGCTGATTTAGTTGTGAATTAACATCAGTGAGGAATTCGGTTCCACATTTGTATTCCGTCCACAAAGCATTTTAGAGGGAAACAAGTTGTGTCTTTATCAAAATCGCGAAGCAACGTTGGTCGAAAATCGTCCGGATTTTGCAGACGCTCGGAATCAAAGTCAATATGCTGAAATGCTTGCTGGTCTGACAATGACGTGATAGAAAGTGGTGTAACCAATCTATTCTGGGATGAACACTACAATGAACACCAATTCTGACAAACCAATCCTTGTTCTCAATGCCAAAGATAATGTGGGAGTCGCCCGGCTTCCGGTTTCGGAAGGGCGAGAGATTGTCATCAACGACGATCGAAACGATAAAGTCATCGCACGCGAAACCATCACGCCTGGCCACAAAATCGCGCTACGTCCGATTCCCAAAGGATCGCTGATCCACAAATACGGCGAAACCATCGGCAAAGCCACCGAAGACATTGCCGCCGGTTCGTGGGTTCACACGCACAACGTCGTGCCGGAATTCAGCGCGGGCAATTACGAATTCGCGACGCAAACGCCTGAAACCAATTACTTTTCGCCGGAAGAAGCGGGCGAGTTTATGGGCTACGCGCGCGAAAACGGCGACGTCGGCACGCGTAACTATGTCGCAGTGATTGCTACGTCCAACTGCTCCAGCCACGTCACTGAACTGATTGCCGAACATTTCAGTAAAACCGATTTCCAAGGCGATGGCATTGACGGCGTCGTCGCCATTCCACATCAGGAAGGTTGCGGCCATTCGCAAGGCGAAG
>CAZMXG010000219.1:0-11874 GCA_964570175.1 uncultured Heliomicrobium sp. | reverse complement strand
TTCAACTCGTCGCCTGAGATCAAAAGTGTCCCGTTCTTTTCTCAACTTACTTAGCTTCTTTGCAATGATCGCCCGCTAATATCCCCAGCCCTCCGGAGTAAATTGGCAATGATCCATGTAATCCAAACTCTGCCGAAAAATAAGCAATTGTTTGATCCGCCAGGTGCGCGTACTTTTCAGTAAACCAGGTGCCTTTGGCGGCTAAAGCCTTATCAAAAGCCAGCATAGTTCCGTCGTAATGACGTAGAAAAGCTGGATCAGAAGCTGCCGCTTCCAGTTTTGACGGCGAAATCTGCTGTAAAAATTTGACAGGATTATGATAGGTAATTTCCCACAGCGTCTTGTCCAGATGCTGGAACAACAAATCAGCAGTCGGCTGCCAGCTCCACCATAAATTATTGGCCAGCTCGCTTAAACGTCCGATACGAGTTGGCAAGGCAAGATCTTTTTGAATGCTCATTACAAGTGATTCCGTTTCCCTCTACAAAGTATTCAAGTAATCAGCAATTTTACAATGAGGCCGCTGATTAACTGAAATTTGCACTGGTTATTTTGCGAGTGATTCTGGCCGGAACTGGCCAACTTCTAAGGCACTTTAGCCACCTCTGTTCCACCCGTCAACCAAGCAAAATGACCAAGCTTTTGCGTGCTTGACATCGCCTTAAACCCCACCTACCCTTCGCCGCGAAGTTCATCATCCATCGCATAAGCGTTTTCAGAAGTTCCAAGTTTAGTTTCCTAAAATTCAGAACTGATTGGGAGAAGCCAAAAGTGCCTTTCTTTTTTGACTTGTCGTCGTTGGTCCCACTTGTGGAACGCAACCCCTTTGAACCAGTGGCTGTGCCGGACGCAATTCTGGCCAAACCAATTGGTGAAAACGATGAGCCGGAATTAAATGAGTCTTGGGTTGAACCACCGACCATAACGACAACCGAATTAAAACCATTGGCCGAAAACGCCTCCGGTGAGCCAGAGCCGGATTTTGGATTGCCCATTCCTGAACATTACGATTTCGATATGATGCGGGCGCTTTGCCAAGACCCATTTCGTTTGTTTGTCTATTGGCAGTTGAAAGACAGTCCGTTTGATCGTCTGCAGAAAATCTTTCCCACAAGCGAAATTGGAAACTTTCATTCAGTCCTGAAGCTGATTGACGAAACGACAAATATCTCCGTTTTCTTCAATGCCGCATTTACTAATGAATATTGGTTCAGTGTTTTTCCCGATCGTCGCTACAGAGTGGAGTTAGGAGTGCGTTCGCAGCGTTATGGGTACATCAAGCTGCTTACTTCCCAAGCCGTTCAAACGCCACGTGGCGGTCCTTCCGATCAAGCTGCGCCTGAAGAGCAATACCACATTGAGACAAATGAATTCCTGAACGTGCTGCGCGATAGCCATTTGGTTCCCGAACGCGCATTCACGATTGAAGAGTTATTGCCCGGAGCAGGCGAGGTTCCGGCTGAATTCCGTAATGCAATTTGGGAATCTTTTCCTTCCTCGTTTCGACGGCTTATCCATGCCATCGCAGATATGGAAGCAGGACGCGATTATGAGCGCTGGTGGGAGAAATTGAACCAGCAAGAACAAAGCAGGCTGGTACAAGAATTCTTGGAAATCCTTGCCCAAATGGGGGATGGCGAATTGGCCTATATGCTCTTGCTTCGTTACTTACCAGAATTGCTCCGCCGCACAGTGTTGGACGAAGAGCAAGCCAATGGCCAGAAGCAGGAACTTCAAGTTGATAAGCCTATTCAGCTTTTCTTGGCCGAAAAGCTGAATCAAACGGCTTCCGAAACTCACACACTTCTCACTTCTTAATCCCTAAGGAATTTGCGCGACAGGTTTCAGTACAGCTTTAACCACATAGCCTAATTTCAAATTCCCCCTTAGCTTTTTCACCCCCAAAATCCTCTTGACGACTTACTAAACTCAAGCTATCTTCTCCTTTCTTGAAAATGACTTTCAGCTTTAACTCAAGAATAAACATTTTTGTGATGTGCAAAATTTGCTTTATTTTCTAAAAGCATAAGGAGCGAATTTCAGTACAAGAAATGGGAGGCGAGAATTTAAGCTGTAAAGGTAAGAGGCAGCATCAACTGCCAAAAATTCTTCAATTAAGAAGAAAGCCTCCGGTGCGGCAACACCGAAGGCTTTTAAGCAACAACCGGCCTGCTCGGTTCTGACAAAACTTAACAAGCGGTGTGCGCTAATTATCCTAGCACAGCGCTTTAAACATAGCAGCACAGCCGCTTCGGCGCGTGTCAGGAGAATTTATTGTGATAACCAAAGACATCCTTCCTTTCGTCACCTTCAGCTCATTACAAGTTCTTCCAACGAGCATCCCTGTACTCAATAAGGAACAGGCAGCCAAAGTAATTTGCTCATAAGCCGACATAAACAATTCCCACTGGAAGGACGAAAGAAATGAAGAATCAAATCCTGTTGCTATTCGCAGCCTGCTGGCTTGCAGCATTTATAGGCCTGCTAGTTACGTTTTGGCTGGAGCCGTCATTCGGTCGGCAAAATACCCGTCGCCCCTTGGATAAGGATTTTTGAAATGGAAACTGCACGAATCTGGCTGTGCGATTGTGGTCGCGTTCACCTTGAAACAAGGAATTGTCGAATGTCTTTTATGCCGACCGAATTTCTCACCTGGCTGAGAAGCTCGGCGAGCCAGGATGGCGCGAGACCGAATCCGCCTCAGCAATCCTACCTGAATGAAGCTTGTGAACCTGGAAAATTAGGTTCTCGCGCCGTCCGAAGACAGCCGCTATTGCTGGCAGCTTAGCAAAGACGGAGGAAGTAGATTTTGAACCACGAAACATTCGAGCCAATGCGGTTACCGGTACGTTGCTACAAATACAGCGGCGGCATTCATCTGGAATACGGAAATGCCTCATGTTCACGTTCACAAAACAGCAATCTCGCGCTGGCGGAAGCCATCGTCACAACACACATGCGAATTCAAACTGAACCAACACCAGATTCACTGGAGTTCGTTGAATCCTTGGTAATGTAAGGGATTTCGACCGTGTGGCCGCCAGTCGGCTTTCTTGGTCAACAAGATTGGTACTGCGTTCTGTCTTGATCACAAGACAGGGGAAGAATGCCAGTATCAATGGATCGGCGGCGAAACCAGGACTCTTCGCATTCGCCGCCGATAACCATATTCATTTAATTCGCTTCGCCCCAAAAGGCGGCGCCGAGCCTGATAAACATGGTTTTTATTTTTGGAGGAACAGGATGAAGGTCAGATTGAAAAAAGGTTGTAAAAAAAATGCTTCCCAAAATCGCAAAAAATCAACACGCCGAGGAGCAAAGTATTGGGCTTCGCTATTTGCGCTCAGCTCGCTGATGGCCAGCGCGCCTTATACCAGTAGCAAGGCAATGGCCATCACCAGAGTGCGAGAAACGCGCGGCGGCTGGGGAATCATGTATGCACAAGATCAAACGCAAATCACCAGCCGCTTCGATATTGCTGCTGGACCACTGGAAACCGTGATGGATGCGTTTCAGAAGCAAACCGGATTGCGGATGGTTGTGTCAATTGACGCCATTCTCAGCATCGAGTCGCCTGGCGTTTCCGGAAGCTTCACGCCGGAGCAGGCGCTCAAACAAATTCTAACAGGCACAAGCGTTAGTTACCGATTTACGTCCAAAGAGATATTCACACTGGAAATCAGCAGCGTGTCCGCTTCTGTGGATGTGCTGGGACGTGTTGCGCCGCTATCTTCACCAAAATACACCGAGCCGCTACGGGATGTGCCGCAAACGATTAGCATCATTCCCCAGTCGGTTATTGAAGAACAAGGAGCAACAACCTTGCGCGACGTGCTGCGCAATGTTCCTGGGCTGACCATCGTGGCAGGTGAAGGCGGCAACCCGGCAGGAGACAATCTAACGCTGCGCGGTTTCAGCGCACGCAATGACGTGTTTGTGGATGGTGCGCGCGACCTAGGCCCGCAATCTCGCGATCCATTCAATTTAGAACAGGTCGAAGTCGTCAAGGGGCCGGCGTCATCATTTAACGGTAGAGGCTCAACAGGCGGCACGATCAACTTGGTCAGCAAAACTCCGGGACTTGATCCTTTCTTTAGTGGAACAGTCAATTTCGGCACAGACAAAACCCGGCGCGTCACAACCGACTTCAATCTGCCGGTCAAGCGTCTGGGATTGGGCGAACGCACTGCATTTCGTTTGAATACGATGTGGCATGAATCCGGCGTTGCAGGCCGTGATGTTGTCGAAAATCAGCGTTGGGGCGTCGCTCCGTCACTAGGCTTTGGCGTCGGCACAACTCAGCGGCTGACGTTGAGCTATTCAAAAACAAAGCAGGACAACATTTCGGATTACGGCATTCCGTGGGTTCCAGCAACGAACAATGTCCTGGTCGCCTATCGTGACAAACCTGCTCCGGTGCCGCGCGAAACTTTCTATGGATTTAAGAACCGCGATTCTGAAAAGCTGAATTCCGATCTGGCGACCGTGAAGTTCGAGCGCGACTTTGACGACAACCTGACGCTGAGAAATCAATTTCGATATGGCCATTCAACACGCGATTCGATGGCTACGCCGCCTCGCTTTGCCAGCAACGATTCGACAGTAATCAATCGCGAAATGCGGTCCTGGATTACAGAAGATCAAATTTGGGACAACCAGACTGATTTGCGAGCTCGCTTTTTGACTGGAAAGGTCACGCATTCGCTGGTCACCGGCGCGGCAATCACGCGCGAAAGCAATATCCGCAAAACACGCACAGCACCCAATTCGCCCACCACGCTGCTCAATCCGAATCCAAATGATATGTACACGGGCGTCATCACTCTTAGCCCAATCGTTGGTGATCTGACAGCGGATTCACAGGCGGTTTACGTTCTCGACACGGCGAGGCTCAGCGAAAAATTTGAACTAAACGGCAGCTTGCGTTGGGACCGTTTTGACGCTGATGGCATCAGCACCACAAATATGGCGGTTAAGCGCGTCGACACAATGGCCAGTTGGCGCGCGGGCGGTGTTTATAAACCGAAACCGCAAGCAAGCATTTACGCCGCTTACGGCACCTCGCTAAATCCATCTTTGGAAGGCTTGTCTTACAACACTGCCAACACGGCAATTGAGCCGGAAAAAACCTACACGGCAGAACTCGGCACCAAATGGGATTTGTTCCAGGAACGGTTGCATGTCAGCGCCGCAATCTTCCGCGTGGATAAAACCAATGCTCGCACACCAGGCGTTTTGCCCGACGACCCGCCGCAAGTGCTGCAAGGTACGCAACGTGTGGATGGCATCGAACTTGGCGCAAGCGGCACGATTACTCGCAAATGGACTGTGCTTGCCGGGTATTCTTTGCTTGACAGCAAGATCGTCAAATCCAACACAGCCGCGGAAGTCGGTAAACAACTACAAAACACGCCCAGAAATTCCTTCAACATTTGGACCACCTATCAATTCTTCGGCAAGTTGACCCTTGGCGGTGGACCGCGCTTTGTCGGAAAACGCTACGGTAACAATACCAACACTCGCTTTGTAGACAGTTACTGGACGCTGGAAGGAATGGCTTCATACCCAATCAACAACCATGTAGACCTGCGGCTGAATCTCTACAATTTGAATAACGCGTATTACTTCGATCGGATCGGTGGGGGTCACGTCGTTCCCGGCGCGGCACGCACAGCCAATCTGAGTCTGGGATTTCGGTTTTAACTTTTTTTTGAAACTGGCGCGTCTATCCCAAGGCATCGCCAACAACTTTTATCAAACATGCTGTTGCAAATTCCCAATGTACTAACCGCCGAGCAGGTCGCACATTGCCGCCAATCCTTAGACAACGCCGAATGGATAGACGGTCGTGCGACGGCCGGCCACCAATCGGCTCGCGCAAAAAACAATCTGCAACTGCCGACGGATCATCCAGTGGCGGACGAACTGGGGAATCTGATTTCGGCGGCGCTGGAACAAAGCTCGTTGTTTATGGCGGCAGCTTTGCCGTCGAAGGTCTTCCCGCCCCTTTTCAACTGCTATCAAGGCGGACAGTCATTCGGCGCGCATGTGGACAATGCAATTCGCCAAGTGCCAGGCACGCCACACCGCGTTCGCACGGACCTTTCAGCAACGTTGTTTCTGGCTGCGCCGAAAGAATACGAAGGCGGCGAGTTGGTTGTGGAAGACACCTACGGCGTTCACAGCGTCAAACTTCCCGCCGGACATTTGATTTTGTATCCGGCCACCAGCTTGCATCACGTGCGACCGGTGACCAGCGGTGCGCGGATCGCGTCTTTCTTTTGGATTCAAAGCATGGTGCGCGACGACGGCGAACGCACTTTGTTGTTTGACCTGGATATGGCGATTCAACGCATCGGCGGCGAGGCGCCAGATCATCCGTCTGTAATCCAACTGACCAGCGTTTATCACAATCTGCTGCGTCGCTGGGCAGAAGTTTGAAAACGCAAAAGGAGCATCATGTTTCGAATCTGTGCGTTGGTAATCTTCTTGGTTGTTGCCTCTGTAGGCTTCTCTTTCCGATACAAGGCAGAGAAAGCAGGAGAACCGATTTCGTGGAACGAGGAAGGAGCAGCGGTGATGATTCTACTTAGAGTGTTTGGCTTAGCCGGTTGGCTTTCGGTCATCACCTACTTGATCAACCCTGAATGGATGAGGTGGTCAGAAATTCAGTTACCAAACTGGGCAAGATGGATTGGCGTTGTCACGGGCATCATCTCGGCTCCCTTGATGTACTGGTTGTTCAAAAGTATTGGCAAGAACATCACCCAGACAGTGAAAACAAGGAAGGAGCATGAACTGGTAACCAGCGGACCATACCGCTGGGTGCGACATCCGCTATACAGCATTGGAACCTTGCTGTTTCTGTCTTTCGCGTTGATGGCTTCGAATTGGTTTATCGGTGTGATGACGCTGATAAGTTTGATGATGCTGATGATCAGGCTGCCGCGAGAAGAAGCGAATTTGATCGAACGATTCGGGGATGAATACAGGAATTACATGAAACGCACAGGGCGATTGATTCCAAAGCTTCGAACCAGCACCTGAGAAAATCAGACTGAAAATTACTTTTTTATCGAACAATGATTCGGTGAATGTGAGTTTGTTTGGGAGCAAACGACAATGAAACTTTTTCGCAAAGCGCTATTTTGGTGTCACCTGGCGGTCGGTGTCGTCGGTGGCGTGGTGATTTTGATTATGTCAGGGACAGGTGTTTTGCTGACGTATGAAAAGCAAATTACCGCCTGGGCAGATACGCGCAACTATCAGATCACTCCGCCATCGGTGGGGGCGGCAAAATTATCGGTAGAAGAGTTGCTCGCCAAAGTACGCGAATCGCAAGTGGGCGCGAATATCACGACAGTAACCATGCGCGCTGATTTATCGGAACCTGCGTCGGTAGCGCTTGCCGCTGCTTCGGGAGCAGGGCCAGGTGGCGGGCGAACGATCTTCGTCAATCCGTATTCTGGCGCCGTGTTGGGCGAAGGCGCAAAAGGCGTTCGCGAGTTTTTCCATGTTGTGACGGACTGGCATCGCTGGCTGGCTGCGGAAGGCGCCAATCGAGCGACCGCACGGGCCATCACCGGAGCCTGCAACCTGGGATTTCTATTTATCGTCGCCAGCGGCCTCTACCTGTGGTTTCCGCGCAAATGGACAAAGCCGCAATTCAAAAACATCTTATGGTTCAAACGCGGATTGCCCGGCAAAGCACGCGATTTCAATTGGCACAATACAATCGGTTTTTGGTCGTTTGTTCCCCTGTTCGTCGTCGTGCTTTCAGCAACGGTGATTTCCTATCCGTGGGCCAGCAATCTGGTTTACAAAATCGTTGGAGAACCGCCTCCCGCTCCGGCGCAACGTCCACAGCAACCTCCTGCTGGCGGACAAGCGAACGCCGGGCAGCAACGTGGCGGCGGCGAGCGCGCGAATGCTCCAGTGCCGGTTGGTTTCGACGGATTGAATGGGTTGTGGGCGCGCGCAGAACAGCAAACCACTGGCTGGAAAAGCCTGAGTTTGCGTCTTCCCAACAGCACAGAAGCTCCCGCTGTTTTTACCATTGACCAGGGAACAGGCGGCGAACCGCAAAAACGCGCGACGCTGACATTGAATCGTCAGACTGGCGAAGTTGTCCGCTGGGAACCGTTTTCCAGCTTTACCAAAGGGCGTCAGCTTCGTTCGATTCTTCGTTTCGCGCACACAGGCGAAGTTCTTGGCATCCCTGGACAAACGATTGCCGGATTGGTTTCGCTGGGCGGATGCTTTTTGTTTTACACAGGGATCGCACTTTCCTGGCGGCGATTGATGGCTTGGCTGGCAAGGCGTTCAAACGTAGCAGTCCCAGCATCAACCGCAGAACCGGAAAATGCCTGATGAATAAGCGGTGAGCTAACCTGTAGCGGTTGCCTGTTGTGGGCGGTGAGACGATACTTGCGTTTCACCGCCCACAACTATTTTCTGAGGAAGCCGCTATGAAAATTCGTCTGCTCATCGCCTCGTCTTGCTTACTGCTGTCTGTCGCTAACGCGCAAACACAACCCGCCCAAACTCCTAAAGACAACACAGTCGTTTGCCATACGCCCACAACAACCAAAGCGTCGGACAAACCGGCGACGCTGAAAGACGGTTACGGAAAAGTCCAAATGACCGTCACGACCAAATCGCCGGAAGCGCAAGCCTTTTTCAACCAGGGCTTGGCGCTGCTGCATTCGTTCTGGTTCTACGAATCCGACCGTTCCTTTGAACGCGCCGCGCAGCTTGATCCCGAATGCGCCATGGCACAGTGGGGAATCGCAATGGCAGCAGTCAATGAAACCCGGCGGGACGCGGCAATCAAACGCGCCAAGGAAATTGCGAGCAAGGTCAGCGAGCGCGAGCGGCTATACATTGAAGCCGTAGAAGCGCGCTACAAAGGCGAACGCACGACAATTCAAAACAATGGTTTCCTGGGCGCAAGTTCTCCCTACCAAAACGCGATGCGAAAAGTCGTGGCCTTTTACCCTGAGGATCTGGAAGCGAAATTGTTTCTGGCTTTGGCGCTGATGTCTGGCTATGAACGCGACGGATCGCCGAAACCGGGCACTGTTGAGGCCATCGCGCTGCTGCAACTGGTGCTGGCAAAATCTCCGAATCATCTGGCTGGTCATCATTATATGATCCACGCGACTGAATCCGGCAAACGCGCGATTGACGGCGTGCCTGCCGCTGACATTTACGGAACACTGGCTCCGAAAGTCGGCCACGCAGTTCACATGCCAGGCCACACCTACGTCCACGTGGATCGTTGGGATGATGCGGCAAAAGCCTTCGAAGGTTCCGCCGAAGTTGACCGCGCTTACATCCGCGACAACAAAGAAGAAACCGATCACGCCGCCGGTCCTTACGGCCACAACGTTCATTTCCTGGCGCTGGTTTATGGTTATCAAGGCCGTTACCGCGACGCCGTTCGCGCCAGCCAGGAATTGCTGGATGCGACCAAGGCTGTGGCAGAAACGAAATCCCGCACCGCTCTGGAAGGCCGAATCTCAATGTTGCGCGCGCTGGTTCGATTCGAAAAATACGATGAAATTTTGAATGGAAAATCCTTGCCCGACGAAAGCGTCTTTGAAGTTTTCAAAGCTTGGCGCTATTACGCGCAAACGGTCGCCACGCTCAGCAAAGGCGATGTCGCCACCGCTAAAACAACGCTCGAAACACTGGAACGCGAAATCGCCTGGCTGAAAGACAAATTTGGCAAGGCCAAAGAACTGCCGCAGGCAGGCCGTCAGCGCCAACAACTACGCGCGTTGAATGTCGCGCCGCTGGAAATCCAGGCTCGGTTGCTGGCCCGTGAAGGCAAGGCCGACGAAGCGATTGCCAAACTGAAAGAAGGAATCGAGGAAGAAATCAAGCTTGGTTATTCCGAACCGCCGCTGTATCCGGTTCCGATGGAAGAAGTCGCCGGAAAAGTTTGCCTGGAATTGAAACGATGGAAAGAAGCGGAAGAGTTTTTCCGGGCAGCCCTGGAACGCGACCCGGGCAGCGGACGCGCCTATTTTGGTTTGATGCAATCACAACAGGGATTGGGCAAGGATACGGACGCCCGCGACAATTACGCGAAATTCGTCAAAGCCTGGGCGAAAGCCGATCGCGATTTGCCGGAAATGAAACGCGCCAAGGAATTGGCTGGAAGTTTCAGCGCTTCAAGTGGAACAAAGTAAAGTAGTGTGATTCAATGATCGAAACTGTTTTCAAAGGTCTTTTTGCCACATTCGGCGCCTTTATCCTTGTTGCAGCAATAATTTGGGCGCATCGGCACAGATCGCGTGGAAGCAAGGAAATGGAAGAACTGATAAAACAGTACGCAAAGGAACGCAATCACAGACGAAGGCGGGAACGGCGGCAAAAGAAGGCCAATAGGCGGAATCGCAAACAGTGAGTAGGTATTTGCCCAAAATTACTCTATCGGCAACACTGTCCATGGGCAGGGTTTAGGTCGAAAGCCGCAACGCAACCAGCGCTCTAGCCCAAATTCCATGTAGGGTACGACCTAAAATGACTTGAATTTGTGAGGCGGTTTGAACAACCGCCTCACTTTCGGAATCTGGAAAGAACTCCGCCGTTATCTGCTTGCTGTTGCTCTTCCCTTTTTGCTTTTGACGGCTTTCTTTTTGCCATTCAGCCCGGCAATGGCTTTACCTGCGGAAGGCGCTTTGCCGGAGGAAGGCTTGCCGTTCACGGAAGCTTTTGTTGTTCCAACTTTTGGCAGCAGTGCCTCTTTGAAAACTTGCAGAACGTTGTCCACGAAGACGAACTCCATTTCGCGCTTGGGTTCTTCCGGCACATCTTCCATGTCCTTTTTATTCTGAGCAGGCAGGATGATCTTTTTGATCTGTGCGCGATGTGCGGCCAGCACTTTTTCCTTTACGCCTCCAATCGGCAACACGTTTCCGCGCAAAGTGATTTCTCCGGTCATGGCTACGTGTTTATTGATCGGGCGTTTTGACAATGCCGACACCAGCGCCGTAGCCATGGTAATCCCAGCCGATGGGCCGTCTTTCGGAATTGCACCTTCCGGAATGTGTACGTGGATGTCGGTTTTGCCGAACAGGTCTTCATCTATGCCCAGTTCTTTGGCGCGGGATTTGGCAAATGAGTAAGCTGCGTGCGCGGATTCGCGCATCACTTCGCCAAGTTGCCCGGTTAATTGCAGAATGCCTTTTCCGCGCACTGTCAGAGCTTCGATGAAAAGAACATCTCCGCCGGTCGCCGTCACGGCCAAGCCGGTGGCAACACCAATCTGGTCGTGTTTCAGCATCTCTTCGGGTTCGATCTTGGCCACACCCAAAAATTCGTTCAGATTATCTGGCGTCACTTTGACCTGCTCTTTGTCGCCTTCGGCCACACGGCGAGCGACCTTGCGGCAGATTTTCCCGACTTCGCGTTCAAGCTGACGCAAGCCGGATTCGCGCGTATATTTGACGATGATGTTGCGCAAAGCCTGATTGGTGATGTCCAGATTTTCCGGCTTGATGCCGTTCTCTTCCATTTGCTTGGGCAGCAAATGGCGCAGGATGATTTGCAGCTTTTCTTCTTCGGTATAACCAGCCAGCCGAATCGTTTCCATGCGGTCGCGCAACGCCGGCTGAATCGTTTCCAGCACGTTCGCGGTCGTCATAAACATCACGTTCGACAAATCGAACGGCACGTTCAGGTAATTGTCGCGGAAGCTGTTGTTCTGCTCAGGGTCCAAAACTTCCAGCAATGCTGATGACGGGTCGCCGCGAAAATCCGAACTGACCTTGTCAATTTCATCCAGCATAATCAGCGGATTGCTGGTTCCGGCCGTCTGAACAGATTGAATGATTCGACCGGGCATTGCGCCAACGTAAGTCCGGC
>CAZMXG010000218.1:0-11878 GCA_964570175.1 uncultured Heliomicrobium sp. | reverse complement strand
TGGCGGATGCGTTCGCGTGTGACGGCGAAATGCTGGCCGACTTCTTCCAGCGTGTGTTCGCTGCCGTTCGGGCCTAAGCCAAAACGCATCTTGATGACTTTCTCTTCGCGCGGCGTCAGTGTCTTCAACACTTCTTCGGTAATTTCGCGAAGGTTGATGTTGATGACGGCTTCCGCTGGGTTCTGGATCGTCTTGTCCTCGATAAAATCGCCAAGGTGCGAATCTTCCTCTTCTCCAATGGGAGTTTCTAGGGAGATTGGTTCCTGAGCGATCTTCAGAACCTTGCGGACTTTCGACGCGGGAATGTCCATCTTCTTGGCGATTTCTTCGCTGGTTGGCTCGCGTCCAAGTTCCTGCACCAGCGCGCGCGAAGTCCGGATCAGTTTATTGATCGTTTCGATCATGTGAACCGGAATTCGGATCGTTCTGGCCTGGTCGGCAATGGCGCGTGTGATCGCCTGGCGAATCCACCACGTGGCATACGTCGAAAACTTATAGCCGCGACGATATTCGAACTTGTCCACCGCTTTCATCAATCCGATGTTGCCTTCCTGAATCAGGTCCAGGAACTGCAAACCGCGGTTGGTGTATTTTTTGGCAATGGAAACCACCAGTCGCAAGTTGGCTTCGACCAGTTCTTTTTTCGCCTGTTGCGCTTCGGCTTCGCCAGCGATGACGGTTTGAAGCGAACGTTTGATGTCCAAAGCCGGCAAACGGTGCTGCTCTTCCAGTTGCGTCAGATGGCGCTTGGTCGCGCGCAGCTTCTTTTCGACTTCTTTCTTTTCGTCTTCGTTGCGCTTGCGCTCGTACGAACGCTGCAGCTTGTCAATTTCGCGCTCGGTTTCTTTGACTTCCATCGAAGACCGACGCATTGCACCGACCAGCCGTTCTTGAACCTTGGGCGTGAATTCCAGCAAACGGAACAAATGCGAAAGTTCGATACGCTGCCGAGAAAGTTTGCGCTTCATCTTCGCCAGCTTCGGCGAACGTTTTGGCTCGGCCAGCACCTTTTCGTACATCTGGCTGGTCTTTTTGAAAACCTTGTTGATTTCGGCAATCGTCTCTAGCGTGTAATTGTGGTACTCAAGAATCTTTTCTTCCGTGATGCCTTCCTGTTCGGTGAAGGTCACAATTTCACGGACGGACAAATATTCTTCGTTGAGCTCTTTGCCAATCTGAATCAGTTCGGCGACGGAAATCGGCGAACGGGAAATCGCTTTTTGAGCACGAATTTTTCCGCGCTCAATCCGTTTGGCGATGGCGACTTCACCTTCGCGCGTCAGCAATGGAACAACGCCCATTTCGCGCAGGTACAAACGGACAGGGTCATTGGTTTTTTCCAGATTTCCCGGCGAAAGGTCAAGCTCGACCTCTTCTTCCTGAGAATCGTCCATCTTTTTGTCAGCGTTGGCGGCGGCAACGGCAGTTTCCAGGAATTTTTCTTCGGAATCTGCGATGGTAATGCCTTCGCCCCCTAGCGCAGCAAAGATGTCTTCGATTTCGTCAGGCGAAACCAGACCTTCCGGCAATTCCTGGTTGATTTCGTCGTAGGTCAGGAATGCCTTTTCCTTTCCCATCCCCATGTCCAAAAGCTTTTGAACATCATCTGAATATTTTTCTTCCACTTTAATCACTCCTTTTTGCCGCAGCCCCGCAAAACTGCCACAGCATTAACTTTCACTCCCTTGTTTCTTACTTCTCTCTTATTTGTTACGTGTTCAACAGGTTAGCGGTTTGACGACTTGTTTTATATTTTCGGCCTCTCACTTTTTAGCCGTTCATTGCGCCAATTCTCGCTCCCGTTTCAGCAATTCAAAGTGCTCCATAGACAACTTGCTCACGAGTTGATCGTCGCCTCGTTGCTGAGCAAGTTTCAAATCTGCGTGAACAGATAAACGCTTATTTTCGACCCGTTCATACCGCAAAGTGTGAAGACACCCCGCAGCTTCACGTTCGGCACGTTCTAAAGATTCCTGATTCGACAAATCAATTTCGGCATCACTGATCATCAGTTGTGGCAGCAAATTGCTCGCCAATTCATCATCGCCAAGTTGTTGACTTAACATCGGATAAGAAATCTCACTCTGTTGACGTTCAAACTCAAAGATCAGGTGAAAAAGTTTTTCGGTTCTGAGGCCGAAATAATCTTCTTCGGTCATTTTCAAACTCATCTGCCTCCGAACGGGCTGGCATGCAAGCAAAATCTCAAGCAATTTTCGCTCCGCCGGTTTCACAGCAATGCTGGCAACAGCAGCATGATCACTAACTTTGTCCTGCCGCGTATCAGCAGCCTTACGAAATTCCTGGCGAATGAGTTTACTGTCAATTTTCAGGCGGTCGGCGATTCGCTCAAACTGCTCAGCGCGTTCAATGCGGTCTTTGACCAACTTTAAATACGGCAGAATTGCATTTATCGTTTCGACTTTACCTGTGGGACGGGTTTGGTCATTTGCGCCGACAGCTTGTTCAACTATGTAGTCCAGAAAAGGTTGGGAAGTCTTGAGCAATCGTAAATATCCATCAGCGCCGCGCGCTCGGATGAACTCATCCGGGTCCAAGTTGTCCGGCAAGGTCAGCACGTTGACCTTAAACCCTTCGCCCAACAGCAATTCCAGACTGCGTTTCGTCGCCGCCACCCCTGCCGAATCCGGGTCGAAGTTCACGACAATCTTTCGCGTGTACCGCCCCAGCAACCGAACTTGATTGTCTGTCAAAGCCGTTCCCAGACTCGCCACCAGATTTCGGACGCCTTCCTGAAACGGGATCAGAAAATCGAGATAGCCTTCGACCAGAATGGCAAAATCCTTGTTTCGGATTGAATCGCGGGAATAGCTAAGCCCAAATAAATGCTGGCCTTTCGTGTACACAGAAGTTTCCGGCGAATTCAAATACTTCGGCTCGCCTTCGCCAATGATTCGTCCACCAAATGCGACAACCCGCGATTGGGTGTCACAAATGGGAAACATCAGTCGCCCGCGAAACCGGTCATAAAAACCGCCCGCCTCTTTCAGCGTCACCAAGCCGCTCCGTTCGATTTGTGCTGTCGAAGCTCCGCGCGAACGCAAAAAACTGCTCATCGCGTCCCAACTGTTTGGCGCATACCCCAGCCGGAACTGTTTTCGGGTCGCTTCGGTAATACCGCGACCTTCCAGATAGGCCAGCCCGCGTCGGCCCTCTGCGGTTTCGGTCAGGTTTTGTTCAAAGAACTCCGTCGCCCAAGCATTCAATTGCAGTAAATCGGCGCGTTGCCGGTCGCGCTCTTCGTAATTCCGCTGGTCATCAGCGACAACCGGAACCGCGATACCGCACTTTTCGGCAACAGTCTTGACGGCTTCGGGGAACGGCGCGCCTTCGATTTCCATCACGAAAGTGACTGCATCCCCGCCTTTGCCGCAACCAAAACACTTAAAAAGACCTTTTGACGGATTGACGCTGAAACTCGGCGTCTTTTCGTTATGAAAAGGGCAACACGCCCAATAATTATTCCCCTTCTTTTTCAACGAGACGTAATCGCCGACGATCTTCAGAATGTCGGCTTGATTTCGCAACTCCTCGCTAAAACCGCGCGGGATTTTCATAACGCAATTACTTCTTTAGTTCGACAATCGTTGCACCGTTCCCGCCTTCACTCTGTTCCGCCGGATAGAACTTTGACACGTGCGGATGGCCGGAAAGCAAATCGGCAATTGCGCGTTTCAGCGCCCCCATTCCCATTCCGTGAACGATGCGAACGCGGTCGTGATTGTCCAAGTAAGCCGCGTCCAGGAATTTGTCGGCTTCATACGTCGCTTCGTTTGTCGTCTTTCCAATCACATTCAACTCCGAACCGACCGTTGGTTGGTCTTTCAGAGAAACCGAAACGCCTTTCGGCAAACCGGCGACGGCTTTTGCAGCCTTCTGGTTTGCCTGTTTGCGTTCGATGAAGCGCAAATTGTCGGCCACTTCGCGGAAGCGGAGCGCGCCAACCTGAACAACAATTTCTTCGCCCTTGATTGTTTCAATCAAGCCTTCCTGGTTCAACGACAAGACGCGAACGCGGTCTCCAATTTGAAAATCTATGATTTCCGGCACGGCTTCTTCGGCGGCAATCGCAGCTTGTTCTTCAGCAGTCAAAATGCCCTGCTGTTTGCGCAATTCGCGCGCAGCGGAACTGGCTGAAGCCTTCAATTCAACCGAGCGCCGCTCAATTTCTTTTTTGACTTTGCGAGCGGTCGCAGCATCTTCAATTGTAGAAGCGAATTTTTCAGCCTTCGTCGTGAACTCATCCACAACTTTTAGCAGTTCGGAGCGAAATTCTTTTTCGCGCTCTTTCTCGCGTTTGATGAATTCCAGTTCCAGCTTGGCGTATTTGTCGGCCACCAGCGCGCGCTCTTCTTCCAGAGCTGTAACCGTCTGTTGCTGATGATCAAACTGATCTTTCAAACGGCGTAAGTATTCGGTCGCGTCAGCGCTGGCAGTTTGCACTTTTTCTGACGCGCGTTCAGTAATTGCTTTCGGCAAACCAAACCTACGTGCGATTTCGATCCCTGACGAAGAACCCGCCAAACCAACAATCAAACGATACGTCGGCTTCAGCGTTCGTTCGTCAAATTCGACGCTGGCATTTATCACACCGGGCGTATTCGTCGCGTAGACCTTCAGGCCGCTGTAATGCGTCGTAACAATAACGTGCGCGCCTCGTTCGCGGAAGTAATCCACCATCGCCACGCCCAGAGCCGAGCCTTCTTCCGGATCGGTTCCCGTTCCAACTTCGTCGAGCAGAATCAATGCGGGCGGATCAAGCTCTTCACTGATGTTGCGAATGTTTTGAATGTGCGCCGTGAAAGTCGAAAGGTTTGCCGCGATGGATTGATGATCGCCAATGTCGGCCAGCGATTGGTTGAAAATCGGCAAATCGGCATCAACCGCAGGAACGTGTAAACCAGCCTGCGCCATTAACGACAACAGCCCGACAGTTTTCAGAACAACGGTTTTGCCGCCAGCGTTCGGGCCGCTAATAACCATTACACGGTGGTCGCTATCCAAATCCACCGAAAGCGGCACAATCGGCAAACGCAAAGCTTTCAAATTTGCTTCGAGAAGCGGATGCCGCGCGTCTTTCAAATGCAGCCGCCCATTTTCGTTGATGGTCGGTTCAATCGCATCGTGATTGATCGCCAGCCGGGCTTTTGCCGCAATAAAATCAATTTGCGCTACGGCGTCTGCCATTTGCGCCAGAGCGTCGCGTTCATCCCGCAATTCTTCGGTAATCGCGAACAAAACTTTGATGATTTCGGTCTGCTCGATTTCGCGCAACCGCACCAGTTCATTGTTCTGATTGATCGTTTCCAGAGGTTCAACAAACGCCGTCTGTCCGGACGAAGACATTCCGTGAACAACGCCTTGCACCGCTCCGCGATTATCATTGCGAACCGGGATGACGTACCGGTCGTTGCGAACAGTTACGTAATCATCGCGCAGCGCGTGATCTGCTTCGGCACGTTTCAGAATAGTTTCCAGCGAGCGCTGAATTTGCGAACGAAGCTTGGAGATTTGAAAGCGGATTTCGCGCAGTTCAGGGCTGGCAAAATCTTCAACTTCTCCAGTGGGAGAAATTCTTCCGCGCAGCCGCTGGTACAAAGCGCGCAGATTGGGAATCGGTTCGGTGATTTCGCGGACAAGAGGAAACTTTTCGCGCTCTTCGTGGAAAGTTTCGCGCAAGCCCATCGCCACGGAAATTAGCCTCAGCAGGTCAATGATTTCCAGCGGTTCCAGGTTTACATCGGTAATGCCCAGCTTGCCAAGCGGTGAGCGCGGGTCCGGCAGGTCGTGGATGTCGAGCGCCGTGCCTTCGCGAAGATAAAGCACACCTTCGCCTGTCAGCCGCAGTTCGCGCCTGATGTGCTCTGCGTTGGTAGAAATTTGCAACCCTTCAGCCAGCGCCGCTCCAAGCGGCGTGCGGATTTGTTGCAGCAAAGTCTCCTTGAGTCTGTCGAACTCAAGCGTTGTGACGGCTTGGCTTGGCATTTGTTATTTGTTCAACCGCGGGGGGATAAAAACTTCCGGCAACGGTTCTGAAACTGCGAGATTGTAGAGATGGCTTTCTGAGGTGTCAAACCAAATGCCCGATCGGGCAAAACATAATTCAACTGGTAATCTACAGAACAATCGTGGCTGCAAGCTAATTATGCTTGCAGCCACGACGTCAAAAGAGCATAACAACCAAAATTTTCTACGCTCTGCTTAATTTGGTTTCTTACTGGTAGCTTTCAACAGCGGTTTGTTCGTCTTCGTAAATTTCAAAAACGGTCAGAAGCTTTGTGATCATCAACAGGTCTTTGATCTTTTTGGGAGGATTCAGGAGTTTGAGCTTTCCCCCGGTCCCCTTGGTCGTTGTGAAGCTTGAAACCAATTCGCCAATCCCTGAACTGTCAACGTAACTGACGCCGGACAGATTCAGGACAATTCGATTGCGGCCATTGTCCAGTAAATTGCCGATGGCTTCTCGAAGTTGAACGCTGCCATCACCAATGGTGATTTTGCCGATCAAATCCAGAAGTATAATGTCGCCAAAACTGCGCTCTCTAATTTCTAACTGCATCGAGTTTGCGGTCTCCTTCACCGGTTTCTTGAGCTGTTGGGTTCGTTGCGCGGCGTTTGGACATTGTCACGACCATTCCGCCTTCGGGATGGCGTTCGTATTCGACCTGATCCATAAAGGTTCGCATATACAAAATGCCTCGTCCAGCTGGGTTGAGCAGATTGTTCGGGTCCAGCGGATCAGGCAATGTGGAAATATCAAAACCTTCTCCGTGATCGCGCACGCTCACGCGCAACGCATCCACGCCAATGGTGAAGCGAATATCAACAGTTTTTTGTGAATCGTATTTGTTGCCGTGCTCAACTGCATTGGCCACCGATTCACGCACCGCCATATTGACCCAGTAAGCCGACTCTTCATCAAGCCCAATCATTTGAGTAATGTTGTCTGTCAGCGTGGTGACCAGGTCAATGAATTCCAATTGACTGCCGATGGACAGTTCGACCACGTTTTCGGCTAGCATCATAAGCCGTTGCTTCCTTTTTTCAGGCGAATTTTGATCTGTTAAGATGCCCGCGCAATCTCCGCCCTAGCATTTGCTATCAGGCGCTTTTATCTAAGTCGGGCATTGTGTAACACAGTAAAAAAAGTCATGTCAAGAAAACGACTTTGCAGGATGCCCGTGACTACGGTAGGTTTACCGGTAAAGTTCCAACGCACTTAAAATTCAAAATGTCTGAAAACAAAAATCAAGAAACTGTATTGGTCACAATCGCTCCAGCCGCGTCTTTACGCGGCGATTTCCAATTACCAGGAGATAAATCCATCTCTCACCGCTCTGCGATGTTTGCCGCTATCGGCGATGGACAGTCAACCTTGCGCAATTACTCATCCGCGCGCGATTGCCAGAACACGCTGGATTGCATGGAAGCCATGGGTGTTCATATTCAACGTTTGCCGCAGCAAATCATTATTGATGGCGTTGGTCTGAGCGGGTTGCGCCCGGCCTTGCAGATGCTGGACGCGGGCAATTCCGGTTCGACAATTCGCATGCTGTCCGGAATTCTGGCGGGACAGAACTTCACAACGGAAATCACTGGCGACGAAAGCATTCAGCGCCGCCCAATGAAGCGCATCATTGACCCGCTTCGCTTGCTGGGCGCGAAAATCGAAGCGCGTGAGGACAACTTCGCACCGATCAAAATCAGCGGCGGCAACCTGAAAGCGATTGAGTATAGATCGCCCGTGGCCAGCGCCCAGGTCAAATCCTGTGTCTTGCTGGCCGGGTTATTCGCCGATGGCAAAACAACTGTTATCGAAAAAACGCCGACACGCAACCACACCGAAGTGATGATGCGGGAAACCGGCGCGGCAATCGAACTTGAAACAACGGCAGAGGGCGAACGAATTTCCGTCACCGGCGGCAAGCCGCTCAAAGCTTTAGGCGATTACACGGTTGCGGGCGATTTGTCTTCGGCAGCGTTTTTCATCGTTGCGGCGCTGATTTCACCTGACGCGGAAATCCGCTTGCGACATATCGGCGTCAACCCTTCGCGAACAGCATTGATTGATGTCTTAAAACAAATGGGCGGGCAAATCGAAGTCGTCAATCAGCGACTGGCTCACGGCGAACCCGTGGCAGATTTTATTATTCGCTCCTCGAAACTCAGCGGCGATCTGGAATTGTCCGGAAATGTGATTGCCAACCTGATTGACGAAATCCCGATTCTAGCGGTCGCTGCAACTCAACTGGAAGGCACGCTGACAATCCACGATGCCCGCGAGCTTCGCGTCAAAGAAAGCGACCGCATCCGCGCCATCGTGGATAATTTGCGGCTAATGGGAATCGAAGTTGAGGAGTTCGAAGACGGCTTACGGCTGAGGGGCAAACAGACGCTGAATGGCGCTCGCGTAGAATCCTATGGCGACCACCGCATTGCCATGGCTTTTGCGGTGGCGGGTTTGATCGCCAAAGGGGAAACCGAAATCTCCGGTGCCGAAGCTGCGTCCGTGTCTCTGCCGGAGTTTTACAACCTGCTGGCCAAATGTGGTGCGTCAATTCGGCAATTGACGTAGGCACCCCGTACACATTTGCCTGAAAAAACCAAACGCCGGACAGCATTGTTCTTTGCCGTCCGGCGTTTGTTTTTTCGGTCAGTCGTTCTCGCCTCAAAATTCCGCGCGAATGACCTCATCAGCCAAATCGCCTTGATTGACCTGTTTCGGAAAGGCTTCCGGAATGTCGAAGGGCTCTTGCGGAGCCCGCCAGTTGTCCAGCATTGCAACTTGTTGGACGCAGGCGATGGTGCAGAATTTGGCGCAGGGTTTTTCTGTGCGGAATTCATGTTCGATGTGCTCGCGCGTGTATTCGGCCAGGGGAATTCCCGGGTAGCCTCGTTGTTGCGAGCAGTAATGCACCAAGCCATCTTCGCAAATGTACAAGTAACGCGCGCCAGCACGACAGCGCCAATTGTGCGAACGCCCATAAGCCAGATCGTCTTGAAACTGATTCAACCAGCCAAATTTCTTTTTCCCAAAGCGGCGAAGCTTTTGGTAAACCTGTTCTTCCCTGCCGCTCAAGGGTTTCAACTGTCCGCTGTGGTCGTGAATGATACCCAGCGTTGAACCGAAGCCTAGTTCGACCGCTCGCTCGGAAACCGTCACGGCATCTTCGGGGTTTTGAATCCCTCCACCGATCACCGAATTGATGTTGATGTGGAATTTGGCGTATTTCGACAGATTGACCAGATACCGGTCAATCACTTTCAAGCTCTTCTGAGAGACTTTGTCGGGTTTGACGTTGTCAATACTGATTTGCAGATATTCCAAACCCGCTCGGTTTAGTTTTTCGATGTTCTCGCGGGTCATGTAATAGCCGTTGCTGATCAGCCCGGCGATCATTCCGTGCGAGCGAATGTAGGTGATGATATCGAAAATCTGCGGATGGAGCATTGGCTCGCCGCCGCTGATGGTGATTGTGTTTGTGCCAAACGAAGCCAGCTTGTCCAGCCTACGCTTCATTTCTTCAAACGGCACGGGTTCGGAAACCTTGTCGTACTCGTTGCAATATCCGCAAGCCAGATTGCAGCGGCGCATCGGAATGACATGCGCCAGAATCGGATGCTTTGTCGAAGCCAGGCCTTTGGCAACGAGTTTGGCTTCGCGGACGTGCCTGCTCAATTTGCTGCTGCTCAGGTCTGTCATTTGAAAAATCCAGCGGTACGGGTGAAGTACCTTATTTCCTGATCCTTTGGGACCGGGTTTGTATTTTGACGAAAAGGACGAGCGCTATCGGCTCGTCCTTTTCGCAACCGTTGAGTTATTTTGAATGATAAAGAAGTGAAAGCGAAACCGCAGCTTACAGTTTATCCAGGATCTTGGTGCCGCCCGGCAGATTGATGACGAATGCCGAATCGGCAATGTTCGTATTGACCTGCGTGTTTTTCAGCGTGATGACCGTGTAATCGCCATTGCGTTCAACCATTTTCCATTGCACCGGCAATCCGCTTTGTGAAACCCAGATGTCAATTGAGTTGTAATCACTTTTGCTTTTGGGCAACAAGCGCAAAATGGTCGTTGACTGCCCATTGACAGCCGCATCGCCAACATAATCAACATTGTAGCTGTTGAGCAAGGATTTCAACGATCCATCCAAACCAATCAGATTCGCGCCAGCCTTACCTTTGGTGGCTTTATTGACCGTGCTCTTCATCGCCTGATTCAGCTTCGGCTCATAAAACGTGAAGTTTTCGCCGATCACAGACAGGCTTTTAATTCCTGGCTTGGTGTAATCAATCCGCAGTTTACCCTTTTCCTTACCGGCAGCGGGTTTGTAAATCACCGAACCGTAATCGGAATCCTTGCTGCCAATCTGGGGATTGATTCTTTCCTGAATTAGCTCTGCTTTCAGGCTTTTCATTTGTTTATGGGCAGTCTCCATTTTGTTGAGAATGCCGGTGAGTATCTGGGGCGATGTTTTGGCGTCAACAATCGGCATCACTCCGGTCACAGCCAGAGCCAAACCAGTAATCAGCGCCAATGTCATAATTTTTTTCATTCTTTACTGCTCCATCTCCTATATGGCTATTAAATTACAACCGCCGGACTCGTTTACCTTGTCCAGACTCTATATCCTGCTACCCCTTTTTGGGGGTTCATAAAAGGTTCAAACTTACTGACGATCACATCCTGCTTCAATTTTTCACGCAGGTAAAGTGAGATTGCTTCCTGCGGCTTCAACATCAATTCAGGCTTACGTTGATCGTCCAGAAAAGTTTTCAAATCGCTAACATCAATTTCCCGAACCGTTTCGCCAAGCTCTGATGCAATCATTCTGGCTTCATTTGCCTGGCCAATTGTTTGGACGCTTTTGACGCTGACCCGGTCACGATCGCCGAAGTATTTGCTCGGAACCAAAAAGATCGTGCCGATGATCAGCAAGCAAAGCACGTCGTATTGCCAGGTTCCACGTTCGTAAGACCAAAGAATGATGTTTTTTATTCCCACGAACAATAATTTCATCTTCCATCCGCTGTTTCTGCTCGTTTACAACTGGCAGTGCTGCGGCGACTTTTGTCATCTTTCGCCGACAATCATACCATCGCGCATCTCGATGGTTCTGGCGGCAACAGCCGCAGCTTCGGGATTGTGCGTGATCATGACAATGGTCTGATTCAACTCGCGGTTGAGCTTTTGCAGCATTTCAAGGACGATCTCGGAATTTTCGGAATCGAGATTGCCCGTCGGTTCATCGGCCAAAATGATGGCCGGACGATTGATGATTGCTCTTGCGATGGCCACTCTTTGCTGTTCTCCGCCTGAAAGTTCCAGCGGCTTGTGCGTCATTTTATTTTCTAACCGCAATAACTGCAAGACTTCGCGGCGAGTCGTGTCGTCAACCATCTTTTTGCCATTTCCGTGAATCTGCTCGGCCAGACGCAAGTTACCGTCAGCAGTCAACGTCGGAAACAGGTTAAACCGTTGAAAAACAAATCCGATCTTGCGACGTCGAGTGTCAGTGCGACCGGCATCGCTCATTGCAGACATGTCTTCTCCGTCAACAATTACACGGCCCGAAGTCGGCTTTAGCAAACCGCCAAGGATGTGCAACATCGTTGATTTGCCGCAACCGGAAGGCCCCATGATTGAAACGAATTCGCCTCGCCCAACCGCCAAATTGACTCCGCGCAAAGCGTTTACGTCCACTTTGCCGACGCGGTAGGTCATGACCAGATTTTCAGTTTTTAGAATTGCGTCCATTTCAATCAATCGTAAGACAAAGCCTGTACCGCATCTTTGTTTGCCGCCCGAATTGCCGGATAGAGTGCGCCCAAAGCGCCCGCTCCCAAACCGATCAAT
>CAZMXG010000217.1:0-12009 GCA_964570175.1 uncultured Heliomicrobium sp. | reverse complement strand
GAAGCGCGGCAGATGCTCGCGGAAATTTACGGCTGGTTCACCGAAGGCTTTGACACGGCGGATTTGAAAGACGCGAAGGCCTTGCTGGAGGAATGCAGTACAGGGAGCGGTAGCGACCTGGTTACTCTGGATGCGCACGACGCGGAGGCACCAGGTCGCTACCGCTCCCCGTACCGTATCGAGGTGCCACCATCGCCGTCCATCGCCGTCCTGCCTTTCGTCAACATCAGCAACGATCCTGACAACGAATACTTCTGCGACGGATTGGCCGAAGAGTTGCTCAATGCGCTCTCGAAGATTGAAGCCCTGCACGTGGCCGCGCGCACATCTTCGTTTTCCTTCAAAGGCAAAGAAACAGACATTCGCGAAATCGGGCAGAAGCTGAACGTCGGCGCGGTGCTGGAAGGCAGCGTGCGCAAATCCGGCAACCGGCTGCGCATCACGGCGCAATTGATCAACATCTCGGACGGCTATCATCTATGGTCGGAACGCTACGACCGGCAGATGGAAGACATCTTCGACATTCAGGACGAAATTTCGCTGGCCATTGTGGATGCGCTGAAGGTGAAATTGCTGGGCGCGGAGAAGGCGGCGGTGACGAAGCGGTACACCGAAAACACCGAAGCTTATGAGCTTTACTTGAAAGGGCGTTTCCATTACTTCAAATGGACCGAACAAGGGTTCAAAAAGTCCATTGAGATTTTCAATCAGGTGATCAAACAGGAGCCAAATCTCGCGCCAGCGCATGCCGGGCTGGCAAACGCTTACGTATTTCTCCTGTTTTACGGGTTTACTTCGCCTGCGGAAAGCCTGCCAATCATTAAAGCCGCATCTGCCAGAGCGGTTGAGATAGATGCAAATTTAGCTGAAAGCCAATTTGCGCTTACTCGAATGAAAGTTTTTTACGAATGGGATTGGAGCGGGGCAGAACGAGGTTTCAGACGCACACTTGCGATCAATCCTAACCACGCGGAGGCGCACGAACAGTATGCGAATTTACTGGCGGTGATGGGCCGCACTGATGAAGCGATTGCAATGGGACGACGCGCTTTGGAACTCGACCCGCTTTCGCTTAACGCCAATCTCAACGTCGGTTTTGTCTTTTGGGCTGCTGGGCGCAACGACCTATTGCGAGAACAAGGTGAAAAGCTGATTGAGTTTTCCCCTAACTTTTTTGGCGGACACTGGCAAATTGGAGTCGAATACTGGGCAACAGGAAAGTACGAACAGGCAATCACGGCCCTACAAACCTCGGTTGCCTGTGGTGCCGCTCCAATGGTTTCGGCATATTTAGGCTACTTGTTGGGATTGGTGGGCAGGCGAGATGACGCGCAGAAGATTCTAAATCAATTTCATGAGCTGAGCGCGCAACATCATTCGTTGCCCTTTGAATTAGCGATAGTCACCGTGGGGCTCGGCGAGTTGGATCGCGCGTTCGAGTTGCTAGAAACTGCATACGAGCAACGCGCAGGAATTCTTACTTGGCTTAAATACATTGCCGCGATCATGCCTGGATTTCGAGATGAGCCGCGCTTGGCTGACCTGCTGCGACGCATCGGCTTGCCGGAGTGAGAGTTGCGGGCTATTTTGTCGCCGAGGTGAGTGATGAATTTCAATGAAATTTTAAGCCACAAACGGGAAGATGTGTTGCGAGTCGCAGCGCGTTACGGTGCGCATAACGTGCGAATTTTTGGTTCTGTCGCGCGCGGCGAAGCAGATGACGCTAGCGATTTAGATGTGCTGGTAGATTTGGAACCCGGACGCAGCCTGTTTGATCTTGGTGGCCTTTTGATGGAATTGCAGGAACTGCTTGGCCTGCAGGTGGATGTGGTTACTGAGCAGGGGTTGCGTCCACGCATCCGGGAGCGTGTGGTTCGGGAGGCAATGCCGCTATGAGAGATGACCGCGAACGCTTGCTCGATATTCAGGCAGTGGTAGAGCGGGAATTGCCTGTGCGCAAGCAACAAACAGTCACCTTGCTGGATGATTGACTTTGTTTGCCGTGCGCGTGCTTGGTCAATCTGCATAGGTTTGCCGGGTGAGGATTTGACGGCCAGTTTTTTGTCTTGCTGGTTTTATTGTCCAGGACAAGTTTTATAGAAAAAATTGCAAACTGACGTGACTTCGGCCAAGGGGTTGAGCGATAACATATCGCCGTGATCAAGAACCCAACAATCACTACAAACGAATCTGTTATTTCCGAATCCATTTCAGCGAAGCCGACTTCGGCTGGGCTTCATCTTGCCGGGTTTGGCTTTTCGCGCTGGGGCGAAGCATTTCGCGTCGCGTTCAGCGCCATACTGGCCAATCGGCTGCGTTCGATTCTGACTGTCATCGGCATTGTCATTGGGGTTGCTGTCGTGACGTTTGTTGCTGCCTTGTTGGAAGGCGCGCAGGTTTATATCAAACAGACGGCTTCCGAACTGGGCCCGGGGATTGCACGAATTGAAAAAGCTTCCTTCCAGGATTTTCTGGGTGATGCGCAATCTTTTGCCGAAGCGCTTTCCAAACGTCCTGACATCACCATCGAAGACATTGCAGGATTGCGCGAACGCATCGGCGACCGCATGGAAATCGGCGCGCAGATTGATGCGTCGCTTCCGGCCCAGCGCGGCAACAATTCCTTGCAGGGAATTGCCGTCCAGGGAGTAACCGCAAACATCGCCGCGCTTTCAACGATCAAAATCGCTCGCGGGCGAGAGCTGACCGATTTCGACGATGAAAACCGCCGCTCGGTTTGTGTCATCGGTTCGGACGTGGACGAATTTCTGTTTCCCGACCGTGACGCTCTTGGCCAATTCATCAAGCTCGGTTCCGCCGAATATGAAGTCATTGGCGTCGCTGTGCCGCGCGGTTCGTCGTTTGGAGCTTCGCAGGATGGATATGTGCAGATTCCGCTGGGCACATTTGCCAAAGTGTTCGGCGCGCGTTCGCGTTCGATTTCCATGCTGGTCAAACCCAAACCCGGAGTTGACGTTCCCAACGAACAAGTCGAAGAAATCGCTCGGTTCGGCATGCGAACCGAGCGGCGGTTGGCTTATGGCGACAACGACAATTTCAGCATCATCACGGCCAAAAGCGTTGAAGCCGTGACCAGCATGTTGACCAGAATTGTCGGCTCGGTGCTTTACCCGCTGACGGCGATTGCGCTGGGAGTCGGCGGCATCGTGGTGATGAACATGATGTTGGCTTCAGTGACAGAACGAACGCGTGAAATTGGCATTCGGTTAGCGATTGGCGCTCGGCGCAAAGACATCCTGGCGCAGTTTCTGTTGGAATCGTCGCTGCTGACTTTGGCGGGCGGTTTGGTCGGCATGCTGATTTCGACCGCCCTGGTTTGGATTTCGGCAAAACTGAGTGGGTTTCCAATCGCGGTGCCTTTGTGGGCATTGTTTGCGGCAATTCTGATTTCTTGCACCGTCGGCATTGTTTTTGGCGTTTTTCCTGCTCGCAGAGCATCCCGACTAAGCCCGATTGAGGCGTTGAGAAAAGAGTAGACGCCAGGTGACAGGTGTTCGAGGTCAGGTTTTTAGATAGTGGCTCAGTCCTGATACCTGTCATCTAACATCTTGAGTGAAATGCAAACACAGATTCTCAAAGACACTTTTATTACAGTGTTCGACAGCTTGCGCGCGCACAAGCTGCGGTCTGCGCTGACCTTGCTCGGCGTGGTCATCGGCACGGCTGTGGTTGTGATGGTTGGGGCCGTGTTGACTGGGTTGTCTGCGCGTGTGGCGGCGGTCAGCGAAAAGAGCGCGCCGAACGTCATCTACTTCACCAAAGAAGAAAGGATCGGGCCATCGTTTCAGCGGCCTTCTGCCGAAGAGCGACAACGCAAAGACCTGACGTACGAAGACGCGCTGGCCGTGGCGGCGCTGGACAAGCCGCAAGCGGTTTCTCCGCAGAAAATTCGCGGCAGTTATGGGCCTTCGGCAAACAAGGCTTCGATGACGGCGCGTGGCCGTGAAGCAATCAATCCGTTAATTCTGGGTGTCTGGGAAAACTTCCCGGACATCGTTTCCGTCAGTGTTGAACGCGGCAGGTTTTTCACTTTTGCCGAGCGGGAAAACCGGGTTCAGGTTTGTGTGATCGGGCAGGGTATCGCTTCGCAGTTGTTTGAAGGCACAGATCCGCTGGATCAGGAAATCAGAATTGATGGCCGCATTTATCGCGTGATCGGCCTTCTAACAAAGGCTTCCGGCGAAGGCGTCATTGGCAGCGACGAATTGGATGAACGCATTGTTTACGCGCCGTTTGAAACCATTGCCAAGCAGTATCCCGAAATTGAAGGCGTCGCGATTGTCGTGCGCGCACCGGCAGGCAACGTTGATGAAGTCATTGAACAAGTGACGGCAACGCTTCGCATTCGCCGGAATGTTCCCACCGAAGCTCCGAATAACTTTGGAGCCAATCGCGCCGAACAGGTTTTTGTGGTCGTTCAGCAAATCATTGTCGCGCTGGCGGCGCTGGTTGTTCCGATTGCTCTGGCGGGGTTGCTGGTTGGCGGAGTCGGAGTGATGAACATCATGCTGGTTTCGGTGACAGAGCGTTCGCCGGAAATCGGCATTCGACGGGCGTTGGGCGCTCGCCGCCGGGATGTGCTGGCTCAGTTTTTGATCGAAGCCATCACCCTGACCGGTTTTGGTGGTTTGATTGGAATCGCGCTTGGATTTTTGTTTGCCTTTGCGCTTCAGCTAATCGTCAATTTCCCCGCCGTCGTTCCGGTCTGGGCGATTCTGGTTGGATTTCTGACTTCCGCGTCGGTTGGGTTGATTGCCGGAATGTGGCCTGCGATCAGAGCGTCCAGGCTTGATCCTGTTGTCGCCATTCGCGGTGATTGATGCCCATCTTGAGTTGTAAAACTAAGCCTGCTGCGCCAGAATGCGCGCGCTTTTCGTTCCACCTTTCTTCAACACAAACGAACAAACAGGAGAATCTGCCCGTGTCAGACAAAGTTCTGGTTACGCTGGAAAACGGCATCAAGCGGATTACGTTCAACAATCCTGCGCGCCGCAACGCCATGGATTTTGAGGCCTTCAAATTCATTGGCGACGAAATCAAACGCTCCGCTGAAGACGAAACGAAGGTTGTCGTGCTGACTGGCGCGGGCGAAGCGTTTTGTGCCGGAGCCGATGTGCAGGGATTTGGCAGCGGAGAAGCTACAGGAGATGTGACGGCTTCGCTTCGCGCTGGAGTCAATCCGGGGATTCAGGCGATGCGCGATTTGCCCAAGCCGATCATCGCGCGCGTTCACGGCCACGCGGCTGGCGTAGGCTGCAATTACGCGCTGGCTTCGGACATCATCATTGCTTCCGATCAAGCCTTTTTTGGCCAGGTGTTCGTCAAAATCGGATTGATGCCGGATGGCGGCGGAACTTACTTTCTGCCGCAAACTGTCGGCTATAACCGGGCATTTGAATTGATGGCGCTGGGCGATCCGATTTCTTCACAGCAAGCCTTTGAAATGGGAATGATCAATCGCGTTGTTCTGGCAGAGGAACTGGACGCCACGGTCAACAAACTGGCGGAACGGTTGGCGGCTTCGCCGGGTATTGCGCTGGCCAAGATCAAAACCGGGTTGATCGCCTCTGTAAATTCCGATTTGGCTGCAGCGCTGGAATACGAAGCCATCAATCAAGGCGACTGTTTCCGCTCCGAAGATTTCAAAGAAGGCGTTTCCGCGTTCCTGCAAAAACGAAAGCCGAATTTTACAGGCAAGTAATACTTTGGTTGTCGGTGATCGGTGGCCGGTCGCCGGTTCTAAATGCATTGCCGACAACCGATCACTAACCACCGACAACCATCAAAGCACCATGGAACAACATCAAACTACAGAAAAACAGGCTTGGTTCGCTCTGGCAGTGTTATTTGGCATCAATACGCTGAATTTTTTTGACCGGCAGATTGCGGCGGCCGTAGCTCCGTTAATGATTGCCGAATTTAAGATGAGTGATTCTGATTATGGCGACATCACGACAGCTTTCATCCTGATTTACGCGGCAGTCGGTGTTCCGCTGGGAAGGTGGGCGGATCGCGGAAATCGCCCAAGGATTCTTGGACTAGGCGTAGCCGTTTGGAGTTTATTCACCGCCGCCAGCGGTTTCGCGCGTGGTTATTGGTCTTTGTTTGCCGTGAGAATGGGGGTCGGCGTTGGGGAAGCAAGTTGTGCTCCGGCAGGTAATTCATTGATTGGTGATATGTTTGCGGTTAATCGTCGCGCGCGGGCAATGGCAATTTTTATGCTTGGTCTGCCGATAGGAATTTTCCTGAGCAATACATTCGGCGGTCAGATCGGCCAGGCTTACGGTTGGCGCAAGGCGTTCTTTTTTGCCGCGATTCCGGGATTTATCATTGCGCTGCTTGCATTGAAAATAAGAGAGTTGCCGCGAGGGGCTTCTGAAGTTGTTCAAGTTCCGGTTCATGACGACGGCGTTTCGCCTTATCGCCGCGTGCTGAGCATTCCGACAATGTGGTGGATCATACTGGCTGGCGCGCTGCACAATTTTAACGCTTACGCTGTGAACGCCTACATGCCGCTTTACCTGGTTCGCTACTATGGCCTGAGTTTGAAAAGCGCGAATAATATTGCCGCTGTCGTGCTGGGAGCGGTTGGCGTTCTGGGATTATTGCTTGGCGGGTTTCTGGCTGACTGGGTGCGCAAACAAAGAGCAAATGGGCGAATGCTGGTGGCTGCGCTTTCATTGCTTGTATCCACACCGCTTGTATTTCTGGCATTAAATCTGCCAAAAGACCAAATGGTCATGTTTACCGTTTTGATGGGAATGGGCTGGCTGCTGTTTTACATATATTACGTGACGGTGTACCCGGCGATTCAGGATGTGGTTGAACCTCATTTGCGCGGCACGGCAATGGCCCTGTACTTTTTTGCTATGTATGTGTTGGGCGGAGCGTTTGGGTCGAAAGTCCTTGGCATGCTTAGCGATAAATTTGCGCTGAGAGCAGCGGCAAACGCCGGGCAAATTTTTGAAAGCGTGAAACAGGTTCCGGCGGAGTTTCGAGCAATTGGATTGCACCAGGCGTTTTACGCCGCGCCAGTGGTTTCGTTGTTGCTTGCCCTGGTTTTGTTTGCCGGGGCGCGAACCGTGGCCGGTGATATGGAAAAACTGCAACAACGGTTGAAAGCCGCGGTAGGTAAGTAAGAAGTAAGTTATTCGAGGGTGTTTTATGAGCAGTAATCGCAGAGTGTTTCTGAAAAGCAGTTTGGCTGTGTTGGCGGCAGGGATTCCCGTTTGGGGACAAGACCCGCAGGTTCCGGAACAGATTGTGTACGTGTGCCCAATGCACCCCGACATCAGTTCCAAAGTTCCTGGCAATTGTCAGAAATGCAATATGAAGTTGGTGGCGACCAAAGCCGGAACGCTCAGCAGCGATGATTTTTATGTTTGTCCCATGCACCCGGATGTGGTTTCAAACAAGCCCGATATTTGTCCGAAGTGCAAAATGAAGCTGGTGAAAGCGGCTCCGCCGGAATCCGGCGATTTTGTTGTGAGAATTCAGACCACGCCTTCACCGCCGCGCGCAGGGCAAAAAGTGAAGTTCCGTTTCACCATCTTCAATCCTTCGACAAACCAGCAGGTAAAACAGTTCAACATCCTGCACGACATGCCGTTTCACTTGTTTGTCGTCAGCCAGGATTTTGAATCGTTCCAGCATATCCATCCCGATAAACAACCAGACGGCAGTTTTACGATCCTCACGGAATTGCCGAAAGCCGGATATTACAAAATCTTCTGCGACTTTTTCCCCAGCGGAGGCACGCCCCAAGTCACGCATCACAATCTTGTGACTGCCGGTTTCAGAGGCGATCTGATGTCGTCGCTCGCCAGGCTAACGCCCGACAAACCCATTGGCGACAAACTGGTTAGAACTGTTGACGGAACCCGGTTTGAATTGAAGTTTGAACCCGCAGAGCCGTTTGCCGGAAAGCCCGCTGAACTGCATTACCACCTGACGGATGAAAAAACGGGCCAGCCAGTGGAAGACTTGAAGCCTTACCTGGGAGCTTGGGGGCACACGCTGATCCTGAGTGAAGACGGGACGAATTACCTGCACTCACACCCGACCGAAATGATTCCGGAAGACCTGAGTACTGAAGAGCGCAGCAAGCTGCCCTGCAAACCTGATGTCGTGTTCGACACTTTCTTTCCACGACCGGGAAATTACCGCATCTGGTCGCAATTTCAGCGCAAAACCAAAATCATTACCGTACCGTTTACGGTTTACGTGCCTCGCCTGAAGTGATGCATATAACCCAGTCGTGACTTTCCTCTAGAGCTATGGAAGAATCGCAGCCTACCTAACCGAATCTCTTCCTGTGAGGAAATCCTGGCAATGATTCAAATCGAAAATGTGTCGCGTGAATACGGCGACGGAAAAGTCGTGTACGCGCTGGACCACGTCAGCCTGCAAATCAGCCAAGGCGAGCGTGTCGCCGTCATGGGGCCATCCGGTTCCGGAAAATCTACACTGTTGAATCTGATCTGTGGATTGGACGAACCGTCTTCCGGAGAGGTCAAAATTGACGGTGTGAATATTGCTTCGCTAAACGACGACGCACGGACACGGTTGCGGCGCGAAAAGATCGGAATGATTTTTCAAACTTTCAATCTACTGCCAACGCTGACAGCTTCAGAAAATGTGGCTCTGCCATTGAGATTGAACGGCATCTCCAGGAAGGAAGCGGAAAGCCGCGCGAAACTGATGCTGGAAAAAGTCGGACTTGGAGCGCGGGCAACGCATCGTCCCGATGAAATGTCCGGCGGAGAGCGTCAACGGATCGCCATCGCTCGCGCCCTGATTTTCCAGCCGCCCGTGTTGCTGGCCGATGAACCGACCGGGAATCTGGATTCCAAAACCGGCGAAGAAATTCTGGCTTTGCTGGACGATTTACACCGCGAATTCAGAACGACGATTCTGATGGTGACGCATAACGACGAAGCCGCGCAGCATTGTGACCGTGTCATTCGTTTGCGTGACGGGAAGGTGGTGAACGACTCCACCGCCAAAAAATTAGTGGCGGAGGTGCGGTAATGCTTTCCGTTTTATTAGGCATTACCTGGAAGCAATGGCGTCAGCATCGGCTGCGAACCGTGCTGACGGTGTTTGGAATTGCGCTGGGCGTGGCGGTTTTTTTTGCTGTGCGGACAGCCAACGTCACGTTGATCAGTTCGCTAACCCTGACCATTGAAAAGATGGCAGGAAAAGCGACGCTGCAAATTGTCGGCAACGAAGGCGGCTTCCCCGAATCGGTTTGGGAAACGGTCAAAGACACGCCCGGCGTGCATGTCGCGCAGCCTGTGATTGAAGTTTTGGCCAACACTGCCTTTGAAGACGAAAGCAGTTTGATGATTGTCGGCGTGGATATGCTGGGCGACCGCGAACTGCGCGAATATCAGTTCGACGAATCCGGTGAAGAAATCGCCGATCCTTTAGTCGCGCTGGCGCAGCCGGATTCGATTCTGATTTCGCGGAAATTCGCAGACAAATACAAGCTGAAAGACGGCGACAAACTGCCGCTCCTGACTTCGCAAGGCAGAAAAGACTTCACCGTGCGCGGCATTTTCAAACCGGCTGGGATTGGCGAAATCTTCGACGGGCAAATTGCCGTGATGGATGTGTTCAATGCGCAGTTTGTGTTCAATCGAGGGCGCAACTTCGACCGCATTGATTTGATGAACGAGCCGGAAGTTCCCGTCGAAGAATTGAAACGCCGCTTGCGGGAACGTTTGCCTGCTGCGATTGAAGTTGCACTGCCATCTTCACGCGGACAGGGAATCGAAAACTCTGTTTCCGCGATGAAAATCGGAATGACGATCACCAGCTTTATCGCCTTGCTGGTCGGAGTCTTTATCATTTTCAACAGCTTCAGCATCTCTGTGAATCAACGCTGGAAAGAAATCGGTGTTCTGCGCGCGCTGGGCGTTGAACGGCCAAACGTTCAGAAAATGTTTCTGGCGGAATCCGTTCTGATGGGTTTGCTGGGCAGCGCGCTGGGCATTGTGCTGGGATTCTTTCTGGCGGTTGGCGCTGAACGCGTCATGAGCCAGATTGCCGCGCAGCTTTTCGGCCATGTTTCAACGCAACAACCGCCAGTCTTTCGTTGGGATTATGCGCTGACTTCGTTTGCCATCGGCGTTGTCAGCTCGATTATCGGTGCCTGGTTGCCGTCGCGTGCGGCTTCGCGGCTGAATCCGATTCTGGCTTTGCATAACATCGAAACCCGGCAACGGGAAAACGTACTGGGCAAGGCTAGGATGTTTACCGGGCTGGGAATGATTCTGGTTGGTTGGGGCCTGGTGGCCTTCGGGCCTACGAGTGTTGGGTTGAGTTATCAGTTCAGCTATTCGGCGCTGGTGATTTTCGGCATGGTTTTATTGCTGCCCAAGCTGGCCGAACTGACGGCGCGTGTGCTGCGTCCGCTGATGGATCGGCTGTTTGGCGCCGAAGGTGTCATTGCCGTGGACACCATGATCCAATCGCCCAGGCGAACTTCGGCGACGGTGGGCGCGTTGATGATCGGATTGTCTTTTGTGTTTTCAGTCGGCGCATATGTCCGCAGCTATCAAACGACGGTCAGCGACTGGATGGAGCGAATTCTGAATGCCGACATTATCGTCAACACATCGGAAAATGCTCGGTCGCGGACGTATCATTTCAGCGAAGACCTGGGCAAAAAGCTGGCCGAAATTCCCGGCGTCCAGCGCATCGAAAACATCCGATTTCTGTTTCTTCCGTATGCCGATGATTCTGTGGCGCTGGTTGCGCTGGATATGGGCGGCTGGTTTGCCAGGGTCAGCGATGTCGTCGAAGGCGCTGACGAAAACGAAGTCAAAGGAAAGATCATTCGTGGAGAAGGCGTGCTGGTCGCCCGTAATTTTGTTTCCCGCTATAACCTGGGCGTAGGCGACCGGTTGAAGTTTCAGACACCGACCGAGCCTTTCGACTTTCCTATTCTCGGCATCATCGAAGATTACACTTCGGAAAAAGGCGCTGTCTTTTTTGATCGCGAATTGTACAAACGATACTGGAATGATCCGGCAGTGGACATCATTGACCTGATCGCCAAAAAAGGTGCGGACGTTGCCGCAATCAAACAGGAGGTTCAGCGCTCCCTGAAGGGACAGCATCGCGCATTCATTTACACCAACACCGAGTACAAAAAATTCATCCTGGATTTGATCAATGGCTTTTTCGTGCTGAATTACATGCAAATGGCCGTGGCAATCATCATTGCGGCTTTGGGCATCGTCAACACGCTGATCATTTCCGTCGCCGAGCGCAAACGCGAGCTTGGCGTGTTGCGAGCCATCGGTGGATTGCGCAGCCAGGTTCGCAAAATGATCCTGCTGGAAGCCGCCGCCATCGCCATTGTCGGCGTGCTCAGCGGAACCATTGCCGGGATGTTCAATACTTATTTTCTGGTGAAAACGGCAGCGAGCATGATTGGCGGATTCACGATTCCGTACCGATTCCCAATGACCATTGTTTTGATTGCCTTGCCTTTAGCAGTACTGATTGCGTTGGCGGCGGCGTGGTGGCCAGCGCGAAAAGCCGTCAATCTGAACGTGGTCGAAGCGATTGGCTACGAGTAAAATACAGATTTCCACAGGAAGGCACACTAAATTGCTTTTCAACTTACGTTTCTTGAAACGAGTCGCTATTTGGCTTGCGAGTTGCTGTAATTTTTGGACGGATGTTGGTATTTTGAACATTCAGAAAACCTCCCCTAAAAATTTGCGGATCATATACTTACCTGGCCAAATTCCAGGTAAGAGGCAGCAACATTTGAACGTTTAAGGAGGGAATCATGAAGAAAGCATTTACGTTGGCTGTGTTGATGACAGGCGGATTGGTTTTTATGGCTTGTAATCCAGCATCTTCTCCAATGACGCCGACTACAACGCCGACAGCGACCATTGCGCCATCGCCAACGGCATTGCCTAGAGTGTCTGTAAACACCAACACCATCGAAAACAAAGATGGTTCGAC
>CAZMXG010000216.1:0-12035 GCA_964570175.1 uncultured Heliomicrobium sp. | reverse complement strand
ACATTGACGACCTTGCTGGTCATTTCGCGTTCTTTGCCGTCATACAAGTATTTGGTCGGATTGCCGGGAGCCAGGTTCAGCGAATACAGCGCAAAGCGTTTGCCCGCCGAAACCGTGTGCGTCCAGGCGACGGCGCTGTTGAATCCGATTGAAACGCCGGGCGAACCTAGCAAGCCAACGCCGTAAACATTCAGCTTGCCGGGGATAACCAGATGCTTTTCCCAAAACCGGTTGGAACCCGTCCAGGGGTAATGCGGGTTGGCGATCAGCATACCTTTTCCGCCCGCCGAACGGTCGGAGCCGATTGCCCAGCCGTTGCTGGCAACATCGGATTCCGGCAATTCCAGATTGCCAGCCGGAATGTTGAAGGCAGTTTCGCTTTTCGGCGGTGCTGCTGTCGCAATCATATCGGCGAATTGCGTGGTGGTGACGACAACGCTTTGGTTATACGCCATCACATCCACCGCCGTAATTTCGAATACCCAATCTTTGCCTTTGCACCAGCCGCCGACGCCGTTGGCCGTCACTTCGCGCAGGTATTGGTTGTATCCGGCGGCGTAACCTTCGATCTGGTCGCGTTGATCCTGCGGCATGGCGGCGAGCATGGATTTCGCCTGTTCGTACAAGCCCATCGCTTTCATGGTGACGTCGCTGTTCAGATGGCGGTTGTTTTCTCCCGCGCCGAAATACTTGGCGCGTTCACCGCGCGCCTTGATGACCTGATCCGCCAGCGAACACAGGTGGTCTTGCGCAAAGGCATAACCTTCGCCAAACCCAAGGCCGCCCATGTCCTGCGCCGTGATGTGCGGAATGCCATGACTTGTGCGGCGAATTTCCGCCGAATAGCGCGGCTTGGAAAGGGAAGTGGTTTTAGGCAACAACGCGCCCAGCAGCGCCAAAGCGCAACAGGCAGCGAACACGAATTTGTAACGAGCAGACGAAACGACACGCAATGCGTTCATTGATGGAGGCCTCCTAAACGGAAATCAGTGAATTGAATTGAAAGTGTGTGGACTATAAATTACCCGCCAGATTGCAGCAATCATTTGCCGTCCTGCCGTGACATTGCGCACGGATTCCCGTACAAACTGGCCAACATATTCTTCGCGGAGGAAACCAAATGTTTATCAAACGCGTTTTGCCAATGGTTCTGTTGGCGATGGTTTGTTCGTTGCCGGATGTCAGTCAGGCCCAGAAAGCCACGGCTTCCAGCGTTCCGGGAATTGTCATTGATTACAGCCCGGCTTCGTCGCGGCAATACATTGGCTCGCCAAGCATCGCGGTGTTGCCGAATGGCGAATACGTCGCTTCGCACGATTTTTTCGGCCCTGGCAGCACCTACAGCAAGATGTCCGTGTTTGGTTCCAAAGATAAAGGACGAACCTGGCAGAAACGTGCCGATCTGGAAGGCCAATGGTGGTCAACGTTGTTCGTTCACAAAGGCGCGCTGTATCTGATGGGAACGACAAAAGAATATGGCTTCACGGTGATTCGCCGCTCCACCGACGGAGGCAAAACCTGGACGGAACCAAAGGATGAAAACTCCGGCTTGTTGTTTGGCGACGGTGGGTATCATTGTTCGCCGCAACCGATTGTCATTCACAAAGGCCGCATCTGGCGCGCGATGGAAGACGCCCAGAACGGAACAAAATGGGGCGAACGCTTCAACGCGTTTATGATGTCCGCGCCTGTGGAAGCTGACCTGCTGAAAGCCTCAAGCTGGACGGCCAGCAACCGTCTGGCCCGGAATCCGGAATGGCTGGGCGGCAAATTCAACGCCTGGTTGGAAGGAAATGCCGTCGTCTCGCCCGAAGGCAAAATCGTCAACATCCTGCGCGTGGACATCAAAAAAGACGACAACGAAAAAGCCGCCATCGTTCGCATCAGCGACGATGGCAAACAGGCGAGCTTCGATCCGCAAAAAGATTTCGTGGATTTTCCCGGCGGCAGCAAGAAATTCACCATTCGCTGGGACGCCAAAAGCAAAGCCTATTGGGCGTTGGCCAATTATGTTCCGCCGCAACATCGCCGCCAGGAACCATCGCGGACGCGCAACACGCTGGCATTGATTCGTTCGACAGACTTGCGCAATTGGGAAGTGCGCACTGCTTTGATTTATCACCCGGACACGGCAAAACACGGATTTCAGTACTCCGACTGGCTGATGCAAGGCGAAGATTTGATCGCCGTCGTGCGCACTGCGTTTGATGATGCCGCCGACGGAGCGCACAACCAGCACGACGCCAATTACCTGACCTTTCACCGCATCCGAAATTTTCGAAGGTTGGCCATGAAAGATTCCTCTGCCGAGTTTATTGCGATGAATCAGGCTGCGCAGCAATCCAGCGAGCAGGCGTTTCGCAAATTGATTGACCGCCCGCGCGTGCCGCTGACTGCGCAAACTGCTCCAGCCGTTATCGCAAACGGTTTTATGCGGGAAGAATTTTCCTTTGCCGCCGAAGCCAACGAACGCGTGCCGGGATTGCTGGTAAAAGCGGCGACGCAACTGGAAAACCGACGCCCCGTCGTCATCGCTTTGCACGGCACGGGCGGCACGAAAGAAAGCCAGTTGCCGCTGCTGAGTGAGCTGGCGGCGAAAGGATTCGTCGCTGTGGCCATTGACGGTCGCTTTCACGGCGCGCGCATTCCGCTGGGCAAAGGCTCCAAGGAGTATGTGGACGCGATGCTGCAAACCTGGCACACCGGCAAAGGCAAACCGTTTTTGTACGACACGGTCTGGGATGTGATGCGCTTACTGGATTATCTGACGACTCGCCCGGATGTAGATTCCGCACGCATCGGCGTCATCGGATTTTCCAAAGGCGGAATGGAAACCTATCTTGCCGCCGCAATTGATGAGCGCATTGCCGTCGCTGTGCCGTGCATTGGCGTCCAAAGTTTTCGCCATGCGCTGGACAATAATGCCTGGCAATCGCGTGCCGGAACATTTCAAGCTGCGCTGGATGCCGCAGCCAAAGAAGCAGGCGAGCCAGTCAACGCTGCTTTCCTTCGCAAGTTTTACGACAAAGTTGTGCCGGGAATTTACGGAGAGTTTGACGGGCCGCAAATGGTGCCGCTGATCGCGCCGCGTCCGTTGCTCGTCATCAACGGGGATTCCGATGCGCGAACGCCGCTCGCTGGCGTAGAAGAATGCGCTACACACGCCAGAGCGGCGTATGAAAAAGCCAAAGCTTCGGAAAAATTCAAGCTGTATATTCAACCTAACACTGGCCACACAGTAACGCCTGAGGCGAAGCAGCTGGCGATTGATTGGTTTGTGCGCTGGTTAAAGCCCTAAGCCCTTCAATATTTTTTTCACCGCAGAGGCGCAGAGCTTCGCAAAGGTTTCGCAGAGCATGGACAAAGAATTTTTCCCTCCTCTGCACTGTCTCTGCGTTCATTGCGCCTCTGCGGTGAGTAGAGTTTCTCAAGAAGCGGAATCGCAAAGCCCGGCCAGCCGCTTGTCCGCATCGCCAAAACGATCCAGTCTGACGCCCATTATATCCATCAGTGAAAGGAACAGGCTGCAGGCTTGACGATTTTCGTTACCCTTATCCAGGTAATTCAAAATGCGGCCGGTTTGCAATTGGCCGCCTGCCTTACCAGCCAGCACGATTGGAAGTTGGTCTGCTCCGTGTGCGTCGCCATCAAACAAGCTGGAAGCAAGCATCAGCAGGGAATTGTCCAGCAGCGAACTTCCGCCTTCGTCAATCGCTTTCAGGCGTTCGACCAGATACGTGAACTGCTGGACGTGATACTGGTTGGTTTTCAGATACATCGCTTCCAGTTCCGGCGCTTTGCCGTTGTGCGTCAGGTCCAGGTGCAACGCGCCGCGCACACCTTCGATGAAGCGGAAGTTCATTTGTGACAGATCGTTGTTCAGCATCAACGTGACGATGCGCGTTTTATCCATCTGGAAAGCCAGCACGATCAAATCCAGCATCAGCTTCATGTGCTCCGGAATGTTTTGCGGAACCTGATCGCCGGGGCGCGGCATGTTTGGCTGTTTCAGCGTAGGCTTCCAGCCTTCCAGTCGCTCTTCTTTCGCGGCGTGGTCTATGCGCTTTTCAATGTCGCGGATGGATTCCAGATATTCGTCCAGCTTCTTACGGTCGCTGCCGCTGATTTTGGGTTGCAGCGATTTCGCATCCGCCAGCACCACATCCAGAATGCTGCGGTCAAGCTGGCGGCCTTTCGGGTCGCCCACCAGTTGGTCAAACGTTCGCGACGGATAAATTTCTTTTGTGGCGGGTTTGCTTGGCGACACCCAGGAAATGTTCGATCCATAGATCATCGAAAGCCCGTCTTCCAATCGCAACTCATTCGGCTCAATGCCCAGCGCCAAGCTCGGCACGGCAGTGTGCTGCCCCATTTGCTTGGCCAAAACCTGATCGAAACTGGTGCCGACGCGAATATCTTTTGGATCAAGGCTGACCTGTGCGCCCGAAAGCAGATTCATTCTGCCCAGATGCGGGCTGGTCGAAGTGAAGGCTTTTGCGTGATACAGCCCGCGCAGAAACACAATGTCTTCGCGGATGGACGCCAGCGGCTGAGCCGCCTGCCCAAATTCCATGGCCGCGCCACTTCCCTTTGCCCACCAGTGAATCGGTTCTACGCCGTTGGAAAAGAACAGGTGCGCGAAGCGGAGCGGTGGATTGTTGGCTGCTTTGTTTTGCGCAAAGGCAGGCAATGATTCCAACCAGGGAAGCGTGAGGGCTACGCCAGCGCCTCGCAGAAAATTCCGTCTCGATGTTTGGTTCGAATGCGTCATTATGTGATTCCTTGATCTATTTTGCCGCGTTGAGGGCGATTTTCGTCGTCGGATTCGATGCAGGTCCCACTTCAGCGCCTGAACGGTAACGGAACTGTTTGCTGATGGCAATTTCCGTGACAAGTTGCGCAAAAGTTGCCTCACTGCCTTTTAAGGTCATGCGCTCAATCAATGCCTGATCGGAAGCGCTAATGGTGCGTCCCAGCGCGAAGCCGACCAGTTTGTATGACAGTGTTTTGCGGACCTGTGGCTCTTTGCTTTTCAGGTAACGAAGCAGGCCTCCCACGCCTGCAATTTCGGTTTTATCGGAAAGCGCGGCACTGTCTTCGATCAGATTACCGTCCGAGTATTTGTCGCGCCAGCGGCCGGTTGAATCGAAATGTTCCAGCGAAAAGCCAAGCGGATCAATCCGCAGATGGCAATTGGCGCACGTAGCATTGCGTTTGTGTTGTTCCAGCTTGGCCTTGAGGGAAAGTCCGCCAAACATCTTGTCGTCTGCTGGAAGCGAGCCAGCATCCGCAGGCGGCGGCGGAACTGGCGTTCCCAGAATCCGTCGCAAAATCCAATCGCCGCGCTTCACGGGACTGGTGCGCAGCGGAGCGGACGTGACGGTCAGAACGGCTCCCAGCCGCAGCAAGCCTCCACGATTAAAGGCGTTTGCGCCTTGAACCAGTTCGACCTGATCAGTGGATTTGATGTCTTTCTGCACGCCGTAAAACTTGGCCAGGTCTTTGTTCAGAAACGTGTAGTCGGCAAACAGCAGATCATTGATCGGGCGATCCTGGCGGACGACGTGCTCGAAGAAGGAAACGGCTTCGTCGTACATCGCCTCCTTCACGTCGCTGGTGAATTCAGGAAAGCGCGATGTATCCACGCCTTTGAACTGGTCGAAATGATAAAAGCCCAGCCATTGCCCAAAGAATTCTGTCGCCAGCCGTCGCGCTTTCACATCGGCAAGCATTCGTTTGACTTGCTTTTGAATGCCTGCTGTGTCGGTCAGTTCGCCCGCAGCGGCTGCGCGGCGAAGCTCGTTGTCAGGAATCGAAGACCATAGGAAAAAGCTCAAGCGGCTGGCCATTTCCCAATTCGATAGCGCCTTTAGGCTGGAGGTTGGGAGTTGGGGGTTGGGGGTTGGGAGCAAAGCGAAATCCGATTTTGGTGTCATTGATTGGCGAAGCTCTGAAAGCCGACTCCCGACTCCTGACTCCTGATTCCCGACTCCCGAATTCAATCCTTGTTCGACTCGATACAGAAACTGCGGAGCTACCAGAATGCGCGCGATTACAGCCCGAATCGCTTTGCGGTGATCCTGGTCGGCGCTGAAGGTTTTGTCATAAAACGATCGCAGACTCAGTTTTTCCTGTTCGGTCAACGGACGCCGCCAGGCGCGGCTGGCAAAATCCAGACAGTCGTTAATATGACCAGGTCTTGCCGCCGCTTGTGCAGCCAGGACTGCGTCATAATGCGCGCGAAGCTGAGTGACATATTTGCGCATTTCGACGGGCAGCAACGCGATTTGCGCTTTGTCCATTTTCGCAATGCCAACGCCTTTCAAATCAAAGCCGTAATGTTTTGCCAGCAACCGCAAATAATTGTCGTGGTATTCAAACGATGCGTATAGATCGTTCCACGCTTGATCCAGCCGTTTGCGCGTGGCGGCGTCAATCAGGTTTTCAGCGAAAAAGCGATCATCGCGGATGTATTTCACCTTGACGACAAACTCGTCGTGTTCGGGAACGTTGTAGGTGTTGTCGAATGGTTCAGGCACGGGATCTTTATCGGCGGGCGTAGGTTCGCTGTTCGAATTGGGCGGCAGCAACGTCGCGTATTCCATCACGCCTTTACGAAATGCTTTGTATCCGGCGCTGGCCATATCGCCGATCAGCGCGCGCGTCGGTTGGCCTCTGGTGCCGCCATCAGCGCGGTCGGAAATCACAATGCGGACAACCTGATCTCGATTGCCGCCAAGTTCGACGTCAATCTGCATATTCATCAGCATCGGCGTTTCCGGCATCGGAACTTCAAACATCACCGAACCTTCTGAAGCAAAATCGTTTTCACCAAGCGTGGTTCCATCGAGGCTTTTGCCGAAATTCAGTCGCGCAGCAGTTTCCGGGCTAACGATTTCCTTCAGGGTCTTTCTGGGGCCGGGGGGCAAAATGCCTCGGCGCAAATTTGCAGCGGCTTCGGCGTCTGCGGCAAGCACGACAGCAGATTCTCCGGCTTTGACCTGTGTGCGTTGCGCGATAGGACGGAAACCGACCGTCAGGTTGCGCCAAATAACCACCGGTTTGTCGCCCATTGCCGGATTGACTGTCGAAACATTGAGATAAATTTTGGCTGGTCCGGGTTGCGCCGGACCGCGGCCTCCGCCGCGCACGTAAGCAAAGCGATGCGCCGGTTTGACGTTCAATGTGCGGTCACTGAATTCCAATGGACTTTCGTCGCCAGCACCGCCAGCCGCAACGTCGCCACGGGCAAACAGCCAGCTTGGCCAGGTGACCATGAACTTTTGAATTTCATCGCACCCTGCCCGCACAGCTTTCAGATCGGTTGGAAGATTGCTGGCTGTCGGTGCAGGAAGTTTGCGCCAGCGTTCCACGATTGCCGATGTCGGATAGCCGGGCGCAGGCATGTTCATGACTTTCCAGATGTGTTCGGCAAACCGAGGCTGGATGTTTTCGCGCGCAGCCAATTCTTTCAGCGTCACGGTGGCCTGTCCCAGCGCCGCGCGATGTTTGTATTGCCACGCGGTGTAAAGCGCTTTGCCATATCGCTCCAAACCGAATGGGCGACCGCCTTCGCCGGAAACCGTGCGAATCCCATAGGTCGCATACAGGTCTCTCAGGCGCGCAACCGCGGACATTTCAAATCCTGTTTTGCCTGGGTCGGAATAGAATTCCAGCGGACCAGAACCGATAACGGCATGATCGGCCAGCAGCTTCGCCGCGCTCAGGTATCGTTCCAGGTTGGCGTCTTGCATGAACTGCACGTCACCAAAATTCGTGAAACCTTCGCCGCCCACAGAATCGCTGGAAGAATCAATGCCCAAATCCACATCAAGGCCGGTCAGGTCTTTGATCGCGTAGGCATATTCGCCGCTGGTCAACCGACGAACGGTCACTCGCCCCGGATCGCCGTCGTGCGTTTTTGCGTACTCGCTGAGCGTCGTGCGAATCCAGCTCACGGCTTGAGCGCGCTCTTCGTCGCTGGGTTGCGGCATGGCCTTGGGGGGCATGGTTTTCTGTTCCAGTGCTGCCGCCACTTTTTCCCATTGCTGAAAGTTATCGCCAATCGAAGGTTGCTCGATCAAATGAGCCAGATTGACGCCTGCTTTTGCCGCAGTCCCCTTGTGGCACTGGACGCAGTATTGCTGGATCGTCGCTTTTATGTTCTCGGCCGATTTGTCCGCTTCCCGCGCGCTTCCGACCAGGGTGATAGAGCGAGTGTTTCCGGCAATGCCGATGGCAAAAAGGCCTGAAAGGATTACCAGCGCAAGTTTCCAGTAGCGTGGCGTTTTCACGAAATCACGGTTCCGCAGAATTCTCATGGCGTAATCGAACCTCTCTTAATTCATCCAGCAAAATTGGCAGGCGTAAAGATGCTTCGTTTCTTTTGACGTTACAGATCAAAAGTTGGGTACGAAATTTTCACCTCAATCTCATCAATCTGCAAACGATGCGCGTTGACCAGCGCCATTGGCTAAAAATACCAACCACAATTCCCGATTTTGAAGCCTGTGGGCGGTTGCATATACTCGTTGCCCACAAATTCAGAAAACAACAAGACCAATATTCTGACCGACAATACCCGGATGAGAATGCGTTATGACGGGAAAAAAAATTCGTGTGGGCGTGGCACTGGTGGGCGCCGTGCTTTGGCTTGCTTTAAATGCTGCTGCGATGGCGCAGGAATACGGCTTTGACGTTTGGACCACGGCCAATGGCTTGCCGCAAAACACGGTGACTGGAGTTGTGCAAACGCCGGATGGGTATTTGTGGCTGAGCACGTTTGACGGCCTGGCACGGTTTGACGGCTTGCGCTTTACCATCTTCGACAAGGGGAACACCAAAGGCATCGTCAATAATCGCTTTGCGCGGCTTTTCGCCGACCGGGAAGGTGCGGTTTATGCATATACGGAAAACTACGTTGTGACCATTTATCGCAACGGGGTTTTTCGTTCGTATTCGGATTTTGCAACTTCGGGCGAACCGATTGCTGCCATTGTGAGTGATGCCCAAGGGAACGCCGTTTTTGAAACTGCCAAAGGGTCTTACTTACTGGAAAGCGACCGGTTCGTTCGTGCTTCCGACCAAAAAGAGCCCAACGTCAAACAAATTTATTGGGGGAAATCCGGTGCCAAATGGGTGATTGAACGAAACCACACCACGCGGCATCAAGACGGACGAGCAACAACCTATCCGCTCAAAATAGGGCCGGAGGAATTTGGAGCAAATTACAGCCTTGCTCCTTATGAAGACAACCGCGGTGCATTGTGGGTGAGAAGAAAATTTTCTGTTTCCGAACTCTGGCGCTTGCAGGATGGCAAGGTTTCGGTCTTTACGAAAAAGGACATCCCGGCCTTAAACGAACTCTTTCCGAATCAAATGATGGAAGATGCTGACGGCAGCCTCTGGCTCCTGCTTTCAGGTCTTAACGTGCCCAAGCCGAGCCAGCTAGTGCGTTTCAAAGACAATCAATTCACGTCGTATCTACTGAACGAAGCTGTCGGCGCGGGTGCCAGCCTTGTGGACCGCGAAGGCAATTTTTGGTTGGCGACTTCAACGGGGTTGCGGCGATTGCGGCGGAAACTGATCACGACGCTCTCCGTCAAAGACGGGCTGAACAGCAATGAAATCTATCCGCTGCTCCAAACCACCAGCGGAGATATTTTCATTGGCACGGCGCTGGGCGTGAATCGTTACGCGGACGGGAAAGTTACGGATTTGAGATTGAACTACGCGACGGGAATTCCGCTTTATATGCGTGGCTTGTGGGAAGACGACCAGGCGCGAGTTTGGCTCGGCTTTCAAGGCAGCGGGGGATTCGGGCGCTTTGAAGCGTCTCCCTCCATGAAACGAATCGGTAAAAACGATCTGCCCAACGGAGTGACCGATTTTACCGCCGATCGCGCCGGAAATATCTGGATCGCCACCGGCGAAGGATTATACAAATACAAGGAGGACAAAGAAATCGCGCATTACACCTCGAGCGACGGTCTACCAAGCGATAACGTGATCACCATTCACTTCGACCGCAGCGGAAATCTGTGGGCGGGCACGTTTGAGGGAGTGGCGCAATTCAAAGACGGCAGGTTTATCAGTTACAACACCGAAGCTGACAGTCCGAAAGGTTTTGTCCGCGCGATTTACGAAGACGCTGACGGCGTGTTGTGGTTTGGCACTTATGGCGATGGTTTGGTGCGGTACAAAGGCGGCAGGTTTTTCAACTATCGCGTTGAACATGGGCTGTTCAACAACGGCGTCTTTGCCGTCTTGGAAGACAAACGCGGCAACTTCTGGATGTCCAGCAATCGCGGCATCCATCGCGTTAGCAAGCAGGAACTCAACGACTTTGCCGACGGCAGGATTCCCAAACTCAACAGCGTTTCTTATGACGAAAAAGACGGCATGCTCAACGCCGAATGCAATGGCGGCAGGCTGCCTGCGGCCATCAAAGCCAAGGACGGCAAGCTCTGGTTTCCGACAATGGGTGGCGTCGCTATCATTGACCCCGAAGCCGAAACTGTGAATCCTCTGCCGCCGCCAGTCGTCATTGAAACTGTCTCGGTTGATCGAAAGCCGACTGAACGACAGCTCTTCCAATCTTCAATCGAACTGAGTCGTGGTCAATCACAGCTTGAAATCAGTTACACGGCACTGAGTCTGCTGAAATCGGCACAGATCAAATTCAAATACAAACTGGAGGGGCTGGAAAATAACTGGACGGAAGCGGGCACCGAGCGCAGCGCGAATTATTCGTATCTGCCCGCTGGCAGCTACACCTTTCGCGTCATCGCCGCCAATGCCAATGGTGTTTGGAACAACGAAGGCGCAAGCCTCAAAGTCGTTGTGCGTCCTTACTTTTATCAAACGTGGTGGTTTCTCTTACTGGCAGTTTCGGGGATTGCCGGAACGATCTGGCTGATTGCGCATTATCGTTTGGCGCAAGTTAGAAAGATTGCCGAAGCCAAAACAGCGTTTTCGCGCCAGCTCATTACTTCGCAGGAAGCCGAACGCAAACGCATCGCTGCCGAATTGCACGACGGTTTAGGCCAGAGTTTGCTGGTCATCAAAAACCGCACAAGCATCGGCAAGCGCTTGGCTGACGACGGCGAGAAGGTGACTGCGCAACTGGACGAAATTTCCAATGCTACGGGACAAGCCCTGGAAGAAGTGCGGGGCATTGCCTATAACCTGCGCCCGTACCATCTGGAACGGTTGGGGCTGCGCGAATCGCTCAACGCGATGATCGAAAAAATCCGTGAAGCGACCGGGTTGGAAATCAACGCCCGCGTGGCCTTGTTTGACGAAGTTTTTTCAAAGGACAACGAAGTCTTGTTTTACCGCGTGATTCAGGAATGCCTGAACAACGTCATCAAGCACGCCCAGGCGACCGCCGTCGAAATCAGCATCGTCCAAACCGAAACCCAGGTCACCGCCCGTATCCAGGACAACGGACGCGGTTTTGTCGCGGTGTCTGAAAGTCAATCGAGCGGGTTCGGTTTGATCGGCTTGGCTGAGCGCGTGCGCATGCTTGGCGGCATGCATTCAATTGAATCCGAAGCAGGCAAAGGAACCAAGATGACGGTGATCATTCCATTGCGAGAGGAAAAGGATGAGCACTGACAAAATCAAAATCTTCATCGCCGACGACCATCCAATTTTCCGCAATGGCTTACGGCAACTGATCGAGACCGCGCCACAAATGGCAGTCATCGGCGAAGCCAAGGACGGAGCGGAAGCGATTGAGCGCCTTCTGGCTTCGCCCGCCGACGTTGCCTTGCTGGACATTGACATGCCCAAGGCCGACGGTTTTGAAGTGCTCACCGCGCTGCGCGAAAAAGGCCTGGCTTTGCAGTTTGTCTTTCTGACGATGCACAAGGACGAACACTTTCTGAACGCTGCGCTCGATCTGGGAGTGAAAGGCTTTCTGGTCAAAGACAGCGCCGCCGAAGAAGTGATTGATTGCATCAACGCTGTCGTCAAAGGCCAGGAATTTATCAGCCCGCAACTCACCAGCCTGCTGCTCAAACGGTTACGCC
>CAZMXG010000215.1:0-12128 GCA_964570175.1 uncultured Heliomicrobium sp. | reverse complement strand
TTGGTGTTCACATCTTTCATGTTTCTACTTGCCATTATTTGTTTTGACCCCCTAATTGTTGCCAGAGCAGACGGTTGGGGAAACCAGTGACTCGGCGAACCCATTTCAGCATTCGATAATTCTACGGTCAATCCCCGCAAATACAGTGCTTGCCTAAAAAATAGGTCTGCGGCTCATTCCACCAAATGGAATATGGGCCGCCCCAAATGCAGAATGAATCCTGTCTTCGATTTAAGCCCTGTTTGCCCAGCCTGCCGGTAAATTTTGCAGTCATTGAATTTTCGTTTTCCTTTTTTTCGCACGGCTTTGGCAAGTCGCTTGCCTACTTCCAGGGAAGACTAAGACAAGGGGGATTTTAAGATGAACAGATTAACCGTAGGCAGGGGCGGATTTGTGCGAGCAAAGGGAGCAGCCTTGCTGGCGTTAATGATAATTGCGCCTCTCTCGGCTCTTGCGCAGAATTTCAAGCCTGGGTTTAACGTTTTTTCACCGCAGCAGGATTACGAGATTGGACGGCAATCGGCATCGGCAGCGAACCGACAGCTTCGGACTTATAGCGACGCGCGTGTGACGCGCATTGGCAAACGATTGGCGGCCTATGCGCCGGGCACGCGCTTCCCGTATGAATTTCGTGTTGTCAGCGATTCCGCGATTAACGCTTTTGCATTGCCAGGTGGGTTTGTCTACGTCAACAAAGGAGCGGTTGACGCGGCGCGCACCGAAGATGAGCTTGCCGCTGTTATCGCGCACGAAATCGCGCATGTTTCCTTGCGCCACGGAACCAACCAGGCGTCAAAAGCATATTTAGCGCAAGCTGGATTGGGTTTGGTCAGTGGGTTGCTCGGTGGGCGCGGAAGCGGCAGTGGGCTTGGTCAAGTGATGGGAATGGTCGGTGGGTTTGGCCTAAACACGTTGTTTCTGAAACATAGCCGGACGGCGGAACAGCAGGCCGATTCATTGGGAATGCAGATGCTGCGGCGCGCAGGATACAACCCTCGCGGGATGATCTCGTTCATGCAAACCATCCAGCGTCATTCCGGCGGGCGTTCAATTGAGTTTTTGAGCAGTCACCCAAACCCGTCCAACCGCATTGCGCGGCTGGAAAGGGAACTGGCTGGTTCGCGGCGTTAAAAGGTCCGGAAGAAAACGGCTTGGAGTGTTTGGCTCCAAGCCGTTTTTTCATGAGTCGCTGACTTGATCAATCTGATTTGCTATCGGCCAAGATTCGGCGATAAACCTCCCGTGCGTGTTCATACGCCTGCTCGGCTACCGGACGTTCCTTGGCGGAAATCTTCGGCGCTTTCTGGCTCCAGCATTGATCCACAGCTTTCAAACACCAATCCGCGCTACGCCGCGAAGCGCGGATTGGCTGGCCGCCAACTGTGACGAAAATTGGGTTGGTGTGTGACGAGGGCAAGACGCGCAATGCCACCCAGCTACTTTGTTCAATCGGAACGTCGAATGCGACTTCTCGAATCGCTCCGTCGGCAAGGATGATTTTCTTCGCTACTGGCTGGCCATTAACAATCAGTTCAACTAGCACTTCACGCGAGTTGCCAATGCGCGAACGTTCCAATTCCCAATAAGGCTTTTGATCGTAAGACAGCTTGCGAATCGCTTCGTTCGGTTGTTCATCCAAGCGAGCCGCAACTTTTGCCGTCACCCGAACCGATTGGGGTTTGTCCAGTTTCAATTCGCTGTCGCCAATCCCCATCTTTGCGGCGTTGACCTGAAAATCCATCAAATGGCTTTTGCCGTCTGTGACGTAAGCCCGCCCTTCGTCCACACCCGTAACCCAATCGTTGTAGTTCAGCTTGTCGAGTTTGACGTAGCTGCGTCCCAATCCGACGCGTTCACCGTAAATGCAGGGAAAGTCTGTTTCGCCGCTGATGCGTGTGCGGAAGCCCGTGTTGAGCGTGTGATACCAGATGTTCAATTCCCACAGCGAAGGCGTGTCCACCGTTGAGATGAAATCCACAGCGTCGTGCGTCACATCCACGATGTATTCGTTTGCGCCTATGCCGTCGAATTTCGGCAATTCGTAATGCGGCAACTTGTCGGTCTTCATTTCCAGGCCCCAGCCCGAATGCGCAAAGCCCACGACTGCGCCTTGCGACTTGGCCCATTGCAGAATTGGCAAATCCCATGTCGGCCAATCTTCCAGTTCTTTTGTGCCAGGATAGTTCTGGTCTTTCAGCCGCAGCAAAACCAAATGTCCGGCGTGGCTGGAAGGAAAGCCGGAAACTTCCACGTCGTACCGCATCAGGTTTTCAGGCGTGGAAAGCTGATGGTCTTTTCCTTCGAAGAATTGTTTTTGGTAGTAATAACAAGGCCCCCAGGTCAGCACGGAACCAATTTTCAAATCTTCGCCTAGAATGTGGCGGATCATATCCTGCGGCAACACACCTTGGGTCGGCGTTTCGTAATGCATACAGCCTGCGGCGTGAATGTGATGATCGCCTGAATACCAACCGAGTTTGGCCAGATCAATCCAGCGTTCCAGTTTGAAGCTGAGCGTTTGCGGTTTGCCCGCTTCGATTTTGACGGATTGGCGCTTGGTCAGGTATTCCGGACCGCGAGTAACTTCAAACGTGTATTCGCCCGCCGGAAGTTTGATCTGTTCGCCGTCGGTTCTGTAAATCTGCGGGTGGAAATCGAAATCCGGCGCCAGCCGTTTGGTTTGCAGCGGGTAAACATGGCTTTGCGCATCGCGTATTACCAGCGATGCCGTTGTCGGGCGTCCAAGTTCGTCTTGTATTTTCAGCTTGATGTCCATCGCCGGGCGGCTGGTGAACAGGATGTCTGTGTCGTTGCGAAAGCCAATGTCTTGGGAGCCTTGTCCGACGTTGAAGCCAATGCGGGCTTCGCGTTTGCCCGCGTCTCGGCTGTAAATCTGGATGATGCGATATTCCAATTCCAGCCCGGACAATTGCGGCTTCATTGGCGGTTTGTCGAACATTGCCAAATCCATCCAACGATCGCGCACGTCCCGTTCGTTGATAGTTTGCTGTGGACGCGGGCTGGTGCTGAATCTGGCTGGGCCCCGCGAAAACACTTTTTCCGCATTCAGGCTCACAGCTTTTAATTGCGCGGTGACGCCGGCTTCATTGCGAACTTTGACCAGAAACGTTCGCCAGCCGCTTTCAACGAGTTCGGGCTTTGCCGCACCTTGCATAACTTTGACGCGGCTTTCCGGGTTTATATGAACGTCCAGCAGGCAATAACGATCTAGCACATCCTGAATTTCACGGCGCGTTTTGATGTCGTCAGTGGAATTGCTGGCGCGTTCCAATGCCTGTTTGTCGGCGGCAGTAAATGGCGCTCCAAGATAATCCGTTGCTTCAATCAATCGTTTGACTTGTGCGGTTAATGGCTGAAGCTCCACTTGCTGGACTTTCACCAGTTGCTGGGCCGAACTTGAAAACGACAGGGACAGAATCAGAATTGATGCGAATTTGAAGTAACGCATTTTGCCTCCTGCAAATTGTTCAACAAATCATTGCCGGTTGCTGTAAATGGATTTTTCTCCGATGGTCGCGATTTTGAACATTTCGGTGTTTACTGCGCTTTTCACTGTATCGAAGTCGCGGTCAGCAGTGAAGAGAAAGACGCGTTTGTCGCCGCGCCAAAGTTCGGCGATTTCCTTGTCGCCAAGGAAAATTTGCGGCGCATCCGGGTAATACGAACCGAATTCAAGTCCGGTCATTCGCCCATTCAAAATCAGGACCTTTTGCGGCAGGTAAAATCCGATGCTGGAACCGCCGTAATATTCGCCATTGATTACCACGACATCTCCCGGAGCCAGCCGCCGTTTGATCTCCATGGCCAGCCCTTTGGACGACAAATACGGATCGAACATTCCCAGCGCCATGTGCGCGAAGTAGATGAAACAGGCAATGGAAACTGCCGTCAGCAAGGAAGCGTGAAGAGGTTTTCGTTTCCAACGAAACATGAATGCCGCGATAAGGCCCAGCCCTAAGGAAGCGGCCGCGCCTGCGGCAGGAACTCTCAGCAACGCAAACGCCTTGGTTGTCAGATCCGACATATGACCCAGCGCCAATTTGTAATTTTCGGGGTGGTAGGTCAGAGCTTGGGAAATGTCTGCCGGAGGAATGACGTCCCACGACAGCCAGAGCAGGTAACTCAAAACGGCTCCGATAGCCAATCCCAAAAACGCCAGTACGGCTTGTCCACCAAGCGTCCAGCGGGAGAGTTCTTGTTCGCCGCGAGCCAAGCCCGTTCCAGCTAGCAGCGCCAGCGCAGGATAAGCCGGAAAGGTGTAATATTCTTGCCGGGTAGAAAACGAAAAAAAAACGATCACCACCAACACCCATAACCAGGCAAATAACCGGAGCTGGTCTTCACGTTCGACGGGGCGCCACAAATTGCGGATTCGTTGCGTCGCCAGAGGCAGAAACACACTGAAAGGGAATAACCAGACCAGATGCAGCAGCCAGAAGCTAACTAAAGGAACCGTGTCATAATCCACCGGATAGCGTGTTCCCAGATAGCGCCGGAAATGTTCGTTGTAAAAGTAAAACCAGAAGAATTTGTCGTTGCGCAATTCAGCTAATGCGTGCCAGGGAATTGCGATGGCAAGAAACAACAGCACGCCGCTGATGGGCCTCATCTGCCACAATCTTCGCCAGCCGTGGGTTAGCAGCACAAATGCGAACAGAACTCCGCCGGGAAAAACAATTCCGATCAAGCCTTTGGTCAGCACAGCCGCGGCCATGCAGGCGTAAAACATATAAATCCAGGGCGAATCCAGTTCGTCGAAATACACTTTCAGGAAAAAATAAAACGCGGTTGTTAGGAAGAAAGAAAGAATGATTTCAGGAATCATAATGCGCGTAAACAAATACGCGCCCAAACCTGATGCCATCGCCAGGCCTGAATAAAGCCCTGCTTTCGTTCCACCCATCCAACAGCCAAAGAAATAGACAATAACAACCAGCAACATGGCTCCGATAGCCAATGGCAATCGGGTAGCAAATTCCGTGAAACCGAAAATTTTGTATGACAGCGCAGTCGCCCAATACATCAGCGGCGCTTTTTCCAGATAACGAATGCCGTTGATGTGAAGTGTTACCCAATCTCCACGCTCTACGATTTCGCGCGCGGCTTCGGCGTGGCCCGCATCGGCGTCATCCTGTAAAGAAGGGCTCCAGGCGCTGCCGACGTAAATCAACGCCGTCAGCAAAAGAAGCAAAAGCAAATGTGTTTTGGTCGGTGATTGGTCGAATTTTGTGTGAGAAACAGAGGTGGCTAACTTAGTCATCAATTTTGAAAGCGATTCAGTCGTTGGCAATGAATCTGTTGAAAATCAGTTTCTTATATCGCGCCGCCAAAAAAAGTTAGGAAAACTTTGAAAAGTTTGGATTCCTTGCTTCGGCAAACGCAGAAAGATTACCGGGTCAGGGCATAAACTGAAAGAGGCTTAAAAATCGTGACTCAGGGGCAGACAGAAATGTTGAATCAGGTTTCCAAGCTGACAATTTTGTTGGGGTCGTTTGGGCGTTCTTAGGGGAGGTTTCCGGGTAGACCTACAAAAATGTGTTACCGAAAATTCAATCTCACAGAATTGTGGCTTTCCTGGTTTTACCAACTTTCTTTTTAAAACAGCGCGAAACGGGAAATCTTCAATGGCTGCGCCAGTTAAGGTCGCTTTTTTAGTTCGATGGAAGCTCTGGCACCGGCATTGCTCTGATCAAAAGCGAGTTCAACACACAATGCAAATCAATTTGGCAACAATCGAACAACACGCAGGAGAGAAGCTGCGGCGCATCGAAAAACTATCCAGCGCTGTTGACCGGTTGGCTGCGCTAAAGAAGTTTTTGAAAATCGAAACACAGCGCCTGCATCTGCGCCATCGTTTTGGCATCAGCGGGTCGCAAATTGTTGCAGCGCGTTCATTGGTCGTTGATTTGCTGATCCATCGAATTGCGCGGCTGGCGGTTGAAGATCGGTTGGGCGGAGCGGTTGACGTAGGCAATTTCGCCATCATCGCTTTGGGCGGGTATGGGCGTCAGGAATTGTCCCCGCAGTCTGACATTGATGTGATGTTTCTTTACAAGGGCCGCCGCGAAGCCGAGCGCGCAGCCAAATTAAGCGAGGCAATTTTATATTCGTTGTGGGACGTAGGTTTTAACGTCGGCCACAGCGTTCGTTCGATGGCCGAATGTTTGTCGGCTGCGAAAGAGGATGTGGTTTCGCGCAATTCCATGATTGAAGCCCGGTTGTTGTGGGGAAGCCAGGAGTTGTTTGAAGAACTGGTTGAACGGCTGGACGAAGAGATTTTTGACAAGAAAAAGCGCGAACTGCTGGATGAACTGCTGGTAGAGCGGCAGGCGCGATACAACAAATTTGGGGACGCTGCTTGTTTGCAGGAACCCAATGTGAAAGAAACCGCCGGTGGCTTGCGCGATTTGCATGAATTGGTTTGGGCCTCGCGGGTGACATTCGGCGCAACGTCGGTCAGTGGCTTGGCTGAATGTGGCGTTCTGGCAGAACGTGACGCCAAGGCACTCTCTGCGGCTTATGATTTTTTGCTTCGCGTAAGGAATGAAATTCACTTTTTGACCAATCGCAAGAGCGATTTGCTGTCGCTGGATTTACAGCAACAGGTTGCGCGTAATTTGAACTACGACGACACGCCGCAACAGCAGGCCTCAGAGCTGTTTATGCGCGATTACTATCTGCACGCGCGAAAGCTGCATCGTCTTGCTGAAGCCTATTTGCAGCGTTCGACGCAAAAAACGGAAAAAAAGGGATGGTTTTCGCGAGCGCGGGGAAGCTTCAAAACCACCGCACTGGCCGCCGCGACGGGCGGGTTTGTGATGCGGGATGGAGAGCTTGATCTGGCCGAAGCGACAGAAAAGCTGGATGGCCGGCAAATGATGCTGGCGTTTGGGTACGCTCAGGCAACAGGCGCGCGGCTCAGTTCAGCCTTGCAGGAAACAGTGCAGGCTTCCTTGCCCAACGTCAATCGAACGTTTCGCTCTGCGGCTGATACGACTGAATCCTTCCTGAAGATGTTGCGTGTGAAAGGAAAGGTCGCTGCCGGATTACGGCTGATGCATGACATGGATTTTCTGGGCAAATACCTGCCCGAATTTGGACGCGTCACCTGTTTGGTGCAGCACGATCTTTATCATCGGTTCACCGTGGACGAACACACGCTGCGAACCATCGAAGCGCTGGACGAACTGGCCAATTCGCGCAGCAAGCAGGTTGAACGGTATCGAAACGTCTACAACCAGATCAGCGATTTGGCCGTTTTGCACCTGGGCTTGCTGATGCACGACATTGGCAAAGGCCTGGGAGGCGGGCACACGGAAAAAGGCGTTGAAATTACCAAAAAACTCTGCGCGCGATTGCAGATTGAAGAAAAGATGGCTGAACAGGTGGTCTTTCTGGTTCGCCAACATCTGTTGATGTCGCACATTGCGCAGCGCCGTGACCTGAGCGACGAAAAGGTGATCAACGATTTTGCTGCTCAGATGGGGAATGTTGAAAACCTGAATCTGCTTTGCATGCTGACCTTTGGCGACATTCACGGCGTTGGGCCTGGAATGTGGAACGAATGGAAAGATGCGCTGATCTGGGAACTGTACACAAAAGCGCGCGGAGTTTTGCTTCCCGAAGAAGGAGAAAGCGAAACAGAGCCTTTGCGACAGCGCATCGCGCGCATGCTGGGCAGTGAAGTGGATTCGGATGAAGTTCGCCGCCATTTCAAATTGTTGCCGGATGATTATGCGCGCTTCACGCCACCACAAGCGATTATTGAGCACGTTCGACTGGCAGCTTCGCTGAATTCCCGGTTGATCAAAACCGGCTGGCGCGCGAACACGCAAACGCGTTCGACGGATTTGCATCTAGCCGCGCGCAACCGGCGCGGATTGTTTGCCGCGGTTGCCGGCGCCTTAACCGCGCAAGGCGTCAACATCCTAAGCGTGCAACTGAACACGCGCGCTGATGGAGTGGCAATTGATTCTTTCAAAGTGCGCGATTCAGCCGGCGAGCCAATCAACGATCCGGCGCGCTGGGAGCAAATTGATCTTGCATTGAAACGCGCGCTAAGCGGCGAATATGACGTTGCCGCATCTGTTGAAAAAAGGCTTCGCGCACAAACAAGTTCCAAGTTTTCATCACGGCGCAAGATGCTGAAAGCCGCTCCGACACGCTTTAGCTGGGATAATTATTCATCAAATAAGAGCACGATTCTGGAAGTGATGACGGAAGACAGGCTTGGCTTGGCTTACAAGATTGCCAGCACTCTGACGGCACTCGACCTGGATATAGTGTTCGCAAAGGTGGCGACCGAAAAGCATCTTGCGCTGGACATCTTTTACGTGACGAACGCGACGGGTGAAAAATTGGCTGATGACGTACTGCCAACAATCGAAGACGCGCTTCGGCTTACTCTCAACGAACAGAACAACGAAACCTCATCTACGAAGAACATGAAACCATACGAGGCCGTCAAAAAAGCCTCGTGAAACGTTGCCTGACTACGTAGTTGAAATCTTCCAAAGGGAAATTGTCATGAAACCACTTCACAAGCTGGGATTTTTGTTTACGAAACTCGCAGTTTTACCCATAGGTCTGATTTTGATGACGCTGTCGGTATTGGCGCAGACGCCAACGGTTGAAGAGCGGCTTGCCGCTGCCGAAACGGCTGTCAAGACAGCGCAAACCGCGGGCGATAATGCCTGGATGCTGGTTTGTTCAGCTTTGGTGCTGATGATGACCGGACCTGGCCTGGCGCTCTTTTATGGCGGTCTGGTGCGCAAAAAGAATGTGCTGGCCACGATGATGCAAAGCTTCATTATGATGGCTGTCATCACTGTCCTCTGGGCAGTGCTCGGTTACAGCCTGGCGTTTGCTAAAGGCTCCCCCTTCCTTGGCGGACTGGACTTTCTGTTTTTGAAGGGCGTTGGAGCTGAGCCGTCGGCTTATGCGGCGACGATTCCGGCTCAAACATTCATGGTTTACCAGTTGATGTTTGCCATCATCACGCCTGCATTGATTACAGGTGCGTTTGCCGAACGTATGAAGTTTTCGGCGATGTTGATGTTCTGCACGCTGTGGGCGTTGGTTGTTTATTTCCCGCTGGCCCATATGGTGTGGGGCGATGGTGGGTTCCTGAATGCTTTTCTGGGCGGCAAAGTTCCAGCGCTGGATTTCGCTGGCGGAACGGTCGTTCATATCTCATCGGGATTTTCGGCTCTGGTTTGTGCCCTTTACCTAGGTAAACGCGTCGGATATCCGAAAATGCCATTCACTCCACACAGTATGGTACTGTCTGTGATTGGCGCCTGTTTGCTGTGGGTCGGGTGGTTTGGTTTCAACGCAGGCAGCGCAGTTGCCGCAGGCTCGCTGGCTTCAAGCGCTTTTGTTGCAACGCATTTCGGTGCGGCGGCGGCAGCGCTTGGCTGGTTGCTGGTTGAATGGGTTCGCTCAGGCAAACCGACTGTGCTGGGCGGCATTTCGGGCGCGGTTGCCGGGCTTGTCGGCATTACTCCGGCGGCTGGTTTTGTCACGCCGATGTCTGCACTGGCGGTTGGCTTTATTACTGGTGTGGTGTGTTTCTTTGCCGTAACCGTGCTGAAGAAAAAGCTGGGTTATGACGATTCGCTGGATGCGTTCGGCGTTCACGGCATTGGCGGGTTTACTGGCGCAATACTGACCGGCGTGTTTGCCAACAGTGCTGTCAACACAGTGTTCAAAGATCCCAGTGGAGCGGCTCTGCCCAGTGGCTTGATCGAAGGCAATCCAAAGCAGGTGTTGAATCAGTTAATCGCCTCGTTGGTGGCAATCGTCCTTGGTTGCGTCGCTTCGTACATCATCCTGAAAGTTGTTGATCTGGTTGTTGGTGTTCGCGTTACTGGCGAAGATGAAATTGCCGGGTTGGATATCAGTCAGCATGGTGAAGAGGGCTATAACCTGGATTCGGATTTGACAGGCGGAATATTTAGCCCTGTAAGCAGTTCATCCATTGGTGATCCCGTTTTTAGGACCGCTGATGCCTTGGAGAAATAAGGAGAAACACCAATGAAAAAAATAGAAGCGATTATTCGTCCGCACTTGTTGGAAGCCGTCAAAGACGCGCTTCAAACGGTCGGAGTTCAGGGAATGACGATTAGCGAAGTTCGCGGTTTCGGTCGTCAAAAAGGCCACACCGAGGTTTATCGCGGCAGTGAATACAAGGTTGAATTCGTGCCCAAGGTAAAAATCGAAGTCATCGTTGACGATGATGTGGCTGAAAGTGCTGTTGAAGCGGTGATCAAGTCCGCCCGCACAGGGAAATTCGGAGACGGCAAAATCTTCGTTCTTCCCGTTGAAGAAGCGGTTCGCATCCGCACGGGCGAACAAGGCGTCAACGCAGTTTGATTGTGGTTGGTTTGCGCAATTCGCGCTAATTCCGCCATCCGCGATTTGAAAATGAAGAGGGCTGTGACGCCCATCAGGAGATGCTGCAACATCACCCGCGCCACAGCCCGGTCTAAACCACGCAACCATCTGTGAAAAAGTCGCGTGGCCGTAAATGGAGTGTACGCTTGGCGCTGATTTTCGCGCAAGCACTGCTCTGTTAATGGCTTCGCGCTTGATTACTGCAAAGCTATTCAGAGGAGAACACGATGCTCTTGAAGAGATTTCCATTCACGCACGAATTGCGCCGCACCTTGGCCGCTGCCACTTTGGCGACCGCCATCAGCGTGACGGCTTTTGGTCAGACGGCAGCAAATGAGCCCATCGCTGCCAATGACGAAGCAGCGAAGACTGCTGCGGCGAACAAAGTTGTCGCCAAAACCGCCGCCGAAGAATTGGCCAAAACGATTGAAGCCTTGGAAGAGCGCATCCGTTTGCTGGAAGCGCGACTGGCCAGACTGGACAGCCCTGCGGCGACTGCCACGACAAACGCTGCCAAACCGGAAACGGATGTGGCCAAAGCAGTCGAAGTCGCTGAGATCAAAAAAGAGATTGTCGCCATTCAGGATGACGCCAAGAAGAACAACGAAGTTTTGAAGTTTTTCCGCGATGTCGAAGTCAGCGGCATTGTTGACGGCTATTACAGCTACAACAACAACAAAGTGGACATGTTCACGCAAGGCCGCGCGTTTGATGTGCGCCACAATGCTTTCAGTTTGCAATTGGCCAAATTGACTTTGAACAAGGCCAACTCAAAAGACGACCCACTGGGTTTTCGTGTGGATTTGGGGCTTGGAGAAACCGTTGACCGCATCATTTCGGTCAGCGATTCCAGCCGCAATGACGCCACCAAGCATGTTCTTCAGGCTTACGGGAGTTACGTCGTCCCGGTCGGCAGCGGGCTGACAGTGGATTTCGGGAAGTTTTACACGCCGGTTGGCGCTGAAGTGATTGAGACAAAAGATAACTACAATTACTCGCGCGGTTGGTTGTTTGCCTTCGGACCGTATTACCACACCGGATTTCGTGCCAAGTATGCCGTTAACGACAAAGTCGCGTTGACCGGTTTCCTGCTCAATGGGTGGGACAACCTATTCGAAAACAACGTAAAAACCGGAAAGACTGTTGGATTCCAGCTTGGTTTGACGCCGAGCAAGAAATTCGCGCTGACGCAAACCTATCTGGCTGGTCCTGAAGCTCCGCTGGCCAATGTCCCGGCGGTTTCCTTGCGAGACAACTGGCGGCACATTGCCGACACGGTGGCCACCGTTTATGTCACTGACAAGTTCACGTTGCTGGGCAATTTTGTGTACGGATCAGACGGAGACAATCTTGGCAACCGCGGCAAATGGACGGGCGGAGCCGCGTATTTCAAATATGCCTTTAACAGCAAATTGGCCTTTTCGCCGCGCTTTGAAGTGTTCAATGACAGGGACGGACTGAGAACCGGCGTTGCGCAAACGGTCAAAGACATTACGCTGACGCAAGAGGTGAAGCTGGTCAATAACTTCCTGACGCGATTCGAATATCGCCGCGATTTTTCCAACCAGAAATTCTTTACGAATTCGGATGGCATTTCGAAAGGAAACCAAAACACCTTCACCATCGGGATCAGTTATTTCTTCACCAATCGCGAACCGTAAGCGGTGGCTGAACAAAACAATTTTTACGATTTACTTCCGTAGCTGGTGCTT
>CAZMXG010000214.1:0-12132 GCA_964570175.1 uncultured Heliomicrobium sp. | reverse complement strand
GGCAAGCCGTCTGGATTTCGCCATCAGCGACTTTGCGGTTTTGTTTTTCGGCTTCGATCTTGCCGTTCATAATGCGCTGGACGCAGAAGGTGCATTTTTCCATTACACCGCGCGAGCGAATGGTGACTTCGGGATTGCGAACGTTCTTCAAACTCGGCGTTTCCCAGTCTCCGTACAGCAGGTAATTGAACCGGCGAACTTTGTACGGGCAGTTGTTTGCGCAATACCGGGTTCCAACGCAGCGGTTATAAACCTGCGTGTTCAAGCCTTCGGCATCGTGAACCGTGGCGTTGACCGGACAAACGACTTCGCACGGCGCGTTTTCGCAGTGCTGGCACATCATCGGCTGGAAGTACACTTCCGGGTTGGCCATATCGCCACGGAAGTAGGTATCAATTCTGATCCAGTGCATGATGCGTCCGCGTGTCACCAACTCCTTGCCAAGTACCGCAATGTTGTTTTCCGACTGACAGGAAACCACACAGGCGTTGCATCCGATGCAGGCGTTCATATCAATCGCCATGCCCCAGGCATAACCGTTGTACGGATGCTCTTCCGGATGGAAGATCGTCATCTTCGGATCGGGCGGCAAGTGCGCGCCATGGTGAATCGCCTTCGGATTCTTTTTGTACTCTTCCAGATTTCCGGCGCGAACGATGTGGCGATCCGCCAGATCGTTTTCTTCCGGAAGAAAGGCTTTGGAATCAATGCCGGAAGCATCTATCGCAAAGTGTTCCTGGGTCGAGGCTAACTGGTAAGTGCCTTCGCCCGCGGCCAGTTTCGCTTCGGCAATCGAACCCGCTGTCGTTTTCAGAAGATAGGTGTTGAAACCGGTCTTGTTGCCGACATTGCCAGCGCGTTCGCGGCCGTAGCCCAAGTACACCGTCACGGAATCATTGGGATGCCCCGCCTGAATCCAGGTGGGCATTGCCAGCTCTTTGCCGTCCACCGTGATGTTCAGCATCTTGGCGGTCGCGTGATAAGGCTCGTCTTTTGGCGATAAATTCAATTTCGCGGCAGTCGCAGCATTGATAATCGCAAAATTGTCCCAGGTGACCTTGTTGATCGGCTTCGGACATTCCTGCAACCAACCGTTATTGGCAAAACGTCCGTCGTGAACACACGGATCAAGGCGAAACACGATTTCATACTGACCGCCTTTAGCCGGCGCTGGAGCGCTCAGTTTTGCGGCATCTACCTGAGCGGCTTCTTCAGGGAGCTTGGTTCCGGAAACCACGCCGTCATGCAGCGCCTGTTTCCAGGCTTGATCAAAGTTCGCGGCCATCTGCGGCTGCGTTTTCCAGTAATCCTTGACCAGATCAAGCGCCGTTTTGCCCGGAATATTTGCAATTGATGCCAGCAATTCCAGCGGCGACCGGCCCTGGTAAAGCGGCTGAATCAGCGGCTGAATGATCGAAACCGTTCCATCAAAAGCCCGCGCATCTCCCCACGATTCCAAGTAGTGAGCTTCGGCCAGATGCCACTGGCACTGCACGGAGGTTTCGTCGTTGTACAAACTCATGTGAACGCGATTCTGAACTTTTTTCAGTGCGTTCAGGAAACTGTCCTTCTGCCCAGGCAGATTCGGCGCGTTGTACACCGGGTTGCCGCCTATGATTACCAGAACTTCCACCTGACCGGCATTCATTTCGCCAATCAGTTCTGTAATTCCGGCAGTCTGATCAATGGGGTTGATTTCAATCGGCGCGGTGTAAGCCACTGCAGTTCCGCCGAATTTCGCGTTGATCGCCTGCGCGATGGCGTGAACTGCCGCCGGTTGATGTTCGCCAGCGATAACAATGCTTTTGCCTGCGTGGGCTTGAAGGTCTGCGGCAACTGCTTTGGCAAATTTGTCCGCTTCCCCGCTCAAAGATGCGCCTGCTGCCACGGAAACTCCGACAGCATTGGCAATTGCGCGAGCCAGCGAGTCAATTTCGCCAGCTTTGATTGGCAATCGGTTGTCGGCCTTTGCGCCGGTGGTGGTCAGCGTGCTTTCCGCAACCAACAGGCGGTTCATTTCGTTTCCGCCGCTGGTCAAGCGACGCTTGGACATAAAGTCGCGCGCGTAACGAAGCGCTCCGGGACCGTTCGTCAAAAAGTCCGCATCCAGTGAAACCACCAAATCTGCGTTATCAAACTTATAAACAACGTTCGCGGGTTTACCGCCAACTGTCGGCGCGCCCATTCGGGCGCCATCACGCGTATTGGGGTCGTAGGTGACCCATTTCGATTCCGGGAAATCCGTTTTGATCTTCGCCATCAATGAGGCGAAGGTCGGCGAAGTGCTGTTTTCCGTCAGGATTCGCAAGCCTTTGCCGCGCTTGGGCCGTTGCGCTTCGATCCATGAACCCAGATCATTTAGAAAATCGCCCCAGGTGCGAGCATCGCCCAGCTTCATCGCCGATTGCGAACGGTCCGGGTCGTACAGGCCCAGAACAGAAGCTTGCGCAAAAATGTCCGTCGCTCCCAAACTGCCCGGATGATCAGGATTGCCTTCGATCTTGGTCGGACGGCCTTCGTGGCTTTCGACCAGCAATCCGCTGGCGACGCCGTTCAAAGGCATTGCCGTCGCGTAAAACTGTGGCTTGCCGGGAATCAGTCCGTCCGGAGTTTTGACGTATGGAACAACGTGTTCCAGCGGCTGACGTGTGCAAGCAGTCAATCCAGCCAATGCCAGCGAAGCGCCCATCAACTTCATGAAGTTGCGGCGGCCATTCGGGTCCAGCATTGACGGATCGGTTTCAGGAGCATTCAGCGCGGGAAATTCTCTGTGCAGAAAGTCGCGGAATTTGTCTGTGCCAGCCAGTTCTTCCAGACTGCGCCAGAATTCGCGGCCAGACTTGCGGCTAATCGCTTCTCGCACCGGCTCTAGGTCGTGATGATGATCTCGATGTGACATTGCTCTCTTCAGTAGTCAGGAGCCGGGAGTCAGGAGTCAGGAGTTAAAGCATTTGCAGGATGAACTTTCCGCAAGCAAACTACCGTCTACCGTCTACCGCCTACCGACTTCTTCTATCTGTGACAGGTTGAACAACTCGTCAGCACTTCTTTTGATTGGATGTTGTATTTCTTGGCGAGTTCAGCGCCACCTTTTTCAGCATGATCCTTCGGCGCTTCCCATTCCATATTGGTGATATCTTTTTGCTCTCGCAAAACCGCGTTGGGATTGCGGTGGCATCCAATACACCATTCCATATGCAACGAATTGACGTTGTACATCAGCGGCATCAGGTCTACGCGACCGTGACAGGTCGAACAACCGACACCCTTGTTGACGTGAATGCTGTGGTTGAAATAGGCGAAGTCAGGAAGGTCATGGACCTTCGTCCATTTGATCGGCTTGCCGGTCCGCCAGCTTTCGCGCACGATTTCCAAGTATGGACTGTTGGCGAATAACTGCGAATGGCAATTCATGCATGTTTTCGTCGCCGGCAAACCGGCGCTGGCAGCCGTTTCCACGGTTGTGTGGCAGTAACGGCAATCAATCCCGTCGTCGCCGACGTGATGCTTATGGGAAAACTGCACAGGTTGCTCCCGCGGTTCGAATGCGCGCGTGACATAAGGCGTGCGATTGAATTCGATGACGAACATCAACCCACCGCCTGCAACCAGCAATCCAACTACGATGCTCAGTCGCGCAAGCGTATTCATTCCGCGGTGGAAGAGCTGTGGCATAAACGAAGACCTCCACCTCGCAAAAACTAATTGTTAAATTGTGACCTAGACTTGCTTTATTACTCGAAAGCTTGTGAATTTTCGAGTTTGAAATGAGGCGGCATATTCTCCGCTGACTTAAAAATTGTCAAGGCCTGCCCAGAAAGAGATCAAAAGTTTGTAAAAGAATTCGATGGAGCAGTCGCACCCGCAAAGATCCGTCAATCCGTAACTCAATATGGCGCAAGGCCAGAGCCAAATCACTGGCTTTCCGCCCAAAGCGGCGTCAGATGTTAGAGGCAGAGAATTTGTGCTATAAGCTACTGCGGAATTACCCTCTTGGAAGTTCAATCTAAATCAGAGCGCGACGCCTTGAGACAGAGGAATATATGCGGGATTGACAAGTTGATCCGGATTGCCCGCCAAGCAATTCAAGCCAGGCGGTCACCTTGTCGAGTTTTGCAATTTCTGTCGCAGGGCCAAGTTCGCGAGTCTAGCCACTTGGGAGGTAGATGTGAGTATAAAGAAGAAAACCTTTCTTAGTCTGGCGCTTTGCCTGACTGCTTTTGCATTATTTGATATTGAAGCCCTCGCCGACACGATCAAATTGCGGGACGGCACGGTGCTAAAAGGCAAAGTGGTTTCCTATAACCAGCGTAGATTCACGATTCTTGTCCGGATCGGCAGCACGAGTTCCCAGCACGACATTCCGGTTGATGAAATCGAAAGCATCGAGTTCGATTCGACCGAAACCGGGGGAGCGTCTATTACAGGTCGCAGCACGATTCCGCCCCCGACGGTCAATCCCGAAACTGGAATTCCTGCCGGAGGCGCTTCGACGGCGGCGGCAACCAGGACAATCACTGATCCGGCAGCAACCAACACTTCCCCGTCTGCCGCAAATAAGACAGACGAATTGGCCACCATTGCGGAAAAAACTGTCAGCGTGGCGGCGGCGGCGGATTGGACCAGCACCGAAATCCGTGTCCAGCGAGGCCAGCACATTGTCATCAGCGCCATCGGCGAAGTTGATCTTGGAGATGGCAAACGAACCGGCCCGGACGGGTTGGACCTGCAAGACAAAGACAAATTGATGCAAAGCAGTAAAACCGGCGCTCTAATCGCCGTCATTGGCGATGACAACAATGATTTTGAGTTCATCGGCCAGTCCTCTGAATTCGTGGCCAAGCACAACGGCATTCTGTTCCTGAGTGTCAACGAAGGCAATTTGCGGGACAACAACGGAGCCTTTGTTGCCAGAGTCAGAGTGTTGAGCAACCGATAAAGCCAAATCTCGAATTTCCAAGATTTGAACTTGCCAAGCCGATGAGCATACGTTGCCCAGTCTTTCGGGCGCAGCGCTTTTCGGCTTTTCCCGTTTATGGAATCGCAAAACATAGCCGCACTGGTCAATTTGCTGGGCTTCATCACTGGCGCAATTCTCTATGCGATGTTGCTGGTGATGGTTGTGCGGTCAGCGGATCCATTTTCGCCCACAGGGTATGGCCAACGCACTGCAAGTTCGGTGAAGTGGTTGTTTCTGGCCACGGCATTGCTCGGCCTGCTGTGGAATCTGGGAGCCCTGGCAATTTATGGGGTGCGGGATTGGAAACTTGGTGAACCTTCGCCGTTTTTTGTTTCCGCCATTTTCACAGCTTTGGGCTTTTTGCCTGCCGTCGTGGTTCATTCGGTTTTGTGGGATCGGCGTCGTAGTTCGCAGGCAATTTCCCTGCTGGCGTACCTGCTCAGCGCATCGGCCAGCATTTTGCATTTTTATGCCGCAGTCACAGGCAAAGAAACTCCCTCGCCAACCGGCTTGCGCGCGCTAACCATCGGCTTCAGTGTTTTAACCGTAACGTTATTGATTTACGCTCGACGGTCCCCCGTTTGGAAACGAGCCTGGTGGGTAGTGGCGTTAGCGGTTTTTGCCGTGTCGGCGCTGCACCTGAGCAGCCACACCAGAGGCGATGCTCCATGGCTGATAGAACTGATCGGCCATCATTCTTCTCTGCCGCTGGTGCTGGCAATGCTTTACCAGGATTACCGGTTTGCACTTGCGGATATTTTCCTGAAACGGGCACTGGCGTTAGTAACATTGGTTTCGCTGGCCTTTGGGCTTTATGTTCTAGTCGCTGCCCCGCTGTTGCGAACACGTTCTGCAAGCGGCGATTTGCCGCCCGTGGCTGTCGGAGCGCTGCTGGGTTTATGGCTGGGAACCGCGTTGATTTATCCCTACTTGCGCGGATGGATTGTCTGGTTTGTTGATACCGTTGTTTTGCGGCGATCGGATTACCAGAAATTGCTGGATGAAACCGCTCGCGTCATCGCCCTGAACGATAATGAAGAAGAGGTTTTCAAGCTGGCCGCTGAACGACTGGCTCCGGCGCTAACCGCCAGAGAAGTTCGCTGGCATATCACCGAAGCAGACTGGACACCCGAAAATCCAATTCACGAAAACGGATCGGGTCTGTTGCTGCCAAATCAGTTAGTTCGTGTGGCGGAACAGGAAAGCGAAGGGAGCCGCCGAACCGGACGGTTACGATTGCCGGCAGCGACGGTCTTGATTCCGACACATGAACCGCCGCTGTATTCGTTGGTGATCGGCGAACTTTCCGCCGGGCGACAATTGCTTTCTGACGATACGGCAATGCTGGAAGCCATGGCGCTGATTTTGGCGCGGCGTATTGACACCGTGCGCGTAACACACGAACGGTTTGAACGAAATCTGCGCGAACAGGAAATCAGCAAACTTGCCACCGAAGCCGAACTTCGCGCGCTGAGAGCACAGCTCAACCCGCATTTTCTGTTCAATGCGCTGACCACAATCAGCTATCTGATTCAAACGGCTCCGGAACGAGCCTTGGACACCTTGCTGCGGCTGACCGGATTGCTTCGCGCCGTGTTGCGCGCCCCGAGCGGCGAACTGGTTACGTTGGGCGACGAAATGGATTTGATCGAATCGTACCTTGCCATCGAACGCGCGCGGTTTGAAGAACGCTTGCAAATCACCATTGACGTTCCCCTGGAGCTTCGTAATTTGCGAATCCCGCCGCTGATTATTCAGCCGCTGGTGGAAAATGCCATCAAACATGGCATCGCTCCGCGCAAAGCTGGCGGCGAAGTCATCGTCTCTGCAAGGCTAAAAAACGGTGCGGCTTTGCCATCGCTGCACATTTCAGTTGCAGACACAGGTTCCGGTGTTAGCAAAGAAAGTTTTGAGCAAGGACGAAAACGAGGCGTGGGGCTGGCCAATATCGAAAAGCGGCTGGAACACTTTTACGGCCCGGCAGCCAACGTCGAATTTCACAGCCAGCCTGACAACGGCGCCACCGTTGAAATTCAATTGCCGTTAGGTTCAACAGCGGAAAAAGCTGCCTGAGAAGCGAATGAATTCGCCTTGCCATAAAAATTGACTGGCCTCAGCGCGTATGCTCAAATCCGCGCCGATCGCTGACCGTGCATTCTTTCCTGCGACTCAACTACAAAAGGAGCATTATGCTGAAAAAAGCCGCGTTGTTTTTTCTGCTGCTGGTTTGTTTCTCGTTCGCAGTTCGCGCCCAGCAAGTCCCCGATCCGGACTTCAAACCGAAAATCGAAAAGCCCGCATTCGCTGTTGGCAAAGGCGAAGTCGTATTGCTGGACGAAGCACATTTCAACTTTCACACCGCTTCGGGTCGCTATCAAACTTTTGCCGATCTATTGCGTCACGACGGATACGTTGTCAACGCTTCGGCGGCGAAGTTCAGCAAAGAGAGCCTGAGCAAGGGAAAAATTCTGGTCATCGCCAATGCCCTGAACGAGCGCAACAAAGACGATTGGTCTCCGCCGAATCCTTCAGCATTTACGGATGACGAAGTCGCCGCCGTGCGCGATTGGGTCAACCAGGGCGGTGCGTTATTGCTGATTGCAGATCATCTTCCTTTCCCGGGCGCAGCCGACAAGCTGGCTTCGGCGTTTGGCATTCACTTCATCAATGGATACGCCCTGGAGCCGAAAAACGGCGGCGGGCCACTGACCTTCACTCTGCAAACAGGCTCGCTGTTGAAGCATCCCGTCACCGAAGGCCGTTCCGCCAGCGAAAAAGTGGATTCGGTTGCCACCTTCACAGGCTCTGCGTTCCAAGTGGACAAGGGCGAACCAGTTCTGAAATTCAGCGACGAAGCGATGGCGTTTTTGCCCAAAACCTTCGGCGAAGCCTTCACTGAAAGCACTGCGCGGTCTCCGATCAAAAGCTGGCTACAAGGCGCGACGCTGAAAATCGGCAAAGGCCGTGTGGCCGTGTTCGGCGAAGCGGCGATGTTTTCCGCACAACTTGCCGGGCCAAACAAAGCGCCGATGGGAATGAATGCGCCCATCGCCAAACAAAATCCGCAGTTTTTGTTGAATGTCATGCACTGGCTTTCAGGCTTGGTGGACAAATAAGAAATGCAATTCACCCGCCGAGGCGCTGAGATCGCAAAGGAAGCGCAGAGATTGCAACATTAACTCTGCGAAATCTCTGCGGGACTCTTCGCCTCGGCAGTGGAAAAGTTCACCCTGTTAACTCATTTTCCGAGCCACGAATAAATGCGATTCAATTTCGACAAACGAACGATTCTGCTTACAGCCTTATCGCTTTCCATTGGTTGGGGCATCCGAGGCAATTACGGCCACGAAATCGGCGCGATGGTTCCCGGCGTTCTGGCAGCAATGGCCGTCGTGCTGGCGGTAGATCGCCCGGATTGGCATCGGCGCATCGTGTACTTTGGAATGTTCGGAGCCATCGGCTGGTCGTTTGGCGGCGGCATGTCCTATGGCCAGGTCATCGCCTACACGCACTCAGGCCATTCGCCAACGCAGCTATACGGATTTGCTTCGCTGTTCCTGATTGGATTTTTGTGGGGAGCAATCGGCGGAGCCGGAACCGCTTTGCCAGCAGTGCTGAATCGAGACCGGTTGACAGAGTTTTTCACGCCACTGATCGCCGTCTTTGCCGTGTGGATGGCGCAAGGCAAAGTCGAAAGCTGGCTGGAACCTGCCAATTCGGACTTCCGGCAAGAAGGTTTGTTGTACTGGTACGACTCCGATTGGCTGGCTTCGCTGACAGCGATTGCCACGATTTTGATTTTGGCGGCTGTGCGAAGAAGGCTCGACGAAGCAAGCAAGCTGATTCTGTTGATGGCCGCAGGTTGGTTCGCGGCGTTTGTGCTGCTCGTGCCGGTTCTTGGCATCCGAATGACGCCGCCTCGCGGAGACAACTGGGCAGGCAGCGTCGGGATGGTCGCCGGAATGCTGATTTATTTTGAATGGCGAAAGCTTCGCGCATTGACGCTGGCTTCGCTGATTTGCGGCTTCGTTGGTGGATTTGGCTTTGCGTCCGGGCAGTTGACCAAACTGATATGGATCAAAACCGGCTGGCAAACCAACTGGCACAGCGTGCTGGAACAAACCTACGGATTCATCAATGGGCTTGGCGTAGCCATCGCGATGCTGCTCTTGGCAGCACGAACTCCGCGCGTCACCGACGAACCGCGCGAACGCCGCTGGACCGAAGATTTTGCGCTCTGCTTTGTGCTGCTGGGCGTGACGTGGCTGAATCTGATTCGCAATCCCGAAGCCTGGTTAAAAGCCAAAACCTTCCCTGAAACCATACTGCATCTTTCGGCATTCACCTGGTTTCACCTGGCGTATGCGGTTTTGTCGGCAGTTGTCATCTGGCTATTGCTTCGCCATCGCAAACAACCGCTGGCGTTCATTCCGGCAAACTGGCTGGGACGCGGACAATTGCTGTATGTGGTGTTTTTGTGGTGGATGGTTGTTGGAAACTTCGACCGCTCCGTCGTTAATTTCGCGCCGCAGCGATTGATTACAGAAGGCCTGATTTTCCTGAACGCATGCGTCAGCACCTTGATCCTGCTTTCCGGTTCGCCCGCAACAATCGCGGTCGCTGAACCGGAAACCGAAAAAATTCCATTTGGCGCGTTGCTGAAAAAAGCTGTCGTGGTGGGAATGCTCGCAACTGTGCTTTCGCTGCTGGCTGACTGGGGACTGACACGAGTGATGTACGGCAACGAACTGGCGGGCTTTTCCACCAAGCACATCCGCTTCGGCCCGGATGCCACTGCCACAACCGAAAAACCGGCAGCCGGTCAGCCTCATCCCTAACGACGCGTTTTGACTGTTCGGTTGATGGAAGGGTTATGCGCCGGCTTCAAGAACTTGAACGGCTCCAGCCGACTTCCGAGAATGACCAAGCCACGACTTACGCCTGTCGAAGATTTGCATTGGAGATACGACGCGACAGCCATAGTAGATATGCACCGACAACAACATCAACCGAGAAACAGAAAACGGGATACCAACCAGGAACACCTGTGTTTGTAAGGAACTGATCGTGCGTCAAGTCGTACAGCCCGTGAAGTATCCAGAATGCACCGACCACGACCGCTGACTGACGGACGCTCACAAATGCAAAGACCAGCCCAGCTATGATAAACGGAGCACCGTAAATCATTTCTTTGACGCCCACAGACGGCTCACTGGCATGTAGAGCAAAGGATGCGTACAAGCTAGGCAGCGTGAGCAGACCTATTGAATACAACCAATGCTGCCCACGAATGACCCGTGCCAAAACTATCGTGAGAACACCTACCGCGACACCAATGAGGGCTTCAATCAAGACTCGCTCCTTATTTTAGACGCAAAACGCTCCGATTCAGCGGCGGGCCACGCAGTGGACCGTCCGCTGTCACCGCTGTTAGCCGCCATTTCCCTGGCTCTCAACCGTTACGTTCCATGGGATCCTATCGGGAAGTTTGCTGCCCGAGCTGTTGAGCCAGCCCGATGAGAATTCCTTCTGGGCCGCGGATGTAGCAGAGCCGATACATGTTTTCATACTGGCTCACCTTGCCGACGAGCTTCGCACCGCGTTTGCCGAGGCGCACGAGCGTATCGTCAATGTCATCCACTGTGAACATGACGCGCAGGTAACCGAGAGCGTTCACCGGGGCGCTGCGATGATCAGCGACCACGGGCGGTTTCGTCGTCACTACGCATTACTCGTTCTCGCTTGCTACGTCCGCATCGTCACCCTTGATTTCAATCATTCCCGGTCTGTTGTCGGAGACGACTAGATCGTAGCGGTCAAGTAAGGTCGTGAACTTGGTGGGATCGCTATTATACGAATCTGCCCATTTGCCGCATGCGTTTACGAGAGTCTTGATGAGCTCAAACAGATTGTAGAGCTTGTAGTCAGGATAGCTCATGGAAACGCCGGTTGGAATCTCGCCAATGTACCAGGCCAGGCGCTTTACCTTTCCGGCAAGAACCTTCCGAGAGTCGAGATTGCTCATGTGCAAGAGAGAGTTCCGGTGCTCCCACAGTTCCTCCGAGGTGACACCAAGAGCCGCCAGATCAGCGTACTTATCGAGCCATTTCACGAACGTGTTCTCTCCGGTGTCACCAAAATCGATGAACCCGATCGTATCGATGAAGTTCATCAGTAGCTTAGTCGCGGATACATAGTGGCGGTGGTTGTAGAGGAGCTTGACGGGCTTGAAGAAATCGTCGTTCAGTAGGTTGAGTAAGTCGAACCCGTCCTTCGTCAGATACGTCTTGATGTAGTCAGTGCCCATGTGTTCTTCCGATTAACATGAATTAGGCCGTCTTCGGCCTTTCCGATACTGGAAACAAGTTTCCGTTATTGGAAACTACTTTCTGATAGTAGAAACATCGGATTGCTTTCAATTATTCGAAGCGGCTTTCCATTCAGAACCGTCCGCATAGGCGATGCTCTGAACCATCACCTGCTCCGAATACTGGTCCTGAGACTTCTTGCCCGCCTTCGATGCATCAATGGCACCGGTCGGAGGGGAGGATGAGCGCTCGACCACAGTTTTGGTTTTGCCGGAGCCAATCCTGACGGTGCTGGTGAACCGTCGGCGACCCACTTCTTGTTTTGTGCTGAGGTCAAAGAACACGTATTCCCAGGTCAGGGTGCGGATTTCTTTCGCTCCGGTGTTCTTGAACTTCACTTCATAGAGATAGGCAACCGAAATCCCGCTGTCTCTTTTTGAGAACTTGGGTGCTGGCGCTGTCTTGGTCGGCATTCCCTGCTGATTGTTGATTTTGTTCTGCTTCTCCAAATTGATCCGAGCAAGCTCTTGTTGTTCACGCTCTTTCTGAATTTTGAACTCGTCTTCTTCGAGCGCAGCGTTGCGGTACTCCTCGCGCCATTTCTTTTGCAGGATGATGACATCCGGTTTTGCAGGCTGGCCGGATGGAACCTGCGCTTTGGCAAATGGTACAGATATAAACAGCATAAATACGAAACAAAGAGCTTTCATTCTGTCCTGGTAATGCCGAACCAACTGACCCGGTTTTCGTGTCTTGCTCAATCGCATGAAAAATCCTTTTCGGCTGGCAGTAAGATGCTTGGTTTGACTGATACGGCTTTGCGGTGCGACGCGGCGGATTATAGGTTCGCCTTTTGCAAAGGTG
>CAZMXG010000213.1:0-12171 GCA_964570175.1 uncultured Heliomicrobium sp. | reverse complement strand
ATGCTCAATCGCGAAGACGGCATGGGCATCAGCGACACGTTCCCGCTCAAGCTGGGATTGTCGAAAACGCACCACAACCTTTCGCACGCCACAGACAAAGACGGGCAACTCGATTTCGCCAGGTACGACCTGTTTCTAAGTCAGCAACTCGCGCACTTCTTCGCGCGGATGAACGAATACAAAGACCGCAGCGGCTCGGTGCTCGACAATACGATCGTGCTGTATGGCAGCGGCGCCAGCACAACCCACAACCCGCATAACCTGCCGACCATGATCGCAGGCGGCGCGAATATGGGACTGAAGCATGGCGGTTACTGGCGAAACGGCGAGACGCGCATGTCGAATGTGCATCTGAGCATCCTGCGCTCGATGGGAATCGAGCAAGAATCGTTCTCAGACAGCACGGGGACGGTAAGCAATTCGATCTTCAGCAAGGTGTAGCGAGCAGAAGTGAAAACACAGGGGCGGCCTGCGTAGAACTCCCATAAAACTGCCGCCCTTGACGCCACGAAACAGCCCGAACCATTTTCTCAACTCATCCGTCAGACCTGTCGAAATTGCGGAATGCTGAGTGACACGCCGCCCTTCAGCGCGGATTGATGTGCCACAATGCCCGGCACCGTGAAATTCAGCGCCGTCGCAATGTCCACCAGCGGACGCCGATTGTGCAGCAGGCTGTCAATGAATTCGTGGGCAATAAACGTGTGCGAACCGCCATGCCCGCTGTCATGCCGCATTGGTTCCGGCAACATGTCTGTCTGCCACCATTTCGTCGCAGGCAATGGCGATGATTTGGCAGGCCCCTGAACAAAGCCTGCGTCATCCTTCCCTTGCGCTCCCTCCTGTAACCAGCGCAGGCCATGCCGCTGATCCAAGGTTATTTTTGTGGTATGCCAGATGGCGTATTCTCCACCCCAGACCGGCGCTTCCCACCAGACACGCACGCGAAAGGGCGTTCCTTTGCTGGTTCCAAACTGCGCGGTTTCGTTCCAGAAAGGATTGTTGCTGAAGGCGTTTCGTTTGCAGATCGGATCATCATTGCCCCAGCCCTGACAGGTGACACGAGTCAGCGTTTCGCCCGTCAGCCCGGTCAGAAAGGCCGTGCAGTGCGTGGGATAAAACATCGGCGGCACGCCATAACGCCAAGTCGGCTGTTGCGCCGTGCCATATAACTCACGCAATCCCGGATGCATGTAATCGGCGTCGCAACTGATGACCTGACCAAGTTCACCTTTGGCCTGCATTTGCCGCAACGTGATGAATTCCTGCCGCCAAACGCTGGTTTCGGCCATCATATAGGTAAGCCCGCTTTGACGAACTTTCTCATATAACTTGTGTGCCTGATCGAGTCCTTCAGTCACCGAAGGCGCCATCACAGCGGGGACGGCGGAAATGACGTGTTTGCCGTGCGCCAACGCCAGCGTGACGTGCTGAAAATGCAGCGGGCCATCGGTGAACACCGCGATGGCGTCCAGATTCCGATCCTTCACCATTTCTTCCAGGCGCGGATAAGATTTCGCGCACCGGTATGTCTGCATCAGTTTTTCGCGCCGTTCTGGCAGCAGGTCTGTGACAGCTTCAACAACACAATCGGGATGTTCGTGCCAGTAAAACTGCAACCCGAAACGGCCACCGGCAATGCCAATGCGAATTTTGCGGCTGGCAACCTGTCCATACAGACCCGCTGGAACAAACGCCGCTGCGCCAGTCAGAACAAATTGGCCAAGAAAACGCCGACGCGTGATGGCGCGAGAGAATCTGTTTTTTGTGTTCATGGGCAGAAGCTCAGAGTGATTTTCTATTGGTACAGGAGCGCTTTCAGCACGAAAGCGCAGCATATTGCACGAAAAAACAACTGTCTATGAGCGCAGGGTTCACCTCTGAAAATTTGATTCCCTACCTCAACGCTGCGCTCTCTGAAGCATTTGGCTGCACGGCGAGCGTTGCAGGCTTACCCGTTGACAGCCTTGGATTTATGGAGTGCATTTCAAAACGTTGACAATCCCACAAGGCGATGAGAAAACGATTTTGCGTCCGTGCTCCAACTCATTCGTTTCATATATCTTGAATGGTTAACGGTGTGATTCTCTTAGCGAAAGCAATCTTAGAGCCATGAATATACTTTCCCAATTTGTTGTAGGCCAGAAATATACTAACGATCAAATCCGCTATTCCTTGAACCTCGAAAACCTTGGCGGCATTCGCCCTTCTGTTGGGAAAGGGGCTCAACTAAAACATCTCGCTGTGATGACCACGCTTGAAACAGCCAGAAAGCGCAAACAAGAAAATCCTTATGAAGACCGGATTGAAGGTGACGTGCTGTTATATACAGCTTCTGGCAAAGAAGGCGATCAAAAGCTGGAGGGCAAGAACAAACGCCTTCTAGAGCAATATCAATCGTCAGTTCCTTTTTATGGTTTCGCTAACGAAGGCCGTCAGGTATATCAATTTCTGGGTTTACTTGAGCTACTCCGTCATTATCAGGAAACGCAGTTGGATAAATCAGGAAGCATTCGATCTGTATGGATTTTTGAATTTCTGATCCATCGTCAGCCGGAGGTTGTGCCCGTCGAACAAGCCCACCTGATTTCAGCAGGATTGATTGCGAAATCACGTGCCAGCACCCCACTTGTTGCTGACGACAAGACGGTAGTTATTGCACCACTCCCACAAAAAGATCGTGAACGTGCTGTGTTCTTAGAGGCAGAGCAAGTTCGTTCTGCACTGCTAACTGTCAATCCGTACAAATTTGAACACCTTCTCAAAAACTTGATTACCAAACGCGGATTTAGAGATGTGGCCGTAACCAAGAGTTCTGGTGATGGCGGAATAGACTTGAGCGGGTACGTTCCTGACGACGACGACTTTTTCGCAGGAACATTCGTTCAGTTTCAGGCCAAGCGCTGGCGACATGCTGTCGGCAGCGCTGAGATCAATAACTTTCGGGGCGCGCTCAGTGTTATGGCGAAAGGTGTATTCGTTACAACAAGCCATTTCACGAAAGCAGCCATCGAAGAAGGACGACATCAAAGCAAAGCTTCGATTACCCTAGTTGATGGGCAACGCCTTGCCCGCATGATTCAAAACGTTGAACTAGACCTTACGCCGTTCCTCTCAACAAACGCCTAGCAAAGTTAGAAGACCCAACCAAGCCTAATTTGTCTAAACTCAACGGCAAAGGCGCGGCGTTTGGCCAAGCCTTTGTTGAGGCCGCAAAAGGTTCGGCCAGCATTCCAGATGAAGTGCGCTCGGCCTTTGAAGTGGAGATGCTTTTATATTTCAACGTGCTGCAAGAACACGGGGCTGAGTTTGGTTATCGCGTGGCGCACGAGGCGGCGCGATTGATTCATTTTTACAAAATGCTGGGCAATTGCCCCGACGATGATATTGCGTGGTTTGCCAGCGCGTTTGATTGCGTGGTCGTGCAAAAGTTCCTGCCCAAGCTGCACGGTTCACGTGCCAAACTTGGCCCGTTGCTCAAAGCCTTGTGGTTTCTTTCTACGAAAGCAAGGCCATACTCTGAAGACGAAAAAGCCAATAAGCTTATTGAAGAACAGGCCTCAAAAGAAGCCGAAGAGAAAAGCAAAGACACCAATTTCATTCCTACAATCACAGCGTCGGCAATCGCGCCGCACCCGCTTAGTGCCAACAAGATTGCCCGCATGTGGAAGCTGCTGAACGAAAACGGATTCGCCTCGTTTGCCGAGGCTTAAATTCCTTGTGCGGAGTTTTCGCCGCAGCGCGGCGGCTGAATTTAGCCGTGGTGTTTTTAACCCACGGAAAGGCAGCAGTCCAACAACCCGCGTCGCGTCAGCGACGCCTGACTTAATGCAATGCGGCAATTCAACCGTCGCTGACGCGACGAGACAATCATTCGCCAAACGACCGTGGGTTGAAAACCCACGGCTAAATTCAATCGCCACTAACGTGGCAAGGCACGCGGCCCAAGCGAGCCTTTCTTGTGCTCTATGCGCGCTCTCACTTTTTGCGACATTCCTTTTCTTTCGGCGGCGGGCGATGTAATCGCCTATGCGACGATTACGCCTGAACGAGAAGCAATCGAAGTGGCCTCCGCTCCTCTGATCGAAATAGACGAAGCGGTCGCGCGCGAGCACGGCGAGACGATCATTCAATTGCGCGAAGCCGAGCGTTATGAATACGAGATCAAACCTGCTCAAAATACGGGTGATTGGCGGTTGCGGTGCGGCAAGCTCGCCAAACGGCGCAAGAATCTGAAACAAAACGCGCCAGACGCGGGACGCATTGAGACAGGCATCTGGTGCGGCACGCTGTTGCTGGAATTGGTTGAAGGCGAAAGCACCGACGACAAACCCGCTGTGGCTGCTGCACTGGTGGAAGTTCGCTCACTCAAGGTTGATTACCGCACCGAATATCGGGGCATGTTGCGGCGGTTGTCGGCAGAGATGGCAGGGTTGATCGCCGATGCGCGCTCGGCCACCAAAGTTGGATTTCGTTCTTCGTTTGAAGAGCGAACAGACGAAGGCTGGCTGCAAATCCAGCTTGAACTTTTGCGCGAAACTTTGGACAGCGCAGATTTTTCAGCCGCACTGCAACGTATCTTGAGTTTTCCGCACGAGCGGCTTTCAAGTTTTAGCGATTCCGTGGGAACCGACCGCCCTATACGCTGGACGGCTTCCGCTGTCAGGCAAATGGTCGCAGGCAATCCGCGTCGAGCGGTGCCTGACAATCATCCGCTGCGGTTAAGCGCGGGGCTTTCATCTGTGGCCGGGCGCGTTCAGGTGCCGCGCAAAGCACGCGACCTCGACACACCCGAAAACAGGTTTGTGAAATTCGCTCTGCGCGAGTTCCTTTCTTTCCTTACGCACGCGCAATCGGTGTTTGAAAAACATGCGGGTTGGGGCGCGTCGGCTGCGTTGGCCAAACGGCTGGCTGCGTCAATCGAAGACTGGCTGGGGCGTGGCTTATTTCGTGAGATTGGCGAAATGCGCTTTGTTCCGCTGGGCAGCCCTGTGTTGCAACGCAAAGCCGGGTACCGCGAACTGTTGCGTTGGTGGTTGCGCTTTCGCACAGCGGCTGAGCTTTCGTGGGAAGGCGGCGAAGATCTGTTTCGCGCCGGACAAAGAGACGTGGCCAGCCTTTATGAATATTGGCTGTTCTTTGAATTGCTCGACTGGTTTTGCCGCAAGTGTCGCAGTGGTCAGCGGCCTGATGTGAAAGAACTCGTTGACGTGCTTGATCAGGACTCGCCGAATCTGAAACTAAAGAAACGTCTGGAACTCGGCCCTTTCATTGGCACATTTGCCGGACAAAGCAGGCAACTGAAAGTGCGGTTTGATTACAACCGCCGCTTTGAAGTCACCCGCGAACGTGACGCCGCCGGAAGCTGGACGCGCCGCTTGCACCCTGATTACACGCTGACGTTTTGGCCTGTCAGCCTGACCGAAGATGAAGCGGCGCGGCGCGAATTGCTGGTGCACGTGCATTTTGACGCCAAGTATCGCTTGGAAGACATTGGCAATTTATTCGGCGCGTCTGAAAACGACGAAATTGATGAAGAACTCGACGGCAATTACAAGCGGCAAGATTTGCTGAAAATGCATGCATACCGCGACGCCATCAAACGCTCGCAAGGCGCTTATGTTTTATATCCGGGCCGCAACGTGGCGGCTGAAAAATTCAAAGGCTTCTACCACGAAATCCTGCCCGGGTTGGGTGCGTTTGGTGTCGCGCCAGATGAGTATGGGTTCGCTCAAGGCCTGAAACCGCTGGAAGATTTTCTTGATGAAGTGCTCGCGCACCTCAGCAACCGCACAACCGCGCAGGAACGCGCGAGTTATCACTTGGCCGAAGCGTACAGTTTGAATGAAGCGCCGGTGACCTATGGCACGCTGCAATTATCCGAGTCAGACATTTATGGCGAGCCGTTCCGCGCTTTGCCGCCTGCTGAAGCGATGGTGCTGCTGGCTTGGTACAACAACGAAGCACAGCGAGCTTTGGCGGAGCACGAAAACGGCTTTGTCTATGTTCGGCTTGGCCGCAGGCAAGGCGCGTTGCACGTTCATCCCAATCACGCGCTTGTTCGCTATGTGTTGTTAAGGTCGTTCAGCGGCGAAGTCGCGCCGGGCTTATTGACCGTGCGCGAAGCGGGCTATCGGGTTTACACCCGCAAAGAATTGCGCGCTGAACTGCTCAAACATCCGCAAGGAAAAAGCGTCGCCAAATGGGTTGAACAGGAAGGGGCAGACGATGAGGAAAATATTTATGCGTTATTCAAAACGCGGCCTGACATCATTTTTGGCCAGCAAGCCTGGGACGGCGACAAGGTTATGAGCTTGATCGAAGAGTTTGAAACCAATGCCCGCAATAAACTGGTAGAAAATGTGCGCCGTTCATCGCCATATCCGCGCATGCTGCCCTTGCGAGACGTGCTAAAGGCAAAAAAGTAAAATGGCATGACTGACATCTGGAACAAGGAAAAACGCTCGGAGGTGATGTCGCGCATCCGTTCGCAAGGAAACAAGGCCACAGAGTTGCGGCTCATCTCAATTTTCCGCGAAGCGCGCATCACAGGCTGGCTGCGTAAACAGCCGCTGCTCGGCAAACCGGATTTTGTTTTTCGCCAACAACGGCTCGCTGTTTTCGTGGATGGTTGCTTTTGGCATGGTTGCCCCAAGTGTTATCGCCGCCCGTCATCTAATCAAGCTTTCTGGGATGAAAAGGTGCAAAGGAATCGCAAGCGAGACCGCAGGGTGACACGCGAATTGCGCAAAGCCGGCTGGCAAGTGCTGAGAATTTGGGAACATCAGCTTTCAGAAAAAGAGCGAAGTCGCCTGATCAAAAGGGTCTGTCGCGCTCTAGTCAACGGTACTATGTGACGGGGAGTCTATTTATTCCTAAATTATAAAGCCGATCCCTCTGCGACTTATGTGAAAGCCAAGCGAATCGCAGGTAGTTGGTCTACGGTGCTATATGTGTGTGGCCTGCTCCATTTTCTGAGCGTTTTGTGCTGGTGACGAGTGGACCTACGGCGATTCATCGCATTTGAGCAATAGTCCCATCTCTTTCTGTCAGCTTTACGCATAACACCGCACCTCAAAAATCCGCGCCAACGTCTCTACATTTTTTAGGGAATAATTCAGCGGCCTCGTGTCCCTATTCAACGTGAGCAGCCCGTTTGAGCCGGCTGCCCGCTCGTAATCCACGAACCATCCTCCAGCAATCTTGCTTAATCGCCGGGCGAACTCCGCGCGATGGGAAAAGGCGAAACTGGCGCACGCAAGAACGGCGAGATTGCTTACAGTTACGAAATTTGGCCAGCCAACCTTCGTTAAGCTTCAATCCAAAGTGGAAAGGAATCGTTGAAGAATTGCATTGCCATGTACATGCAACCCTTGCCGTGATCCTCCGGTTAGAGGTTTAATTCGATTGGCGCGTATCTTCGCCACGCCATCGAAAACAGTGCATTCAACACTATCCGGAGGAACTATGAGCGACCCGAACAAACCACGCATTAGCCGCCGCAGCTTTATTCGCCAATCTGCCGAAGTTATCACCGTCACCGCGATCGGCTCCGAACTGGTAACAGCCGAATCAGCCCCAGCCGTTCGCACTGTCGCCGACTGGGTGCCGCTGGGCAAATTGAACAAACAGAAAATCAAAATTCCGCGCCTGGGGATGGGAACCGGAACCGTCAACGGCAAAACCCAGCGCGACCTGGGACAGGAAGGCTTCAACGCGCTGGTCAAACACGCGTACGAACATGGCGTCCGGTACATTGACACCGCCGACAATTACAAAACGCATGAGATGGTGCGCGAAGCCATCAAGGCCAACAAACTGTCGCGCGACAAAATCTTCATCCAGACCAAACTGCCGATTCGCCCTGAAACCACCGCCGAACCGCTGAAAACCATTGACCGGTACCGCAAGGAACTCGGCGTGGACTACATTGACAGCCTGCTGATTCACTGCGCCACGAAAGGCAATTGGGTCGCCGACCAGAAAGCCCTGATGGATGCCTTTGACGAAGCCCAGCACAAAGGCTGGATCAAAACCAAAGGTTGTTCCTGCCACGGGCTGACCGCGCTGCGCGAAGCCACGCAAAGCGATTGGATGGAAGTCCAACTGGCCCGCATCAATCCGCAAGGCCGTTTGGTGGACGGCGATCACCCCACCAACCCGCATCACCCCGAAGGCAAATTCGCCGAAGCTATAAAAGAGATCAAAGCCATGCACGACAAAGGTCGCGGCATCATCGGCATGAAAATGATCGGCGAAGGCGCCTTCGTAAATCCCGAAGACCGCGAAAAAGCGATTCGCTACGCGATGACCTGCGGTTTTGTGGATGCGGTAGTGATCGGCTTCAAGAATACGGCAGAGATTGACGAGGCGGTGGAACGAGTCAATCGGGCCCTGAGCCAAAAGAGTTGATTGTTTGCAGCAGAAAGCTTTGACCAAGCGAAAGAACTGAAACGCAATCGCAGGGCTGTTCGTATCTCCTGTGCCAATCCATCACACAGGAGATCAAATCATGAAGAAAAGTTTCTGGCTTTTTGTAGCAGCGATCAGCTTGAGCGTTTTGTCTACGACTGCGCTCGCGCAAACTAATACATCTGCGACACAGAAATCCAAATCCTTCCGCACAGTCAAAGGGCAAGTTATCACTTCTACGGAAAAGCCTGCTGCTCGGATCGAATTCGACAAAGGTTTCAAATACGTTGGCGGCCACGAATTCATTTTGTATGACCTCGCCAATGCAGAGCAGCATTTTTACGTGGATGCGGACAAAGACGGGCGCATCAAGCGAATGTACTGGGTTCAATTCGAAGGCTACTTGCCGAGCAATGACCATACGTACCGCTACAAAGTGAACAAAACGGCGACCATTGGCGGGCTGGAATTCATTGCGGATGCCAACGCGCGGAGCATGAAAGGCAGTCAAGGACGGCCCGATTCGGACAGCAATCGCGCTCGCGCGTTTCTGGAAAGCAAAGGCTTTCGGATGATGAGCGATGAGGTGATTTCGCAGCGTTTGGTTCATCTGATCGGTGAACCGAAACGCGACGAACTGATGATCATTTACCTGGAAGATTTGAGTGCGGCGGGACTGACGGCTGCTGACTTGGCGCCGAATGGCAAAGCCGCCGCGCAGTGGGAAGAAATGTCGAAAGGATTGCTCGACCGAGCGGTAAAAGGGCTGAAGATTACGCGCTGAGCGTTACGGCTTCAGCGCTTTTGCTTGCTCGGCTCTGCTGCTGCCTGTTCCAGAATCAAGCCGCGCAGCCACTGATGCGCTGGGTCGTTGTGAAAGCGTTCGTGCCAGAGCATGGCCAGCCGAAACGGCGGCAGGTTCAGTGGGACGGGCAGCACTTGCAGCTTCAATTGTTTTTGAAACGTCATCGCCAACCGTTCTGGAATCGTGGCGATCAGGTCGCTGCACGAAACTGCAAAGGGGACGCTGGCAAAATGCGGAACCTGCAGGACAGAGCTTCTGGCAAAACCTTTTTGCGCCAGCAACGAATCAATCACGCCCTGGCCTTCGTCTTTGTAAAACACCGCGACGTGATCGGCTTCGGCATATTGCCGCAAGGTGATTTTCCCGCGTAGCGAACAGTGTTTCTGGCTGGCAATGCAGACGTTCTTTTCTTCCCACAGTTTTTTTGACCGGATGTTGGAATCCAGCGTCAGCGTGTCCGCATAAAATCCAATCGCCAAATCAAACGAATCTTTGAGCGCCGAAGCCGATGGCGGTTCGAACAGATTGCGCGGACGATGAAATCGCAATCGAATGCGGCTGGCCTGGGCGTGCAACGTTTGCAGCAAAGACGGCAGCAGCAAAATTTCCGCATAATCGTTGCCCAGCGCATGAAAAACCTGTTCGGACGCCGCCGGATTGAATTCGCGCTTTTCTTCCAGGGCTGCGCGAAGTTGGGCGAGCGCCGCGCTGATCGTCGTTCCCAAGCTTTGCGCCAGCGGTGTAGGCGTCATGCCGGACGGTGTGCGCAGAAACAGTTGATCATCGAAGGTTCGGCGCAACCGGGTCAGGGCGTTGCTCATGGCCGGTTGGCTCAGGCCCAGGCGTTTCGCCGCGCGTGTCACATTTCGTTCCGACATCAGCGCTTCGAACACCAGCAACAGGTTCAGATCTATGGTTTGCAGATTCATCTTGTGAATAGCCTATATCACGACAATCCATCAAACGAATAGAGAAACCCAGCGTATAGGACGTCAGCAACCATTGGATGAGAAACGCTAGTAACCAAAAAATTGTGAAACGACAGGAAGGAACTGCTATGAAAACCAGATTGAGTTTGTTTGTAATTACCCTGCTGGCAATGGCTTGGCCGATATTGGCCCAGCAAGCCAATACTCCCACAATGCAGCGCGCCGCTGATCTGGTGCGCTTGATCGAATCCGGTAAACGAGCGGATATGCAAACATATGTGAAGGAAAATTACTCGCCGGATTTTCTTGCTCGCGCCTCTATGGACAATCACCTAAGCTTTCTTCTGGGCCAGCAGGATCAACTGCGCGGTGTAGAAGTGTTGGGCATCAAAGAGACTTCGCCCACCAGCGCGGAAGCCAGGTTGAAAAGCAAGCTGACCGGCAGTCAGGTGTTGCTAGTCGTCAGGACGGAAGCCAGTGCGCCGAATCGAATCAGCGGAATTGGCCTACGCCGAGCCAAGCCGGAACCGGGCGCGCAGCCCGCGAAAAAGCTGACCGAAACCGAAATTGTGAAAGAGTTGGACGCGTTTGTGCAAAAGCTTGCTGACGCCGATCTGTTTTCCGGCGCGGTATTGGTAGCAAAGGACGGAAAAACGCTTTACCAAAAAGCTGTTGGCATCGCCAACAAAGACTTTAACGCGCCCAACAAAATTGACACCAAATTCAATCTGGGTTCGATGAATAAAATGTTCACCGCCGTGGCCATCGCGCAACTGGTCGAGCGCGGCAAGCTGTCGTTTGACGATTCGCTGTCGAAATTTCTGCCGGATTTTCCTGACAAAGAATCCGCCGAAAAGATCAAAATCAAACAAATCCTGACGCACACGGCGGGTTTGGGTGGTTATTTCAGCCAAAAATTTCAAGAAGCTTCGCGCGACCGGTTTCGCACGGTGGACGACATGATGAAACTGGCCAAAGAAGAAAAAATCCTGTTCGAACCGGGCAGCCGTTGGCAATACAGCAACACGGGGTTTCTGGTTTTGGGCGCGGTGATCGAAAAGGTGAGCGGGCAAAGCTATTACGATTTCGTCCGCGAAAACATTTACAAACCGGCGGGCATGACCAATTCGGATTGTTACGAACTTGACCGCGTGAATACGAATCTGGCCGTCGGCTATGAAAAGGAATACACGGACAAGGGGATTGAATTCCGCAACAACATCTTCATGCACGTGTTGCGCGGAGGTCCACAGGGCGGCGGCTATTCCACGGTCGAAGACTTGCTGAAATTCGATGTTGCGCTTCGTTCGGGCAAACTGGTCGGCAAGGACTATGTCAAGCAATTGCTATCGGCCAAGCCGGATTTGAAATCGCCTGATTACGGTTTCGGTTTTCAGATAGACAACACAAACCAGATTGCCGGACATAGCGGTGGGTTTCCCGGAATCAATTCCAACCTGGATATGTATTTGAACAATGGGTTTACGGCTGCGGTCATGTCGAATTATGGCCGGGGTGGGGAGCTTATCGAAGACAAGATTCGACAATTAATCTTGAGCGGGCAACCGGCGCAGGTTTCCAACCGCTAAAGAGTCAGTACCGCGACCAGTAGGAAGCGGGTATCCACACGCACTGAATAACGGGACCGGCGCTCCTTACCGGTCGCGGTACTGACTCGGCAAATCAATCCACGAATTCAACTTTTACCTGATTCGGAATCACGCCTTTGCGGAAGCCCTCATCCAGCAACAAACGCACGCCCTCGCGGTCGCGGTCTGTGTAACCCAGCGTCGAACTGTTGACCCACATTGCCACAAACCGATCCGCAGTTTCCGTAGGCATGTCGCGGGCAAACTGCATTGCATACGCCAGCGCGGCTTCGCGGTTGTCCATCGAAAACTGGATCGAACGATGCAGCCAGTACGAAACCTGTTTTTGCAGTTCCGGCCCCAGGCTGCGTTTGATGGCGTTGCCGCCCATTGGCAAAGGCAAGCCGGTCTCTTTCTTCCACCACTCGCCCAGGTC
>CAZMXG010000212.1:0-12319 GCA_964570175.1 uncultured Heliomicrobium sp. | reverse complement strand
TTCAACTCGTCGCCTGAGATCAAAAGTGTCCCGTTCTTTTCTCAACTTACTTAGGCTCTCTTCGCCACCGGCCAGGGCCATGCGCCAAATGCCTGGCTCGCGTTTGGCGTAATAGAGGGTCTTGCCGTCCGCCGCTTCAAACGCTTCATAGCCGCCGTTCTTGGTCACTTGCTCGATCCGGTCGCCGGTCGTTGTTGTCCGCCAGATTTGCCAGTCCCCGCTGCGTCGCGAGCCGAAATAGATCCAACGCCCGTCGCGCGACCAACTTGGCAACACGTCTTCAGAGTTTCCTCCAGTCAGTCTGCGGGGAGAGCCGCCCGCCGCATTGATCACATAAATGCTGCTCAGTCCTGCAGGGCGCGAATCGAAAACGATCTGCTTGCCGTCCGGAGACCAACGGGGTGAGCCGACATGGCTGCCGCCGAAGTTGGTCAATTGCACTGGATTGCGTCCGTCGCTGTCACACACCCAGATTTCACGGCTGGCGCTGCGGTCGGAGACAAACGCAATGCGGTTTCCATCCGGGGAAAACTGCGGACTGGATTCCTCGCGCGTGGAAACGACGAGCGGGCTTGGCTCACTTGCTGGCATGGTCGAAAGCGGGCCAGGCGCGCGCCAAATGTTGGTGTCTGTCTTGCGATAGAGATAAGCCAGCCGGTCTCCGGTGCGAGAGACGGCTGGTTGATGAGCATATTCGCCAATCCCAATCAAACGCCGCAACCGGCCCCCGGGAGCTTGAACCCGCCATAGCGTGGCCAGGCCGCCGCGTGTTGAGGAAAATACGATTTCGTGCCCGTCCGTCGTCCAGGCCAAACCACCGTTTAGGAACAAATTATCGGAAGTCAGTCGTTGCGGTTCCCCTCCGGTGATGGAAACAAGGTAAATGTCCCCCACCTGCGTTCCTGGGCTACGAATAAACGCCAGCTTCTGTCCGTCCGGTGAAAATGCTGGCGACTGGTCACCGACGGAACCGGCCGGAGGGTTGGTCAGTTTGCGCGTGGCCCCTGTTTCCAATGTAAGCAGGACAATGCTGGAAGAGTCTTGCGGTGAATTGCGGCTGGCAATGGCCAGCGTTTTTTGATCGGGTGACCAGGCAAATGGGCCGCCGAGTTCAGTCAGCCTGCGCTCCGGGCCACCAGTTGTGGGCACCGTAAAAATCCCTCCGTCGTTCCCCATACGGTCAAACGCGATGGAACGTCCATCGGGCGACCAGGCGAGCTGGAAGCCTGGATTGGATGCAACCCGCAACGGCGTGCCTTCACCGATCACTTTGACGTAAACCCCACGCTGGGCATTCTCGCCGCCTTCCCATATGAAAGCGATTTGATTGCCGTCGGGCGAAAAAACGGGGCTGGATTTTTGTCCTGGAACACTCGTAAACGGCACAACCCGGGGAGACGCAGGCGGGCGTCTGAAATAACCCACCGATAGCGCAAGGGTAGCGATCATAAACACCCCCGCCAAAATCCATCCAGCCCAGCCCAGCCGATTCATCTGGCCAACACTGGATTTATCCGCGCTGGACTTAAGTCGCAGCGTTGGTGCGCTTTGAGTTGCTTCCACATCTGTTGCGGCAGCTTGCGATATTCCTGAAGAATTGAGCGTTGAGCGGGTCAGCGTTTCAAACGCAAAGGTAAGATCGCTGGCTGTTTGAAAGCGCCGTTGTGCCTGTTTCTCCAAACAGCGGTGAATCAGACGAGCCAAATCGGGTGCCGGGGCGCTGAGAGCCGCAGGCAGGTCTGGCGCTTCATGCGTGAGAATCGCGCTGATCGTATCGGCTGTCGAAACACCACGGAAAGGCCGCTCACCAGTCAGCATTTCGTAAAGGATCACGCCAAAGGCAAATATGTCGGCTCGTCCATCAACGGTTTCACCGCGTAGCTGTTCGGGCGACATATACCCGACTGTTCCCATCACCATCCCCGGATTGGTTGCGACGGCGGGTAACAATTGTCCACTCGCGTTCAGGCCATTCGAGGGGTTTTGCGAAAACTTGGCGAGTCCAAAGTCCAGAATTTTGACGCGCCCGTATCGGCTATCTTGAATAATAAAAAGATTCTCCGGTTTCAGGTCACGATGCACCAGTCCTTGTTCGTGCGCGGCTGCCAGCCCGCGTGTGATCTGAACCGCAATCACCATCGCTTGCGGCAGCGATAAAGGTTCGTTCTTCAGAAGCTCGCGCAGCGTTTCGCCTTCCAGCAGTTCCGTAACCAGATATGGCGCACCTTCGTACGTGCCCACATCGTGAATGGTGAGGATGTTCGGGTGATTGAGCATCCCGACGGCGCGCGCCTCCTGCTCGAAACGGCGCAGCCGGTCAGCGTCGCGTGCCACGGAGGCTGGCAATAATTTAATGGCGACCTTGCGGCCGATCCGCGTGTCCCTGGCGGCGTAAACTTCGCCCATCCCACCAGCACCGATAAACGTGAGCAACTGGTAATGGCCAAGCTGCTTGCCGACCAGTGTTCCCGGCACCTCCCTGGTCACCAGCGCCGCCGCATCCTTTAAGGCTGGCGCGCCCATAAAATCTCCGACCAACTTTTCCTCCGCCAGCAAGGATTCAACTTCGCGGCGCAAATTTTCATCGCCTGCACAGGCCTGCGCCAGGTAACCAGCGCGCGCTTCTGGTGTTAGCTCCACCGCCTCACCGTATAGCTGACCGATCTGTGCAAATCGTTCAGGCGTCATCGTTCCCCCTTCCTGTTAATTCGCGATGAAGCCAGACGCGCGCGAAGTTCCAGTCACGGCGCACTGTGCGCACCGAGACCTTGAGGGCTTCGGCTGTTTCCTCTTCGCTCAAGCCACCGAAATAGCGCAACTCGACCACCTGAGCTTGGCGTTCGTTAAGCGCCTGTAGCCGAGTCAGCGCTTCGTCCAACGCCAACAAATCGGCGCTGTGTTCAGGAGCCAGAATCATTGCTTCATCAAGTTCAACTGGCTGCGCTCCGCCACCGCGCTTTTGGTAATTTCGCGAGCGAGCGAAATCCACCAGAATGCGCCGCATAAAGTTCGCCGCGACTGCAAAAAAGTGTGCACGGTTTTGCCATTGCACCTGGCTGGCATCAATCAAACGCAAATATGCTTCATTGACCAGGGCGGTGGTCTGTAGCGTATGCCCCTCACGCTGGCCGCGCAGGTGTCGCGCCGCCACTTTGCGCAGTTCGTCGTAGACGAGCGGCATCAATGCTTCTAGAGCCGCCTGATCGCCCTGGCCCCAAGCCAAAAGCAAATGCGTGATTTGTTGCGAGCCGGATATTGCCATGTATTGCCACAGACGTTGGGTTTTAATCAGAGGTCACAGCTTACCATGCGGCGGCGTAAGTCCAGGTATTAGTCAATGTTCCGGCAGACTGAAAAATTCTTGGCCGCAGCGTGTCCTGTTTTGGTGGCAATTCCCGTCTCATGGGTTGAGCGCGTCAAATTCTGCCGCTCCGGATCAAACGTCAAAAACTGGCACGATCCGAAATATAAATGGATTGATCTTAAAGAAGGAGTAACTCAAGAAATGAAAAAAATGATCCTCAAAAGCTTTGCTTTGTCTTTGTTGGTAATGCTGGGTGTGGCGTCAGTTTCCGCTGATGGCAAAAATTTAAAAGGTTCAATTGGCTTGTCACAACCAGCGCAAGTGAATGACGTGAAGCTCAAGCCCGGGACTTATGACGTCAAATTCAACGCTGAAACGAACGAACTTACCATCTCGAATGGATCCAAAGTGCTTGCGACCGTAAAGGTAAGCGTCCGCAGCGGTGAACCGAAACCAGTTCAAACGCAAGCTTACATTTCCAACACGGATAAGGGAGCGGTGCTGTCGAAAGTTGTGTTCAAGAATGACGACAGGGCCATTCTTTTTCAGGATTCTGCGGCGGCTGCGAACTAGCCACCTGTCAAACTGAACTTGCCCTTTGAAATTCGGGATGACACTTCGCAGTTGGATAAGCTTCCGTAGAAAGGCTACGAGGTGGCGTCCCGAATCTTTTCTCTTTATTCGCGCAAATTGTAATTGTCAGTAAAACAATGAACAGACACTACTAAGGCGTCTGAATCCGGAAGCCTGTTCCTGCAGGCGTCTGAATTACCAGGAGAAGGATACAAAATGAAAAAGCAAATATTACAGATCGCCGTCGCACTGAGTTTATGCCTGATGCTGGGCGTTGCCGCTCAGGCGCAGATGACTCGTCAAATGACCGTTACCGTTCCTTTCGCTTTCAATATCGGTAAAACAGCCCTGCCAGCAGGTACGTATGTCGTTTACGGTACAAGCACCAGCACGGGAGACGGTTTTTTGTTGCGCGACGCTGATGGCCGCGTGAAAGCCACGTTTGGCGGACAACAAGTTCAATCCGGGGCGGCACGGTCGGTTTCACGTCTTGAGTTCCGCCGCTACAACGGCAAATACTTCCTTGGACGTGTTTGGGCAGCAGGGAACAACATCGGGCGCGAATTGCAGCAATCACGTTTTGAGCGGGAGACTGCGCAAGGGGACGCGCGCCACTTGGCAAAAAAAGACGCCAAGCCTGAGGTTGTCACCATTACGGCCCAGTAAGAAGCTGAATCACTGCCAGCAGAATCGTAATAAGTAGAGGGGAGCTTTCTTAAGAGGCTCCCCTCTACTTATTACGATGGGTTTGGGGGACAGGTGACCGCTTAAGCGATTGGTGGCAACGCCGTTCTGTTCATCGCTTTGCTATTACAGTGTCGGAGGGAAATTACACTATTGGCGAAATCAGTTCCGATGTATTCTACGCTGGCGCTCAAGGCGACTTAACAGAACTTGATCAAGCCAAATCACTTTGTCACGGAATCTGGTTGGGCGAACCGCTATTGACCTGAGCTTCAATGTTGATAGCAACACCGTTTCGCTTAACTTCAAGTAGTTTCATCACCTCAACTAAGGAGAACAACGATGAATGATTCGATTTACACGCGTCGAAATTTTCTAGGCAGCGCAGCCTGGACGCTAACGGCAGGAGCCGCTGCGCTGTATGTGCCGGGCGTTTTCGCCCAACAGTTGCAGCAAACTCCACATCAGACTGAAGGGCCATTTTATCCAAACAAGTTGCCGCTGGATACGGACAACGATCTGCTGGTTCTGAATGACAGCATCACGCCAGCCGTTGGCACCATCACGCATCTAACCGGCAGAGTGCTGAATTCCAAAGGCGAGCCGGTTCGCAATGCCGTCGTCGAAATCTGGCAATGCGACAACAACGGCAAATACATTCACACTGGCGACACCAACCAGGTCAAACCCGATTTGAACTTTCAAGGCTTTGGCCGTTTCGTCACCGGTTCGACGGGCGAATACTATTTCCGCACCATCAAACCGGTTCCGTACCCGGGGCGCGCTCCGCACATTCATTACATCGTCAAACAGGGCGACAAGCGCATGCTGACGACGCAGTTGTACATCAAAGGCTTTGCAGGAAATGAAAAGGACAGCATTTGGAAAGGGCTTGGGCAGAAGGCCAGTTTAGTTACCACCGATTTCAAACCGATCAAGGATTCCAAGATCGGAGAGGTGGCGACTCATTTTGAAATCATGCTTGGAGCCACGCCTGAAGATCCAAAACAGGATCGGTTCCGCGGCGGGGGAGCTCCGCCGCCTCCGCAGCGACGTGGCTAAAAATCAGTAAAACGGCGAGAATAAGGCGGAGCAGTTCCCAGAACTTGCTCCGCCTTTTTGCGGGAGAATTCCTTTATGAAAACAATTTTTCGCCGTTGCTTGATCGCGCTGCTGGTGGTGGGCGCGCTGGGCTGTTTTGCCGTCATCGCTCAGAAACAGGATGATAAGAAAAAGCCTTCTCAAGCCGAACCGCAAGCCACAATCAAAATAGACACCGAACTGGTGATGGTTCCTGTGCTCGCCACCGACCGAACTGACTCGTACGTTTCCGACCTTCGCAAAGAAGAGTTTTCAATTCTCGAAGACGGCGTCAAACAGCAAATCGCTTTCGCGGAAATCAAAGAGCCGTTTCACATCGCGTTGCTGGTGGACACTAGTTTAAGCATCAACCCGGAAGACCTGAGACGGGTCAAAATGGCGGCTCATGAGCTTCTTGAACAGCTTCGAGGCAGCGATCAGATTAGCGTGATTTCCTTCAATGATTCTGTGAAAGAAGGGTGTCCCTTCACCGGCGACCACGGGCTTCTACGCAATGCGATCAATGCCATTCCGGCGGGCGGCGGAACCAAACTATACGACGCGATGGCGTATGCACTGGACAGCTTGAAACGCGTAAAAGCCCGTCGCAGCGCCATTGTCATTCTGACTGACGGTGTTGACTGGCACAGCGATTCGGCCACGTTCGAAAGCAACATCCTGGGCCTGGAAGAATCGGGCGTGATTGTTTATCCGATTCTGTACAACAATCGCCCCCAGGTCGAAGCGTTGCTGCGAAAACAAAAAACGCCTGACTTGGATAGCGTTTTGGGAGTTGGCGGAATCGGCAGCGTGACTCCGACGACAGCGCCAGGGGAAAAGCCTGCACCGACGCAGCAGTCCGGTCAGGCAAATCAGGATGTTCCGTACAAGCTGCCGGTTCCAAAGGTTCAGCTTCCGCCGCCGGGACGTGATCGAGATCGAGATCGTTATCCTGATAGCAGAGGAGGCGGCATTCCAGGACCCGATAATCGTGGCGGACAACCGGATACCAGACGGCCACCCGACCCGCGCGATTACCCTGACAAAACGCCTCCTGCTCCGAACGATCCGAAAGCTCCAAATGCCCCGAATGCTGCCGGGCGTTTACCCGCCAACGTCAAAAGCCCAACATTGGACAACGTCTACAACACTGCGGATCAATACTTGACGGCATTGGCTGAAACCACCGGCGGAGAGTTGAACCGAACCGATAGAGTGCCTGACCTGCCGGATCTCTATCAGAGAATCGTTGCTGATTTGCGAAATCAATACCTGCTCGGGTATTACCCTGCCAATGCCGCGCGCGACGGCAAATATCGCAAGATCAAAGTTCAAACTACGCGCAAGGATGTCGTCATCCGAACGCGGCCGGGTTATCGCGCCAGTTCCGCAAAACCATAGACGTGTGAATTTTCAGGAGATCAATTCCATGAATAAGCTTTTCGGCTTTTTACTTTGTTGTGTGATTTTGGCTGGATGCTCAAGCGAAAGTCCCAAACCTGCCGCCACCGAAGCGGTCAAAAATCCAACTGCCGCCACTTCCGGGACAGTGCCTGAGTGGAAATCCGGCTACCGGGTTTTTGTCACGAACGAAACTTCCGGCGACCTGAGCATCATTGACGGCGCGACGCTGGAAGTCATCGGGACGGTTCCGCTTGGCAAACGCCCGCGCGGCATTCACGCCAGCCCGGACGGCAAAACAATTTACGTTGCGCTGAGCGGTTCGCCGATGGCTCCACCGGGAGTTGATGAAAGCACGCTGCCGCCGCCCGACAAAAGCGCAGACGGCATCGGCGTTTATGACCTTGAACAAAACAAGATCGTTCGAATTCTGGAAAGCGGTTCCGACCCCGAAAATTTCGACATCAGCCAGGATGGAAAAACGATTTATGTTTCCAACGAAGACATTGGCGGCGTCAGCTTTGTGGATGTCGAAAGCGGGAAATTGATTCAAACCATTCTGACCGGTGGCGAAGCCGAAGGCGTGGCGTTATCTCCTGACGGGAAGCGGGTTTACACCACGGAAGAAAATGATGGAACAGTGACGGTCGTGGATGTCGCGGCGCGCAAAAAGCTGAAAAGCTTCAAAGTTGGACGCCGCCCGCGCAACATCATTTTCCTGCCGGACGGCAAACAAGCGTATGTGACCGCCGAAAACGACGGCACCGTTGCCGTATTTGATGGCGTGAAAAACACGCTGATGAAAACGATTCAGCTCGGCGCTGCCGGAGAAATTAAACCGATGGGGTTTGCGTTATCCCCGGACGCCTCGCAGCTTTATGTCAGCACAGGACGTGGCAAAAAGGTCTTCGTTGTGGACACCAAGACGAATCAGCCAACTGCTTCGTTTGAAGTCGGGGTTCGTCCTTGGGGGATAGGAATTTCGCCGGACGGGAAGACTTTGTTTACGGCAAATGGCCCCGCCAATGATGTTTCCGTCGTTGATGTCGCTGGCAAAACGGTAACCAAAAAACTGACGTTGAAGGGAAGTCCGTGGGGCATTTTGGTGCTGAGCAAATAGCACCGTAGTTTTCAGCGCCGCAAATACAAATCGCCGGAACGATGAGCTTCATCATTCCGGCGATATTGCTTTGAGGATTGAATCAAGCTTTAGAAGTTCAGCTTCAATCCCATGACGATGCGCCGCGAATTTGCCGCACTGGTGTAAGAACCGAACAGCGCATTGACCTGGGCGCCAGTGTTCAGGTCAAAGCGGCCTGTCGTGTCCACACCATTGAATTGCGTATGGTTAAACGTGTTGTAAGTTTCCAGCCGGTACTGCAACCGGAAAGCTCCTTCACGGCCAAGCACGAAATTCTTAAACAGCGAAATGTCCCAATTGTTGGTTCCTGGGCCGCGAATCAGGTCTTTCGCCGCATTGCCGATGCCCAGTTCAGCGCGCGTCGGTGGACGGACTGCCGAAGTGTTGAAGAAGCGTGCAAACGTGCGCTCGCTCTTCGGCAAAATCGGATCGCCGATCAGCACGACACGGCTGTCAATGCCGCCACCGCTGGCTCCAACGATGTCGTTGCCTTGCACCAGACTGTAGCCAATGCCCAGCGGCGAACCGCTGAGGAACGTGGTGATGCCGGAAACTTCCCAACCATCAAACACCTGCCGTGTGACGGCATTGTCGCCCAGCTTTTTGCTCAATCCGGGCAATTTGTAGATGTAGTTGATGGTCAGATTGTGGGTGCGGTCAAACCCTGCTTTGCCGTAATTGCGCACGCGCGGATTGATGACCGGGTTGACGTTATTGTTGTTGCCATCCACCAAATCCATCGCCTTCGACCAAGTGTAGGCCAATCCAAATGACAGGCTGGATGAGAAACGGCGATTCGCCGACACCTGCAAAGCGTGATAGTTCGAGTTCGAGGCGAATTCGATGTAGTTGATGTCGCCGTAGCCTTTGTACGGACGCAGGAAGTTGTCCGGCAATGGCGTGCGGTCGCCCGTAGCCGGAGCGGCGATGGTCGGATCAGCCGACGACGGCAGGAAGCGCCCGCCATACGGCACCGAGTTGATGCTGCGGCGTTGCAACAAATGCCGGGCCAGCGAACCGACATAGGCCACGTCAAGCACGGTGTTAAAGCCAATGTCACGTTGCACGCCCAGGCTGAAGTTATAAACCGTCGGCGGATCGTAATCGCGCTGGATCCCAAATACGCCCGTCGGGCTGACACTCAGCGGCGTGGCGAGCAGGTCTTTGATGGTGGTGAAATTGGCTGTCGCGGTGATGACGTTCGGCGGCAATTCGACCAACTGCAACACCTGGTCGTCGTTGAAGCGGTCGTAAAACACGCCGACGCCGCCACGCACCGAAGTTTTGCCATCGCCAAACACGTCATAGGCAAAACCGGCACGCGGGCCAAACTGAACGCCCGGCGTGTTCAGCACTTTTTCCTTGACCACATTCATGCCTTGGAAAGGCGTGCCTGAGCCATCGGCGAAAGTACCAATTTTGACCGAAGGGAGAACCTGCCCGTTCACGGGATTACGCCCGACACGGTTGGCCCCGCTACAGGTCGCCAGGTTGTTCAGGCAAAACGGTTCGATCAGCCGCGGCTGTTTTGTGGCGTCATACAGCGACGGATCGAAGAACGCCAGGTTGTCGCCCGCACTCAACGTCGGTTGAATGATGTAAAAGCGCAAGCCGTAATCCAGCGTCAGGCGCTTTGTCGCCTTCCAGTTGTCCTGCACGAACCATTCGATGTTTTTGTAGCGCGCGTGGCCGTCCAGTTTTTTGTTGGCTTCGGTGTAGGAATTGACTGATCCAATCAGCGCATTGGCAAACGGATGCCCCGTGTTCAGCGGGTTGTTCGCGTTGTTGTCAAAGCTGAACGTGCCGTTGAAAGCCGCCGCGCGCGCCGCGTTGCGCGTCGTGTATTCCACATAGAAGCCGGTTTTCAGATTGTGGCTTCCCCAAATTTTCGACAGGTTGTCGGAGAAGTTCCAGATGTTGTTTGTGCCGAAAAACGGGAAGCGTTGCTCGATGTTGAATTGCGGCGCATTCGTGACACCGCCGAAAGTGGCGTTCGGAATCAGATTCAGGGGATTGATCGCCGGGTAAAACTGCGGCAGCGTCGAAAGGCCCAGCTTTGTGCGGTCGTTCCGGTCAACGCCAGCTTGATTGAGTGGCTCAACGGTTTGCAGGGCGCGATTGATGCCGAACGTGAACTCGTTGGTCAGCGTCGGATCGAAAGTGTGAAGCAGGGTTGAAACCAGGCCTTCGCTCTTGATCTGGTATTTGATCGGGAACTGCGGCCAGACGTTTGACGCCAGCACAAAGTTGAAATCCCCTTTGTACTGTTCGTTGTTGTGAATGCCACGCGCGTAGAAAGTCGTTTTCTGCGAAATGTTCCAGTCCACGCGCAAAATCTCTTCGCGGCGCGGTTGGTCCACCGTGCTCTGAAAAACGTTATTGAAGGCGTAGGTGGGGTTGTTGAAATTCGGCAGCGGAAAGATGCCCAACAGCTTCTGCCCATTCGCGTCAATGCGATTCGCCGGGATGATGTTGCCGGGGAAGCAAGCTGTTTGATCCGTCGCGTTACAGTTGCCGGTTTTCAATGGATCGCGGATGAAGAACCGGTTCGGCACTCCTTGCGCGTTCACGCCGGAAAAACTCTGCGAAAAATCGCCCGCGCGCTCCAGCGCCGTGGGGTAATTCAACGTCCCCTGCCGGGTCGGGTAGCGGCGCGGCAGGAATTCTTGCGACCAGAAAAAGAACAGCTTGTTGCGGTCTTTGTTAAAGCCTGTTCCCGGAATGATGACCGGGCCGCCGATGTTGCCGCCCCAGTAATTGAACCGGTAAAGCTGTTTGGGGATGCCGCGCGAATTGTTGAAAAATTCGTTGGCATTGAACTGTTCGTGGCGTTTGAAATAAAACCCGCCGCCATGAAAATCGCGTGTGCCGTTTTTGATGACTACATTGATCGTGCCGCCGCTGCTGCGGCCATATTCAGCCTGGTAGTTGGTCAACAGCACTTTGACTTCGCCGATGGCATCCAGGCCAGGCGCCAGATAGGGGCCGCCTTGTGAACCGGTGTCGAGACTGGATACGCCGTCCAGCGTGAGATTCAGCGTTCCGCCACGGCTGCCGTTAATTGTAATGCCGCCCAGATTATTCCAGCCGGGAGCTTCACGGTTGGCCGTATCCACTACGCCAGGCAACAAACGCACCATGCCCAAATAATCGCGGCCTTTGAGAGCGATGTTCTGTATTTGCTGTTCATCAATCAGCCCTGCGCGTTCGGCGCTTTCGGTTTTCACCAGCGCTTGTTCTGCGACTACTGTCACGGTCTGGCTGACATCGCCAACTTCCAGCGTCACTTTGCGAATGGCTACGCGTTCGTTGGCGGTCAGGATAATTCCTTTCTGCTCGAACTTTTTGAAGCCGCCAGCCGAAATGACCAACGAATACGTGGCGGGTAACAATTGCGGCACCACGAAATTGCCGTCACTGTCGGAAGTGACTTCGCGTATCTGCGCCGTTTCTTCGTTAATCACCTGGACTTTCGCGTTCGGCACAACGCCTCCGTTGGAATCAGTCAGCGTGCCGGAAATTTGTCCGGTTAGTCCTTGGGCCAAAACAGAAAGTGAAAGAACTGTTGCTGAGAACAATGTTAGAGAGCATTTCAGCAAGGTTCGTAACATAGCTCCTCCTAGATGGGGTATTAGGGCTGTAATCCAGCCGGGGTCAGCAGGAAATTACGGCTGAAATGAACACAAAAACCGATCTCTATGCGTTGATCTCAGCGGTAACAGGCTCTGAAATTCATCTGGGACCAGCAAAGCAAAAAATTGTCATCCTGTTGTTTCCAGGAAGATTGGTAAGACCTACTTAGGATGTGTGAATAGTATAGCCGGAGCGGAATGGAAGCAAGATTTCCGGCACCCAGAGACAAAAAATGGCATGAAATATTTATGAACGGCAAAAGCTCGGCTGGGAATTTATCGCAATCTACCCGAACGCTTACACGGGACTTGCTAAACCTGCTTTGCGATGCCTGGGTACCCTGGCCAGACATCGCAAAGCGGATTTGAGCGAAACAGAGGGCGCACTTTACTGCAACGCTTTACTGAAAGCCTGCGCCATTACTGGACGCTTTCCGGTTTAAATTCGCCCTAAGTAGGTTTTGAAAAGTTCGGGGCACTTTTTGAGTGCCCCGGATCAAGGGT
>CAZMXG010000211.1:0-12451 GCA_964570175.1 uncultured Heliomicrobium sp. | reverse complement strand
ACACTCGGTTTGGCAAAATTGGGGTTCTGGTTTGCTGGGACCAGTGGTATCCGGAAGGCGCGCGGCTGACGGCATTGGCTGGAGCGCAGATTTTGTTTTACCCAACCGCCATCGGTTGGCAGCCGCCGGAAAAAGAAGAATACGGCGAACGCCAGCATTCTTCGTGGGAAACGATTCAGCGCGCACACGCCATTGCGAACGGAGTTTATGTTGCGGTGGCGAATCGTATTGGTCATGAACCAACTCCGCCCAGCGCACAACATGGCAGCGAAGGACAGGGGATTGAATTCTGGGGACAAAGCTTCATTGCCGACCCTTCCGGCCAAATCATGGCCAAAGCCTCAGTTGCCGAAGAGCAAATTCTGATGGCTGAAGTGGATTTCCGAACGCTGGATATACAGCGAACGCATTGGCCATTTTTGCGCGACCGGCGAATTGATGCGTACCAAGACATCACCAAACGATTGATTGATTGAAAAGGGCGGTAGCGCAAAGTCGCTACCGCCCATACTTTTTGACGCAAGCAGTTTGGCTGGCTTCAAATCACATCTCGCCGCACAAACTCCCAACATCCGATTACAGCGGCTGCGATTCCGCCAACTGCGCCGAGCCATAACGCCATGGAAACTCTTTGTTCGGAAAGCACATTGATCGGCAATAGCCACGGATAATATTTGCCGACGCGTGCGCTGGCTGCGAAAAGCGCAAAGAACACGCCGCCAATGCCTGCGCCCAGCGACAGGGCAAAACCCGGCCAGCGTATGCTTACCCAGGTATGAATGGCGATAATCAACCACGCCGCCAGCCAGATCATGGCCGCGTGCTTAAACATCCAACCGTAAGGTGGAGGTCCCGCACCCGCAACCATTTCCGGGCGCAAGCGAAGCATTACAAACCCGAGAAGCATAGAAATGACCGTAAGAAAAAGTGTGCTGATTAAAATCAGTCCTTGTGCGACGAGAAGTTTGGCCGCGTAAACGGCAGACCGGTGAACCGGTAGGGCAAAAATGTGTTTCCAGTTTTTTTCTCCGTGATCAATTCCGTTGAGCAGCGCCGTTTCCAGCGTGATCATCAGCGGCATCATAAAAACCGCCCAGGAGCTAAGCGATACTTGCGACACGATTTCCCACATCTTGAAATCAGGGCCAACATTACGCCGTTCCCACAGAATGAAAAAATTCAGCGCCGCCACCAGCAACGGCGCGACAAACACCATGCGGATTGCCAGCGTTCGTTTCAGCTTTAACAGTTCGGCGTTCAGCGCGCGAAACAGAGACGTTATGAATGACATCAGGCGGCCTTCCTTTGTGCAATTGGGTCAGCAATTTTGCCGTTCGTTAGCGACAGAAAAATGTCTTCAAGCGAGTCTTGCGCAAGCGCAATGTGAAACACTTCCAGGCCTTGTTTGACCAGCAGACTGTTGATTTGAACCGCCGCGTCGGTTGTCTTGGCGGCGACGGTTAACCAGCCGTCTTCACGTTTTTGCGCGCTCCATCCGGAACCGGTCAAACATTGCAAAGCCAGATCAGGCTGTTTGACGCCAATGGTCAGATGTTCGCGCCGCTCGGTCTGTAATTCGGCCAAGGTTCCCTGAAACAGCAGGCGGCCTTGATGAATGATGCCGATGTGATTGGCGACCTGTTCGACTTCGCTGAGCAAGTGGCTGGACAGAAACACCGTGATGCCGAATTCGATCGGCAGGCGGCGAATCAGATCGCGCATCTCGTGAATTCCCGCCGGGTCCAATCCATTGGCGGGTTCATCCAGAATCAGCAGTTGGGGGTTGTTGAGCAGCGCCAAAGCCAATCCCAGCCGTTGGCGCATGCCAAGCGAGTATTCGCGAACGCGGCGATGCGCGTCCGCCGTCAATTTGACGATTTCCAACGCTCGATCAATCAACTGGCGCTCTGCGCCAAGCAGCCGGCGTGTGACTTCCAGATTTTCTCGCCCGGTCAAATGCCCATACAGCGAAGGCGTTTCGACCAGCGCGCCAACTCGCCGCATAATGGACAGGTGATTTTTGGCCAGTGATTCACCGAACAAAGTAACTTCGCCGGCGTTGGGGCGAATCAGTCCCAGCAGCATTCGAATGGTGGTGGTTTTGCCTGCTCCGTTCGGCCCCAGAAAACCGTAAACACCCGCTTCCGGCACCAGCAGGTTGATTTCATTGACAGCGAGTTGCGTCCCGAATCGGCGCGTCAGCCCACGGGTTTCAATGGCAATTTTTCGCATCGTTCCTCCAGGTGCTATAACGGAAAACGAGGTGGCGCATTAACAGGCTTTTGCTGGAACAAGGCTTATTCATTTTCAGCCACAGAGATCACAGAGTTCACTGAGGACGGATATTTTTATAAACTTGAAATCAAACTCTCGGTGTTCTCTGTGCGCTCTGTGGCTAAAAAGAAAGAATGAATAGACACTGTTGCCGGAATGGTAAGGTTAGGCCGAGAATAATCGCCGAAGAAAATACGAAGGAGTTTTCAAACCGCAGATGAGTTTATCGCTGAGCACACCGCGCGAACTTGGGTATCACATGCCCGCCGAATGGGAACCGCACGAAGCCACCTGGCTGTCCTGGCCGCACAAAGAAGCCAGTTGGCCGGGTAGGTTTGAACCCATTCCGGCCGTTTTTCTTGAACTGACCAAACATCTGAGCGAATCGGAACTCGTGCGCATCAACGTCGCCGACGAAGAATTTGCCGAACGAGTTCGCAAGCTGTTGAAATCTGGCGGCGTGAATCTTGACCAGGTGCGCTTTCATTTGAACCCGACTGACGACGCCTGGTGCCGGGATCATGGGCCGATTTATGTGGTTCGTGACCGTGATGGCAAACTCGAACGCGCAATCAACGATTGGGGCTACAACGCATGGGGAGGGAAGTATCTGCCTTGCGATAACGACGACGTGGTTCCAACGCGCATTGCTGAAGAAATGGGCGAAGTGTTGTTTCAGCCGGGCATTGTTATGGAAGGCGGTTCGATTGATGTGAACGGACTTGGCACCCTGCTGACGACCGAGGCCTGTCTGCTGAATCCGAATCGCAATCCGCAACTAAATCGCCACCAGATTGAACAGTACCTCAAAGATTATTTGGGCGTGACGAACATCTTATGGCTTGGCGATGGCATTGTCGGCGACGACACCGACGGACATATTGACGATCTGACGCGCTTCGTTTCCGCAGACACAGTGGTCACCGTCATTGAAGACGATCCGCAGGACGAAAACTTCCAGCCGCTGAAAGAAAACTACCAGCGATTGCTGACGATGAAAGATCAGGACGGCCAGCCGTTGAAAGTCGTGACGATGCCCATGCCCGGCGAACGTTATGTGGATGACCAACGCGTGCCGATGAGTTACGCCAACTTTTACATCGCCAACAAATCTGTGTTGGTCCCGACATATCGCCATGCCAACGACGCCAAGGCCTGCGAACTTCTACAATCGCTGTTCCCGGATCGTCGCGTCATCGGGATTGACTGCCACGATTTGATCTGGGGACTCGGTTCAATTCATTGCGTGACCCAGCAACAACCTTCGATCTGATTCCTGTCAGAAATAACCTGCATTTGCGTTTCACCCCTGCAAGCAGGCTAAAATTTCGTTTGTTTTCCCCAAACAGCTAAGCGGTCACCCCAGCTCACGGCCCTCTTCTTTGCGTTCGCGCGAAATCACCAATTTGAAATTTAGGAGTTTTATGAAGATCAAAGTGATTTTGACCAGTGTCCTTGCATCACTGGTTTGGTTAAGTGCAGTTTCGGCTCAACGTCAGGTTCCCGTTAACAAGCGTAATGACGCCTCTCCAAAAGCCCTGGCCAATCTGTCAAAAGAGTATGGGAAGTTGTCGCTTGCCTTTGAAGCCAATCACGGACAAAGCGACAGTCGCGTGAAGTTTCTGGCGCGCGGAAATGGCTACGCGCTGTTTTTGACCGGGCAGGAAACCGTGCTGAAGTTGCGGCCAAACGAAGCGGAAACCCAGCAATCAGCCGTTATCAGAATGAAGCTGGCGGGCGCAAAAAACTCACCGAAGATCGTTGGCCTGGACCCATTACCGGGCAAAAACAATTACTTTTTGGGCAATGACCCCAAACGCTGGCAGACGGGTGTTGAAAGTTTTGCCCGGGTCAAATACGAAGCTGTATATCCTGGTGTGGATTTGATCTGGTATGGCAACCAGCGACAACTTGAATATGACTTTGTGGTTGCGCCGGGCGCGCGAACTGAAACGATTAGGATGGTTTTTGAAGGCGCGCAGAAGTTGAAGCTGGCTGATGATGGTTCGCTGATTTTGCGTGCTGAAGGGCGGGAAGCGCGCATGCTGAAACCGGTTGCCTGGCAGGAAGTCGAAGGGCGACGCCGCGAAGTTCATTGCGATTACCGGCTGAAGGGAAATCAAGTCGCATTTCAGGTTGGCAAATACGACGTCAACCGCCCGCTGGTGATTGATCCCGTGCTGGTTTATTCGACGTTCATTGGCGGAGCGGGTTTTGACGAAGCGTATGGAGTTGCCGTTGATAGCCAAGGAAACGCCTATTTAGCGGGCATAACCGATTCAACAGATTTCCCCGGCAATAGCCCGATTCAACCAACCAAAGGCGCTGGCAGCGAAGCGTTTGTGATGAAATTGAATCCGGCGGGTAACGCCGTTGTGTTCGCCGCGTGGTTGGGCGGCGGTTCCAGCGATGCGGCGAACAAAATTGCCGTTGACGGTTCAGGCGAAGTGGTAATAACCGGCACCACTTCTTCCACAGATTTTCCTTTGAAAAACGCGCTGCAACCGATGCGTGCGGGCGGAGCGGAAGCGTTTGTCGCCAGGCTCAATGCGTCCGGTTCCGAACTGGTTTATTCGACGCTGCTGGGTGGTTCGGGAAATGAAGCGGCTGGTGGCGTGGCCATTGATGCCAGCGGCAATGCGTATGTTTCAGGCAACACGGATTCGTGGGACTTTCCGTTGATGAACCCACTGCAAGCCGCTAAACAAGGAAGCGCGTTTTATTCCAGCAGCGACGCGGGCGGTAATTGGACGGGGGCAGGTAATGGACTGACGGCATCGCAAACCAGCGATCTGGCGATTGATCCGACCAGCCCGGCGATAATTTACGCGGCCACAGAACGCGGGGTGTACAAAACCACAAACAGCGGCGCTAGCTGGACGCGCGTTGGTAGTAGCAGTTTGGCTTTGCCCACCTCTCGCCTGGTGATTGACCCCGTGACTCCTGCCACAATTTATGCCATTGCTGGCAACAGATTCTGGAAATCAACCGATGGCGGTGAAAACTGGACTGCCATTGTGAACACGCTGGTCAACTCCGTAGCGATTGATCCGGTAACATCAACAACGCTTTATGTAGGCACAGGCAGCGGCCTGACCAAAAGCACTAATGGCGGGATGACTTTTAGTCCTATTTCCATTCCGCCAGTTGGCGGTGGCGGTTCAGTAATCCCCAGCGCGTTGGCAATTGATCCGCAATCACCGATGACGGTTTATGCCGGTACGAATCGCGGGATGTACAAAACCGTCAATGGCGGCACAGCGTGGACGTTTGCCGGAAACGGACTGCCGACGTTTACATCCCCTATGTTTTTAAGCATTGCCATCAGCCGCAGCAATCCGTCAACGATCTTTGCAATGCTTCGTGATGGTTTCTTCAAGACGACTGATGGCGGCAATAGCTGGAATCCGGTCACCATCCCTCTCACACCGCTTCAGTACAGAACGCTGGCAGTAGATCCGTCAAATCCAAACATTGTTTATGTGGGCACGCAGGGACTGGGAATTTATAAATCCACCGATGGAGGATTGACCTGGAATCAGATTAACAATGGGTTGAACGGGTCTATCGTAATGAGCGTGCAGATCGTCACCAATTCACCCATGACCATTTACGCAGCGACGAACAGCGCAACAGATGGTTTCGTTGCCAAGATCAATTCTGCGGGATCGGCGTTGGTTTATTCGACCTACTTGGGCGGCGGAGATTCTGACTTTGCCGCCAGCGTAGCGGTTGACGCAACCGGCAACGCTTACGTGGGCGGAACAACGCAATCGAAAAACTTCCCCACAGCCAACGCCTACCAATCGGCGCTGAAAGGAGTCAGCGATGCCTTTGTCGCAAAACTGAACTCGGCGGGGTCGGCGCTGCTGTGGTCAACCTATCTGGGAGGAGATGTGACAGAAACCTGTTTAGGACTTGCCATCAATGCCGCAGGAAATGTGTTCATCACAGGCACAACCGCTTCAACAAATTTTCCGACGGTCAACGCCGTTCAGTCAGGCAATTCGGGATTCAACGATGCGTATGTCACGCGGTTTAGCGCCGACGGACAATCGCTGGAGTATTCGACTTATCTGGGCGGCAGCATGCTCGAATTTGCGCAGGGCATTGCGGTGGACGCGGTCAGCAATGCCTATGTAACGGGCTTGACCACTTCTAGCGATTTTCCGGTCGCCAACGCCGCGCAACCAACGCCGGATCCCAATCAGACGCCCGGCGTTGGGGAAGCCTTTATCACGAAACTCAGCGCCAGCGGATCAGCGTTGCTGTATTCAACTTATTTGGGCGGCAGCAGTTCGGAACAGGGGAACGCCATTGCGGTAGACGCAGCAGGCAATGCCTATGTGGTTGGCTACACCAACTCGTCAAACTTTCCGCTGACGCCAAATCCGTTGCGATCAACGTTCGCGCAACGGGAAGCCTTTATCACGAAATTGGCCATCAGCGCCGATCTGACTGTTGCGATCAGCGACGAACCTGACCCGGTGCAGGTGAATGGCAATCTGACGTATACCGTGACGGTTGCCAACAACGGGCCTGACCCAGCGGCGAGCACGACGGCAAACATCACCTTGCCACAAGGGACGAACTTCGTTTCGGCCATTGCTTCACAGGGAACCTGCACCGGCAGTGGCCCTGTGAATTGCACGCTCGGAAACTTCGCGGCAAATGCTAAAGCAACAATTACTTTGATTGTGAGGCCAACGGCGGCAGGAACCATCACTCTGCAAGCAACAGTCGCCAGTTCAACATCAGACATCAACACGGCCAACAACAATGCTTCGCACGCCACAAAAGTCTCTGCGCTGCCTTCGATTTTCGGGCGAGTCACAATTGGTTCAGGCAATGGCTTGAGCGGCGTGTCGGTGAATTTGAGCGGCGCACAGCGGCCAGTCATCACAACTGCCGAAGATGGACGATACCAGTTTGCGGAATTGGCCGCGGGCGGCAACTACACTGTCACGCCTTCGCGGCAAGGGTATGTGTTTAACCCGGCGAATCGCGCCTTCAACAATCTGACTACTGATCAGCGCGCAGATTTCTCCGCCGTGGCTTGCGTCTTTTCGATCACTCCGTCGAACCGGGTTTTTCAACCTGTGGGAGGCGCTGGCAGCGTAATGGTTAACAGCCCGGACCCGCAATGTCCCTGGACGGCGCGCAGCAATGTGCCCTGGATCAAACTGGATGGCGCCGTGAATGGGGTTGTCAGTGGCAATGGCAACCGATCGGTCAGCTTTACGGTTGACCCAACCGTTGGCGCGCGCAGCGGAACGATCACTATTGCGGAACACACCTTCACCGTGTTGCAGGAATTCAATGCTTGCGTCACGGCGGATTTTTCCACTTCGCCGGTCAGCGTGTTACCGCAGGGCGGATATTTTTTGCGGATTCTGGCGGCGGACTTTAACAAAGACGTTCTGCCCGACTTGGCAGCGATCAATAACAACCTGACCGGCTCGCCGAACGAAGCAACCTTGCTGGTTTATCCCGGCAATCCGGGTGGCGGATTCGCCTCGCCGATCAAAGCCATGACGCTGCAAGGCGGCAACGCTTCGTTCCAGGCGTTTGCCGCCGGAGATTTGAATGGCGACGGGTTTCGGGATTTGGTAGCGACCGGCGGGCAAAACCAAAATCGTATTTTCGTAGTGTTGAGCAACGGTGCAGGTGGTTTCGCTCCGTTCAAGGAATATGCGGACACCTTCCCGCTATTTGCCGTAACCACTGGTGATTTCAACGGAGACAGCAAGCCTGACGTCGCCTTTGGTGTGCGCTCTTTTGAAGCGAACGTAATTGTTCGGCTGAATGACGGCGCTGGAAACTTGGGCGATCCGAAAATTTTGCCAAAAGCGGGCGGCAGCTTTCCCGTTGATCAGGTCGAAGTCGCGGATTTCGACGGCGACAACAAGCTCGACATTGTTTCGTTTGCTCAGGGGCCAGAGTTCATTATTTATAAAGGCGATGGCGCGGGAAACTTTTCCGCTCAGCCGCAGATTCTTCCGGCTCCAACCGGAGCCAGAAGCCTGGGCGATTTCAACGGCGACCGCCGTCCGGATGTGCTTTTTACGGGCTTCAACGAAATGATTTTGTACTTGAATAACGGCATGGGACAGTTCAGTTCGCCAACGCGAATCCCTCTTAGCTTTCCCTTCATTACTAGTCAGTCTGGCCTGATTGCTGGCGATTTCAACGGTGACGGCAGAACGGACGCAGGCATTTTTCCCAACAACTCGACCAACAGTTACAACGAAGGCTTGCTGGTGTTTGCTTCCGTTGGCAACGGCGGGTTTGCGCCGCCAACGTGGTATTTGCCGATTGTCGGAGGAAGTTTGACAGCGGCTGGAGGCATGTTGTCTGTGGCGGAAGATTTCAATCGTGATGGATTGGCCGATATATTGTTTGCCCAGAACAACTCTTCCGCGAATACATCCAGCATAACCATCGCCACGGCGACGCAAAGCGGGTTGACACTACCGCGAATGTTCCAGTTTTCAGGCTCGGACAGCGGTTCGCAATCTTCGCCAAGCGCGATTGCTTCGGCAGATTTGAATGGCGACGGCGTGATTGATTTGGCAACGACGAATTTCAGCTCGGCCAATGTTTCCTTGCTACCCGGTCGCGGTCGTGGTGAATTCGGCAACCCGATTGCCATTCCGACCGGGTTCGATTCGGGCGGCGCAATTGATCTGGCAATCCGTGATTTCAATCGGGATGGGAACCACGATCTGGTGGTGCTGAGTGCCAATGCCAATAGCATTGTGGTTTTGCTGGGCAATGGGCGCGGCGAGTTTTCAAGATCCGCGACGCTGAATGTGGGGCCGAACGCGCGCCAGTTAGGCGTCGCCGATTTCAACAACGACGGCAATTGGGACTTGATCGCCAGAGGGCAGGGAGGAGGCTTGGCGCTGTTTTCGGGCAATGGACAGGGCGGATTTACCGCGGGTCAAACGGGCATCGGCGGGGATGTGGGGGATTTCGACCTTACCTTTGTCATTGGTGATTTCAATGGAGACACGAACGCTGATCTTATGTTGGCGGATGGAAATCAAGCCGTGCCTGGTCCTCGGCTGATTTTGCTCAGCGGAAACGGGCAAGGCAGTTTTGCCGCTCCCAAAACCATTCTGGTGGATGGACGTTACAACCTGGTGGCCGCGGCTGATTTCAGTTTGGACGGAAAAGACGATCTGGCGTATCTGTTTGGCAGCACCTTGTACATATTGGTCAGCACGGGCGAAGGCAGCTTTGCCGCGCCTGCGCAGTATCCGGTGGGCGGCGATACGCGTTACGTCAGTGTTCGCGATGTCAACGGAGACGCCAAACTCGACATCATTGCCGCCGGCCAATCTTCCCAAGGTGTTTACATGCTGCTGGGAAAAGGCGACGGCACATTCAACACTGCCACCGTTGTGCCTTTACCCGGATTGCCAAATCGGGTTGCGGCAGATGACTTTAATGGTGATGGCAGTGTGGATTTGGCTATTGTGCGCGGCAGTTCGACCATTGGAGCGATTTTGCTCAACCGTGTGAGTTGTCCGCCCGCAGGCGCTGCGGTGGTCACGTCTGCGGCCAGTTACCAGCGATACACGCTGGCTGCGGAATCCATTGCCGCGCTGTTTGGAACCGGACTGGCTTCGACCGTGCAGGTGGCATCAGGAGTTCCGCTGCCGACTTCGCTGGCCGGAACCAGCGTCAGAATCAAGGACAGCGCAGGCGTAGAGCGCGCCGCGCCGCTGTTTTTCGTTTCTCCGAATCAAATCAATCTGCAAATTCCTCCCGCTTCTGCAGCGGGAACCGCCGTGTTGTCGGTGTTAAGCGGCAGCAACACTGTCGCCATTGGCACGATGACGATCAATCGCGTTGTTCCGGCGCTGTTTTCCGCCGACACCAGCGGACAAGGCTTTGCTTCCGCCGTTGTCTTGCGTGTCAAAGCTGACGGCACGCAGAGTTTCGAACCTGTCACAAGGTCGAATGGCACAGGGCAAATCGCCGGCGTTCCCATTGATCTTGGGCCGGAAAGCGATCAGGTCTTTTTACTGCTGTTTGGCTCAGGACTTCGCGGTAACACGGGGCTTGGGAACGTGTCGGTGACCATTGGCGGAAGCCCTATTGAGGTTCAATACGCTGGCGCGCAAGGCGATTTTGTCGGCTTGGATCAGATCAACCTGAAATTGCCACGCAGCATTCCCGGACGAGGCTTGTCTACCGTTGTGCTGATAGTAGACGGCAAAATGGCGAATCCGGTAAACATCATTATCAAGTAAGCTGGCGAAACGATAAACTGTCGGAGCATGCACGAAGGAGGGGCTTGAATCTGAGTCAACAAAACTACCAGCGAGGCGTTCGGCGCGTTCTGCTGATCACACTGCTGCTGAATTTGGCCGTAGTCGCAGGTAAACTGATTGCGGGCATTTTGGCCGGAAGTTTGAGCGTGATCAGCGATGCGATCCATTCTTCCGTGGATTCGCTAAATAACGTGGTCGGTTTGGTCGTGATGCGATATGCCACCGCCGAACCGGACGACGAACATCCTTATGGTCACGCCAAGTTTGAAACGCTGGCGGCGTTCGCTATCGCCGGTTTCCTGTTTGTCACCTGCTACCAGATTGGCCTCAGCGCCATCAAAAAACTGTTCAGCCAGGAAGCGGCAACGATTGAAATCACCACGCTGACCATTTCCGTCATGCTGGTGACAATTGTGGTTAACGTTTTTGTCGCGGTTTACGAAAAGCGCGAAGGCCAGCGATTGAAAAGCGAGTTTCTGATTGCCGACGCCATTCACACGCGCAGCGACATTCTGGTCAGTTGTTCTGTGCTAGCCGGATTGTTTTTGATCAAGGCTGGATTTGTCTGGATGGACCCGGTGGTGTCGTTGGCCGTGGCGGCATTCATCGCCTGGAACGGCTACCAGATTTTCAAAGCGACGGTTCCGGTGCTGGTGGACGCTGCGCCTGTGCCACCGGTTCGCATCGCGGAAGTCGCGGAGGAAGTTCCGGGAGTCCATTCGGTTCACGACGTGCGCTCGCGCGCGCAGGGCGGAGAGATGTTTATCGAAATGCACATGCACGTGGCCAATGAAGTCGAACTCGACCCTGTCGCTTCTCATGCAGTGACCGAAGCCGTCGAACAGCGCTTGACGGATGAATTTGGCAAAGTTACGGCAACGATTCACGTCGAACCTTTGCCGTAAGGATGATCGCCGTTTCATGATGTAAGTACGCAAGCAAAATTTAGGCGGGATTATTCAGATTGAAATAATTGTAAGCTTTTGTTGTGGCCTTCCTTCACAATCAAAGGTCTCTCCATTAGTGTAGGCATCGCCTTCTTGCAGTATCACAACACTCAATTAACCTAAGCGGCGATCGTCTCCGATTGCTATTGGAAACCTTGGAAGCATTGCCAGAGCCGAATCTGGCGTTGTCTGGGGGAGCGTGGGGGCGTTGCGGCAAGCGGCGCAAAAAACATTCTTTGGAGCATGATCAATCTGGTATGAGCACAAACATTCAGAGGCGAAGACGGGGCTGGGCGCTGCTTTTATTCTGTACCTGCGCCGCAATGGTAGCTGTCTATCCTTCATGGGATCAGTCGCGCGCGCAGTCCTCCACAGGATCGGAGGACGAGCTTGCCGCTTCGTTTGAGAAGTTCGCCAAACCGTTCTTACAGCAAAACTGCCTGCGTTGCCATGATGGCGACACCAGCATGGGCGGAGCCCGGATTGATCAACTCGACGAAAAGTTTGAGGATCGGCATATTCCTCTCTGGGAAGCTGTCCGCGAACGGATTGATGCTGGGACTATGCCGCCGAAGAATGCCAAACCGCAGCCCAGCGACGCCGAGCGCGAGCGGATGACCAAGTGGATTGATGACGCGCTCGCAGCGGCGCGAACGCGTCGGGTTTCCAGGAACGGACTGATCCGGCGGCTAACGGTCGCGCAATATCGCAACACGCTGCGCGAACTGTTGCTGCTGGAAGACGATGTTTCCGACATCCTGCCTCCTGATGCCGTCTCGAAAGACGGATTCCTGAATAATCACGAACGGCTTGAACTCTCGCCACTGCTGACCGAGACCTATTTCGAGATTGCCGAGAAGGCGCTGAGCCGGGTGATCATTGATCCGAAATCCAAACCGTCCATCCAGAATTTCCGACTCGATTTCGGCAGCGGGATCAATCCGAAGC
>CAZMXG010000210.1:0-12473 GCA_964570175.1 uncultured Heliomicrobium sp. | reverse complement strand
TTGAAACCGCCTCCGGCCAGAATGATCGGCAGATTGGTGTTGTCGTGAATGTTGGCTTCGCCCATGTTGCTGCCATACAGCACCATCGTCCTGTCCAACAATCGCTGGCCGCCTTCGGATTTGCCGGCCAGGCTGGTCATCAGTTTGTTCAGAACGGCCATATGCTGACGGTCGGCGGCTTCCAATTGGCTCAGCTTTTTCTCGCTCTGGCCGTGATGGCTCAGCCCGTGGTAACTCTCGGTCGTGTCTTGCTTGCCTTCAAGCTTAAAAATGGGCGTCCAAAACGCATCCAGCATTAACGTGACGATGCGCGTGGAATCCGATTCAAACGCGAGCTGCGCCATATCCAGCATCAATTCGAACTTTTCAAAAAAGTATTTGCCTTCCTGAATGGCAGCGGGCGCCGGGCGCGTGGTTTTGGGCAGTGGGCGTGTTTCCCATTCGCGCGCAATCACCAGTCGCTGTTCGACTTCGCGCACGGAGGTGAAGTATTGATCCAGCCGCGCTTTATCCGCTTTGCCCAGATTGCGGTTGAAACGGTTGGCTTCGTCCTGCAGCGTGTCGAGAATGCTGCCGCGTTCATCCAAGCGGCGCAGTTGTTGCGCGACGGCGGCGGCATCGCCCTGCACAAACATCTTTTGATACAAGGCCGTCGCATTGTCTTCGGCGGGCAACAACACGCCGTCGCGCGTCCACGAAAGGCTGCGATTGGCTTTTTCGATATTGACGCCCAGATTGAAGGTCGGAAAGCGCGTCACCTGTCCAAGCTTTTCCGCCGCGAATTGATCCAGCGAAATCGTGTTGCGGAATCCCGCCTTAAACGCGCCGCGCGCTGAAGTCAGAAAGCAATTGTCAGTGCTGTGGCCGCTGTTCACATTGGGATGCGACAGGCCGCTGAAGACCGTGAACTCTTCGCGATGCGGCGCAAGGATCGAAAGCAGCGGCGAGGCTTCGTAATCGCGCCCGGTTCCTTTCGGAAAGAAATCCTTCGACAAGACGCCGATGTTATTGACGATGGCCAGCATCCGGCGCGGCACTTTGGTTTCTGATGTGCGCGCAAAAGCTGGCGTCATGCATTCCAGCGCGGGCAACGCGAGCGTTACGCCCAGGCCTTGCAAGAAGGTGCGGCGTGCGATGTGTGAAGAAGAAGTTCGGATGTTCATGCGTGACCTCCTTTTTGACCCAGAAAGATTTTGCTTTGCACCAGCGCGCGCAGCAAGTCGCCAACGCGGTAATCGTTTTTGGCGCAAGCATCAAGAATGGATTCGATTTCGCGACGGTCTGCAAACCGCACTGGGATTCCGGTGGCGTACACCGTGAATTGGTTTAGCAAGTTGCGCGCAAGCTGGCGCGGATTGGCTTTGAAAATTGCCTTGAGCGCATGAACGTCTTTGAATTCGCGTCCATCGGCAAGCTGTCCGCTGGAATCCACCGCTCCGGCAATGGTGTAACTGAAATCGTGCCCGGAACGATCAATGCCGCTGATGCGTTCTCCCGTTTCCAATCCGCGATAGCGAGTGCGCCAGCGTCCCATCACGTCAAAATTTTCCAGCGCCAGGCCGACGGGGTCAAACTTGGCATGACACGCCGCGCAAGAAGCCGATTTCGTATGCAACGCCAGCAGTTCGCGCATGGATTTTGCGCCGCGTATGTCTGGTTCAACGGCAGGAACGCCGGGAGGCGGCGGCGCAGGCGGTTGTCCAATCAAGTGGTCCATCACCCAGGCCCCGCGCAATACGGGTGACGTCGCCACACCATGCGCCGTAACTTTCAAAATGGCTGCCTGCGTCAACAAGCCGCCGTAGGGACTGTCTTTGGGCAGCCCGACTTTGCGCACGTGGGAACCGGCCATCGCTGGCAATCCGTAATGTTGCGCCAGCCGGTCATTGGCAAAGGTGAACTCGGCATCTATCAGCGTTGACGCGGGCAAATTGTCTTTGACCATTGCCGCAAAAAACGCGCGCGTTTCCATTCCCATGGATTCAACCAGATAATCATCCAGCCGATATTCGGGATAGAGCCGAATGTCAGGATCGTCGCGGCGCAAATCACGCAAACTCAGCCAATAATCCGTGAAGTGCGTGACGAAACGATCAAAGCCTTTGTCGGCGATCAAGCGATCCGTTTCGCGGCGCAACACTTCAGCATTCCGCAGCTTTCCTTGCTGGGCCAAGTGCAGCAACTCGGCATCGGGTCGCGTGTCCGTCAAAAAGTGCGACAACCGGTTAGCAACAGCGTACTGGTCAGCGGCGCGCACCGGTTCACGCAAATACAAAAACAGATCGGAACACAAAAACGCTTTGTATCCGCTGAGCAAGGCATCGGCGAGCAATGCGCCACCGCTTAAGCGGGACAAGGTCAGCGCTTCAAACTTGGCGACGGCTTCTTCCGGCACATATTCGCGTGCCGCCTGTTTGATGAAGCGGCGCAGCAATCGTTTGGCGTCCTGCGCGGGATTGGCGGATTTCACTTCGACGCCCAGATCATCAAACAGCACGCGATGCGAAGCGGGCGGCCAGCTTTCGGGCGCAAGCGGCCCTTCGACTTCCATCCACTGAAAGGCAATGCCTGGCTGGCCCCCTTCGGGAAAGGGCGGAAAGCGGTACGAGCCTGTAATGCCGCGTGCATCGGGTTGCGGCACGGGCAAGCCGAGCAAGCCGTATTCGATGGTTTGTCCCGCGCCAAGCTGGACGATGGTTTCATACACGCGCGCGTCCGATTGGCCGCTGGGCTGAATGTCTATGATACCGCCGACGGATTTCACATCTTCGGCAATGTCGTGGTTGGTTGGACGGCGCGAACGAAAGATAAACGGCACGGGCTGCGTCGCCGGCGTCAGCTTGAAGCCCGGTTGTTGCAACACGGCGCGCGCGGCAAAACGCACGCGATACGCGCCCGGCGCAGGCGTTACCAGTTTTTTCGGGTAGATTGCATAAGGCCAACCCGGCGAACGAAACATCGCCATTTCGACGGTCGGATCGGCCTCTTCGCCTTTTTCGTTGGAATCAATGCCGACGGAATTGCGCGCGAAAAACATGGATTGCTTTTCGCCGACAATCGAACGCACAAACGACAATTGTTTCCCGACGGCGCGATATTTCATCGACGTGGGAGGTTGCGCCGTTTTCACCATTGCCTGTTGCAGCGCGACTTCGGCGGCATCCAGATACGCCATCAACTGCACGCGCGACATATCCAGCGTCTCTGACACCTTGTTGAAGTGATGCGCTTCGCGGTCGGCGGGCAACTGATCGCGTATGTCCAGATGCGGCAATTGCAACAGGTCGCGCAAATTCTGTTCGTATTCATCACGGTTCAATCGCCGCAGCGGCCCGCGACCTGAAGCAACGATTTCGGCCAAATCCGCCGCATAAATTCTGGCGCTGAGCAGTTTCAAAAACTCCGCACGCTGCGCCGCCGGGAAAGCGACGGATTTCGGCGGCATCTCGCCTTTTTCCACGCGGTCGTGAATCCGAATCCACTGCTCGCGGATGGAATGATCCGCCAGATCAAACGACAATGCCGTTAGATCAAGCCCGCCGCTGTGCGTGTCTTTGTCGTGACATGTGCGGCAGTTCTGTTCGATCAGCGAGTCGAGCCGCGCTGGGGTGGACGCAACAGCGGATTGATTCGCGCCTGCGCGATTGTCCATGGCATAAAGCGCCAATAGGAAGGCGAGAATCGCAAGCGCGCCTTTCAGGCGGCGTGTCATCCCCGATGCTGCAACGTGTTTTTTCATGACCTGTTTTCCTCACTGAAGCAGACCACGGAACTTTCAGACAGGATGAACAGGATTTTTCAAGATTGGATCGTCCACAATCGCCTACTCACAAGTTCATCCTGAAACATCTTGTCAATCCTGTCGAAAAACAATGTCTCAATGTTGGTTGCTTCGATTTAGAGCCGAACCTCGCCTGCAATGCCTGGCATTTTTTGACAACAGGCATGCTATTGCAATGGAGAAAACTTCTCCGGTGGTTTTCGGTGTTTGGTTGCCTGTTCGTACGCGTAAGCATACTTGATCAGGTCTGGTTCGCTGAACAGTTTGCCCAGAAAAGTCATCCCCGCCGGTAATGAGCCATAGGTAAATCCCATCGGAACAGTGACCGCCGGGAAGCCCGTTTGTGGCGAAAGAATCTGGCTGTTGTCGCCCGCAGGACTTTGCATGTCGCCGACTTTGCGCGGCGCGTTGCTCCAGGTGGGATAGATGATGGCATCGAGTTTTTCTTTTTCCATTGCCTGCAAGATGGCTTCGCGAAACGCAATGCTGCGCGGATCGTGGTACACGTCCTGACAAGGTGAAGCCGCTGGCGCAGGCGTCTGAACAAAGGTTTTTAACCGCGTTTCGTTCACCGGCAAATACAGCCCGGATTCCACAATGCTGGTCAGCGTTTTATATTTGGCTTTTTCTCTCAGCGAAGCCAGGTACTGGTTCAGGTCGTAATGAAACGAATTGCAGGTCAGGTTTCGCGACAATTCCTGGTAATTCGGAATGTCAAATGGGTCAACGATGATTGCGCCTTGGGCTTTCAAATCCGCAATGGCTTTGGCCATCACTTCTTTGATTTGCGGGTCGGTGGTTGGCGCATCCAGGTATCGCCGAAACACGCCAAGCCGTGCGCCTTTGAGTGCATCTTTTTTCAAAAACTGCGTGTAGTTTTTCGGGACTTTGCCTTCGGAAACTTTAGTGATCGGATCGGCGGGATCGTAACTCGCAATGACTTCCAGAATGCGCACGGCATCTTCCACGGTGCGCGCCAGTGGGCCGCCAACGTCTTGCCGCAGGAAAAGCGGAATGATGCCGTCGCGGCTGGTCAATCCCATCGTCGAGCGAATGCCGACCAAGCCGTTATGCGAAGCCGGTCCTCTGATCGAGTTGCCGGTATCCGAACCGAGTCCCACCATGCCAAAACTGGCCGCGACTGCTGCCGCCGTGCCGCCGCTGGAACCTGCCGGAACGCGCTCCAGATCATAAGGATTCCGCGTGATGCCCGCCGTCGAGCTTTCAGTCACTACCGGACGAAACGCCCATTCATCCATATTTGATTTCGCCAGCACGATCGCGCCCGCTTCACGAATCCTTCGCACTTGAAAGGCATCATCCGGCGGAATGGAGCCTTTCAGCGCCGCCGAACCTCCTGTAGTTTGCAGGTCTTTGGTGTCGAAGTTGTCTTTGACGATGACCGGAATGCCATGCAGCGGGCGCAGCTTTTTTGTGCGTTTGAATTCCGCGTCCAGCTTGTCTGCTTCGGCCAACGCCTGCGGATTGACGACAACAATCGCGTTGAGCTTGGTGGTTTGGTCGTAGGTGGTGATGCGTTTCAGATAGGCTTCAACCAACATGCGGCAAGTGAGTTTGCCGGAACGCATGGCGCGATGAATGTCGGCAATCGTCGCTTCCACTGGCTCGAACGTTTTCGTTTGCGCGACCGTCAGGCAATCGAAACTCAGCAGCACGACAGCCAGCGTTAGAAGGAAATGTCTTACCTCTGGGCGCAATCCGATGTGCAAATTTGGCAACAATGTATTCATCCGGGTTCCTCGTTTTATTCTGATTCAGGCTTTGTGTCCTATCATTGCCCGTAAGTTTCGTTCAGTACAACTATGTTCGTGGCGTAATGCGATTTTGCAACTACTCAGGCCGGTGGCGGGTTGATGCAGTACGGGGAGCGTAAGCGACCTGGGTTTCCCACAAGAGGTGAATTCAGCGAGGCTCAGGCCCGTCCCGCAGCTCGACGGAACAATTACTCGACTTTTTCATTACCGCCACTGCGTGCTGTCTTGTTATCTTCAACCAGTCGGGCCTAGACTGCGTGCGTCTTTCAGCAGTGGCCAGACACGTTTGCCCCGTAACTTCAGTTTCAACGAAATCATCAAGTTTGCATTGTCAAAACTCTATGAACACCGATCCAGTCACGTTCCAAAATGTCCCGCAGGGACAATCGAAAATAGCCCAGCGATTCATCGCTGGGGGCGCGCAATTTTCCGTGAAAGTCTCGTAGAGACGGCTGAGTGTCTTGCCAAAACCTTGTTTCAGTCGTTCCTACGGAACTTGATCTCGTTACGCGACTTTTCCCGGCGATGAATCGCCGCGCTATTATCAAACCGTCCATGTCGGGACGAAGAAGGTGCCCCGATGCCAACTATGAGCACTACAAAACGCTTCCGCATCGCATTCTCGTTTGCCGGTGAAAAGCGAGACTTTGTTGCCCAAGTCGCCGCCATTCTCGCAACTCGCTTCGGCCAGACAGCCATTCTTTACGACAAGTATCACGAAGCGGAATTCGCCCGCTACGATCTGGGAATCCATTTGCCGAAACTTTACCGGGACGAATCAGACTTGGTCGTCGCGGTGCTGTGTAAGGAATATGACGCCAAGCTGTGGACTGGTTGGGAGTGGATGGCCATTCACGCCCAACTTACCAAAACCGAAGGTGCGAAGGTCATGCTCAGCCGCTTCGACCACGCCGCAGTTGACGGGATTTTCGAAAATGCAGGTTTCATCGAACTGGACGACAAAACTCCTGAGCAAACTGCTACGCTGATCCTTGAACGTCTGGCGCTGAACGAAGGAAAACCAAAGGATCATTACACCAAGCCAGAACAATCAAGCCAGCCCATTTTCAAAAGCTCTATCCCAAACAATCTGCCTCGATTGCAGCCATTCTTTGGCCGGGAAAAGGAATTGGCCGCCATCCGCGATGCGCTCGATCCGGAATCGCGCACCTGGGGAGCGTTGATTGATGGGCCAGGTGGGATGGGCAAAACTTCGCTGGCTGTCCGCGCTGCTTATGACTGTCAGCAGGGACAGTTCCAGCGCATCGTCTTCGTTTCGATCAAAGATCGAGAGATGGAAGACGACGGCGTGCGCCATCTCGGCAATCTGATTATTCCCAACCTGCTGGAATTGCTGAATGAACTCGCCCGCGAATTGAGGCAGCCGGAAATCACGAAATCTGCGGAAGACCAACGCATACGATTGTTGCTGGAAGCGCTCAGGCCAACGCAGACGCTGCTGATTCTGGACAATCTGGAAACGCTGACCAAGGAAGACCGCGACCAGCTTTTCACCTTCGTCAAACGATTGCCGCAAGGCTGCAAAGCCATTTTGACCAGTCGCCGCCGTATCGGTTCCGGTTCCGAACTGCTGATTCTGGAAAAACTGGACGAAGCTGCTGCGCTGGAAACGCTGGCTGATCTTGCCCGCCACAATCCGCTGCTGGCCAAAACCAGCGAAGCCGAACGCTTGACGCTTTACACGCAAACCGGCGGCAAACCATTGCTATTGCGCTGGGTTGCCGGGCAGTTAGGGCGGGGAAGCTGCCGCACCTTCACCGACGCGCTGAATTTTTTGCACAGTTGTCCTCCGGACAACGATCCGCTGGAATTCATCTTCGGCGATCTGGTGCAGGAATTCACCGACGACGAAACCAAAGTCCTTTGCGCGATGAGTTATTTCAGTTTGGAAGCGAAAGTGGAGCACATCGCCGAACTGGCTGGGTTGAAAAGGGAGCCGGTCGAAACCGCCCTGCGTATCCTCGCCAACCGCTCTCTGGTTGTCCCCGACAGGGAAGAAACGGCCTTCGCTCTGGTGCCGATGGTTGCCGACTTTCTGCGGCGCAAACTGCCTAAAGTCGTCGCGGAAACCGGCAACAGACTGGAAAAGCGCGCCTATGCGCTGATCGTGGAAAACGGTTACAGCAAGCATGACCGCTTCCCAGTGCTTGATGCTGCCTGGCCTACTGTGGCTCCCGCCTTGCCGCTCTTCGTTGCCGGGCCAAATCCGCGACTCCAGACAATATGTCCTGCGCTCTGGTACTTCCTCGAATTTACAGGCCGTTGGGATGAGTTGCTCTTACTTAGCCAGCAGGCGGAAGCCAAAGCGATGGCGGCAGGCGATCACGATAAGGCAGGTTGGAGAGCCTTTGACAGTGGCGACGTCCACCGCCTTCGCGGGAACGCAGACGAGGTGTTGGCTTGTGCCAACCGCGCTGCGGCGCACTGGCAATTGGCGCAAGCCGATGCCCGAGAGCGTGCCACTGCCTTACAATTGCGCGGCCATGGTCACAGCTTAAAGGCTGATTACTCTGCCGCCATCGCCGCCTTCCGTGAGTCGCTCAATCTGAGGCGCAGCTTATCCGCCAAAAGTGTAGATGTGGCCATTGCCCTGAATGATCTCGCTGGTGCTGAGTGGGACTCCGGCGATCTCGTGACAGCGGAGCGAGATTATCGAGAGGCGCTGCGGGTGGCTCACGTGGTCAGGTACATCGAGGGCAAGACCTACATCACTGGCAATCTGGCTGGACTGGCACTAGAGCGTAAAGACTGGTCGGAGGCAGAGGCTTTAGCCCGCGAAGCACTAAGCTTGTCCGAGCAAATAGGTCGACAGGAAGAGATTGGCAGAAATTGTCACCGTCTTGCCAATTCTCTGATGAGGCAAGGGAAGTCTGCCGAAGCACAGCCCTACGCTCAGCGCTCGGTGGAAATCTACACCCGGCTCGGCCATCCCGAACTCGAAGACGCCCGCGCGATTCTGCGGGAATGCGAGTCTGAAACTTCCGGCATAGATCAGGAGTTGAAACCTTGACGCCGTTTCTTTGCCATTTATTTTTTGATTAACCAGACTTCCGCGACTTGACAGCCTCGTCCAGCGCCGCGACTGCCGGGAGCTTGTGTCCAGGTCAGATTCAATTCGCCGGTTGCCGTAGCAGCCGTTGGAATGTCGAATTCCACTGGATGCAGTTCTTTTTTGATCAGGGGATGAATTTCAAACGTGTCGTTGGCGACTAGCCGAATCGGAATCTGTTGCGTGGCGCTGGAATACACAATGCGAACTTTGTATTGCGCAGTTTTGTCGAGTCCCGTGTAACGCATTTTCAGCGGCGCGTCGTAATACGTTTCGGCAATATCCCACCAGGACATGCGTCCGTAGGGCTGAAAGCCTACGCCGGTCAACGCGAACTCATCGCGGCGCAACGTCACGCTGCCATCAAATTGTCCCACCATGCTGACGACGCTGGATTCCAGAAAGTACGGGTCTTTGGCAAAGCCTGGTTCGCGCACCAGATGCGGTTGGCGCGTCAGATTGCCCAGGTCGTCATAAAACCCGCCAGGGCCGGGATTCGTCCAATCCACAATTTCGGTCAGTTGTTTTTGGCGTTCGGCCTCGGTTTCCAGTTTGCGGATTTCGCTGAAGCGTTGTTTCAGCCACAGCCGATTGTTCAGCGGAAAATCAATCGTGTTCAGGTTTGCGCCGCGCCCGACGCCAATGGCCTGATACTTTTCAACGCTCAATTGCATGTGAATGCTTTGGAATAAGGCTTCGCCGAGTTCAAAAACACGAGCGCGCAAATCCTGCGCGGTGCGTTCGGTGACAGCTTTGTCGAGCAAGGTTTCGGCTTGTGCCATTGCGGAGGAAGAACCGAGCAATCGAGCTTCGCGCAATTTGTTCATCGCCTGATCTTCCAGCGAAGCTTCGTACATCGCGCGGCTGCGCACGTAAGCGTCGTAATAAGCTCGATACAATGCCTGCTGAAAGCGCCAGTTCTGCAACTGGCTTGGGCTGGCTTGGCGTTCCATCCTTTGAAACTGCTGGAGCGTGACGTTGATGCCGGAATTCGTGACAACCGGGCCGCGCCAGTTTTGTTCCAGCGCCAGCAAGCCTTGCGCAAAGCTGTCGGCGTAATTTGGGCCGATAAAGTAACGGCTGTAATCGCGCAAAATCTCCAACACGTCCGCGTCAGGATTCCAGCCCAGCGCGCTCCAGATGATTTTGTTGACGTCGTCGTTGCAGCCTTCGGAATAGGTGATAAATCCGTTCGTGTCGGGTTGTAGCAAACGAAAGATATGGGCTTGATCCGTGGGGCGCGGATTGATGATTTCGCGGGCTTCGGTCAGCGCGAACGCCAAATCCCAATCGGGAACAGGGAATTGCGACTGCCGCGAATGCGTGATGTCCGGGTAATGCCGGATCGGATATTTCGCCGGAACTGCCGCGCGCATTTGCGGCAAGGTCAACCGCGATTGTGGGCCGTAGACAATTCCGCTCAGCCATTTGGGTTCCGTGCGGACGATGCCCAGAAATTCATTCAGCCATTCCTGCGTGAAGCCTTGCGGCGCAACCCACATCCCGGCATTTGGATGGTAGCGATGCAAATTCGCCGACTGCTTTTCCAGCAAGTTCATCAGCAACTTCGGCGGCGTGCTACCAGGATCGCCTCCGGGAACGAAGATTTGGTCAATGCGCGGCAGCTTCTTGAACACTTCGCCCCATTCATTCAGCGCAAACTCCACGGTTTTGGGATCGCCGTAATCTTTGTCGAGCGCCGGATACCAAATCCAAACGTCCAGGCCGTAATCCGCACAAATCCGGGACATCTCGACCATCATCTGCATCGGCGGCAGAGGGAAGTGTGGGCTGTCGGCGTCGTCATCCGAACGCGGTGGAATCAGCTCAATCGCGTTGGTTCCCCACACGGCCAGATCGCGGATGTATTGCTCCCACTGCGCGACATTCCAGCCGTCATACGAATTCGTCTTCGGGCGATAACCGAGCTGATGGCCGCGCAACGGATATTTCGGCGCAGTCATCAGGTTGAGCGGAGCGGACAGGGAGATTTTGGCTTTCTCGGTGCGCAAGCTTCGCAGCAGATGACCAATTCCAAACAACACGCCGCGCGCGTCGTTGCCGATGATCGAAACAGAATTGGCTGAAGTTTTGAGTTGATAGCCTTCGTGTGGGAGTGAGTTCGCGTTGTTGGCGCGAGCGAGCGCAATGATGGGCGAGCCGTCGTTGGGCGCTTGATTGGCGCGCGACCAGCGAACTTGTGAACGACGTTCGACTTCTTCGATCAGCATCTGCACGGCTTTGTTGTCCGGGCCGGAGAAATTTGCCGGAGCCACGATCACTGCGCGCGTCAGATCAAGCGCAGAGTTTGATTGTGTTTGAGCCGCTGGCAATTCGGGCCACAACAAGAGCGAAAGGAAAAAAGTAAGCAGCAGAGCGTTACGCAATTTCATAAAGGTGAAATCAGGTTTTTAAGTTGGTTATTCCTGAGCTGCAGGTTACAGCGATTTGCGGTTGGGTAAGAAGATTGGCAAGCACAAAAGACACAAAATCAGTTTCGTGTCTTTTGTGCTTTTTGTGGTTCATTGATCCGCCACTCAGCTAGTTCGCGCTGACGACTTTCTTGGTTTTCAGGTTCGGATCGGCTTTGATCTCGGCTTCGGTGAACAGAATCTTTCGCCACTTCTTCGCGGAAAAGAGTTCCGTCTGGTCATAGTACTGCGGCGAAGCCGGATCGCCCGATTGCGAATACGTCAAAAACGCCTGGGCGCGCGGGCCGTTCGCCGTGTACTCCAGCGCCATGATGAAGCTGGTTCCGACCGTAATCGGATAGCCTTCTTTGGTCAGATTGCGGCTGCCGCTGACGCGCGTTGGGTTCATGCCGGGTTCCAGCGTCGTTCGATTGGCTCCATAACCGACGACATTGGTGATGCCTTCGTATGGGCCGTCGCCGCCGTGAATCGGAATGCGTCCGCCGTTCTTGTCGCTGTATTGGACCTTGCCCAGCGGAGCGTCCACGGCGAAACCAGCCTGTTGCAAGGTGCGAACGGCTTTTGCCAGCTTCAGCAACGATTCGTTGCTTTTATCCGGCGTCATTGTGTTCGGTGTGTTGACGGAATCCGCCGCGCTGAAGTCGTTGGCAAATAAATTGCCTTTGCGCTGAGTATCCGTTGCGTCATATTGCGTGATGAATTCGCGCCACAACACCGGGCCGACGCTGTCGGTGTTGTAACGTCCGTCCCAACCCGCCAACACCTGACAGGCTTTGCCCAAATCCACGCTTTGCACGTCCAGCGTGACGGACGAAATCGCCTGGCAACGTTTGACGACTTCGCCGCGCAACAGTTCCGCAGACAGGCTGCGGTTGTTGACGGCTGCGGCGGCCAATTCCTCCAGCGTGAATTTGCCATCTTTGCCCGAAGCGCCGTTCGCGCTGGTGTCGTCCAAAATGATGGCGTTCATGCGTGTGCGAAGCGAACGCGGCGTGCCTTCCAACCCTTGCAGCGGCGAAAATCCCGTCAGCAATTGATGCGGGTTGGCAAGCCAGAAACTGTCGTTGGCGTTGAACACATAATCTTTGCGTTCCAGTTGCGGCATGCGCGACCACGGAATGACGCCTTCGCGCGTGGAAGGATCGCTGACAAATTCATACAGCGAATCGCTGCCGTCCAGCAGAATCAAGCCGCGATCCCAGGCGGTTTTGACCAGCAGATCGCTGTCTTTGCGCTTCATCAGCGCGGCAATCGCTTCGGGTTTCAGGTTCGGGGTCGCCAAAGTGTCTGCGTACCAGGCGCGTCCGTCAGCGCTGGTGGCAATGGTATTGATCCAGGGAATCGCGTTGTATTTGGCGTGCGCCTGTTTGAATTCGTCCAGGTTGCGCGCGGCGTTCATGGCTACGCGCTGAGCG
>CAZMXG010000209.1:0-12504 GCA_964570175.1 uncultured Heliomicrobium sp. | reverse complement strand
CATTTTTGATTTTTCAATGGCCATTTTTCATTTTCTTGAACTACTGTGAAGTAGCCTCTAGGTAATGACAAATGAAAAATGACCATTGATATATGGCAAATAAAGAAGACGAATCGGCGCTTTAAGTTAGGTAACCAGCTTCACAATGAAGATCACCCCACAGATTCGTCCGGCCACAGTAGCCGACGCAGAAACGCTGGCGGAATTGGCGGCACGAACGTTTTACGATGCTTTCTCCGATATGAACACGGCGGAAAACATGAAGGCGTATATGTCCAAAGCCTTTACCGTCGAACAAGTGACCGCTGAACTCAGCGACCCGCGCGCAAAGTTTCTGCTGGCCGAATCTGAAGGCGCGATTGTTGGTTACGCTAAATTGCTGACCGGCGAAATTCCTGCCTGCGTCACCGGCTCAAACCCAATTGAACTTGTCCGGCTGTACGTTGATAAAAGTTATCTTGGTGCAGGTGTCGGAAACGATTTGATGCAAGCCAGTCTGGACGAAGCCCGCAGCCTTGGCCATCGCGCCATTTACCTTGGCGTTTGGGAACACAATCATCGAGCGCAATCGTTTTACTTTCGCTGGAACTTCCGTGTCGTCGGCAGCCACATTTTTCAAATGGGCACTGACGCCCAAATGGATTGGCTGATGGAACGCGATCTGTAAGTCAGTACCGCGATGCGGTAGCGAGCAGCATGAACAAAATGAACTCTTTTTACCTTCCTATTCTGATGACCATCAGCGGCGGAGTGCTTTATCACATCGGACAAAAAGCGATTCCGCAAACGGTTCACCCGTTTGCGGCGGTTATCATCGCTTACGCCGTGGGCATTCTGCTTTGCACCGCCGGACTGTTTTTCGATCCTGCTGGACGTTCATTTCTGGCTTCGGTCAAAGATTCCAACTGGGCTGTCATCGCCGTGGGCGTCGGCGCTGTGGTGATCGAAGTTGGTTTTTTGCTGGCGTATCGCGCCGGTTGGAACATCAATTCCGCTTCCGTAGTTTGCAACATTTCCGTCGCCTTGCTGCTGATTCCAATTGGCTTGCTGGCGTTTCGGGAACATTTGTCGCTTCGCCACGCCGCAGGCATCGGCTGTTGCCTGATTGGTTTGTATCTTCTTTCCAAAAAATAAACTGGGAGCGCAGGCGTCCCGCCTGCTGTGATGAATGCTGCGAAGCATCCAATTTCTTTTTCAATGAATTTACATCTGGCCGTTTGGTTGTTGCTCTGTTTGATCTGGGGATCAACATGGATTTTTATCAAGCTTGGATTGGATGATTGGCCGCCGTTCACGTTTGCCGCAATGCGGTTTCTGCTGGGAGCGGCAATCCTGTGGCTGATTGTTCTGTTTCGGGGCGATTCGCTGCCCCGCGCTCGCCGCGATTGGTTGTTGATTGCCGGACTGGGCGTGGCCACGTTTTCAGTCAATTACGGGTTGGTTTTCTGGGGAGAAAATCGAATTTCGTCGGGATTAACCGCCGTGTTGCAAGCGGTGATTCCCGCGTTCGGACTGTTGCTGGCGCATTACCTGTTGCCGAACGAACGCATCACCGCCGCCAAGCTGGTTGGCGTTGCGCTCGGCATCGTCGGCGTCGGCATAATCTTTGCCGACCAGATGAACATCGCCGGGCCATCCGCTTTGTGGGGATGCGCGGCAATCATCGTCAGCGCATTCGTCGTGGCGTATTCCAACATCCTGGTGAAACTTTATAGCAGCCATTTGCAAGTTGCTCCGCTGGTTGCCGGACAGATGACTTTCGGCTTTATTCCGCTGCTGATTGTCGGTTGGATGGTCGAAGGCAGCCCGTTTCAATTGCGCTGGACACTGCAAGCTGCCGGTTCGCTGATTTACCTGGCAGTGATCGGTTCCGTCATCGCTTTTCTGCTGTATTACTGGCTGGTCAAAAAAATTGACGTCACCAAAACGATGTTGATTTCTCTGGTGACGCCCGTTGTCGCGTTGTTGATTGGCTGGCTGGTGCGCGGCGAAGCATTGAGCTGGCGGCTGGCGCTTGGCAGCGCAGCGATCCTGTCAGGGATTGGAATGATTGTTCTGAAACGCGCGAAAACTGCATGACGATTTCGCAAGTCACAACTGAAACCGAACTGAACGAAGTTCGCGCTTTGTTTTCGGAATACGTCGTTTCCCTGGGTGTTGACCTAAGCTTTCAGCATTTTGACGAAGAGCTGGCCGGATTGCCGGGCGATTACGCTCCGCCAGACGGTTGTTTGCTGCTGGCGACGGAGGTGGGCGTTGCCGCTGGTTGCATCGCGCTGCGCAAACTGGAACCGGACATTTGTGAAATGAAACGGCTGTACGTTCGTCCGCAATTTCGTGGCTTGAATCTGGGACGCAAACTCGCCGAAGCAATTATTGCCGAAGCGCGCAAGCTTGGTTACGAACGAATGCGGCTGGATACGCTGCCCACGATGAAGGGCGCACAGGCGCTTTATCAATCATTGGGCTTTCGGGAGATTCCGGCTTATCGCCACAACCCCATTGCAGGAACGTCTTTTCTTGAACTGGTTTTGTAAAAGTGAAGCTAACTCCGCTTCACCGCAGAGACGCAAAGAACGCTGAGGAAGCGCAGAGATAAAGACAAGACCTCTGCGAAACCTCTGCGGGCCTCTGCGCCTCTGCGGTGGAACAATTCAACTTGACGACTTTGTTTCCGAACCACTCATTAGAATCAAACCGGGCATGAACCACGAGGTGAAATAAATATGATCAGAAAACTGTTCGCTGTGTTGTTGCTGTTGTCACTGTCTGCCAACGCGCAAAGCCCGGAATTCTCTCCCGGCGCAAAATATGATGCGAAAATACCTTCGTTGAAACAGGTCACCGGCTACGATTTTGCCGAGCGTGTCACGCCGCCGGAAGAAATCATTCGTTATCTGAAAGCATTGCACGAAGCCGCGCCAGATCGAACCAAGCTGGTCAAATACGCTGAAACCTGGGAAAAACGCGAACTGTGGGCCTTGGTTGTGGCTTCGCCGGAACGCATTCGCCAGCTTGATCAAATCAAAGCCGGGTTGAAGCAGTTGGCCAATCCGACTTCGACGACTGATGTTGCCCGGCTGGCGCGCGAACTGCCCGTGGTTGTCGTGCTAACGCACGGAGTTCATGGCAACGAAATTTCTTCGGGCGAAGCGGCGCTGGCCGAAAGTTATCACCTGCTGGCAGCGCAAGGGGACGCGACCGTTGATCTGATTCGCCGCGAGGCCATTGTCATCATTGATCCGATGCAGAATCCCGATGGCCGCGCGCGGTTTGTGTTTCAAAATCTGCAAGGGCAGGCGATGACTCCGGATGCCGAACCTGCCGCTGCCGAACACGATGAACCGTGGCCGGGCGGACGCAGCAATCATTACCTGTTCGATTTGAACCGCGACTGGTTTGCGCAAAACCATCCCGAATCGCAAGGCCGCGTGAAGCTGTTGCTGGAATGGTCGCCGCAGGTTGTCGTTGACTTGCACGAAATGGGCGGCGATTCGACGTATTACTTTCCGCCTGCTGCGGAACCTCCCAATCCGCACATGACCAAAACGCAGGCGGACTGGCTGGCAATTTTCGGACAAGCCAACGCCGCGCGGTTTGACGAACGCGGCTTCGGTTATTTCAACCGCGAAGTCTTTGACGCGTTCTATCCCGGTTACGGCGTTTCATGGCCGACGGCACAGGGGGCCATCGGAATGACATTTGAAAAAGGATCGGCGCGCGGGCTTGTGCTTCGCCGGTCGAACGAAACGCTGCTGACGTATCGCGACGGAGCGGTGGAACACTTCACTGCAGCGATTTCAACGGCGGCAACCGCGGCGCGCAACCGCGAAAAGATGCTGCGCGAATACGCGGAGTTTCGTCGCAATGCCGGAGCCGGAACGACGAAAGCGTATTTGCTGCCGCCGGGGAATGACGCTGGGCAAACGTTGCGGCTGGTGAAAATGCTGCTGGCGAACGGCGTGACGGTTCAGCGCGCCGACGAAACGGTCAATTTCAATGGCCGCACTTTGCCCGCCGGAACATTCATTGTGCCGTTGCCGCAACCTGCGGGCGCGCTGGTTCGCAACTTGCTCGATCCGCAAGCGCCGATGAATGACGAATTCATCAAACGCCAGGAAGAGCGTCGCAAACGCCGTCAGCCAGATCAGATTTACGACACAACCGCCTGGAATCAGCCGCTGCTGTACGACGTGGAATGTTTGGCAGCGACAAACGCGATTACGGCGAAGGCTTCAGCGGTCAGCACGGATTCGCTGAAAGCTTCTGTCGCCACAACTTTGCCAGACGCAGTTGTCGGCTATGCATTGCCGTGGGGAGCGACTTCGGCTGCGGCTACCATCGAAGCGTTGCAAAGCGGGTTGCGCGCGCGCTTTCTGGCTTCGCCATTTACCATTAGCGGCAGGAAGTTTGAACGCGGCACAGCGTTCTTTCGCATTTCGGAAAACGGCGCGGATTTGAAAACTCGGCTAGCCGCGATTGCCGTCAAACATTCCGCCGAAATCATCAAACTGGACAGCGCCTTTGTCAGCGAAGGCGCTTCGCTTGGCAGCAATCAGGTTGTCACGCTGAAATCTCCGAAAGTGTTGCTGGCGTGGGATTCGCCGACTAGCAGTTTGTCTGCGGGCTGGGCGCGCTTTGTGCTCGAGCGGCGATATGGCCAGTCGGTGACGGCGGTCAGAACCAGTTCGCTTGGCCGGGTTGATCTGCGCCGGTACGACGTGCTGGTTTTGCCAAGCGGAAATTACTCAACCGCGCTTGGCGGAGAAAGTTTGCGGCGAATCAAGGATTGGGTTTCAGCGGGTGGAACGCTGATCACATTGGCTGAAGCTTCGCGCTGGGCTGCGCGTGAAAGCACGGGCTTGCTGGAAACGCGGACTGAATTGCGCGATGGCAGCCCTGAGAGCGATCAGCCTGCCGTACGCTCCGCATCCGTCAAACCAACAGATTACGATCAAGCGATTCAGCCCACGCGCGAACAGCCGGAACTGATTCCCGGCACGATCCTTCGCGTGAAGCTGGATGAAGATCATTGGATGAGTTCCGGCACGGATGGCGAGATTCAGGTTCTGGTCGAAGGCACGCGCGTCTTTTCGCCAATTCGACTCGACCGTGGTCGCAATGTCGGTGTTTACGCGAAGAAAGATAGTTTGGTGGCCAGCGGCTTTGCGTGGCCGGATTCCCTAAACCTGATCCAGCAAAAAGCCTTTCTGATCCATCAACCGATGGGCCAAGGCCACATCATCGCCTTTGCCGAAGACCCAAACTATCGCGCTTACGCCGAAGCGACAGAGTTTCTGTTCATCAACGCAGTCCTGTTGGGCGCAGCGTATTGAAGTCAGTGCATAAATCACCTAACCGGGCTATGGAGGGGGGATCGGGATACTGCTGACGAGTTCGGGCGTGTCCGACAAGCTGCCAGATTGTCGGACATCAGGAACCGCATCACCACCACCCCAACCAGTACCCAGTAATGCGTGTAAAGCTTTGGTGCATTTCCACATTCGTCATGGAAGGTTTTATCTTTATACCTGCGATTGCTGGCTCTCTCGTTTCCGTTTTCGGTTTCGTGCCAAACAGTTTTTGCCAAAAACTCATATCCGTTATCTCCTTTCGTACATTCTGAGATAGTTGATTGCGAAAGACGCCTAATTAGGAATTAGTTGTACCCTACGTTCCGATAGTGGAAACATCACTTTTCTATTATCGGAAACTTTTGACTGCTGGTTGAAAAGATTTTCCATCCACTGCACTAGGTTTGCTATAGGTACCAAACCGAAGCATTACCCGTTGTCGGCCCCAGTCTTTGGGGTCACAGGTTTAAGCCGGTAATAATTCACGAATAGAAAAAATGAGAGGACAAGTAGGAGTAGTCCTGGTCCTACCATATCGAACATCTTTCCGCCAAAAGCTAGTACTCCTCCAGTTGAGGCGACCATCAATGCTGCTCCCAGCGATAGGGTCGACTTTTTTGTGTTACCAGCTTTTTTCGTTGCTTGAATTAGTAGCCACGAACCATACACGAAGGCCCAAACACAAACTACTAGCGTCGCTATGGAACCTATCAGGTTGAGCGGTTGTTCGAGCCTGCCATTCATCTTGTTGTTCAGAACGATTGCTACTATTCCGCCACAAGCCAACAGCAAATATACTTTATTCTCTCTTTTCATATTTTCCTCTTTGACTTGGCTCAAACGAGCGCCTAACGACGTATTCACCGGGCGTGGCCGTGTGACATTGAACCACGGACGCTCCGACGGCCACGCTCTGGTGCAATCAATGTTAGGCGCGACATTAAAAGATACAGGAATATTGATTTATTGTTTTAACTCTTCAGTCTTTTCTTGTTTAAGGCTCTCTTGGCGAATTATCTGTTTGATTTTTTTGTTTATAATAAACATACAAATGGCAATTACCCCTCCGATTACAATAAAACCATTCTGGTTAATATTCCCACTAAAATACAGGAAAATAGGTATCACCATTAATAGTCTTAGTAGATTGAAGCCAGTCCTTAGGCTTGCTGTCGGATCATTGAAGGTTTTGGCAGGAGTAGTTTCTGCTGTGATTTGAGGCTTTGGAAGCAAAGGAAGCAAATTCTTTATATCATTTGAGAGGGGTTCGCCACACTCAATGCACCAATAATAAGGGTGATCGCTAAATACCGGCTTGTTACATTTTGGGTTTGAACAGTGAGCAACGATTTGTTTTTCTACTTTTGACATTTCTTTGACCTCGGTCAAACTGATAATACCAACTCATTTTAACCATCAGAAACTTGTTTGAGTTATCAGAAACCGGTAAGTTCTCGTTATACCGGTTAGTGATATCAAAAACCCTTGGCTTCCTGATCCTGCCCTTGATCCCAAGTTTGAATGCCTAGTCATAGCGCAATTCCATATCTGCGGGCCGGATTCCATTTGCCACCGGCTTGCTTGGCGCAGCATTACAGTTTCTTTGGCCCGGCGAAATCCTGCGTATGTTGAGCAGTCCATGTCTTCAAGTTGAATGCGTACGGTATTGATGATGTTGAGGCAAAGCCCCGGGGCACATGTGCTTGGGTACTGCTGAAATCTTACTGAAAGACGCGCGCAGTGTAGGATTGGCCCGCCGGGAAGGCAAGGCCGTGCGAGCGATTCGATTACTTCGCGGTCAATAATTGATTCGCGGCATCGCGGATGCGGGCATTAGGACTTTCCGTCGCTTTGCACAGGTGCGGTGCGGCGCGAGCGGCATCGCACCTGTCGTGGAGCATCTGCCGCAGTTTCAGGTGGGCTTCGAAGGAATTCGGCGCAAGTTCGATGGCCTTTCGCAGGTGGTGTTCAGGCTGTGCGGGTTCGCCGTGCGCAGCTAACGCAATAGCGCATATCAGATGGGCATCCGCGTCTGCAGATTTCCCTGCGGCTTTATGCCAGTTCGACTCTCATTTCACCAGCAAATTTCCAGAAGCAGATGCTTCTTTGTGAAGTGTTGCGACTCGACGCAGCTTTTGCTTTCTGATCAAGGTTTTCCCGATTCAATCAGAGTTCTTAAAAAACAAAAGAAAAGCTGCGACAAGTCGTAGTGCTCCAAATTCTTGCTCAGCGGCGGCGCGGAATTGGCCTCTGAACCGAGATTGGTTGAGTTGAAACAATCGGCAGCTTCCAATTTTCAACCGGCGTCCCCGTCAGATTCAGATTGGAAGTCAGATAGTACAGCCGCTTCGTCGCGTCTCCATTGGGCGCTGCGGTAAATCGTTGATTCAGGTAATACGGCGGGATCGTTTGGTAATACAGCGAAGCCTGAACGCGGCATTTTGAAGCGTCCACGCCTGCTGGCAGTTTGATCTGGTATGTGATGTTATCGGTTCCCGCTTTGCCATCCTGGTAATCAGGGTCATTGACTGCGTTGCCTTCCGGAAACGTTGCATGCAGGTAACGTCCGTTGAGCGATTTGTCCGGTCCAGCTTTCGTCCAGCCGATGGGCGGCAGCCGGTTGTCTTTCAACTGCACGTCGCGCCGTGTGAAGTTGGTTGTGAACTTTCCATCGGCGTCCTGATTCAGCTCTTCGTAAATCTGCACCTGATTTTGCGCCGTGATTACCTGGTAATGCGGTTGGTAACTTTGCTTCATCTGACCTTGCGCATTTCTGTAAGGGGCGAAAAATTCCGATGGCAACGGTTTGCCATTGCCGTCAACAATCACCCCAAGTTCGTTTGTTTGTCCCGAAGCCCAAACAACTTTCTGTTTGTCGTCTGTCACCAGCAGCTCAATGAACAACCGGCGGAAACTGACGCCGCTGGGAAAACGATGCCCGGCCAGGTTTGTGATGGCGACTTTGGCTTCAATTTGCTGCGCGCCAATTGCCGTCGCGGAAGCCGTGATCTTGGCCGAATTGTTCTGTGCCTGTTGCACGTAATTATCAATCGCGTCCTGCAAATCCGTGCTGGAACCGGTCATGTAATCGTCTTTGCGAACGCCAAGCACGTCATTGAATTGGTCGAACATCTGCAACAGAAACACATTCAAGCCCAGAAATTCATGGCGGCGGAAGCCTTCCTGCCTGACGCGCACTTTTATTTTGTCCTCGGGAACTCGATGTTCGGCTTCGGGATACGTTTCGTCTTCGATGATGGCAATCCGTTGCTGGATTTGCGGAACGTTAATGCCTTTCTTTTCGCTGTGGTAACTGCTGGGCATGTGGCATTCCTGACAGGACTTCGCGTTTGGTCCAGGCGCTCCGAATTCGTTCTGGTACTGGCTGTTCAGCCATTCCAGATACGTGGCTTGTTCAATCTTCATTTCGCCGGGGCTGCCATCAACGACCGGCAGGTCAATGGTGTGGCAACTGCCGCACATCCGCGAAGATTTGACGTAGGAATTGAAAACCGGCTTGATGCCCGTGCCGGTTTCCATCGTGTACGGTGAAATTTCGTCGTCTTTGAAAGGGCCGTAAAGCTCATCGGGTTTCGTTACCTGGAAATGTCCTGTGATGGAATTTTTCAGAAAGTATTCCAGCGAATAATTTTGATCCGGCGCATTGCGATGGCAAACCTGGCAACTGATGCCGTCGCGCGCCAGTGCCCCGTATTTGAAATTCGGATTGCTGCGATCCGCTATCTGCAAAAAGCTCAACTGAAAATCGCCTTTGCCGCCGTGGTCTGTGTCCAATTGCCGTTTGCCCATTGCGCCGTGACACGTCAGACAGGCGTTCCTGACCATCGTCGTCAGTTCTTCGCGGCGAGGCGATGGCAGCGTGTTGAAGTACGCGAACTCGCTTTCAAGTTGCGAGAAAAAGACCGGATCGCGTCCGGCCAAGCCCATAGGCGACCAGCGCCATTCGCCATACGGCGAAACATTCACCCCCGAAACCGTTGCAGGCGGAACCGGCGGATTTGGCGAAGGCAAAAACATCGTCGGCCCAAATGGCCCGTTCAGTCCTCCGTGACAAGACATGCACTGGCTGGAACTGATGAATTCTCCTGCGCCTGCGGCTGGTTGAGGCATGTTGTCATATGTTTCCGGCAGCATTTTTTGAACGCTGGCAAAAGGCACGCCGGGAATGGATTTGAAAGTTTGCAGAAAATTCGGATTTGCTTGCCGTCCGGCTTTCAATGCCATCATCGGCATAACATTGCCGTGAACGGAATCCTCAGAAGCTGTTGTGCGCCATGAGCCATCATCCGGAAAGGAAATTGGCGTTCCGGGAAAGCCGTTGATGTTGTTCAGCGCGGAAAACGTCAACTCCTTTTCCGCCGTTGCATGACAACGCAAACAGTACAACCCGAATCCTGCCCACGGGTATTGAAACGGCGGTTTGTCGTCGTCGAACTTCATCTCGTCAAAAAACTCTCCCCAAAACCAACCGTCTTTCGATCCTTTTGAATCGCGGATCATGATTGTCCAGTCGGTGACTTTGGGCAGTTGCGCATCGCTCATTCCGGCGTACCGCGCTGCCGGAGGTTTGTACTGTTCCTTAATGATCATCCCGCCGTCTGGAATGTCACCTTGACGACCTCCGACCAGCCATTCCATCACCTTGGGCGAATAAAAAATCCTGACCGCCGGATGCGTGCCGTAATAAACGCCTTTGCTAAACGGGCCTGTGTCGCGCACGCCTTTGTCCACGCACCAGTTCAGGGTTTTGTATTCGCCTTTTTGCAAAAAGCCCAGAATCAGTTTTTCGTATTCGACGAATTGGTTGGGCGGAAAAGACGTCGGCAGCGGCAATGAATGTTCTTTCGCGCCGGGACACGCTTGTTGGACGGTCGGCAACGGCATTTCTTCAGGAACTCTGGCCAAATTGGCGGAAGCTTCTTTTCCGTCGGCGGTTCGCGGAAGGATCGAATAGGCAACGGCCATCAGAAAAAATGCCAGGACAGAAATCTTCAACAGGTTACGCATCAAGCTCTCCTATTTGTCACTCTTTGTAATCTGGTTGTTTTGAGACTGCTACCCGGTCGAGGGAGCGCAAAGGCAATGGTAAGTCTGAATGAACCGCGCAGAATGCAAATACCACCTTCGCCGAAATAGGACAAGATTTAAGGATGTTTTGGCAATTTTTAGTGCGTTGACCGGCTTTCGCCAGGCGCATAGAATCACGGCGATTTGCAATCATCGCGCGACGCTTCGCGCATCCCAAAACAGAGGTTAATAATGAAAGAGAATGAAAGCCGTCATCCGCAAACCGGATTGTCGCGTCGCCAGCTTCTGGTCGGCGCGGCGAAGACGGGAGCGGCCATCACACTAAGCCAGTTTTTGCCGAATGAATTTGCCGAAGCCTTTGCGCAAAACACGATCAAAGGAAAAGAGAAGTTGATCGTCCGCAGTCTTCGCCCGGAAGACCTGGAAACGCCGGTCGGATTGCTGAATACCTGGATCACGCCGAACGATCTGTTTTACGTGCGCCATCACACCTACGCCGCAAAGGTGAATGCCAGCGAATGGAAGCTGACCGTTGACGGCGAAGTGACGACTCCACTGTCGCTGACGCTGGACGAATTGAAGAAAATGCCGAAAGTGAGCGTCACGGTCACGCTGGAATGCGCTGGCAATGGACGAGCGTTTTTCGATCCGCCGATGCCCGGCATTCAGTGGGAAAAAGGCGCAGTCGGCACTGCCAAATTCAGCGGCGTGCGTTTGGCTGATGTGCTTAAAAAGGCTGGAATTAAACCGACGGGCAAATACGTCGCAATGAACGGCGCGGATAAACCTGTCGGCACGCAGCCGGATTTCATTCGCAACCTGCCGCTGGCCAAAGCCCTTCACCCGGACACGATTCTGGCTTACGAAATGAATGGCGAAGCGTTGCCGCAGCTTCATGGCTTCCCGCTGCGCGCTGTTGCGCCGGGTTGGGAAGGCGCGTACGCCGTCAAATGGCTGGCGCACGTGCAAGTCATTGAAAAAGAGCACGAAGGATTTTTCGTCAAAACCGCTTACCGGTTCCCGAATAAACAGGTCGCGCCGGGCGCAGCAGTTCCGGCGGAAAACATGGAGCCGTTGACAGGATTGGTCGTCAAATCGTTTATCAACGCCCCGGCGGAAGGCGCAAGTTTCAAGGCAGGCAAAGTGAAAATGTCCGGGTTTGCCTGGGCGGGCGAATCGCTGATCACCAAAGTCGAAGTTTCCAAAGATAACGGCGCAACCTGGGTTTTGGCCCGCTTGGGAAAAGAGCGCCAACGGTACGCCTGGCAATCCTTCGAATACGATTTCACGATTTCCAAACCCGGTTCATATTTGCTGATGGCTCGCGCGACAGACGGCAAAGGCAACGTCCAGCCGGTTTCGCCGAACTGGAATCCGTCGGGATATTTGTGGAACGTGATTGATAAAGTGAGGATCAATGTCGAAGCGTAATTTGACCGTCGTGAAGTTGACGCTGATGGCGATGATTTTCGCTGTTGGCGTTTCACTAAATTGGCAGCCTTCGTTTGCGTCACAGGATTTGCCACCTGGCAAAGGCGTCGAACTCGCCAACGCCAAATGCGTGACTTGCCATGAAGCCGATTTGATCGTGGCGCAGCGGTTGACCAAACAGGGCTGGACGCGCGAAGTCGAAAAGATGGTTCGCTGGGGAGCCAAGGTCAACGACGCCGAAAAGGAAATTCTGGTCGAATACTTTTCGGCGAACTTCGCTCCGCGCAAAGCTGCTCCGGCAGTTTCTGCCTCCAGCGTCGAACGCGGCAAGCAGGTCTTTGAAAACAAATGCCTGCTTTGCCACGAAGTAGACTTGGTGGAAGCCCAACGGCTTGGGAAGCCCGGCTGGACGCGTGAAGTCGAAAAAATGGTTCGTTGGGGAGCCAAGGTCTCCGACGCGGAGAAAGAACCGCTGGTGGATTATCTTGTTAGCAGTTATGGCCCGCGACCATTTAGTGCAGCCAAATAAACAGCCTTATAGGTATCGGCGATGGTCAAATTCTTATTCTGGAATATTCGTAAAAAATCACTTGAGACGATTATTGCCAAACTCGCGCTAAGTAAGTTGAGAAAAGAACGGGACACTTTTGATCTCAGGCGACGAGTTGAA
>CAZMXG010000208.1:0-12576 GCA_964570175.1 uncultured Heliomicrobium sp. | reverse complement strand
CTGAAAACGCTCGGGTTTACCAACGGCGCGGTTTTGTGGCTGCTGGTGGGCGAAGCCGTCATCATCGCCTTGATTGGCGGCGCTCTTGGCGTCGCGCTGGCCAGCGGACTATGCGCCATGATCCGCACGCTTCCTTCCATGTTTGCCGATCTCAGCCAATTGCGCGTGACCGGTTCGGTCGCGGCAATCTGTTTACTTGTGGCTGGAATGATCGGCCTGGTCAGTTCCTTCATTCCGGCCTGGGGAGCATCCAGGCTCCCGATTATTGACGCGCTGAAATTCAGCGACTGAGTTCACCATGAAAATTCCGATCTCCTATAACATTCGCAATCTGATTGCGCGCCGCACAACCACGATTATGACGGCGCTGGGCATTGCTCTGACGGTAGCTGTCTTGCTGAGCGTCTTTGCCCTGGTCGAAGGGTTGCGAACTTCGCTGGCTTCGACTGGCGACCCGTTGAATTTGATGGTCACGCGTAAAGGCTCTACGGCAGAATTGAACTCTTCAATGACGCCCGAACAGTTTCAGGTCATCAAGGTCAAACCCGGAATCGCGAAGCTCCCCAACGGCGAGCCAATGGCTTCGCTGGAATTGGTGACGGTGATCGTGCTGGAAAGCCCAAGCAATCCTTCCGGCATCAACATCACAATGCGCGGGTTGACGCAAACTGGCATTGCCATGCGCGAAAGCATAAAAATCATGGAAGGCCGTGTTTTTCAGCCTGGAAAACGCGAAATTGTCGTTGGAAAAGGTGTGGCCAAGCGCTATTCCACAGCGCGGATCGGTTCGAAAATTGATCTCGGTCGCGGTCAATGGGAAGTCGTAGGCATTATGGATGGCGGGCGTTCGGCAGCAAACAGCGAAATCTTCTGTGATTTGCCGCAACTGGCCGCGGATCAAAACCGCGAAGCCGGGTTGAGTTCTGTGTTGCTGCGCACCACGGATGAAGTCTCGAAGCAAGCGCTGATCAACGACCTGACCAGCGACCGGCGCTTGAATGTGGACGCTGTTTCCGAACGTTCCTACTATGAATCGCAAACCAGCGCTGCCGCTCCCATTCAGTTTTTGGGAATTTTCGTCGCCATCATCATGTCCATCGGCTCCAGCTTTGCGGCGATGAATACGATGTATGCTGCTGTGGCCCGGCGCGGTCCGGAAATCGGCACACTGCGTGTTTTGGGCTTTTCCAAACCGGGCATTCTAACCAGCTTTATGATCGAATCGCTGCTGCTGAGCCTGTTGGGCGGAATTGTCGGCTGTTTGCTGGTCTTGCCGCTAAACAATTTTACGACAGGCGTCGGAAGCTTCGTCACCTTCAGCGAAATCACCTTCGAATTCCACATCACGCCGGGCATTATGCTTTCGGGAATTATTTTTGCGCTGATTATGGGTGTCATCGGAGGCCTCTTCCCTGCCGCGTCAGCAGCAAGGAAACAGATTTTGACGGCGTTGAAACAGTCTTGATGCTGGGAATTTCAACACAAAGGGTCAAAGGGTCGAAGGATCAAAGATAAATTTTGATATGGCGTTGCTTTATTCCCCCTGCTATCTCGAACCTCGTGTTCAAAACTTTCTGAGAGGAGAGCTTATGACTGAGAATCAGATTAGCAAATACATTACAGATGCAGCTATTGAAGTTCATCGCACTTTGGGCGGACCTGGCTTGCTGGAAAGCATTTATGAAGAAGCCTTGACTTGGGAATTGCAGAATGCAGGCTTACTTGTTGAGCGCCAATTAAACATTCCCATTGTTTACAAAGGCAGAACGCTCGCCAATCCCTTACGTCTCGATATGTTGGTAGAAAAGAAAGTAATCATAGAGGCTAAGGCTTTGACTAATTACAATTCAGTCTTCGAAGCTCAAGCCCGCACCTATTTGCGTTTGCGTGATTTGAAGCTCGCAATGGTCATCAACTTTGGCGAAAAGTATGTCAAAAATGGAATTCATCGAGTAGTAAATGGAATTCTTGAAGACTAACAGCATGAGCAAAGATATGACTCCCCTTAAATCGAGTGATGTCCTTTGACTCTTTGATCCTTTGACCCTTTGCGATAGAAGACTTCACTTACGAATTGCATACGAGGAGAGCATGCAACCAGACCTGAACAGTTTGCGAATAGACAAATCGCTGAAAAACAGCCCACAGGGAAATGGTGGGAGCCGTTTGGCGCGTTGGTCGAAGTGGTGGATTCTGGGTGGCATTGCGCTGTTTCTGCTGCTGGGCGCTGCAAGGTTTATCTACAATCGGCTGAATACCGAAATTGAAGTTGAAGTTGTGCGGGTAAACGTGGCCTCTGGCGGAGCGGCCAGTACACCCGCTGGCGAAATTCTGCTCAGCGCCACGGGTTACATTGTTGCGCATCATAAAATCCAGGTGGCATCGAAAGTCGTCGGCAAAGTCGCCTGGATTGGCGTGGAAAAAGGCGACCGTGTCGAACAAGGACAGGTCATCACACGGTTGGAAGATGACGAATACCGGGCGCAGCTTCAACAGGCGCAGGGACAACTTGTTTCACTCGAAGCCCGATTGCAGGAATTGCAAAACGGTTCCCGCCCTGAAGAAGTGGAAGTTGCCCGCGCCAATTGGGAACGCGAAAAAGCCAACCTGGCGAATGCCAAAATCAGTTTGGACCGAACCGCGCAGTTGTTGAAAGATCAGGTACTTTCTCAGCAAAGCTATGACGACGCCAAGGCGCGTTACGATGTGCAGGCGGCGCAAGTGGCTTCGCTGGAGCGGACTTACCAATTGGTGAAGATCGGCCCGCGCCAGGAATTAAGTGCGCAAGTGCGCGGCCAAATCCAGCAAGCGCGTGGAGCAGTCGCCTTTGCCGAAACGCAGCTTGCCAACACCATCATCCGTGCGCCGATCACCGGCACGATTCTGGAACGTGTCGTGGAGAAAGGCGAGTTTGTAACCACAGGCTTTGTTGGCGACCGCGGAGCCAAAGGCTACGTCGTTTCAATGGCAGATCTGAACGACCTGCAAGTGGAACTGGACATCAACCAGAATGATTTTGCCCGCTTGTCGGCGAAACAACGCGGAGTTCTGCGCACGGACGCTTACCGCGACCGCACGTATCAAGGTTACATCGAAGAGATTTCTCCTGAAGCCAATCGCCAAAAAGCCACCGTGCAGGTCAAAGTTAAAGTGCTCAATCCGGATGAATTCTTGCGCCCGGATATGAATGCCTCGGTGGATTTTCTTGCTGAACCAAAGCCCGGCGCGGCGACTTCAACCGACTCAACCGCCGCCAGCCGCACAATCTATGTTCCAGCTTCAGCGGTGCGCGATGGAGCGGTTTTTGTCAACTTAAACGGCAAAGCGGTCAAACGGCAGGTCAAAACCGGCGGCACGACTTCGCAAGGCGTCCGCATCGACGAAGGTTTGATCGGCGGCGAAGACGTGATTATCAATCCTCCGTCGGGTTTGAAAGACGGAGACAAAGTGAGGACAAAATCGTGAGCGACGTTGTGATTCAAGCGGAAAACCTGACCAAAGAATACGTACGCGACGAATTTCATGTCGTGGCGCTGGACGACGCCAACCTGCAGGTTCATCAAGGCGAGTTCATCGCGTTGATGGGTCCATCCGGTTCCGGCAAATCAACCTTGTTGCATTTGATGGCAGCAATGGATCGCCCCAGCAGCGGCAAGATTTCCGTTTTCGGGCAGAACCTTCAGGGATTGAGCGATGCTGAAATCGCGCGCTGGCGCAATACGCACATCGGCTTTGTCTTTCAGTCGTTCAATCTGATTCCCGTGCTGACGGCCATGGAAAACGTCGAACTGCCGCTGAAGCTGACCAAACTGAACAAACAGCAGCGCCGCGAACAGGCCAAACGTGCGTTGGAACTGGTGGGATTGGGCGAACGGTTAAATCACACACCTCGCCAGCTTTCAGGCGGACAGGAACAGCGCGTTGCGATCGCGCGCGCCATCGTCACCGACCCCGACGTAATTCTGGCCGACGAACCGACCGGAAACCTGGACGCCAATTCTGCCCGCGAAGTGCTGACGCTACTTGGAAGATTGAACAAAGAATTCAACAAAACCCTGATTATGGTGACGCACGATCCCGGCGCAGCAAAAACAGCCTCCAAAATCCGGTACCTGGAGAAAGGCAAACTACTCCCCGAAGGACAGAAACCGGAAGAGTATTGATTGTTCGCCGTATTAAAAGCCGCACCTGGCCAAAAATGTGGGATGGGGAATCTGAAAATCAGGTCTTCCCTTCCCACATTTTTTGTTAGCCGCGCCAGCCAAATCGTTCAAATACTTGCAACTTGCACTGAATTTGGGACGTTTTCAATTTTCGGCCTGGCGCACATACAGTACCCAGGCAAACAAATCACAAAAGGAACGTTCCTGCCCAGGGAACACACTTGATCGAAGGTTTCTCAGGCTTATGAGGTTTTTGGAATCCATCATACTCGCTCTTTCTTCGCTGCGGGCGCACAAGTTGCGGTCGTTTTTGACCTTGCTCGGCGTGATTTTCGGCGTCATGACCGTAGTCGCCGTCGCGGCTGTCATCGAAGGCTTTTTTCGCTATGTGGATCGCACCGTCACAGCGGATTTGGGCGCGAACACGGTGCTGCTGGACAAGTACGGCATCATCACCAGTTTTGAAGACTGGATTAACGCCAACCGCCGCAATAAGGATTTGACGCTGTCGGACGCCGATTATCTGCGCGAACGAATGACACTGGCGCAATACGTTGGCGCGCAGAGTTTTTCAAATGCCGAAGTTCGCTCCGCCGATCAAAAGATGACCAATGTGAGCATCAAGGGCAACACGCCCAACATGGTTTACATTGATTCGTCGCAACCTGACCTGGGCCGCTACATCAACGACACAGACAATGAACGCCGTCGCAACGTAGCCATGATTGGCGTGGAAGTCGCCGACAAGCTTTTCAACAACCGTGAAGTCGTAGGCCGTGAGTTCAAGATCAACGGATTGCCGTTTGAAATTATCGGTGTCGCCAAAGAACGTGGCACGTCCTTCGGGCAATCCCAGGACGATTTCGTCATTATCCCGCTTTCCGCACATCAAAAAATGTTTGGCTCGCGTTCCAGCCTGACGATTTCGGTCAAAGGCTACGAAACCGCCAACTTGCAGGACGTGCAGGATCAGGTTCGTATGCTGATGCGTGCCCGCCACCGATTGAATTACAGCGATAAAGACACCTTTGGCTTTGTCACGGCAGACGCCATCAACAACTTCGTTCAAGCGCTGTTCGGCATCATCGCGGCTGTGGCCTTGGGTGTGACTTCGATTTCGCTGGTGGTGGGCGGCATCGTCATCATGAACATCATGCTTGTAACCGTAACGGAACGAACGCGCGAAATCGGCATTCGCAAATCCCTGGGCGCTCGCCGCAAAGACATCTTGATGCAATTCCTGATTGAATCCACGACACTTTCGCTAGTCGGAGGAATGATTGGATTAGGGCTGGCGTACGGCATTTCCAAATTGCTGGTGAAGTTTTCGCCGATTCCAGCGGAGTTGCCGATCTGGGCCGCTTTCCTGGCCATCGGAGTTTCCAGCGGGGTCGGCATCATCTTCGGCCTGTATCCGGCGTGGAAAGCCGCGAAGCTGGATCCGATTGTGGCGCTGAGAGCTGAATAGCTTTTTGAGGTCGCGATATGGCTCAATCTGAAAAAGAACCAAAAGCCAGCCGTCCGAACATGCCAAGTTATGGACTTGCGGACGCCGAAAGCGGCTTGCTGCCATGGAGTTGGGCGACCGAACGATTGACCGATTCGCACAATTACTATCTTGCAACAACGCGGCCTGATAATCATCCCCACGTTATGCCGATCTGGGGCGTGTGGATGGACAATCTGTTCTATTTCAGCACTGGGCAGAAATCGCGCAAGGCCCGCAACTTGCAGTCAAATCCACATTGCGTCCTTTGCACCGAAAAGCTGGAAGAATCTTTGATCGTGGAAGGAATTGCCGAACAAGTGCCGGTCACATTCATTCCCGCGCCGGTTGCCGAGGCTTACCAGACAAAATATGCCTGGAAGCTGGATCCGGAAATGGGGCCTATTTATAAAATTCGCCCGACAGTTGTTTTTGGTTTTGACGAAAACGACTTCACAGGCAGTTCCACCCGGTGGACATTCGACAACAACTAAGTTTTTATCTATATGATTAAACAGCAAGTTAAAGAGCTTTTTTCACAGGCAATGGTGACGCTTTGGTCACACAAGTTCAGGTCGTTTTTGACCGTGCTGGGTGTGGTCATTGGAACCGCGACCGTGATTGGGGTGGCTTCATTGGCCAGCGGACTGGAAGCCGGTTTCAAAGAACAGATTGAGCAATTCGGCACCAATGTCGCGTTTGTCAGCCGTCTGGGAGGCGGCCCGCGTCATACCGAATTCACTGAAGAAGAGCGCCAGCGCAAACCGATCACGTTGGAAGATGCCGTTGCGCTGAGCCAGCTTCCCAGAGCCGCTGCAGCGTCGCCGATTCTTCGCCCACCGGGAGCGCCTCCGACCGTCAAGTTTCATAACAACGAAATGAAAACGTCTCAGGTGCGCGGCGTGTGGGCAGCTTACGCTTATACGCGCGAAGTGGCGATCACGCGCGGACGCTTTTTCAATGACACTGAAGACCAGCACAGCGTCGAAGTCGCTATCATTGGTTACGACGTGGCCGAACAATTGCTGTCAGGATACGAACCGCTGGGCAAAGAAATTCAGGTCGGCAACAAAGTTTTCCGCGTCATCGGTGTGCTGGAAAAATCCAAAAACATCCTGGGCGGCGGTGGACCAAATGCTGACCAGATGATCCTGATTCCCTACAGCGTCATGCACGCGATGTATCCGATGCAAAACGACCATTTTGTCGCCATCGGTGCGCGACAAGGCGAACTGGACTTGCTGGTGGACGATGCACGCGAATTGATGCGCCGCCGCCGCAACGTGCCGTACGACAAACCCGACAGCTTTGAAATCAACACGCCGAGCGGCATTCAGGAAAGTTTCGGCAAGATGCTTTCGATGGTGGCAATGATCGTGATTCCGATCGTCAGCGTTGCTTTGCTGGTCGGCGGCATCGGCGTGATGAACATCATGTTGGTCAGCGTGACGGAGCGAACCAAAGAAATCGGCGTTCGCCGCGCTATCGGCGCTACACGCAAAGACATCGTTTTTCAATTCCTGCTGGAAGCCTGCACCTTGACCGGTATCGGCGGTGTGATTGGTATCATTGTCGGCTTCCTGATCAGCAGCTTGCTGAAACTGTTTAAGTTCCCTTCGACCGTGCCGATGCTGTATGTCGGTATTGGCTTCAGCGTGTCGGTGGCAATTGGCTTGATCGCCGGAATTTATCCTGCGTTCAAGGCTTCGCGGCTGGACCCGATTGAAGCGCTGCGGTACGAATAGATCGCCGTTTGCCTGATAAGTAAAAAAAGAAACCACGGATGAACACGGATCAACACAGATAAAACACAGATCAATTTTTAGTCTATCTATGCTCATCCGTGTGAATCGGTGTTTATCAGTGGTTTCTTGCTTCCCTCGATTTAAGACTCAGCTACAACATAAAGCCCAAGTCCCGCACTGAGAAGTTCGCAAGTTCCGGAAACAGCGAATTCAACTGCGAATCCGGTGCGCCGAACCATTTGGCCAGCGTCGCGCCGTACTGCGCCAGCGAAGTTGTCGGCAGCAAAATACCTCGGCTGTCGGCAAAGGCATTCGGGTTATAGGCCGAATCATTCGCGTTGAAGACTGGGAACTGGCCGTAGACCTGCTGGCCGTTGACGGCTCCGCCCGCCACCAGATAATGACTCCCCCAACCGTGATCCGTGCCGGTTCCGCTGGGTTGCAGCGAACGCCCGAAGTCTGACAACGTAAAGGTCGTCACTTGCCCCGAAACGCCCATTGCCACGGTTGAATCGTAAAACGCTTTCATCGCTTTGCTGACCTGTTGGAGCAAATCCCACTGCTGGTAATCCTGTCCGCTGTGCGTGTCGAATCCGCCCAAGCCCGCGAAAAAGACCTGTCGGCCAACGCCGGTTTGCGCGCGAACGTTGATCAGTTGTGCAATGGCGCTGAGCTGTTTGCCAAGCGGAGTGTTGGCAACCGTCGGGTCAAAGCCCGTGTTACCGCCTCCAGCGGCGCTTTTCAAAATCGTATTGAGCTGCCAGGTGTCGCTTAGCACTTTGTCAGCCGCAGCAACTAGCCGGTTGCTATTGCCCAACGCCATAATCTGTTTTTGTGCGTTGATGCGTGAGTTGACGGCGGCTTGTGGCCAGCCATTGCTCATCGCGTATTGATCCAGACTGTTGCCTGGTTGCAGGTTGGTTGCTGGTACACTCAAGCCCGCGCAAAACAGCGCCGATCCGTTCATCGAAATCGAAGCCGGAAACGTGGAACTGGCATTGTTCGGCTGCGCCAAATCGGCAATCCGTCCTCCCCAACCGCTGCTGGCAGAAGAGCTGGGAACTCCGGCCTGCATCTGCACAATCTGGTCAGAATGGGAAAAAAGCTGCGTGGGCAGCGGAACCGCGTTTTGCTGATACTGCTGTTTCGTCGTTGGCTGATTCAACAAGCCTGCGTTCGCTACAACCGCCAATTTGCCCTGCCCGAACAACTGTTGCAATTCAACCATTCCGTAATTCAGCGCGTACTGCCTGCCGCTGATCGTCGTCACCGGCAGCAATTTGTTTCCGCTGAGTGCCAAACCACCACGCGCGCTGGCATACGCCGGGTACTCGCTGGCGGTCATCGGAATCACAGTGTTATGCCCGTCGTTGCCGCCGAACAAGAAGATGCAAACCAGCGCCTTGTAATCCTGCATGCCAGCCGCTTCAGCCAGATTGAATTGCCCAAGCGCGGTCAGTAAGCCTGCGCTACCCGTCAGCTTCAAAAAGTTTCGTCGTGAAAAATTCTGTGTCTTCATTGGTCCCTCCTCTTAGCGCACCACCATATATTCACTGGACATTGCCGTGATGTAGAGCACGGTCAATGCACGCATCTTGGCATCAGCTCCGGCAGCAGCTTGATCCTGCAACGCAGTCATCAAACTTTGCCGCATTCCTGCGGACATGCGCCCATACAACAGCAGGGTATCCACCGCATTGATGCAGGCGGCGTGGTTGCTGCCCAAGCTGAACAGCCACTGCAAATCCCAAATCCCCGTCTGGTAATAATTCATATAGTTCCAGAGGAAATTACCGTCGTTGACCAGTTCGCCCGGCCCGTGAATTTGAAATTCGGGGCCAAATAGCGGCGGCGATTGTTTGGGAATGCGAAAGCTCGGCGAGTAATGCCCGAAAACAGAAGGCGATTGCATAAAGCTTTCACCCATATTGTCGTACACGTAAGTGATTTGGTTCGGCTGCGCAATGGTTCCGCCCAGTACGCGGAACAGCGCCAGATGGTGCTGCAACGGCGTGCGAAGTCTGCCGAAATCCGATGGCGGATTGTCGTTGCGCGCTTCCGGGTCAAGCAGAATGGCGCGAACGACGGCTTTCATATCACCGCGAACGCCTGCACCGTTGTTGTTGAACACGGCGCTGATGCGTGCGACGTATGCCGATGACGGATTGCTAGTCACCAAAGCTTTGATCAGCCGAGAGCAAATAAACGGCGCAACGTTCGGATGATTGAAGATGATGTTGATGGCATCGTCCACATCCTTTTGCATTGTCTGATTGGCCGGAATCGTCTGCCCCAGAAAGGTTTTCGACGACGTGTCGTGATACGCGGGTAGCGGAACCATCTGGCCCGGATAATAGTTTGGATTCGGAGATTGTGGAGGCCCGTTCTGTGTGTTGTATGTCCAGCCTGTTAGCGCCAATGCCAGTTGGCGAATATCCGTTTGGGTATACGTTGGAATTGGTTTGTTGCTGGCATCCAGCACGTTCGATCCATCCGGATTGAGCAGGTACAAACCGATGCTGAACAACTGCATCACTTCGCGCGGGTAGTTTTCGTTCGCGGCTCCGCTTGTTCCAGGCTTGGTGCTGTTCACCATATCCAGGTACTTGCCCATCGTCGCGTCGAGCGTGATTTCCTTCAACAAGTTCTTGTAATTGCCAAACGCGTTTCGACTGAGAATTTGCAGCCACGGCGCAATTTCATTCGCGTAATTGTTCTTGTTGCGTGAAATGACGACGATCTCGCTCAGAGCGTAAATTACTCGTTGGCGAAGCTGATCCTGCCCCGTCAGCAAGTTGCTGTAAAACTGGCTGGTCAGTTCAGCGTTTTGTTGCGCGGTGAAGTTCGGAATCGGAGATTCCGGCGTATTGAACTGCTCATCCAGAAACGCCGGGATTCCGATTTGCTTCACGCGCGCCGTCAACTGCGCCGTCGGCCCAAACGTGGATTGTTCCAGCAACCTGCCCACTGTGATGGCTGATCCATCAATGATCGTAACCGTGGCGTTGGCTTTCTTTGTATTGTCGGCCTGACTGACAGCGGTGACGGTGATGGTTCCCGCTGGAATCGCTGCTGGCGCGGTGTACAACCCTGAAGCCGAGATTGTGCCGACCATCGAATTTCCGCCCGTTGTGTTGTTGACCTGCCAGGTTACAGCCGTGTTCGCCGTTCCCGTCACAGACGCCGTGAACTGCTGTGTTGCCAGCACAGCCAGCGAAACTGATGCCGGTGATATGCCGACAGCGATAGAATTCGCGGGCGGTGTGAGAGTGACAGTCGTGCTGCCGGATTTTGTCGGATCAGCCTGGCTAAGGGCTCTGACAATTATTGCGCCTGCTGGCACTGCGGCTGGCGCGGTGTACAAACCGCTGTTGTTGATTGTCCCGGTTGTCGCGTTGCCACCTGTCACATTGTTGACTTGCCAGGTCACAGCGGTGTTGGCAGTGCCAGTAACAGTCGCAGTGAATTGCCGCGTAGCGTTGACCGCAACTGTCGGCGAAACCGGGGCGATGCTAACGCTGACGGTTTGAGCGCTACCGCCGACATTCACCGTTGCCGTAGCCGATCGTTCGCTGTTCACAGCACAAACAGCTCGAATGGTGACCGGACTCGGTGGCGCCACATTAGGTGCGGTATACAAACCGCCGGAAGTGATTGTTCCGTTTGCACTGCCACCGTTAACGTACCAATAAACCTGTTTGTTTGAAGTAGCGGAGACGATTGCCGTGAACTGCAGCTTAACTCCTGGAGCCACTGTGGCCGTCGCGGGGGTGATTGAAACAGTAATCCCCGCTCCCCATTCCAGTAATCTTGGTGACGAGACTAGGCCGCCAGGGTTCGTCACTGTCAGGTTCCCGCTGCCTGAATCTGTAAAGTTACTTCCCACTCTGAGCTGAGTGGATGAAAGAAACGTCGTCGGCATCGCCACGCCTTCCAGCTTAACGACGGCTCCGTTAACAAAATTCGTTCCATTCACGGTGAATGTTGTATTCCCGAGTGGAACAATTCGCGGCGTAAACCACTGCATTGTCGGTATAGCCTGAATCGCATTTGCCGATGTGCTTACTTGAAAGAGAGAAAAACTGAAGAGTGCCAACAGCAACATCGCCGACAGCCGTCTCCTCATAACCGGTGCTGAATATGAATTCATATCGCCTTTTCCTTTATCCGTTGGCAGGCTCGCGAAAGAAGCCCGTGTGTGAGTGTCACTGCGCGAGCGCGAAGCTCACGCCTGACCGCGTGGAGTGCGGTCGCATGCAACAGGGGTGTGCCAATTCCACCACTACTGAGGCGAAAAGTAGGTTGGTGACACTGACGGAGGATCAGTTTGTAGGAAGCATTAGGACCGGCGAGGCGATTTTGCGAACGCGGGTTTGCGCACCAGTTTGAGGAAAACGTCCGCAGTGCCGAATCAAGTTTCTTCCGAAGAGGGATGCTGTATTTATGTATGTCTGCAACGGGGAGCTAGACTGAGATATGTGAATTGTTTTCCAAATCTCGGGCTGGAAAATAGCAAGTCCCCCGTGATCTGGCAAGGACTTTTTCCAAGCACACATGCCACACCGCTTGCGCATGAGTTGACACACCTGGAATGCTACGTTACTTTCCCAAACTTCAAGCAGAGCGGCGTTTTTAACCGTGTGACTGCCTTGAAGACCAACCCAATCACAATCCATCAGGAGAAGAAAAATGGCTATCAAAGTAGGTATCAATGGCTTTGGCCGCATCGGGCGTAACGTGCTGCGAACGGCGCTGGGAGACAAAGATTTCGATATTGTGGCAGTCAACGACCTGACTGACACAAAAACGCTGGCTCATTTGCTGAAATACGATTCCATCCTGGGCAACCTGGAACAGGAAGTCACGCACACCGAAAACACCATTACCGTCGCGGGCGACACTTTCCGCGTGTTCGCCGAAAAAGACCCGAAATTGATTCCATGGGAAGAAGTCGGTGCGGAAATCGTCGTCGAATCCACCGGTCGGTTCACCGACAGAGACAAGGCTGCTGCTCACCTGCGCGGCGCTGTCAAAAAAGTCATCATCAGCGCCCCGGCCAAAGGCGAAGACATCACCATCGTGCTGGGCGTCAATGAAGGTTCCTATGACCCAGCCAAACATCATGTGATCTCTAACGCGTCCTGCACCACGAACTGTCTGGCTCCGGTCGCCAAAGTCATCA
>CAZMXG010000207.1:0-12846 GCA_964570175.1 uncultured Heliomicrobium sp. | reverse complement strand
CGCGACAAAGTCGGCAACAAGCTCAAAGTGAATTACGCCGAAGGCTGCAAGATCACTAAAGAAGGCGGCAATTGGTGGAACGACAAATCCAATCTGGCCGACCCGGCGGAAGACGCGAGGCTGATCGCGCAAGCCGTCGAAGTCGCCAAAGCTTCTGACCTTGCGTTGCTGGTCGTCGGCGGCAATGAAGACACAAGCAAGGAAGCCTGGGCCGACAATCATTTGGGCGACCGCGATACGCTGGATTTGGTGGGCAGGCAAAACGATCTGATCAAAGCTGTTGTCGAAACCGGCAAGCCTGTCGTCGTGCTGCTGATTCACAGCGCCCCGCTTTCGATCAACTACATTGCCGAAAACGTTCCGGCGATTCTGGATGGGTTTTATCTGGGGCAGGAAACTGGCGTTGCCGTGGCCGATGTCTTGTTTGGCGATTACAACCCGGCGGGCAAACTAGCGGTCAGCGTTCCGCGCTCCGTCGGACAGTTGCCCATTGCCTACAATCACAAACCGACGGCACGGCGCGGGTATTTGTACACCAACAAGGAGCCGCTCTATCCCTTCGGTTTCGGGCTAAGCTATACGACGTTTGAGTACTCGGATTTGAAAATTGCTTCGCCGCAAATTGGTCCAAATGGCTCAGCGGATGTCAGCATTTCTGTTAAAAACACCGGCAGCCGCGCAGGCGATGAAATCGTTCAGTTATACATTCGGGATATTGTTAGTTCCGTGACGCGACCGGTTCTGGAGTTGAAAGATTTCCGGCGCATCTCGCTAAAGCCCGGCGAAAGTAAAACGATCAGCTTCACCATCACGCCAGACAAACTTTCGTTTTTGGATATGAATATGAATCGGGTGGTTGAACCGGGGGCATTTGAAATTATGGTTGGCCCAAGTTCCGTCAAGCATCAAAAAGTGAAGCTGGAGGTAATCGCCAAATGAGCATTCATAACGGATCGCGCCGCAGTTTCTTGCTGGCTTCCCTGGGGCTTGCGGCGACAAACCTGGTGCGGGCGCAAAGCGCGCAAGCCCTGACTGCCGGACAGGTGATCGAGCGCATTAAAGCCAACGTCGGGATTCCGTGGCGCGCGCAAACCGTGGACAACATCATCGCCGGTTCTGCCGACACACCCGTCAAAGGCATTGCCACGACGATGATGGCGACACTGGATGTTGTCAAACGCGCCTCTGCTGCGGGCAAAAACATGATCATCACGCACGAATCCACCTTCTTTTCGCACCAGGATCGTGTGGATCAATTTCTGAAAGACGAAACCTACCTGCACAAACTCGACTTTTTGAACAAGAACGAGATGGTCGTCTTTCACTTTCACGATCATTTGCACGGCCTGAAACCGATGGATGGCGTGGCGAAAGGAATGATGCGGGAACTGGGTTGGGAGAAATACAACGACCCGCAAAACTTTCGCCAATACACGTTTCCCGGGGTTCCGCTGGCCAAGCTGGCCAAAGAACTGGAAACCAAATTGAAGATTCGCACGATGCGCGTCGTCGGTGATCCTGACTTAATTGTCCAACGCGCGGCAGCGAGTTGGGGCAATTGCAGCCTGATGCCGGGCGTCCCATTCATTTCGCAACCGGGCGTAGATGTGCTGATCATCGGCGAAACGCACGAATGGGAACTAGTGGAATACGTTCAGGACATGATTTCTGCCGGTCAAAAGAAAGCCCTGATCGTTTTGGGCCACGTTGTATCGGAGCAGGCGGGAATGAAGTTTTGCGCCGATTGGCTAAAGGGGTTTGTCAAAGAAGTTCCTATTGAGTTCATCGCAGCGATGGAGCCGTTCTGGTTACCAGGTAAGCCGTTGCGATGAACTCAGGGAACAGTTGAGGGTTAAACTTCCAGCTTTACCGTCGGTCTGGTGTTCGGGAAGATCTTTTCCACAGTCGCCTGCTTCGGCATGTTGTACGCATTGACTGGCTGCGAACGGTTCACCCACAGCGTGTAATACAGGTGATCGGCGCGCGGATTGTCTGTGTTCGGGTGCAGCAGAATCGTCAGGCCAAGGCTGTTAAGTTGCAACCACGGCACCAGAATCGGCAGTAAATCATTGGTGAAGCCAAAATAAAACGATGGTGTAACGTGTGGGCCGCGCGGTTCCAGGTTCCAATTCCCCAGTTCTACAGGAAACCGCTCAATCGCCCATTTCCGCACCAGCACAGCCTTTTCGTAATTGTCACCGTCGAAATAGAAATGGGCGTGATAGCTCTTGATGTCTGTGTAAGGGCGCGGCGCTTTGGGCAAACCGTTTTCTTCGCCGGGACGAATGCTCTTGGGCTGCGGGGTGGCTTCTTTATAGGTTTCGTATCCCCAGGGACTTTTGCCGATATCCGGCGACGGCACAATGGGCTTGAAGCTCAGACCCCCAGGCGTGATGATTTCCTGGGCCGGCGCTTCGATCTCTGTCGCAGCCAATCCAGCCGCGGTCAGACCTGCGCCGATGATAAATTGGCGACGCATCGGCGAAAGCAAATCCGCCCAAGCCTGATCTTCCTCTGTGTTGTGAATGATTTTTTCTTCGTCAGCCATAAGTTTCTCCTCTGTCGTTGTTCGCGTGTGTCATTGATATTGTTTGTAGTTACCTCTTGCCGCGTCTGAAATTATCCAACGCCCAGGCTCCGCCGCCTGCCGCTGCTAGATAAAGAAACAGAAAACAGTAAAGGACGGCCAGCTCTCCTCCGTTCAAAACTGGCCAGAATCCTTTCGATGCGTGGGACATAAAATAGGCTACCGCCATTTGTCCCGATAGCAGGAACGCCACCAGCCTCGTGAACAGGCCCAGCAACAAAAGCGCCCCGCCAACAAATTCCAGCAGTCCAGCCGCAAGTATGAGTGGTGGCAACGAACCGGCGTTCATTTGAAAGGTTGGCGGAAAGCCGAACAGCTTTTGGCTGCCGTGTGCCATAAACAGAAACGCTGCGACAATTCGCAACGCGCCTAGCAACCAGGGCGACCAAGTTGCGGGAATAACACTGAAATTGGCCATATCGTAGCTCCTTATGTCAGGTTGATTATTGTCTGGCACAGACGTTTGCACAGTGCCGGAAGAGCGCAGTGAAAACTGCTACAACACGCTCAGGAAATTGACCAAATCCGTTTTTTCCTGCTCAGTCAATTTGATGTCAAAACGGCGGTCATGAAAATCCACTAGTTCACGCAAGGTTTTCGCGGAGCCATTTGTAAAATACGGCGCGCGTGCTGCCAGCCCGCGAAACTGCCCCATCACAATGGAACCAATATCCGCGCATTTGCCGGTAATCAGCGCGCGTCCGGGATCATTCGTGAAAATCACCCGGCCCAAATAAGGATGCGGCGAAGCATTTTTGTCGCATGTACATTTGAAAATCGGCAAGTCAGTCTTGTTGCTGAATAGAGACGGCTCCGTCCAGGTCGGGTAATTTGTGGTTCCCAGGTCAACCCAACCAGCAGACAACGCCTGGCCTGTCATTGGTGCGCGATGGCAGCTTGTGCAGGTTTGTGTACTGGAATTATCCCAGCGAATGGAATTTGAACGCGCTACATTCTGAATACGGAACCGTCGAGACATAAACACATCATTGCCCCGCGCGACCGAAGCGCGGAATTCGCGTTGCACTTCGGTCAATTCCTTTGGCAAGGAAGCTGAATTTTTCCAAGCGTCAAATAATCGAAACACCGTATGGCCAGTCATCCCGCGAGGGTTTGCCTCAGCCAAGGCGCGCGCTCCCAAGCTTGTTGGACCGCTGGCTTCCACCAGGCTGCCGCCCCATCGGTCAATGCTTTGAGCCACATAAATCTGATTTTCAAAGGCCAGTATCTTGGCCATTTCCTCCGCCGGCAATTGTCCTTGCCGGCCTTCCTGATGATCTCTGTACGCTCCGAAGGCTTGTTGTTTGAGCGTCAGATGGCGGGCATCGGACATCAAATTCAGACTGAACGGTTTCCCCGTTTCAGGGTCAATGGTTGTAGACGTTCCGCTTGGGACATTGGGCGGCAGGTCAGAAGCCATCACATATTTGAGATTGGCCGCCGGGCGCGGACGGCGAAACACCGAAACCGTGGGGTTGACGCCAGTCAGTCCGTAGGTCGAATCAAGGTTTACGCCCGTTGGATCCCGCACGACTTCGATCGTGAATTCCGCTTTGATCACATTTCCAGTGTGATCTTTGGGCGGCCACTGCAACCCGATACGAAACAGCCCGCGATTCAGCAACAACGAGTGAGAGCTTTCCAGCGCCTGTGGCAACCTGGGGTTATTCGACCCATCAATCGGCGCAAAAATCGGGTCGTCGCCATTGGTCACGCGCCAGCGTTCACGCAGGCTTTCGACTGAAACGCTCATGGCATCCACGGGTTGATGACAGGTCACACAGCCGCGCGGATTCAATCCCAGCGATTCGAAGAAGGGGTGATCTTTCATCTGAACCGGTCCGGCGGCATTCAATACGCCCAGCTTGCCTTGCGCATTGCTGAAGTACATTTCCGCTGGCAGCGTGCCGCTTTGCCCGGCTTTGATCCAGAAACGCGGTGCAGACTGATTCGCCGTAACGCCATTGAAGAGAGACGCGAAACAAAACGTGCCACAGAATGTCGTGACCAAGGCTAGTTGAAGCAGAGTTTTCGGATAGGTAGAGACGCAAAATTTTGCGTCTCTACCCTGTGATCTATTTGTCACGGTAATTCAGCGCGGGTTTCTGATTGGCGGGAATACGCGAACGATATTCGTATCCGGCGCGGCGTTTATTGAAATCGGCTTTGGCCGCTTCCAGCAATTTCGGGTCGTTCAACAAATCCAGCGCCGTCAGCGTCAAGGTTTTGGCGGCAACCGTTAGCCCTTTGCGGCCGATGTTGCTGCCGGTGCAGGCGACAGCTTGCCAACTATGCCCAGGAGTTCCGGGAACATATGTTGCAGTGCGAAACTCGCTGGTCGGCACGATCCAGCTAACGTCTGAAACGTCCGTCGAACCCGAACTGACGCCGCCTTCCATTTCCTGCACCTGTTCCTGACTGCCCATTGCCAGCGCGCCTTCCAGGGAAAATGTCGTGCGCAGTTTTTCCGCAAAGGCGGTTTCTTCCGGTGTGTACTTCACGCCGCCGACTTGCCGCAGATTCTTGTCAATCAGTTTGGCCAACGGTTCGTTGGGCAATTCGTTGTACACGCTGCCGACCAGTTCCATCTCCATTTTGGTTTCAGTCGCCAACGCTCCGGCTTCGGCACATTTGATGACACGCGACCAAATGCCATCCAGCACTGGCATGCTCGGATGTCGCGCGTACATGTAAATTTCGGCAAAATCCGGCACAACGTTTGGCGCTTCGCCGCCTTTGGTGATGATGTAATGCAGCCTTGTAGTTTGCGGAACGTGTTCGCGCATCATGTCCACTGCGTGAGCCATCAGCATGACCGCGTCCAGCGAAGAGCGGCCTCTTTCTGGCGCTGCCGCCGCATGCGAAGCCGCTCCGTAAAATCGAAACTTCGCGGTGACATTGGCCAGTGAAGATTTCAAGCTGGCGCTGTTGGCGTCGCCAGGGTGCCAGGCCAGCGCAACATCCAAGTCATTGAACACTCCGGCACGCGCCATAAACACTTTGCCCGAACCGCCTTCTTCGGCAGGCGTGCCGTAAAACTTGATGGTGCCGCTGATTTTCTTTTCTGCCAGATATTCTTTCAGCGTGATGGCCGCAAACGCTGATGCCGTGCCAAACAAATTGTGCCCGCAACCGTGGCCAGGCCCTCCGGCGACGCGAGCGCGTTTTTCAGCAATGAAGGCAACTTGCGACAAACCGGGCAAGGCATCGTATTCGCCCAAAATTCCGATGACAGGTTTGCCTTGTCCGTAGGTCGCCACAAACGCAGTTGGAATTTCGGCGATGTTTTCCTGAATCTGAAACCCGGCGGCGCGAAGCTCGGCTTTCAGCAACGAAGAGCTGTTATTTTCTTTGTAACCGACTTCGGCGAATTCCCAGATGCGGCGCGACATTTCACCAAAGTAATCCGCGCGACCGTCCATCTTTTTCAAAATATCTTCGCGCTCATCCGGGGAATGGGTTGCAGTAGCAGCGGACAGCGAGAAAACGCTCCCAGCCAGACAGAGGCAGAATAGTAACAAGCGACGAGTCAGCATAGCCGTAACTTCTCCAGTAGTAGGAATTGTCGTTTTGGATTTGATTGAAAGCGCGGCGATTCTAGGTTTGCCTGTGGTGGCCGTCAAGAAACGGATTGTTATTCGCTGTCGGTATTGGTCAGTAAACCGGCTGCGGATTCGTCCAGCATCCACAACAGCGCCCCGGTCGTCGGATGAATCAACTGGCTTGGAAATTTATCCGGCTGGCGTTCGCCTTCTAGAACTTCTCTTAACGCCGCAGCTTTGTCTTCGCCTGCAATCAGGAAAATGACATTGCGCGCCTGGTTGATGGTTTGCGCTGTCAGCGTGATGCGCCAGGCGTTCAGCTTCTCGACGAAGTTGGCCACAGCGATTTGATCTGTAACTCCTAGCGCCGCAGTTCCGGGAAACAAGGACGCCGTGTGACCGTCGGCTCCCATGCCCAAAAAGACCAGATCAAATTGCGGCTGATCGGTATTGAAGAATTGCTGAATCGTCGCCGAGTAACGATTCGCCGCAGATTGGTGGTCTTCGTCTTCCGCAGGAATCCGAAAGATGTTTTGCTGTGGCACGCCGACTTTGCCAAGCAATGCTTCGGCGGCCATTCGGAAGTTACTGTCAGCGTGATCGGGCGGAACAGAGCGTTCGTCTCCCCAGAAGAAATAGATCGAATGCCAGGGCAGAGAATCGGCGAATGGTTTGCCCGCCAGTACCGAAAGCATGGCTTTCGGTGTCGAACCGCCCGAAAGTGCGACTGTGAATTTTCCCTGCTCGGCGACGAATTGTTCTGCCAATCCCGCAAACCGAAGCGCCGCTGCCCACGCCAACTCTTGTGGGTTTTCGTAGATTTCAGTGTTGGGAAAACTGGCGGATTCTTCAGAAGAAGTCATTTTTATTTCTTCGGGGTTGGCGTGGTTTGCGGTTTGGCGCCCTGCGGTGCGACAGCCATTCCCTGAATGCGAGCGCGGACTTCCGGCGGCATGGCTTCCAGCGCTTTCTTCATTTCTTCGGCATTCAGCGGACGCCTGACCGCATCGGGAACGGAAACAGGAACGCCGGGTTGCGCTTGCGCCTGCTTCATCAACGGATGCAGCGTGGGCGAAGGAGTAGGTTGTTGCGCTTGCGCGGCTTGTTGCGTCGCAGCCGGTTGTGTAGCGCTTGGCTGCTGTTGATTGGCCGGTTGCTGAACAGCGGGTTGCGCCGCCGCTGGTTGTTGCGAAGCCGAATCGGAAACGACGCTGCCTTTGCTGCAGGCTGTTAAAGCGGCAATGAATAAAAAAAGCGCTACGGTCAGCGCATTTTGAAAAATCACTTTGGTTTTCTGCATAGTTCAGATACTGCTTGGTGAGGCAATCCCTGGATTGCCTCACACGATTGAATTTCCCTGTTGGATTATTGTTGGATTTGGACGACGACGCCCAGCGTGGTTTTCAGATCTCGCAAATCGTAATCTTCTTCCAGCGTATTTTCTCGATCCATGACCAAAAACGACGCTTTTTCTGTCAACGGAAATGCGCTGGCATGCCAGGTGCCGCGATGAAGTTTGAACGCGCATTCGCCGTCCACTAAAAAGGCGGCCAGTTTGTTGATGTCCGGCATCGAGGTTTCGTTTTCACAAGGCGGCGCGACTGTGATGATGGATTTCGTGGCTCCCAGAGGGGCAAAAAATTGCTCTGAACGCATGTGGCGGCCAAGAAAATCCAGAATCATGGGACGTGCTTCGACAGTTTGTGCGGTGACGCTGGTCTTGCCGCCGTCTGTATCCAGCGCGACATCACCCCGGTCAGTAACGATCTGGCCGTAAGGAGCAAAGGTTTCAGCGTTCATCGGCTGAATGGTTAAGCAGATGGTGCGAATTGGGTTTTCGCTATTCGCGGTTTCGCGCTTACGAGCAAGTGCAGGTGCTGATGCTGCCATAATTTTTTCCTCGCCTTTCTATAGGTTTAACGTTTGTAGGTTGATGGGTAACGAGCGCCAAAGCAGATAAATTCACGGGAGACGGTTGGTCACAATTTTCAAGACCATTCGGGATGGGGCCAAAGTGATTCCAACCTCAAATATCTTGATAAAAGCAAGAAATCATTGCATTGATTGGACTTTTTAGCACAGCGTTCGGCGAGGTGTCAAAAGTTCAGGATCGCGAACCGAGCCGTGCAGGACGGGGCTTGTTTGTTGGAATCCACGACCGCCAATAGGTGCCTGTGACGGTCGTGGATTGTTGGCGTTGATTGGTTTTCCTATAACAGATTCCAGGATTATTTCTTCGTCGTCATAGAACTGGATTTGATGGGTCTTTCGCTCAGTCCAGGTTCCGCCATCAGCTTTTCAATGTCGGCGATTTCAACCGGGACAAACGCGGACAGATTTTCATAGCCGGTTTCGGTGATCAAAATCACGTCTTCCAATCGAATGCCCAAATTCAGTTCCGGAATCTTCATCGCCGGTTCGATGGTGAACAGCGCGCCTGGTTCCAGTGTTTCCGTCGCCAAGCGAACGTCATGAACTTCCAGGCCGATGGTGTGGCCAAGGCTGTTGGACCGGCTGGTTCGGTAGCGCTCCACAAACTGCGTTGCCGCGGCTTTGATTTTCGGATCGGTGAATTTGTAGCTGGCCAGAATCGTGTCCATCTTGCCGACGGCTTCTTTGATAATGTCACGCGGCGCAACGTGAACTTTGATTGAAGTCATCAGCGCCTGATACAGCCGCAAATAAACGGTGTAATACTCCCGCTGCCAGGCCGTGAATTTGCCATTGGCTGGAAACACGCGCGTCACGTCCGAAACGTAGTACTTGTATTCTGGCGCGTAATCGAATTGCACCAGATCGCTATCCTGCAACTTCGACGTATTGAAATGATAATGCGAATAGAACGTGTTTTGCCCTGTAGCGATCAGCGCAAAATAGGCCGCAGCTTGTGAGCCGTGTTTTTTGAACACAAATTCAGCGGGCGCTTGCAGTTCGTATTCATAAAGGCCGGGCCGCGCTTCGCGCATGGCTTCCATAATGCCAAGGCCCGTAATGCGCGTGGCTTCGCGGATGACAGCGATTTCGCGCGGGCTTTTGATGGAGCGCATGGCGTCCAGCATCGGATCCAGATTCTGCACATTGACGTTCGTGCCTAGAGCTTTGAGCTTCTGGATAAAGGTGTCTTCGCGTGAAGCCCGTCCATCCCACGGGTCCTCTTTGGTGGCGCGCCACAGGCCAACGGTGTCGCTGGACGACGCGTTTTCCAGCACTTCGGGACGAAACGGCGTGTGAATCGTTCTGCCTTCGCGAACGAATGCGGCGACGGCTTCGGCAAATTCTTCGCGTGGACGCACTGCATCAAGGCCAGTGGATTTCACTGCGGCTTCACCTGGAACCATTGCCGAGCCGAACATTCGCGCGCGGCGCTCCGCTCCGCCGTACAAGTACAACGTCGAACGTTTCGCTTTGCCATCAATGACCAAAATCGCGCGCGGTTCATTCACGCCGCACAAGTAATAGAACTGATTGCTTTGCCGCAGCGGCTGTTCACCGGGACGTTCGGTTGTGCCTTGCAGAATGGCTACTCCGTCACCAATTTGTTTCATGATGTTGGCGCGGCGCGCGGCAAATTCTTCGGGCGGAAAGACGTTGAAGAAAACGGGTTGCGCGCTTAATGAAAAGCAGAGCGCAGCCAGCAGGAATGTCGCGACCAGAAAGCGGTTTCGCACGGTGTTCTCCTTAAAGAATGACGACTTGTTTGTAATGTTGAGCGGATTTCTTGACGGTTATTCCGTGGCTATGTATACACTCTGCCCCTGACTGGACTCAACAAATCCCAAACCAATCCAAGCTTTATTTTGTCGGCGTTTGAATCATCACCAGCTACGTCTTATGAAAATCAAAACCTTAAGCTTCTCACTTTTCTGTTGTCTGGCCTTGCTGCTCGGCGTTGAAGCCTTGTTCAGCGAACGTAATGTCAGCGCCCAGCGATCCGGTAAAGCCTCGTCATTTACCTATGGCGGCGGAGAAGCAGGGCAGCGATATTCGCCGCTGAAACAAATCAACCGCTCGAACGTGCAGCGACTAGAAATCGTCTGGACTTATGACGGCGGCGACGGTGCGGGAGATTCGCAAACCCAGCCAGTTGTCGTTGACGGCGTGCTTTTCGGCGCAACCGCAAAACACAAAATCTTTGCCCTGGACGCTGCGACCGGAAAAGAGTTGTGGCGATTTGATTCCGGTTTGGGAGGGCGCGGGCCAAATCGCGGCGTCAGCGTTTGGAGTAGCGGGAAGGAAAAACGGATTTTTGCCACCGCGCAGAGTTTTATCTATGCGCTTGATCCGGCGACGGGAAAGCCGATACCAGGCTTCGGCACGAACGGACGGATTGATTTGCGTGAAGGGCTGGGGCGCGAACCCAGCAAGCTTTCGATTGTCCAAACCACGCCGGGCGCAATTTACAAAGACTTGTTGATCGTCAGCGGGCGAATGTCCGAATCATTGCCTGGCGCACCAGGAGACATTCGCGCCTTCGATGTTCGCACCGGCAAGATGCGCTGGGTTTTTCATACGATTCCGCATCCGGGCGAATTCGGCTACGACACCTGGCCGAAAGACGCCTGGACATATACCGCCTCCGCCAACAACTGGCCGGGCATGGCGGTGGATGAAAAACGCGGCATCGTGTTCGTACCGACAGGTTCCGCCGCTGATGATTTTTATGGAGCCAATCGCGCGGGCGACAATCTGTTTGCCAACACCTTGCTGGCGCTGGATGCCGCTACCGGCAAGCGCATCTGGCATTTCCAAGCCGTCAAACACGACGTTTGGGATCGAGACTTTCCTTCGCCGCCGACGCTGGTGACGGTCAAACACGGCGGCAAGCTGATTGACGCCGTCGCGCAAACCACCAAATCCGGTCACGTCTATTTGTTCGAACGCGCCACCGGCAAATCGCTGTTCCCAATTGAATACAAAAAATATCCAGCCAGTGAAGTTCCTGGCGAAGTCACGGCTGAAACGCAACCACTGCCGACCAAACCCGCTGCGTTTTCACGACAGAAATTGACGGAAGAGTTGCTGACCAATCGAACACCGGAAGCTCGCGCCTGGGCATTGGCGCAACTGAAAACAATCAACAGCGGAGACCAATTTCTGCCCATCAATGTCGGAAAAGAAACCATGATCTTTCCGGGCTTTGACGGTGGTGCGGAATGGGGTGGTTCGGCCTTCGATCCCGAAACCGGACTGCTGTACGTGAACGCCAACGAAATGGCCTGGCGCATGAAACTGGCTGAAAATCAGGCAGGCAATTCCGGGCGACAGTTGTATATGCGCAACTGTGCGACTTGCCACGGAGATGACCTCAGCGGTTCTCCACCACAAATGCCTTCGCTGAAAAACATCGGCTCCAAATTCAAAGCCGAGGCTTTGACGACCATCATCCGCCAGGGCGCAGGCCGCATGCCTGCGTTTCCCAATTTGTCACGAGAAGATTTGGCTGCATTGACGCAGTTTCTGCTCAGCGGCGAAGACAAAGAGCTTGGCAACAAAACGGACTCCAACCGGCAAAAGTATCGCTTCACCGGCTACATCAAATTCCTGGACCCTGACGGCTACCCAGCCATCGCGCCTCCTTGGGGAACGCTGAACGCGATCAATCTGAACACGGGCGAATACGCCTGGAAAATTCCTTTCGGCGAATACCCGGAACTGGCGGCCAAAGGCCAGAAAGATACTGGTTCGGAAAATTATGGAGGCCCGGTCGTCACGGCTGGAGGCCTGGTCTTCATCGCCGCGACCAACTTCGACCGCAAATTCCGCGTCTTCGACAAACTGACCGGCAAGCTGCTGTGGGAAACGACGTTGCCGTTTGCCGGAAATGCTACGCCCGCCGTTTACGAAGTCGGCGGCAAACAATTCGTCGTCGTTCACGCCACAGGCGGCAAAGCCCGGAAGGACGAACCGAAGGGTGATGTTTATATCGCGTTTGCGCTGAAGGGGTAATATCCTCAGCTTGCGTTGACTCGGCGCGGATTTTGGAAAGAGAATGGCCTTCAGCACTTAAGTCAACCCAGCGCGAGTTGTTTGATCTAAGAAATTTGACCTGTTGCGTAAGGTGACCGCTGCCAGTCGCGAAAAGAAACTGTAGGATCATTGGAAATTGAGGTAGTGCTATGAATCCAAGCAAGCTTTGGTCACTCGTATTCACTCTAATGCTAACTGTGGTTTGGTATCCACTGGTGCTATTGGCCTTTAGTGAACCTGAATCAGATGCAACAACTCCATCTCAAACAGAGCCGCCAGCCGTGTTTATAGCAACTGGTAATTTTACAATGTCTAAGGCTGGCGGCATACTTTTGGGTACAACGTATGCTTATAACAGCGAAGCCAACGCATCGGGTTGGCAGCTTCTGGAGCGTGCAAATGGGGCAGGTCAAATTAAGTTATCAATGTTTGGTACATTTAGTTCATCGTCTGCGACCGAATCTTATTTCGGTTCTGTTGAACATCAATCATCGGGAGGATCAGGGCGTGATGGTGACTCACTTAGGCGAATTGGAGGGATACAGGTTTGGGTATTAGGCCCTTTGAGTAAAACATACCGACTACATTACAGGCGCACTGGAAGGACAAAAGTCAAAGTTACCGAAGAGGTCCGATCTTGCAATTGTGATAATAGCATTGCTGTATCTATGCAAGCTTATGGCCTCTCTGATAGAGTGCGCTGGCTAAACACATCGTGTGCCTATATGACGGATTTGCCGTGAGCGGTCG
>CAZMXG010000206.1:0-12889 GCA_964570175.1 uncultured Heliomicrobium sp. | reverse complement strand
TAGTAAGTCGCTTCGTTCGGATATATGTACTCGTCCATAAAGGCCGAGAGTTTCTTTTGCAGATATTTGACCTTGTCGGAATATTCAAAATTCATGGCAGGTGCTCCTCTTTGATGAGTTGAAGACAAGTTATAAAACAGCTTCGATCAATTGCGGCCCAGGTTCAGCCAGAGCTCGCCCCAGTTCTGTTGTCAACGCTTCCGCCGATTCAACGCGCACAGCCGGAACGCCCAAGCCTTTCGAAAGACTGACCCAATCAATTGGCGGATTGCTGAGCCCAATCAGGTTTTTGGCCAAGGGGCTGAATTCTTTGACTCCGGCGCGCATCAATTCGATTCCCAAAATGCGGTAGCTCTGGTTGTTCAGCACAATCGTTTTGACATTCAATCCTTCGCGCGCCTGCGTCCACAACGCTTGCAGCGTGTACATTCCGCTGCCGTCAGACTGCAAATTGATGACTATGCGATGCGGACAAGCGACAGCGGCGCCAGTCGAGCAAGGAAATCCCAATCCGATCGCTCCGCCGGGCTGATACAAAGTGGTGTGCGGTTTGGCCGATTGAGCCATTTTGGTGAATGGCCCCATGCTCGTGTTGCTTTCGTCCATCACGATGCAGTTTTCCGGCAACAATGCGGCGACCGCCGCCGACAAAGTTTCTGGCGTCAGCTTGCCAGTGGGCATTACTGGAATTTGCAAAGCAGAATTTGTCGAAACTTCGCCTGGCGCGTTCAGCACTTCGGCCAAGGCTTCCAAAGCGGATTCCACATCCTCAACCGGCGTGGCCAAAGTAACGGTATTTTGTTCGGGCGAAATGAAATAGCTTGACACTCCCGGATAGCCGAAAAACGAAACCGGCGAGCGCGCTCCGGCCAATACAATGGATTTGTAAGGAGCAAGCGCGGCAATCGCCATCTCAGGGAAATAGGGCAACCGCTCAATCACAGGCGTTCCGACGCCCCGTTCCCACCGCGCCGGAAAACTTTCACACATCAATTTGCAGCCGGTCGCGGCGGCAATTCGCGCAACGGCTTTCAATCCGCGTTCGCGCAACGCGTATGCACCTAAAAACAGTGCCGCTGATTCTCCGCGCAAAACTTCCGCAGCCAGCCTGATCGCTTCATCGCTGACGGCCTGCGGTTCTGCAATCGAATTGACGGTAGCTGCGCCACTTGCCGGTTCCAGTTGCGCGTCGTGCGGAAGAATCAGCGTGGCAATACTTCCCGGTTTGACTGAAGCAACAGCAACTGCTTCCGCCGCGTCGCCTGCAATTTCTGCGGCGGAGTTGCTGCGGCGAACCCAGTTGGAAACCGGATTGGCCAAAGAAAAAATGTCGCTGGTCAGCGGAGCGTCAGCAGGCAAATGCCACGAAGCGTGATCTCCAATCAGGTTCACAATCGGCGAACGCGCGCGTTTGGCGTCGTGCAAATAGGCAATCCCGTTGGCAAAGCCTGGCCCCAAATGCAGCAGCGTCAATCCCGGCTTGCCGGTCATACGGGCATAGCCATCAGCGGCTCCTGTCGCCACGCCTTCAAACAAACACAGCACGGCGCGCATTCCGGGCACCGTGTCCAGTGCCTGCACCATAGGCATTTCGGTTGTGCCCGGATTGGCGAAACAAACCTTTACGCCAGCGCCAACCAATGTACTGATTAAACTTTCTGCTCCGTTCATAAATTTGATACGCATCGCTTGCAGCGTGCGGGCGTGAGAAGCGACACGATAAAAACGAAACGGACGAATCAACAAGCCCGCGGCATCGCGCACCCAGACTACTTCTTCACCGCGCTCTCGCCTTCGACGACTTTGATGTACTGGTTGATCGGCGGACTGGTCAGCTTGTCCACTTTGCCGCTCGGCCACTTGATTTCGATGCTGTCAATTTTTGCGGCTTTGCCGATTCCCAACACTTCGCGCGGATCGTGCGAAGCCAGATAGCTGCCGCCGCTGGTTTTCAGCCTTGATCGTTTCACGCCGCCAGCCGTCCAGGTGATGATTGCGCCGACCGCGCCCGGATTGCTGCCGCCTTTGGCAGAAACCAGATTCAATCCAATCCAATTGTTCTGGCTACCACCTTGATTGCGAATCAGCACCGGAGCATCGCCGTTGTTGACGACAAGTATGTCAATCAACCCATCGTTGTCGAAATCGCCAAAAGAAGCGCCCCGCGCCGGAAAATCCTTTTTGAACACTTCCCCGGATACCGCGCTGACGTTTTTATATTTGCCATTGATGTTTTCAAACAGCACCAGCGGTTCTTTGTATTTCACGCGCGCAGCCTGTGTTTCAACCATATCGTCCGGATGGCCGTTGGCCAGAAACAAGTCTGGATCGCCGTCGTTGTCGTAGTCAAAAAACTTCAACCCCCAGCCGCTCAGCAACCGCGTGGCCTGGCCGATCTCACCGGCTTGATCCGTGAAGGTCAGGTCTTTTTCGTTGTGGTACAGGCTGAACAGTTCCTGGTCAATGTTGGCGACAAACAAATCCTGCCAGCCGTCTCCGTCAAAATCCGCTGCGTCAACACCCATTCCCGAACGCGGGCTGCCCGCGTCGCTGTACCCAACGCCCGAAGCCAGGCCGATTTCTTCAAACTTGCCGCCTCCTTTGTTGACGAACAGAAAGTTGGCGACGGTATCGTTGGCGACGAATAAATCCATCAATCCGTCGTTGTTCAAATCCGTAGCAATCGCGCCGAAAGATTTGCCCAGCGAATTCGTAATTCCCGATGCCTTGCTGACATCGGCAAACCTGCCATTTCCTTCGTTGTGAAACAGAAAGCTCGGACGTGGTTTGAACACGCGCGGGATGCAGTAATAGCGGCGACCTTGTTTGTTGTCTCCGCAAAAGACGCTGCCCGACGCGCTGTATTGCACGAAACTGGACACAAATAAATCCAGTTTGCCGTCGTTGTCGTAATCAAACCACGTTGCGCAGGTAGACCAATTTGGAGCGCCGACTCCGGCATCGTCCGTGACATCCGCAAACGTTCCATTGCCTTTGTTGCGGAACAGAACATTCTTGCCGTAATTCGTCACGTACAAATCCTGCCAGCCGTCCCCGTCAAAATCCGCGGCAGCCGCCCCCATCCCAAAATGTCCCATCAGGCCGCAAGCGACTCCGGCTTTTTCAGTCACATCGGTAAATGTTCCATCGTGGTTGTTGCGATACAGCGCATTGCGGATTGGCGTTTTCGGCGAATAGAAATCCGAAGGCCCGCTATTGACCAGATAGACATCCAGCCAGCCATCGTTATCGAAGTCAAAAAACAATCCGCCACCACCGCAGGTTTCCGGCAAGTGTCGAGCATCTGAACGCCCATTGTCGTGAACCCAGGTGATGCCGCTTTTCGACGCGGGAATTTCGGTAAACGTCGTTGGCTTTGCGGAAGATTGCGGCTCTTGCACATTCCGCAAAGCCGGAACGACAGAAACCGCAATCAACAAGGCTACAAAAAGGAATCTGACGATCACTTAACCCTCTATTTGATCGGTGAATAGTCGGTTGCACCCAAAATCACGGAATCAACCTTGTCGGTCAACTTGCCGTTCTTTTCGCTTTCGGCGCGCGCTTTCTGCCATTCCGGATCAGCGCCAAATTCTTTCCAGGCTTTGTCGCGCGCTTCGCGGCTGGGAAATTCCATCACGTAAACCAAAGTGTTTTCCGATCCTTTTTCCTTATCCGTTGGTCCCCAGAATCCAACGACTTTCATGCCGTGTTTTTTAAACAGCTTCATCGTGTGATCGCGGAACCGTTTGTGGAGTTCTTCTAGCTTGCCTGGCGCGGCGTAATAGGTGCGAAGCTCAAAACACTTGCCGTCTTTAACCAGCGAAGGGCTTGGCGCAATGGTCGGTTGCGCCGGGGTTTGGGCAGAAGCAATGATTGAAGCAATCATTAGCATTGTGGTAAGGGCGAAAAGTTTGAAGAGTTTATTCACGTGTCTTGTCTCCATTTGGAATAGATAAGTGTCAACAGGAAAAATCCTGAAACATCCAGTGAATCCTGTCAAAAATCATTTACTTCGGCGGCATGCGCAACGCTCCGTCCAGGCGAATGACTTCGCCGTTGAGCATTTCGTTTTCGATGATGTGTTTGGCCAGCGCGGCATATTCTGAAGGCTTGCCTAAACGAGAGGGGAAAGGAACCTGGGAGCCTAAAACAATCTTCACTTCTTCCGGCAGGCCGGCCAGCAAAGGTGTATCAAACAATCCCGGCGCAATGGTCACAATGCGAATTCCGCTTCTAGCCAGATCGCGCGCAATCGGCAAGGTCATTCCGACAATGCCGCCTTTCGACGCCGAATACGCCGCTTGCCCGATTTGTCCGTCGAAGGCCGCTATTGAAGCTGTGTTGACGATCACGCCACGTTCGCCCGAAGCGTTCGGCTCTTGAGAATTCATCTGCGCCGCCGCCAGCCGGATGACGTTGAAAGTGCCAATCAGATTTACTTCGATAACTCGTTTGAACGATGCCAAAGAGTGCGGGCCGTCTTTGCCAACAGTTTTTTCAGCAACCCCGATCCCTGCGCAGTTGATTGCGCCATTCAAACTGCCGAAGTTTGAAACGGCGGCGGCGACAGCCGCTTTCACGCTGTCTTCATCACTGACATTGCATTCCACAAAGCGAGTGTTTGCGCCAAGCTCCATCGCCAGCGCTGCACCTTTGTCTTTGTTGATGTCGGCAATGACGACGGTTGCACCGCTTTCCGCCAGCAGCCTGGAAGTTGCGCCGCCCAAACCGGATGCGCCGCCTGAGACTAAAAACGTATTTCCGCTAATTTGCATTATTGATGGATTCCTTCTTGTAGTCCGGCAAACTGCGTTCCCGCCGTCTGTTTGGCCAGCGGTCATTTCTGCATTCAACAGTTTGGCGGAATGGAAAATCTTCAGGTTTGATCGAAACGGCACTTTACCTTTGCTCACCGAATACGGCAAGACAATGTGCAGTCAAATAAAACTCTGCAAGCGCGCATTCCGAAGGCGTTCAAGTTTTCGGCGGCCACCAACTCCGGCCAGCCACTCAGACAATTCGATTATCGTTCTCAGCACTTGTTAGCTTTGCAACAGGAACAAATCGGCGCTGTTTGCGTCAACTGACAGCGTCAAGTTCATGAATCAGCCCCGATTGCCAACCAGGAGGTGAAGTGTGTCTGCAAGAAAATCAAAGCTCGACCAATTGAATGTCTCCAAGCCATGTTCTGCCAATTGGGAACAAATGATCGGCAATGCTCAAAAACGATTTTGCGCTGAATGCAAGAAGCACGTTTTTGACTTTTCACAAATGACCCTGCAACAGATCGAAGCCGTCACCGCCATAAATCAAGGGAATCTTTGCGCGCGAATCGCCCGGCGTGAAGACGGTTCGATGATGATGCTGGAGCCGTCGCTACCGGCTTACGCCGGTCGCCGCTTGAACTTGCCGGTGCTTAGCGCCGCTGTTGTTACAATTCTGAGCCTCAGCATTCCCGCGCAGGCTCAACAAGTTGTCATCAAACAGGGCGAGGTCGTGGCGCCTCAATCGAACAAGGACAAACAGAAAGATAAGACCGAAAAACCGGGCTCCGGGGAAACCTCTTCGCTTGTCGGCACAGTCGTTGATCCACAGCAAATTGCCATCGCCGATGCAATGGTGAAACTGATTGTTCCGAATTCTCAGCCATTGACCGCCCACTCCTCTGCTGATGGCAGTTTTCAGTTTACAGCCGTGACACCCGGAACGTATGTGTTAATGGTTGAATCGCCGGGATTCAGACAATCTATTCTCACCGACGTGCGCCTTATGGCGGGAATAGAAACTCCGGTATCAGTCACGCTAAACGTTGGTTCCCCAGAAGCAGTTGGCGGCATGGTGATTTCGACTCCGGCAACTTTGCTAAATCTGTATCGGGACAGTGAGCTGATCGCCATCGCCACTGTGGGCAAATCAAAAATCGCCAAAGTGGAAGAAGGGTCGAAGCAATTGCAGACAACATTGCACATTTCCTCGATCTTGAAAGGCGACACACAGCAACGCGCTGTTCCTCTGTATCAGTGGCTTTCTGAGCATGACCAAAACGAACTGAAGCCTGGCGACCGTTTGCTGGTGTTTCTTGACCAGCGTCGCTCTGAAGACGACAAACCGATTGACGGCTTTGAAGCCAATGACTGGTCTCGCTCCATCAAAAAGCTGGACGATGCAGAGCTTGGGATTTACCGCCAGCGAATAGAAGAGTTGAATTCCATTCTGGGCATTGAACAACCCTATCTGCAAGAATTGGTCGAGTGGTTAGTGCGGTGCATAGAGCAACCAGCGACTCGCTGGGACGGAGTATTTGACCTCGAACAGGAAATGAACAAGCTGGATAATTTGGGCGAAGAATCTGGGGAGGATGAAAAAGGCGAGCAACCTCATGAATCGGTAGCGGCTGAAATTGCCCGGGAAGTTGAAACTGCGAGGTCGAAGGATGCCGAAGAATCCGATTCCGGAAACGAAGCTTCAGATAACCTTTATTCTTTGATGACGCCGGAGCAGAAAGCTCGCGTATCTAATGTGCTGTTCAGCATTGACGAACTATCGAGGGAAGATTTGCAATTGGTCAACTTGGTCAAAGCCTGGGACAGCAAACGGCTGGTGCCTTACCTTGCCGCTCAATTGCAAAAGATCGCCGCGGAAGCGCCTTCGATGGCTGAAGACATTATTTTGACATTGGCGGAACTGCTTGACGACAAATGTGTACAAAACGCTGCCGATGAGTATAGCGACGGCCTTGAATACGACGACAGTGAAACTCAGTCTGATGAAGAAGCAGCGGCAGGAAAATCGAAACCCAGAACCATTGCGGCACAAATCGCGATTTCAAAACGTAGTGCCAAACTGGTTCAGTTTCTTGCAATCCTCAACCAGAAACTTCACGCTGACGTTCGTTCAAAAGCGGCTAAATAAAAATATGGCGGCCTTTGCAAGAACCCACCCCAGGACTTGCAACGACCGCCATTTCAGGAGGTTCACCCGTATATTCAGAACGCCATGCCGTGTGAAAAGTTGCAGCCTGAAAGCAGAAAAGCATATTAAATACAGCCAAGATAAAAGGTCAAAAAAGTGACAGATGCTTTTGGTTTACACAGGCCCCAAATTACCAATTCTCAAAAAAAAATCCCGTGACGCTAATTACAGTGAATAAAGCGTCACGGGATTTGTTGTAATGCCGAGGGCGGGCATTATACCCTCAGAACGCCGCACTGGTCTGCTTGGTTTTATTGAGGTTACGGTTATCACCTTCGGCGATTTTCACGGATTTGACGGATTGAAATCCGTGGTGCGGGCAAATTTTGGACAAGACAAATTCTTGTTTGTTGTGCTATAACCCGCCCGTCGAAACCGACGGTTGCAGCGCTTCTCCCAAAGGAGCGCAAAACAATGAAAAACATCCTACTGGCAAGCGCGCTCGCGCTATTCTTTCAGCCAGCCTTCTTTCCGCATTCTCCATACTCTACGATTTATGCCGAGCCGGATTACACCGGGCGTCGCGCCATGCTTGTTGATGGCAAACATGTCGGCGTTCTTGAACGGCAATCTGATGGCACTTACCTCTTGCGGTATTCGGGCAAGGAAGCCGTAAAGGTTTCGATCAATGAAGTGATTCTGATGCCGGAGGGGAAGTGAGTGCTGAGCTTCGAATCTTTCGCGCGTTTGCTTTGGTGATTGCGCTTGCGTGTTTGAGTGGACTGCTTCTTTGGTTGACTTACAAGAGGTAGAAAAAAATGAAGACGATTCTGTTGTTAATTTGCATTGGGTATATCGGCTGGCCATCGGTAGATTTTATCCCCGATATTACACCATTTATTGGAACGGCGGATGATGGACTGGCTGGCGGAATCGCCATGCTGATACTTCGGTCAATGGTTACTTCAAATCAGAGGTAGGATTATGGGAAAGAAAAAAATTGATTGGGGTCAGTGGTTTCTATACGGTCTCGGCGTTGTTGTTGTTGAGTGCGTTTCGATCTACCTGCTCCGAAAGGCTTATCCCGGCCAGGAAATGAAGATTATCGGCTGGGCGATTTTGGTGCTGGTCTTAGGCTTCAGCGGCTATGCCACGTACAAGGCAGACGAGCCAGATATAACCGTCCGACAGGTTGGAATTGGCGTCAAGGTCGTGCTGGCACTTTTAGGCGTGGCTGCTTTGTATGGTCACATCGCAATGAGCCGCGAGCTTTCCACTTCACGCGAAGGATATGCCGAGTTTCAGGCCAAGGTGAAGTTTCAGGAGAAGATCAAAGCTGACCGCGACCAAAGGGAAATTGAAAAGAAGCGGGCAGAGGCAGAACAGATGGCAGCGCAAGCCCGGCTAGAAACCGCTGAAACTGGCAAGTTGCGACTGCTCGACCCAAGCCAGCGCCGAGCAGTCGCAACGACGAAACGGCAGTCACCCCCTGCAGCGCAAGGGAAGTCTGATACTGAATCGCCCGTAGATGTGGTAATTGCAGAACCGAAAATGGAATCTGCCGTTCGGGAAGAATGGCTTGACTACTTTCAGGCAATCAATCTGCTTCAAATTCTGATTTCGGTTCTCGGTGCACTGGGAGTTAGTGTTGCTCGCCATTGGGACCGAAAGGGAATCAGAGGCGTTCCAGATTGGATCGAGCGTGTTTGGTTTTCGGGTGTGAATGGTCGCCAGTACATTCAGGCCAACTACGAGCAGTACGTCCCCTTGTTGAATGCACCTTTCAATGCTCAAGAGCCAGCAATGGGAAACTGATAGAGCCTGCTGCGGCCAGCGCCGAGCAGCAGGTTGAAGTCGAGGCGCAGCCGTTGCCCCAAATAGACGAACCAATCAAAGGAGTAGAAGATGAAAACGAGACAGGTCCTAGAGAAGATCAGCGGAATAGTTGCTATCACTTGCCTGCTAATTTGCCTGTTAGTGTTAGCAGTACAGACACTAAGGCAGCAGTTGAACCTCATCGCCAGGAGGTCACTTACAGGCCAACGGTTCCGCATCAATGGCCCTCTGTGGCGCCAATAAACGACTGGCAAAACACTGTTAGACCGTTTCCGTCGCAACCATCGGCGACACAAAAGGAAAAGCCAAAGCGGCAGACAAAGCAGAAACCGGCAAAGGGATCGAAGCTAGCAAAATCGAAACGGAATGCCAGTGATAACGAGGTAAAAGCGCTCTGTCCAAATGTTGCGCCCGGCTACTGGGAAGCGCGCGCTAGTGATAAAGGGTTTTCAATTCACCTTCGCTGGCGGAACGAAAATAAGATACTTGACGATTTCATGTTTGATTATCTTGGCAAGCGTGAACTCGCATCAATCCAGAAAGGAACCGTAAATGAACAACGCAATGACATCTACGACCGGCTCGTCGGCCAGCTTATCCGAGAAGGCCGACAAGACCTTGCCGCTCGGATCGAGAAGCCATCTCAAGACGATCAGGGATCTGTTCGAGCAGATCGCGCAGCAGCCTGATTCTACCGAGGTGAAAGCCATGGCGAATGACGGCAAGCGAATGACGGCAACGCTCCTGAGCTGGTATCAGGAGCAAACGTCTGCCAAGCCGATTGGGGCTTAACCTAAAAGGAGATTTCAGTCATGAATGATAAATTGGCCAAAATCGAACCGATAGCCGCCACGGGTAAACCAGCCGGAGACCTGATTGCGTTTGCCAGCGGAGTTCCGCCTGACAGGACGTGACTCACTCTGCCCCGATGGGGCGGCGTTCGTTTCTACTATGCCGCCTTCCCCTTCTAGTGGTTTTGATGGGGCTGGCGGCGAAAAACAATCAATCCTCTCAAATAAGGAGAATTATCATGGCAGAAATTGAAGCAGGCTTTGACCAGTGGGCAATTATTGAATTAATGGGGCATGTAAAAATAGCAGGCCACGTCACAGAAGTTGAAATGTTTGGTTCAAAGCTTGGCCGCGTAGATATTCCTTTTGGTGAGACTTTCACAACGCAATACTTCAACGGTTCGAGCTTGTACCGACTTACTCCAACAACCGAAGAGATTGCTCGTGCAGTCGCCAAAAATAACCAACCCGCGCCAGTATTTCGTTGGGAGCTTCCCGAAGTAAAGCAACTACCAGCAGGTAGCGATGATTTGTTTACTCGCGCTCCCGATCCTGAAGACGATGATGATTACGAGGATTCAGATGATGAGTAATCTCGCCATCCGGCGTAGCGGGAACGGTACAGGCGGGTCAGGCGGAAGACACAAGGCAGCCCTGGCCCGTCTCCATTCCGGCGGCTCGCTCAATCGCTCGCACGTCTTCACTGCCGAGGGCCGGGGGTCGTCAGCGGCCCCTACAGGGCACGCTTCCTTCGAGGATTTCGCAGAGGCTGTACAGGTAGAGCGCGAGATACAGGAGCGTGACCGAAAAATATTTTTGCACCGCAGCGGCCAGCGGCTCGATGAAGTGGATTTTCGATTTGGACTTAGCCAGATGTTTGACGGCTGCGATTCGGGCATGTGCTGGACATAACGCACGCCAGCGGTCGCGGCCATCGGGGCGCGAGCCGTGGGGCGCAAGGGGGAGAGAGTATGGACAGTTCAATGTTTGATGGAGTGGGCAGGATGCTCGCTCTAACGATCATTGGCGCGCTTGTAATTGGCGCGGTTGCAGGTATTGCGCTTTGGAAAGGGATTGCCTGGATTTTTCAACATTTGGAGGTCGTGTGGAAATAGACAACAGTTTTAGCGAAAACAGCAACCCGCCGCGAAGATTCTTTCTTGAGCGGATTAAGGATGAAACGGGTGTGAGCCGAACAGGGCGCGTTCTTGAGGGCGTTCTGTGGCAAAACGGCGAAGTGACCGTGCAGTGGCGTCCGCCGATGTCAACCAGCGGCTTCTATCATTCAATGCAGGAGTTTTTGACAATCCACATTGATTGCCATCCGTCCTGTAATGTCGTGCGCTGGATTGACCGCGAGGCTTGGCATTGCTTTGACTGTGGCGCTGGCGGAATGGAAGGCAATTTCTGTGCGCGTTGCGGTTCGCCTTCATCTGGATTCCATCCGGCGTTTGAAGGATGGGAGTCGACGAAACGATATGAAGCTGAGCGCGAAATTGACCAGTTGAACCGGCGACGAATGGAGTTAGTGAAAGCGCTGGATGACGAAAAGTAACGTGCGTAAATCTATCAAAATTGTTATTTAGAGGCTTTATGGAACTAACAACAAATAAACAAGGCTGGACGGTGAAAGAAACAAAACCGAAACCCATCACAGACGCGGCCATTCGGTTTGCCGCGCTGCTGGTTGAGCAGGAAGCGCCGCCAGGATTTCGCCAGCCGTGCCAGATATTTCAAGGCGAAAGCTTTAACGACGGCCAGCAGATCATGAAGCCGCGCAGGTTTGCGCTCAGCCTGCGCGGGATCAATCCGCCGAAGGGCGCGAAGCTTCGCGTGCTATGCAAAACGCCGGGATGCGTGCGGCATGTTGGAATGGAATAAGGGTAACTTGACATAATGATGCTTATCAGACGCACAAGATATGACCAAAACTACGACTAAAAAAGCTTCCCTTAGCGGCTCCGACAAGGTTCTTTTGGGAACTGCGCGAGCCTACAAGGCCAGCCAGATTCACGGGAAACGGCTGACCAGTGCCCAGCAAGATTTAAGCTTAGAAGTCTGGGAAATTATCGAGCATTTTCCGGATGATGATATTGCCGCAATCTTGTTGGGTTGCCTTGCACTGTTCGGAGATAAATTGGCTAACCAGCAGGAGGCATGACTAATGAGCGAGAGTTATAGTCAAATTTTCGATTCTCTCTATGCGCCAGACAGCCAGCGAACTATCGCTGGGCTTGACCCACTTGATCAGAAAGCTTGGACAGTGCTGCGGACATTCCTCAGCCGCAAAGGTTTTGACTGGTGGTGGAAGGGTGTCGCCGAGAACGACCAGGACGAAATCTTCGATAAGATTCGGAAGGCGATTCAGGGCAGCGCCCGAGGCGAATTCGAGTCGGCGCTTCGCAGGTGTGGCGCGATTACCTGCCGTTCCACCCCAGAGAGGCGATGGATTGAGATTGATTTTCGGGAACTAGAGGACGCGCAGGCGCTGCACAGCCTACTGATTACTAAGAAATCCCAAGCTCAGGCCGGTGACTAGGCTATGCAATTTATGGAACATGGAATGACCAAACCTATCCGTGAAATCCAGGCTGGAGACCGCATCAAGCTGCGCAGCGGCGAAACCATCACTGCCGCAGAAGATGCCCAGTTGATCGTTCCTGATCCGTTCTATCGCGTAATCGCGATTAAAGGCTGTGTGGATGCCATCGAGGGCGCGCCGGACGATCTATTCGAAGTAGCCGATGAAGACGAATGGCCGGAAGAATTGGAGAGCCGAACCTAAATAAGGAGCACAATGAGCAATTTTGTAAAAATATTAAACCGAAAGCCAAGCGAGAAGTATAAAGCGCTGCTTAAAGCTGCCCGTGAATTAGCAGAGGCTGAAGGTGACGATGAAATGAGCCGAGCTTGCGCCGAAGCGATGATTCCCTACGAGTATTCAAGTTTTATACGCCGACATAACGTAAAACCGAGCAATAGCAGTCATGTATGCGAGGAGCGACTAAAAGGCGCGAAACGTTGCCCAGAAACCATCAACAATCCTATTCACCTTGAAAAATCACTACCTGCGGCGGATCACCTATCGGAATGGATACAAGACGGCAAAACAATCGCCATCACCAGTCAACCGTATGGCTGTAGCTGGCAGTCTTTACGTGAAATCGTGGCGTATTGTAATGAAAATGGCCTAGAAGCAGAGATTGAGGCTGGCTCTTGGTGGTTTCCTGGGAGAACAGTGTTGATCACCTTCACGAAGGCCAAGAGTTAGCGATTCGCTCAGTGACGATGAAATCGGGTAGGAGGGAGCCTCACGGCTCCCGTCCTCCCACACCACCGGACGTGCG
>CAZMXG010000205.1:10401-12934 GCA_964570175.1 uncultured Heliomicrobium sp. | reverse complement strand
TTGGGATGATTGAGCGCGCTGGCGGTTTTGGCTTCACGAATGAAGCGTTGCAGGTGTTCGGGAGTTTGCGTGAATTTGGGCGGCAACAATTTAAGAGCGACTTGTCGTTCCAGGTTGGTATCGTAGGCCAGATAGACTTCGCCCATGCCACCCGCGCCGATCAGGGAAAGGATTTTGTAGTGACTGAGTTGTTGCCCAATCAAGGAGCCGAACTGTTGAATCGGCTCTTCGTCAGCGACCAGATGTTGCGCAGCCCATTGCATGGCCGGGACATTCAAAAAAACGCCGGCTTCAGCATTGGCAGCGAGCAACAACTCGACTTCGCGGCGCAACTCTGCGTCAGCGCCACAGGCCGTGGCGAGAAAGGCTGCGTGCTCGGCTGGCAGGCGTTCGAGCGCCGCTTCGAAGAGTTCCTTGATTCGTTCCCAACGCCCAACGTCCATAAAGATAGCTACTCAAAGATACTGAGGTGATTGTTTTAGTTTGACAGACTCTACTGCAATTCGCGGTAAAGCCAGGCTTGCGCCACGCGCCATTCGCGGCGCACAGTGCGTTCGCCCAGATGCATCACTTCGGCGACTTCTTTTTCGGTTAGGCCGCCGAAAAAGCGCAGTTCGACAATATGGCTCTGGCGGGGATCAAATTCGGCCAGTGTCCGCAATGCTTCATCCAGCGCCACCAGATCAGTATCGTGTGGCTGCGATTCAGCGGCGACGGCAGTCAGCGAGACGCGTAACATCCCGCCCGCGCGTTTCTCCTGTCCACGGCGGCGCGCATAATCCACCAGCACCTTGCGCATCAAACTGGCCGCCACGCCGAAAAAGTGCGCGCGATTCTGCCATTCGACCGCTTGCCAGTTAATCAGCCGCAAATAAGCTTCGTTGACCAGCGCGCTTGTTTGTAGTGTGTGCGCGGCGTGTTCCTTGCGCAGGTAGGCATGGGCAAGGCGTTCCAACTCGGCTTCAACAAGCGGGACAAGTTGGTCTAGGGCTTCCTGATCCCCAGCACTCCACGCAATCAACAGGCCCGTGACTTCATGTTCGGAAGAAACTGCCATTTGATCGGCCTCAAACTGTTCTGAGAATTGCTGTTATTGCTGCTTTGACGGCGGGCACTCTAGCACACGTTTTTCTTATGCGCTATTTTTTCAGGTTTTTTTTGGCCGCTTTTCCTGTCGCTTTACGCCTTAGTCAGCAGAGGCAAACAAGCCTCGAATGCCAAACCATAGGAGAATACCAATGAAACAAAAGATTACTTTGGTTGTGATTTTACTGGCTCTGACCACGATTGGGATGGGCCAAACCAAATCCAACCTGAACGGAACATGGGTGCGAAAAGCCGCGCCGGATGCTGAGAAGAACAAACAGGATATGGTCATCCAGCTTGAAGGCGACAATATCCACGTCCTGTATCACATTGAAGACGCATGGAAACGAACCCTTGATCTGAAGGGCAAAACAGACGGAAAACCGCATCCTCAAACGGCATTAAATGCGCCTGCAACATTGATTGCTCGATGGGACGGGGCGGACTTTGTGTTTGAAATTATTCGTGAGCCAAATGGCGGTTACATTCATAGCCGCCGCCAATTCAAATTTTCTGCTGATGGGAAATCGTTTACGACGGAAGCTACCTACCTTTTGAAAGATGGAAAAGTAAGAAACACCGAGTCCGAAACCTGGGAAAAACAATAGCCCACAAAAACAGCCTGATTATCGTTCGGCAGCAAAAGCTTACGACTTATCGCCCCAACTTAGGAGGTGCAATGAAGTCTGTTTTTCGATTCGCAGTAGTTTTGTTGATGGCAGGAATGTCATCGTTGGTGTTTGGGCAAAGCTCACCAGACCAGTTCTTCGACTCGAACGGAGTGCGCATCCGATACATCGAACAAGGGACGGGCGAGCCTGTGGTCTTGATTCATGGCTACACAGGTACGGCCGAGGCGAATTGGGTTGCGCCAAAAGTGTTTGACGAACTGGCTAAAAACTTCAGGGTGATTGCCTTGGACTGCCGTGGTCACGGCAAAAGCGATAAACCGCACGACCCTAAACAATATGGCCAGGAGATGGCGTTGGATGTGGTGCGACTGCTGGATCATCTCAAGATTCGGAAGGCGCATATCGTCGGCTATTCGATGGGAGCACTGATCACAGCAAAACTTTTGACCCTGAAACCGGAGCGATTTCTGACGGCTACGTTAGGCGGTCAAGGAGGTCTCCTTGACCCGACCGAGACTGATTTAAAGCTTCACGATCAACTAGCTGTTGACATGGAAAAAGGTTCCTTACGCAGTTTGATCCTGGCGTTAACGCCAAAAGACCAGCCAGCGCCAACGGAAGAACAGATCAAACAGAGCGAGACAAGTTTGCTCGCCGGGAAAGACACCGCCGCTCTTGCCGCCGTTGCTCGTTCACTTCGTGATTTGAGGATAACGGTGGCACAAGTTGCCGCAATTAAAGTACCGACCCTGGCCATCATTGGTACGGCTGATCCACTTATCGAATACGTCAATAAGCTAAAGAAAGCCATGCCC
>CAZMXG010000205.1:0-10301 GCA_964570175.1 uncultured Heliomicrobium sp. | reverse complement strand
GGTGAGTATTACGAATACTGGGTTATCCGCCCGGTCGAAAACCTGAAACAATTCGACCAGCCTGGCCCGGTAGTCAAGGCTTTAGGCCAAGAAGGCACTCGTGCCTGGTTCGTCAAATGGAATCGAATGGTCGTCAGCACGCGCTCGTTTCTGGTTACGACCCTTCCTGCGTTAAGCGTTCCCAGAAAGGGTGAACCAAAGTTGTGCATTGGCGTGATTACGAATACCGCACCGGGACGAACCGCTGAGTTTTACAAATGGTTTAAGGAAAACGCTCTGGTTGCCAATGCGAAGACGAACTCCAAAGGCGTTTCCACCTTCGTGGAAGGGCTTGGCGGCAATCCGAACGCTGTTCATGTCGCGGTGTTCTTCGACAGCTTCGAGGATATGGGGAATTTCGTGCAGGCTTATGGCAAGGCGATGACTGACTTGAAGCTGCAACCCGGTTCGCCGATTGGCGTCGAATCACACGCGGAATTCGCGGTGTATCGCTACATCCCGGAACTGAGCCTCAGTCCCGCGCCTGCAAAAGCGGCAGGGCAATAACCGCGTAGGTCAACGATAGCCTGGAGCGTCATCAGTGCTGATGACGCCCCTCGTTTAACGACCGGATTACAATACAATTCTCCTAGCCAGGGCGAAAATCTCATGGCGCGGAATGAATACTGCCAATTGATAATGCCTTAAAAGCAGTTGCGCAAAACTGAAACCTCATTCAGCCAACAGCATCTAGCGATATCGAAGCTCCGCTTTAGTCGTGTCGCAACGCAAGCATCGCATCTATCTTTGTCGCCCGCCGCGCTGGCAGGTAACAGGCCAGCAGTGCGACTGCCGCAAGCAGCGCCGAAATTGCCACGAATGTCAGCGCATCGGTTGGCCTGACGCCGAACAGCAGTCCGGAAAGAAAGCGCGTAAGCATCAGCGCACCAGTAGTCCGAATAGAATGCCCGCCGCAATCAGCTTCACGCCTTCGGTCAGGATCAGTCTGAAGATGTCTTTTGGTTGTGCGCCCAGCGCAAGGCGAATGCCCATTTCCTGTGTGCGTTGGCTAACCAGATAAGCGATCACTCCGTAAATGCCTGTCGCAGCCAGCGCCCAATCCGCGCGCAAGCGGCGCGGAACGATCAGGCCGGCGAAACGGATCAGCCAAAGCCAGAAGCGAACGCGTGTTGGTTCAGCCATCATTTTTACTGGTGCCGTAACGCTGACAATGGATCAACTTGTGTCGCTTTGCGCGCCGGAATCCAGCACGCCATCAGCGCCACCAGCCCCAGCAGCAATGGGATCAAGATGAACGTCAGCGGATCGGTCGTGCTGACGGAAAAAAGGAAGGTTCTCATCACGCGTGTTAATGCGATTGCGCCAGCCACGCCGATTGCTACACCGAGCAAGGTCAGCCACATACCTTGTTTCAAAACCAGGCGCAGCACATCGCTGGCTTGTGCGCCCAGCGCCACGCGAACGCCGATTTCATGCGTGCGTTGCGCCACGGCGTAAGCCATCACGCCATAAATGCCCACGGCCGCCAGCATCAATGCCACTGCCGCAAAAATGCCAAGCAGCAGCATGTTGAAGCGTTGCGCTTCGACCGATGCGCCGATGACATCGCGTAAGCTTCGCACGCGCGTCATGGGAATTTGCGGGTCAACTTTCCAAACGCGATCTTTGATTGCTGCGGTCAAGGCTGTGGTTTCACTGTGACCGCGCACCACCAGATTCATCCAGCGTTTCCAGGCGCGGCCCGATTGCACGTACGGCGAATACAGCGCGGGCATGGGATCAGTGTTCAGTCCGAAAAACTTCACATCCGGCACAACGCCGACAATGGTGATCCAACGATCTTTCGGGTCGCGTGCCCAGCGCACTCGCTTGCCGATAGGATTCTGACCGTTGAAAAATTGGTTGGCTAAAGTTTGGTTGACGATTCCGACCAGCGGAGAGTTTTCCTGATCCTGGCTGGAAAAATCCCGTCCGCTGAGCAGCGGGATTTGCATCGTGCGGAAAAAATCGCCTTCGATGCTGACAGTTTGCACGTCCGGTTCGCTGCCCTCGGCCAGTTGCTGGCCTTCGACCAGGAAATCGTGTGTCAGCCAATCGCCACTCAACGGCACTTCGCTGACCAGCGAAGCCTGAATGCCGGGCAGGGTATTGACTTCATCAAGCAATGCGCGGCGATACTGCGTTTGTTTGGGAATGTCTTTGTACCGTGCTTCCGGCAGTTCAATTCGCATTGTCACAGTGTTGTCAGGATTGAAGCCCGGCTGGACGGAGCGCAATTGCCAGAAGCTTTTGATCAACAGCCCTGCGCCAATCAACAACACCAACGCCAACCCGATTTCGATGACAACCAGCGCGCTGCGAATGCGTTGTCTGGCGCTTCCCGCCACGCCGCGTCCGCCTTCTTTCAGCGAATCGTTGACGTTGATTCGCGTCGCGTGCCAGGCAGGCATCAACCCAAAAACTATGCCCGTGACCACGGAAACGCCCAGCGCAAACAGCATCACACGGCCATCCACGCCAACCGTATCCAGCAATGGTAAATCCGCTGGCTTCAACGCTAGCAAGGCATCAACTCCCAAGAAAGCCAATATCAGACCCGCCACGCCGCCCAGCAGCGCAATCAAAACGCTTTCCGTCAAAAGTTGGCGGACCAATCGCCAGCGTCCCGCACCAAGCGCGACCCGCACGACCAGTTCCTGTTCACGCGTGGCCGCTCTTGCCAATAACAAATTGGCGAAGTTGGCGCAGGCAATCAGCAGCACCAGGCCGACAGCGCCAAACAACACCAGCAAGGGCGTGCGGAACTCCCCAACTACGCGATCGTGCAATGGAAAGAGTGTGGTTAGCCGACGGGCGTTTTCCGCTGGAAACGCTTCAGCCAATCGCTTGTCCAGGGATCGCATCTCTTCCAGGGCTTGCTGAATCTGCACTCCGGGTTTCAACCGCGCGTAAGTGCGCAGAAAATGCACGCCGCGATACGCTGCGGCTTCTTTCGCCGTAACCTTGACGGGGCACCACGCTTCACTGTCATCGCGTGGGTTTTTGAACCCGGCAGGCATCACGCCGATCACTTCGTAACTGTTTCCGCTGAGCTGAACCGATTTGCCGATCACAGTTTTATCGCTGCCAAATTGCTGTCGCCACAGTTCGTGGCTAAGTACTACCACGAAAGGGCCGCCAGCTTTGTCGTCATCCGGTGTAATGGCTCTCCCCAAAAATGGCTGAACGCCCAGTGTGCGAAAAAAGCCTCCCGTCACCAGCGCAGTGCGCCACTGCGAAGGCTCGCCGCTGCTGATGTAATCCAGCGGCGTAACTGTGTTGCCGCCAATATCGGTAAAGGATTGGTTCCAGGCAGCAAGGTCCTGCACATCCAGAACCGACTCGTTCGAGCGAAAACTGACCAGCCGCTCCGGCTCTTGATAAGGTAACGGTCGGAGCAACACGGCATTGACCACGCTGAAAATCGCCGTGTTGGCACCAATCCCGAGCGCCAGGGTCAACACCGCCACCGCCGTAAAGCTTTTATGTTTTCCCAGCATTCGCAAGCCGAACTTCAAGTCCTGAAACATGTCGTCCTCCCAACGTTTCGGTTGCAACCACAGCGCATCAGCGAACGCGCCTGCGCTATGCCATAGCAAGTCCAGTTTGTTGCGCCAAGTGAGTTGATCCCACTCGGCAAGCTGCATTTCGCGGTATCGCAACTCTGCTTCCCATTCCTGACGCCAATCGGCACGCAACCGGCGCGGCACAATCACGCCGACAAGTGCGATCAGCCACAGCCATGAACTGCGGGTCTTTTTGCGCATGCGGTTATCCTTCTTCGCCCGTCGGTTTCAGATCGCTATTCGCCGGCGGCGTCAGTTGTTCCAGCAGCCGGAAACGGCTGCGCGCTTCAGCCAGGACTTCGCGGCCTGGTTTCGTCACTTCGTAATACTTACGTGCGGGCCGCTGTTCCGCCACCGCCACGCTTTGTTTTTCCCATTTGGATTTGATGAGCGCGGCATCTTCCAACCGTCGCAACGCCGGATAAATCGTGCCGCTGGCCAAGCCCGTGATCTGCATGATTTCAAAGCCGTAGCGGTAGCCGTTGTCCAGCGCCTGCAAGATCAGCGCCATCGTGTAAGAAAGATATTTGTGTTTCATCGTTTTCGTCTGGGTTTAGGGGAACCGTCTTTACTAGATGTCTAGTTGTATAACTATCTACATAGGGTGTCAATGAAATCTGTTTCCACGCCCAAACAAAAGTCGGCAAAAAGTATTTTGGCGAAGATGGCTGCGGAGTTTTTTTGAAGACCTTCCATAAAACTTTAGAGAAGGTGTTCTTTGATCAATATTTCTTGTTGGTTTCGGTGGCTGCGGTTTGGAGCAGTTTAGCCAAATCCGGCGGCAATTCGATTTTTCCAAGCGTCTTCGACCGGAGTTTCAGGCTGGCGGGTAAACCCACAGACGATTTTCCAAACAGTTTTTCGTACATGACAAGCGCCGCCAGATAGGAACCGGCGACTGACGGATGAAACTTGTCTTCCGAATAAAGCGCTGTTTTGGCATCAAGCTTCCAGGCTTCACGCCATGCCTGACCTACGGGAAGGAGGATTGCTTTGACTTCATCGGCTGCCAATTTATAAGACTCTACAACGCGGTCGAAATCGCCGATGCGGGGTTGCGCAGGCCAAACCATATACATCGCCGGTTTGGCTCCGGCGGCGCGGATTTCCTTGTCGAAGCGGCGAACATAATCCAGCAAGTTGCGGCGGCTTTCTTCCAATCCTGACGGGCCTTGTTGCAGAACAACAACATCCCATTTGCCTTTGGCGATGGCGTTTCGCGATTCGCCTTGTTGCCAATGATCTTCCAGCCCGAAATTGGGCAAGGCGATTGTTCGATACACAAACCGTTTTTGGTGGGACGCTTCGGCCAGAGCCTCGACAATCACGGGCAGGTCGTTGGCGTAAGTCAAGCTGTTGCCGATGAACAACACGCGCAATTCGTCACGCGGCTCTTGCGCACTCGCGAACACTGCCAGCGCCACGCACGCCAGCAGACAATGCCTGATGATTTTCATGAGCTATCCCTTTTTTGCGGCAGAATTCATTCGTGCCGCAATGCTACTAACGGGTCAACTTTGGTCGCGCGACGCGCAGGGATGTAACACGCCAGCAACGCTACGGCAATTAGCAGCAAGGGAATCAATGTGAATGTGGCAGGGTCAGTGGTGCCTACGCCGTACAGCATTTCCGTCAGTAACCTGGTCAAGCCCAGCGCGGCAAACAACCCCAGCGCTACGCCCGCCATAACCAGTTTCAGTCCGTGGCCCAATACCAACCGCAACACATCTTTGCGTTGAGCGCCAAGCGCCAGGCGAATGCCGAGTTCGTGCGTTCGTTGGCTGACCAGGTACGAAATGACCCCGTACAGCCCGATACTGGCCAGCAGCAGCGCCACTGCGGCAAAAGCATTGAGCAAAATCATCGAAAAACGCTGGCGGTTCAGCGAATCGGCGATCACTTCATTCATCGTTTGGGCGCCGAAAATGATGTTTTGGCCATTCTGGCTTTGGATCGTCTGGCGTATGGAATCAAAAATGGCGGAGCCGGTTTTTCCGCTGACGCCATCCGCACGAATCACAACGCCTACGCCTGAAGGATTCCCAACGACCTGCCGGAAAGGCAGATACAGTTGTGATTGAAGCGATTGTTTGTCGTCGGCTTCCAGGCTCCATTGTTTGACGTGTCCGACAACGCCGACTATTTGAAACGGATCGTTGTCGTCTCCCAAATTGATTCGTTTTCCAATCGGGTCTTCGCCGGGAAAATGTTTGTGGGCAAAGGCTTCGTCAATAACTGCAACGGACTGAGCACCCGCTTCATCTTGCGGGGTGAAAAAGCGGCCCTGTTTGAGCGGAATTTCCATCGCTGTCAAATACCCAGGTTCGACGCGGTACACCACGGACATTTGCATTTCGCTGGTGCTGGCGGGTTTGGGATGGTCTTCGCGCCAGAAAAACAAGTCGTCTTCACCTTGCAAGGGAGCAGCGCCCGCTGAAAAGGAAGCTGCGCGGACTCCGGGAATGGAATTGAGTTTGTTGCTGAGGTCGCGCAAATTGGCGCGTGTCGCTTCCGGACTGGCCGTTCGTGTGGAAGGCGGGAAGTTCAACCCGAAGCTCAGTACGTGATTCGGCTTAAATCCCGGATCAACATTCCACAGCGCCCCCAGGCTGCGAATCATCAAACCCGCGCCGATTAGCAGCACCAACGCAAGCGCCATTTCCACCGCGACCAGAACGCCTTGTGCGCGATGCCGTCCGCTGCTGGTTCCGCGTCCACCTTCTTTCAGCGTTTCTGACAACCGTCCCTGCGATGTTTTCAGTGCGGGGGCCAACCCGGCAATCACACCTGTCAGCAATGAAATGCCCAGGGTGAATAGCAGAACACGAACATCCAGCCCAATTTCTTCCGCGCGTGGCAATCCGCCGGGTAAAGCGGTCAGGGCGGCTTTTGTTCCCCAGGCGGCAAGCGCCAATCCCAGTCCGCCGCCAAGCAATGCCAGCAGCATGCTTTCAGTCAGCATTTGCCGCAGCAATCGCCATTGACCAGCACCCAGCGCGGCGCGAATGGCAAATTCGCGTGTTCTGCCGGTCGAACGCGCCAGCACCAGATTGCTGACATTCACACATGCAATCAACAACACGAACCCGACAGCACCCAGCAGCATCCACAAAATCGGTCCGACATCGCCGACCAATCTTTGCTTAAGGGGAATAAGCGCTGCGCCATTACCACGATTCGCGTCCGGATAGGCTTCGGCCAGCCTTCGCATGACGCCGTCCAGATCCGCCTGCGCCTGCGCCAGCGTCACGCCGGGTTTCAGCCGGCCAATGCCATGCAGCCCCAACGCCGCGCTACGGTTCTGCAAACCAGGATTGTTCCACTGGCCAATCGGCACATAAACATCAGTGCCGCGATACAAATTAAAGCTTGCCGGAAGCACGCCGATAATCGCGTAGCTCTTGTCGTCCAGTGTCAGGCTTTTGCCAATCGCGTCCGGCGAAGCATTGAATTTGCGCTGCCAAAGCTCGGCGCTGATCAGCACCACAGGGCCTGCGCCGTGCGCGTCTTCGCCCGGCGCAAAATTGCGTCCTAGTGCGGGCTGAATGCCCAGCACAGAAAAGAACTCTGCCGTGACTCGTCGCCCAGCGACCTGCTCAGGTTCTCCAGCGCCGAGCAAGCTGAAAGTTGATCCACGCGAAAGCGCCATCGCTGAAAATGTCTGACTCTCTTTTTTCCAATCCAAAAAGTTGGGGTAGGGAATTGCGCCGGTGGCGAAATTCGGCTTGCTCTGGTGCAGCGTGATCAGTTGATCCGGTTGCGGGTAAGGCAGCGGATTGAGCAGCACGCCGTTGACGACTGAAAACAGCGCCGCATTCGCGCCAATGCCCAGCGCCAGGGTGAACACAATCACGGCGCTAAAGCCGGGGTTTTTCAACAACATTCGCGCGCCATATCGCAAGTCTTGAAACATTTCTTCCTCCAGTCTTTTTGGTTGCAGCCATAGCGCATCCCAAAACGCGCTGGTGCTGCGCCAGAGCAAATCAAATTTGTTTTTCCAATCGAGTCTGTCCCAATCGGCAAGTAATTGTTCGCGATACCGCAATTCTCCTTCCCACTCCTGCCGCCAGTCGGCGCGAAGTCTTCGCGGAACAATCAGGCCGACAAAGCGAATCAGCCAGAGCCAGAATCGAAACCGACTTGTCACCGTCGCATCCGGCATAGTGTTTACTCGTGTCGTAACGCGCGCAGCGGGTCAATTTTCGTAGCCCGCCGGGCAGGGAGGTAACACGCCAGAAATGCCACGCCCGTCAGCAGAAAGGAGACGAAGCCAAAGGTCAGCGGATCGGTTGTGCCGACCTGGTAGAGCATCGCCTGCACCAGGCCGGTCAGCGACACCGCCGCCGCCAAGCCCAGCGCAATCCCAATGGCGGTGAGCAGCAATCCTTGTTTGATCACCAGGCTGAGCACCTGATTCCGCTCAGCGCCAAGCGCCATGCGAATGCCGATTTCACGCGTGCGACGGCTGACGGTGTAAGACATCACGCCGTACAGACCAATCCCGGCCAGCAACAAAGCTGTTAAGCCAAACAGGCTGGTCAGTGTCGAAGCCATGCGCGCCACCGCCAAAGTGCTTTTCACTTCATCGTCAATGGTTGTCGGCGTTTCTATGGTGACTTGTGGCTGCAATGCCAAGGCTTCTTTGCGAATGGCTGGAAAGAGCGTCATTGGCTCGACCTTTGTGCGGACAACCAGGCGGGAAAAGGCGCCGCCCGGACGTTGCAGCAAAGGCAAATCCAGATGCGGAAAAGGCGCTTCGGTCAGATCGTGCAAGCGGTGATCGCGCGTCACGCCGACGATTTCAATCCACGGTTGCCCGTTTACGTTCGTGCTGATTCGCTTGCCCAAAGGATTTTGATTCGGGAAGAAAGTCCGCGCGAAGGTTTCGTTGACAATGGCAACGCCAGGCGCGCTGGCATTGTCGCGTTCGGTAAAATCGCGTCCAGCCACAAGTGGAATGCCCAGCGTTTCGTGATAGCCGGGACCACCGCCGGTATTATCCACCGCAAGATTTTCGCCGGGTTTTGGCTGCCAGCCTTCGATGACCAGAGAGGTTTTGCCGATGCTGTTGCTGAATGGCGTAATCGTGCCCAAAGTCACTGATTCAACGCCTGGCAAGGCTTTTACGCGCTCAGCGACTTGGGTGAAGTATTGCAAGTTGCGCTCGTCCACGGCGCGTTTGCCTGCTTCGTCCTTGGCAGCCGCGTAAGAAGTCCGCGGTAATTCAAGCGGCACGATCAGCAAATTTTCCGTGCGAAAGCCGGGATCAATTGCAAAGCGCCGTTGCAGGCTTCTGACCAGTAACCCTGCGCCCACCAAAAGCACTAAGGCCAGCGCGACCTGCGTGATGACCAAAGCGCTGCGCATATTCCAACGGCGTTCGTGCGGCGCAGCCCCGATATCCGCATCTTTCAACGCCGGGATCAGATTGGCGCGCGCACTTTGCAGCGCGGGAACCAGTCCAAACAACACGCTGGATACGATGGCGATCAATGCCGTGAATCCCAATACACGCGCATCCAGGCTGCCGCTCAAGGTGGAACGTTCCAACACAAAGCCCGGTTGATAAGCAAACAACAATTGGTACAACCACGGAGCAAACAATAACCCTGCGCCCGCGCCAATCAAGGCCAGCAATAAACTCTCGATCAGTAATTGCCGCACAATGCGCAATCGGCTTGCGCCCATAGCCAGCCGGACAGCAATTTCTTTGCGACGAGCTTGGGCGCGGGCCAACATCAAATTGGCGACGTTCGCGCATGCCAGAACCAGCAATAACGCGACAATTCCCAGTAACAGTTTGAGCGTTTCCCCCATTGAGCGCCGCAAGGATGACAGCCCTTGCCCGCCCGGTTCCAGCAGGATGCGTTTTTCGTTAAAAGGCAACTTGCGTTCAGCTTCGCTGGTGTTCGCAATCCAGATGTTGCGCGCCGTCTGATCGAAACTGACCTGTGCGGCGACCAGCGTGACACCGGGTTTGAGCCGACCCATCAGCCGCAACCACGCGCTTTTGCGTTCAAAAATCGAGGCCGTTGAGCCTAGCAATTGCCGCCGCATCATCAACGGCACCCAGGCTTCGGTCGGCACTTCCAGGCGTATGCCTGTGAATCCGGCAGGCGCAATGCCAATGATCGTATAAGGCACGCCATTGAATTGAAGCGTTTGCCCGATCGCATCGGCTCTGCCACCCAAGCGGCGTTGCCAGCAATTGTGGCTGATGACCGCGACCGGATGCGCATCTTCGTTTGCGTTCTCATCGGCCTGAATTACGCGGCCTTGCGCGACCTTCACGCCTAAGACATCGAAATAATTTTCTGAAATCAGTTCAAGATTCAATTTGTCGGAATGCTCGCCTTCGCCAAGCCGAACTGTGTTTTGTGCATAGGCCAGCAATCCGTCGAAAACTTCGTTTTGCGCGCGATAATCCACATAATCCGGATACGTGTAGATGTTGTTTTGAAATTTCGGATTGACGATTTCACCCGACACCATCACCAGTTCTGCCGGGTTATTGACCGGCAGCGAACGCAACAGCACTTTGTCCGCAACGCTAAAAATCGCTGTGTTCGTGCCAATACCCAGCGCCAGCGTCAACACGGCAATCAAGGTGAAGCTTTTATGTTTACACAGCGTTCGCAAGCCGAACCGCAAATCTTGAAACATTTCATCCTCCAATCGTTGAGGCTGCAACCAAAC
>CAZMXG010000204.1:0-12997 GCA_964570175.1 uncultured Heliomicrobium sp. | reverse complement strand
TGCCAAACGACCCTTTTCATTTCAGACACCACTAAAATATGTCTACAGTGTTGTTCTGTTATTACGCGATGATTAACCTGATGCTTCGGCGATTAGCACCTACCAAAGCATCAACCTGAATTCCCAAACAGGCTCTTAGAAAATAGCGTCTACAATTCTGCCAGCAGTATCTATTGTACTGACGATTGGCCCTACGGTGACTTCAGCAAGTTTTAGCGGGTCTACCGAAAGCAATGAATAAGGGATCGACAGTTTAAGGTTTTCATTTGTGCTGTTATCAACCGGGAGAACTTGCAGTTCAAGCTCAATATTGTCAGGTGTACTTTTAATGCAAAGAAAGTTGGGGTCTGTAATTTCAGGCCAGATGCGATTAACGACAGCAACCTCTCCTGGTAAAAGCGGGATATTAAAGGTACTGAGCCCAATAGTTTCACGTTTCCAAGGAGGTGGGTGTTGCCTGTTTGTGATGGCTGAGGAAGTAATCTGATAAATAGGACGCATCGTACCCGCTAGATAGATCGTAAATGCGCCAGCTACGTGGACGTCACCGGATACGACGACAATCTCAATGTCTGGGCGCTTGAGTTGAAGCGTCCTTAATATCCAGAGTAGCCGCACTAACTGAGGGCGGTTTCCATTAGCCATCCAGCTATCGCGAACGTCGTCACGATCATCCTTTAAAACAAGCGGATCAACTAAAGGGCCAGTTATGCCAGCAGTGGCAATGAGGGTAAGAAGATCGTTAGCATGAACAAGCGGCACAGTAGTATTCAGAATTAAAAAGTGAACTCTTGGATTTGCCGCAACAATATCGCAAAAACCTGCCAGATCATTAAACTGGCGATCAGACATAACTGTTCCGAAGGCTTGCCCTTCTAGCACATCAGAAGCAGCCCCCCCAAGGATAGGCCCAGTACCAGACAACAATGCCTGCCCCACTGAAGCCCCCAAAAGAAAAGTCGCGCCACCAGAGAGCACTGATGCACCAATAGTTTCATTTGAGAACGCTGTATCAAAGAAATGATATTTTCTGCTTGTTCTTGTATCGGTAATAAAATGAGCCTGATGTCCAACAATGTATGCTTTATGCGAGTCTCCATCGTCCCGAAGTCGTTGACCGACTTTGAGCACATATTCATCTGCAACTTCTTTAGCAATGCGAAACATCGCAAGATTTTCTTCCGAAAAATCTTTGTTATCACTCCCCCAGCCGTCGTGAATTTCGTGGTCATCCCACATAAGGATGTGCGGATAATTCCTCATCACTTGTTGCAGCCTTTTGAAGCTCCAATGGTAACGATACATATATCGGAAGGACGCACGCAGCCATTCCTGATTCTTTTGGTCAAGATGCCAGGTAGGCTTGCTGTAGACATGTTTGACGAAATTGGTTGCGTCAGCGCCGTCAGAATAGGCTGTATCGCCTGCTCCCCAGATTACATGAGGATCAAAGTCCTTCGTCACCTTCCAATACCACTCCATAATTTCATCAACGTATTTATGTTGAACAGACCTACCGCCTTCGGTTTCAAAAGGCTGATGGCAGCTCCAGGCAATTGTGCGAATTTCAGGCGAATGGGATTGCAGGTCGAATGAAATTGAGCCTCTGGGAATATCAGCTTCACTGAATATAACGTCCGAGTTGGCAAGTTCTTGTTCTCTTGACTCACGTTTTGCCAAAGCCCATTCCCAAGAAGTTAAGCCAGAGCGTGCCCGTTCTTTGACATCAATGACAAACTGCTGGGGCGCGCTATTCGGGCTGGGATAGAACAATTCCTTGCGAATGATAAAAGCTGAGTCCGGGAAGGGTTGCGGCCAGGCGACAAAGACAAAATGCCCTCGCCCTTTAGGCCTCACCAGGATACTTCGTGAGTGGGTGTTCAGATAACCGACGACAACAATGTCGTCGAGGTAAACTGGGTATTCAACATAATCCACGGTGCCACCTCTTATTCGGATTTTGAGAACTCAAAGTGGCTCAAGACAGCTTCTAAATGACGTCCAATAACGATTTCAGTATCGAAGTTGTCCAGCACAAGCTGTGAAGGATCAAGTGATCTTCTTCTTTCTATCTCGCTGCGATAGTTCTCCACGCTATCTCGAATTCGTTTAGCTGTGTAGTAGAAATCTGTACCCGGGCTAAGTATCTTGTCATCAATCTGGGCAAGTATCTCAAAAAAGCTTTTTTCTGCACTACGCTTTATCGGTAGAAAAAGACGGGCACTGGGCGAGTTCAAGAAGTGGTCAGGCGGTAAATCAGGATAGATAAGAGTTTGAAGACTCGCAGACGAAAGCACCATGCTGCTCTCTGACCAGTTAATACAACTGGCAATCAGGTATTCGTAATAAGTCATCATGCTAGAAAGACTTTCACCGCTAACTGCAAGACTCCCAATGAAAGCCCCGCTGAAAATTTTATCTAGTACTTGCCTAAATACTTCCTGTTTCAAATCATAGCTTGCTTCTAATTGACGAATCATCTCTTGAGCTTTTAACTGACCGTATTGTTTTGCTCGTGCTTCAATACTTTGTAGCTGCGACTTTTCCTCTTTTTTAGACGCTTCATATTGCCGTAAAGCCGCCGCACTTTCCTCTTCGTACACATAAACTGGTATTTTGAGAATGAGAGTGCAGCCAACAGGAGAGGGTTGGTCGATGATTAAAGGATAAGAGACAATCAAACGTCCTTTTAATCTATTATAAGTTAGGCTTATTCTCACTAATTCTGAGTACGATGGTTGAAGATCCATCTCCCAGCCGTCACCAGATAGGCCAGGAGATGGTCCAAAAAAGCTGATTTTTTCTATTGAGATGGAATGCACGTTAATCTGCGCTTCACCATACAAAATGTCTGAAACGTCAATGTCAAAGTTCGCCTCGTCCCTTAAATAGCTACTCTTTTTACTCAACGTCATTCTAATTGGATGCAAATGCTCTTTTACTACTTTGGGCTTGAGAGGCGGCATTACTGGAACTGGAAGATAATTTTGTTGCCTATATTCATCCTCTACCTGTGTTCTGTGATTTTTAACTGCCTGTCTGAGATCATAAAATGGCTCATTTACAAATGGTGTCCAAAGTAGCCCCACATCAACTAGTCGAACCGTGGCTTTGCCAGGAGTAACAATTTGAAATTCGAGTTCCGTTGTAGCTAGCTTCGCGTCTTTTCCCTCGGTTACAAGTTCACTGGACTGCGTCATCCTCCGTGAAGTTCGGTGCAATACTCTGCTTTCATTTGTTTCAGAAATACTGTGCGCAACCTGCTGTATTGCCGACCTCCGCACTTCGTTCAGTGACTCAAACAGTGTAGATGTTGAACTGAAAGCATTTGCGTTTGTGATGCCGAATTCCGAGAGATTTTCCAGACGGTTCTGGAATTGTGAAGAGGAAATTGCAGTATCAGAAAAAAAGGCAGTGGACGTTCGGCTTTCAACGGACAATGCTGCGAGTTCCGTCTCTAAACTGACAGATTCGGTCAGGGTCAATTTACTCTTTGGTGCAACAGAATGGGCAGCAACTGGCCCTCGAAAAAAGGGCGTTCCTAAAGCCAAACGCATTTCTTCGAATCGTTGAATACCCCACTCTCTATTGCTGTCGAGTTCCGGATCAAATGGCACTACAACTCCTAAATTCGGATTTGGTTGTATGTGACCCGTCCAGAGCCCTTCAAATACAGAGTCTGTCTTCAATAGGTCTTCAATATAGCTTAAGGATGTGCCGCTTACGGTCAAGGTGAGCGCTAGTTTTGTAAGGTAGGAACTGAAAAGTGAAGGCTCAGTTTCTCTCGCTAAGGCGGTCAATATCGCCTTAGCACGCCCTTTCTGATCAAGCTTGAGAACCTTCCGGTCAACAATTGTTTCATCATTTTTGAATATTCCTGCGCGAAAAAGATCATGCTTTACAGCGTTCGGGGTGGCAATTTTTTCTATGATGTCAGCGACTTCTCTTGTTACGCTTAAGTCTTCTGACTGTCGGCTCAAAGATGCAAGACGAGTGATGTTTGAATCTATGTCGCGCGCTGTTCCTCTGCCAGAAACCCTTGCTGACTTGTCCGCCAATGTCTCCGAACTGAGTTCTGCCTGTTCTCTCAAACGAGTTGCATAATTCCGTAGTGGAGTAACGAATTGCTCTGAGTATTTTTCGCCAGTTCTTATGCGCTTACTTCTACCCGACCATTCAGGGTCATTCTTTTTGGGCAACAATTGCACCGAGCTAGCCACCGCTAAAGCCAAGTCATCAATTTGCGCAATAGTAGCGACTAAGGCACGTGTTCTTGCTAAGTAGCCATCTAACATATTGCTACGCTGGATCGGCCCCAATGCCGGAGCCAAGAGATTGGTCTTATACTCAACTCGTATCGCATTCTCTTTTTCCAGTTCAGATGGCAATGCACTTTCTGGAATGTTTGATGTCTTAATCATCTTTCCCCTTATTTTGAGTAGCTAGGTTTTTACAAAAACTTCATGATGCCCGCTTTAGTTCACCCTAGGCTGATTTTGGTGATCCTTGAATTCCTCACACAGCCTTGAAGTTATTTCATTAGCCCTTATGGATTGGCGATAGGCATCTGTCAGATTTTGGGCGGAAATTCCGGATTGTTTACATCGGTGATGGCCAAAATTCACCAGTGTTACAACTTACCGATGGCGTTTTAAGTACTTTCGTTTTTGCGGGTATTAAGATAAGCCGTGCCCGCTGCAGCATGCATGACGAGTTTGCATTCTTTTCCGACAACCGGTGAAATGCAAGTCCGAGCCAATCATTTCACCCGAATAGTCCGTGCGATCAATTCGATGTATCGTGCTATCCTCGTTAACTGGAACAGGTGGAGGGCCAACTCACGAATTCGCTCAACGACATTACATAATTCTGCACCAGACCTTGTGCGCTAAAAGTGAGGTCCAATCGTTTTTGAAGCTTGCTTATACTCGCTGCCGGTCGCGCAAGATAGACAAATACGTTTTCCACGGTCCCACAGTCTCCGCGTAGACCTTTGCCATTGTTCGGGCAATCTGGCTGATATGATCCAAGTCATGCACAACCCAGGTCGCCAGCAACTGTCCCAGGGTTACGGCTCCAAATTCGGGGTGCTGACCTGTCCGGCGCAAATCCTCGTTCGTTAGGTTCATGCTGACCAAGGTGGCGATACTGTCTTGCCGCAATGCTTCAAAGGTCGCCAGCAACTCCGACAAATTCGCGCTGTGGCTTTCCGTGAACTGGGCAGTTCGATCAAACGGCGGAAACGGTCGCGTCTCACCCGCCAGGATATGCCGCGCACGGGGGATCCAATCAGTGCGTTCGCCGTGGATCAAATGGCCAATGACATCATACGGCGACCAGGTGTTGTCGCCTTCGGTCGCGGTGATCCAGACATCGGGCAATCCTGCCAGCAACGCCGTCAAACTGGCGGGCGTTCGTTCCAGGATTGCCACAATGTCTTTCAGATTGGGATTGTTTTGGTTCATGGGGATTTATTTTCGAATCGGTCAACTTTTCACTTATCGGTGACGCCGGGCGTATTTTTTCTTCTTGTGGTAGTGGTATGCCGTCCCAGCTCCCGCGCCTGCCCCAGCGCCAATCAGCGCGCCTTTCTTGCCGCCAATTAATGCTCCGGCCCCGGCTCCGATGGCAGCGCCGATGCCAATGCGTTTCGCGGCTTTTTTCTTGCCCGCTTCAGGATTGCGGCGACGGCGCTGGGCTTCCGAGGTTGTTGCAAAGCTCATGGTGAGCATGCACGCAATCAGAACCATTGAAATCAGTTTTAGTAATTTTCTTTCCTTCATCCTCTTTCTCCTTTGGGGGGAAATTCGTCACTTGCGATGACGATGGTTTATATTGAAGGGAGAGTCATTAAATTGATTCTATCGCCATGGAAGAAGCGCTTCAACAGCAAGTCCCGTAAAGATGGCTGAAAGCTTTTCAGGCTCTAGCCCTCTCTGCGGGACTTATGGTTTTATTCGTGCTTTTATCCGACGATAAAGTGAACTACGGACGATCCTTGAACTTGTCGTTCAAACGTTGATGTTTGTTCGACATATCCACCGGCCTTCCGGCGATGAACATCTGTTTGACCTTGGTGCGGAATTCCAGAATGTCGCCGTCAGTGAGGACCAGATTGGCCAGCTTGCCGACTTCGATGCTGCCGATGGTTTTATCCACGCCAAAGATTTGCGCAGGATAAATTGTGACGCCTTTCAACGCTTCGTCTTTCGGCAGGCCGAACGCGGCGGACGTGCCCGCTTGATACGGCAACAAGCGAACATCAGCCGGGCCATTTTCGCTGGCGTTGGCTGTCGCAAAAGCGAATTTTACTCCCGCTTTGGAAAGCGCCGCCGCGCGCGAATAGCCTTCGTCATAAGGAGTGTCTTCACCGCGTGGCACTTCGTTGACTGACCCCAGCACCACAGGGATGTTTTTCTCTTTCAGTTCCTTGGCGACCTTGGGCGCATCGTCTCCGCCGCAAATGATCAGCTTCAATTTGTATTTGTCGGCCAATTCAATTGCACCTTTGATTTCCGAAGCGCTGTTGGCAGCGACAAAGACCGGAACTTCGCCTTTGATGACGGGAATCAACGCTTCCAGTCCCAAATCAACCGGACGCGCGGGAATGCTTTTGTCGTTGGCAGCAGCTTCCTTGGCTTTCGCATACAACTGAGCGTCTTCCAGCTTTTTCCGCAAAGACTCAAGCTGACGTTCGCGTTGCTGGCGAGCCTGATCGTTTGCTCCGCCGAGAAGCGCGGCGAACCCACCGCCACCGCGTCCGCCGAACCCTGCTCTGGGATAATTGAGTTGCATGGCGGCAGGCGACAGCAACTTCATTTCGTGCTGTGTCCAGCCGTCCAGATTGATCAGCGCGCATTGCCCGGAAATCAATCCGCCTTGCGGACAAGTCAGCACTGTGGTCACGCCATTCATACGCGCAACAGGAATCAATTCGCTGTTCGGGTTGACGGCAGTAACGGCTTTCATGTTGGCATTGAAATCACCAATTTCCGTTGTGTCCACCGTGCCGTTGGTTCCGCTCACAATGGTCATGACTTCCGTCAATCCCAAAATGGTGTTGGAATCAATCAACCCCGGATAAACCGATTGACCCGTGGCATCAATGATTTTGGCGTCTTTGGGAACGGCGACTGTTACGCCGACGGCTTCGATCTTGCCGTTCTTGATCAGGATCGTACCTTTTTCGATGACGCCGTTGGTGACAGTGACGATCCTCGCATTGCGAATCGCATACGTTCCCTGCTCCGACTTGGATTGAGCCAGCCCAGGAATCGCAAACAAAATTGCAGTCAGAACAATTTGTAGATTTCGTTTCAACATCTTTACTCTTTCTCCATCCACGAAGCCTCACGAAGGACTTCAACTCAGTTTCGTGCTTCTTCGTGGAGAAATATGTGTCGGGCTTACTGTTTGATCTTTCTGACCGGCGCTCCGTGCGGGTCCAATTCCTCTTCCTCCGCCCAGGTGGGAATGATCGGCTGCGGCGTAGTCGTCGGTTGAGCAACGCCCGGCGTGCGGCGTTCTTTTTCGATCAACTCTTTTTTCTCTTTGGCGACTTTCTCGCGCATTTCAAGGTCTTGTTTGCGGTCGAAATACACCACGCCTTCGATCATCGTGACTTCCGGACGCGAATAGATGCTGAACGGATGGCCGTTAAACAGCACCAGGTCTGCGTCTTTGCCCACGTCAATACTGCCGACGCGTTTATCCAGGCGCATTTGAATCGCCGGATTCAACGTAATCAATCGCAGCGCTTCTTCTTCTGTCAGGTCGCCGTACTTCATGACCTTGGCGGCTTCCATGTAAAAGCGGCGCCCGTAATCGGCGCTGTCGGAGTGAATGGAAACCACGATTCCGCGACGGGTCATAATCGCCGCGTTGTATGGAATGGCATCGTAAGCTTCCATTTTGTAACCCCACCAATCCGGCAAAATCGAAGCTGAAGCACCGTGTTTGGCGATTTCCGGCGCGACTTTGTACCCTTCCAGCACGTGTTGCAGCGTCCGGACTTTCACGCCGAATTCTTCGCACAAGCGCAACAACATGACGATTTCGTCCGCGCGATAGCAGTGCGAATGAATATCCATTCTGCCTTTCAGAATGTCTGCGATCGCATCCAGTTTCAGATCGCGGCGCGGAGGCAGTGGGTCTTCGCCGCGTTTTTTGGCCAGTTCGTATTCATCCCATTTGGCAATGTATTCGCGCCCCTGAGTGAAGGCTTCGCGGATGGTTTCTTCGACGCCCATGCGCGTGGCCGGAAAACGTCGCGTGGCGCCGGGAATGTTGGGCCGGTTGGATTGTTTCGGATTTTCGCCAAGCGCGAATTTGATCGTGCGCGGTGCATCCGGAATCAGCATTTCGCTGACCGGTTTGCCCCACTTCAACTTGATCATGGAGTTTTGCCCGCCAATGGCGTTGGCGCTGCCATGCAGTTGGTGAATCAAGGTCATTCCCCCAGCCAGGCGCTGGTAAATATTGGGATCGAGCGGGTTGATGACATCGCCCATCCGCACCATCGAAGTAACAGAAAGCGTGCCTTCGTTTGTGCCGTCCAGCGCTGAATGCGAATGCGAATCCACAAAGCCCGGCGTTACATACATGCCCGTCGCATCAATGACTTTGGCATTGGTCCCGGCTTTGACTTCGGCGACTTTGCCGACAGCGGCGATCTTTCCGTTGCGGATCAGAATCGCGCCGCCTTCGATTGTGCCGTGCGAAGCGGTCATGACCGTCGCGTTTTTGATCAAAATCTCCTCGTTGCTCTGAGCCAGCGCAGTCGCGCCGAAAGCCAACGTGAGCAGGAAAAACAGAATTGTTCGTTTCATGGTTATTCTCCCGACAAAACCCGCTCCCTACCGGTCGCGGTACTGACTCGTTACTCTTTCGGCGTTTTGCTGCCGGTGAAATCAGAGTTGCGGCCCATCATTCCCATCTGGCCGCTGATTGCATTGCCTTCGATTTTGCCTTTCAACGTTCCGGCCATCGTCTGGCCATTCGGCGTCGTCAGGGTGTATTCCAGTTCGATCTCGTTGCCTTTGATCGTGCCTTTGGTGATGGGCGCTGCGCCAAACTGCATATTCAATTCACCTGTGACGGCTTCGCCGTTTTGTTGCAGGTTTGCAGTCAGCTTCATCTCGCCACGGGGAGAATTGATCGTCAGCGTCCAGGAACCCGCGGCCAGCCCCGCTCCCGCTGAAGCATCGCTTGGTGGAGTTGCCCCACCGCCAGGGCGACTGATTCCAGCACCTCTGCCGCCGCCGGGACCGCCAAAGCCGCCAGGACGTTGTTGCGGCGCTTCGGCTTTGATTTCGAAGTATTTGCCATCCACAAACACATATTTCACTTTGGTGTCGCGGGCAAACAGGTCTCCGCTGGTGACAATCAGATTCGCGATCTTGCCTTTCTCAATGCTGCCAAGCTGTTCGCCAAGCCCAAAGAGTTTCGCTGGATTAATCGTCATCGCTTTCAAGGCTTCGTCTTTCGGCAAGCCCGCTTCGACGGCCCGTCCCGCGTTGACAATGAAATCCGCCGAGCGAGCGAGCGTTCCCGAAGTAAACGCAAACGGCACGCCTGCCTTGAGCAAAGCCGCCGCCGCTTTCGGAGCATCCGCGCGTTCGCGCAACGTGCGCAAGGATTCGCTTTCCGGATCTTCCAGCCCTGCAGGTTTTTGTGGGTAGCTCAAGCTAAGCAGCACCGTTACATTTTTCGACTTCAACCAATCGGCGTTCAGGTAACTTTGCGTCGCTCCGGAAACATACAACTTCAACTTGAACTCGTCGGCCAGCGCGACAGCGCGTTCAATTTCGCGCTGCGAACTTGCTGTAATTACCACAGGCATTTGGCCGTTGATGACAGGCTGCAACGCTGCCAGCGATTTATTGATTTTCGGACGCTCTGCGCCGCGCGGATTTTTGTCGTACCGGCTCCATTCATCACGATAATGCTGCGCGTCCAAAAACGACTGCCGCAAAAACGCAATCACGCCCATTGGCGAACCAGGATAGCTGCCGCCAAAACCGCGCCCGCTGCCCAATCCTACATTCATCGAAACAGGAGCTTTCAGGATCAGTTTTTCTCCGGATTCGGTTCCCAAATTGATGACGGCGCTCTGCCCTTGAAAAACTCCATTGCGCGGCGCGGTCATTGCCGTTGTGATTCCGGCGGCGCGTTGTCCGTCAAACGTAGTTTCGGCAACCTGCAACTGGTCCGTTACGGTGACTTCGGGCAACAATCCTGAATTCGATGGTTGTGCCGATTGGGCGGCCATCTGCGCCAGAAAGAACTGCGCCGGATCACCCGTCGGCGCGCCACCACCGCCACGCCCCTGGCCTTGACCTGCCTGGGTTTCAGGCCGCAAACCATAAGCACTGTGCGCGTCAATCAACCCGGGATAAACGGTCATCCCTGTGGCATCAACGATACGCGCGTCGGCTGGTACTGAAATATCCGCGCCAACGGCTTGAATCAAACCATTGCGGACAACGACTGTGCCTTTTTGAATGACGGCTCCGGTAACGGTGACAATAGTGCCACCACGAATTGCATACGCTTCCCCCTGTGGTTGGGCTGAACTGGTCCGAGCGATAAAAATCGCCGAAACCATCAGCACTCCGGCACAGGCCAGCGCGAATAAGGAAAAACGCTTCTTCACGGAAGTAGCTCCTGTCTTTTTAATTCTGTTTATGCGGAAAGGATTGAAATTGAGTTAAGCCAACCTTGTTTGATCTGCTCAACGAATAAGACTGATTTGCGCTCGTCGCAGTTACAGCTTTGTTAACGATACGCGTGCGTAATCTAGCCGACTCACTACCGAAGCGCAATAAAGCTGGGCACCAAGAAATTTTCACCACAAAAGGCGCAAAAAACACAAAAGAGGGCCAAGATCTTTTGTGTGCCTTCTGTGCTTTTTGTGGTGCCACATCTTCTTGCGCAAAATGCATGCCCCCTTTCATTCGCATTTGGACATCCCTACAGCCTGAACGTACAATGCGTCGCATTCCGAGAAACCATCTACCGTAAAATCAGGATTCACGACGATGAGCAAAACAACGCGCAGAGAATGGCTGCAAGGTTTGGCGCTAACTGCTTTGGCTTCAGGCCAGTTGTCCGCGCAACAGCAACAGGGAAAGAAACTGCCGCAACCGCTTTCAATCACAGAGTATGAACCGAAAAGCATGCTCCACGTGAAGGAAACGAAGGTCGCGCGCGCGCGCTTTCCGGTCATTGATTTCCACACGCATTTGTCCTTTACCAACGCTTCCGGCGAAGTCGAAAAAGCAAATTTTCGCGGCAAGCGCGAAGAAGTGTTGCCGGTGATGAACAGCAAAAACATCCGCGCGATGGTCAACCTGACCGGCGGATACGGCGCGGCGCTGGAAGAAAACTTGCGGTACTGGCAACAACCGAATCCGGACCGATTCATCACCTTCACCGAACCGTGGTTCAAAAAATCCGCCGATCCGAATTACCCGAAATTTCAGGCCGAACAAATCGAACGCGCTGCCAAACTAGGAGCCAAAGGCTTGAAAGTGTTGAAGACACTTGGCTTGTTTCTGCGCGAACCGGCAACAACCGGCAAGCTGGTTCACATTGACGACCACCGCTTCGACACGATGTGGGAAGCCTGCGCTGCGGCAAAATTCCCCGTAGCGATTCACACTTCTGACCCCGAAGCCTTTTTTCTGACGATTGACCGGTTCAACGAACGTTTTGAAGAACTGAACGCGCATCCTGATTGGTCCTTCCACGGCAGAGACTTCCCCAGCAACCGCGAGCTGCACGAAGCCCGATTGCGCGTTGTCGCCCGGCATCCAAAAACGCAGTTTGTCTTTTTACACGTTGGCAACGCCGAAGATTTGGCCTGGGTGTCAGAATGGATGGATCGGTATCCGAACATCGCGGTCGAAATTGGCGCGCGCATCGGCGAACTTGGACGCCAGCCTCGCGCGGCGCGTAAGTTTTTCGACAAATATCAGGATCGAATCTTGTTCGGAACAGACGCCATTCCGAACGGCAACGAAACCCCGCAGCAGGTTTTCGGCGAATTGCTGTACGAAATCTACTACCGCTTTTTAGAAACGGAAGACGAGTATTTCGATTACGCTCCGGCGCCGATTCCGCCTCAAGGCCGGTGGCGAATATACGGCTTGGGCTTGCCGGATCAGATTTTGAAGAAGGTCTATCATCAAAACGCCGAGCGATTACTGCGGCTGTAATGACTGTTTTTTCTCCCACGAAGGCACACGAAGAAAACACGAAGATGGAAAAGAGATGCTTCAGTTTCTTCGTGAAACTTCGTGTGACTTCGTGGGAAAACTTTTTACTTCCAGGAGATCCACAATGAAACGTATGCGTTATTGCATCGCAGCTTGCTTTTATGTCGCACTGGCAACTTTGGCATTCCAATCGCCAACGCCAACCACGCACGCCCAAAAAGCCAAAAACGACCCCGACAAGAAAGAATGGGTTCAGTTGTTCAACGGCAAGGACCTGAAAGACTGGAAAGTCAAAATCCGTGGCTATGCGCTCGGCGACAACTTCGGCAACACCTTTCGAGTCGAAAACGGAATGATGAAAGTTGGCTACGAAAAATACGACCAATACAACGAACGCTTTGGCCACATCTTTTACAAGCAGAAGTTTTCGCATTACATCATCGCCGCCGAATACCGCTTCGTTGGTGATCAATGTCCCGGCGGCCCAAACTGGGCGACGCGGAACAGCGGCATCATGCTTCATTGCCAATCGCCGGAAAGCATGGGCAAAGACCAGGACTTCCCCATTTCCATCGAAGCCCAATTGCTCGGCGGCTTGGGCAAAGGCCCGCGCACAACGCTGAACCTTTGCACTCCCGGCACGAACGTCGAAATGGACGGCAAACTGTTCACGCCGCATTGCATTAACTCGAAATCGAAAACCTATGACGGTGACCAATGGGTTCGCGCCGAAGTTCTGGTGGACGGCGACAAACAGATCAAACACATGATTGACGGCC
>CAZMXG010000203.1:1203-13164 GCA_964570175.1 uncultured Heliomicrobium sp. | reverse complement strand
TAATCGCCGCCCTTCGACAGCGCCGCGTCCAAAAGCCGCTCAATCTGCGAAATCGAGATGCTGAATTTGTCGGTAAAAAACTTGATTGGTTCGATCATAAAAATTACGTGCGGGCAGGTTGCTGAAACAGTTCGCTGATACGGCAGCGGAATCCGGGCAGCAAAATTTCGTTGGTTAAATCATCGTCTGCTGACAACACTCGGATTGTTTTGGGAGAATCGTAAATATGGATTTCGTTTTGCTCCAACGAAATTAGCCAAACCTGTTGGACGCCAGCGGTGAAGTATTCGTGAATTTTTCGGTTCACTTTTGCCCAGCCTTCACTGGGAGAAATAATTTCGACGGCAAGGTCGGGCGCAATCTCCCATTTCTTGTCGGTTTCGCCTTCTTCAGGGAAGTGCGATGCCGAAACGAAAGAAACATCCGGCATACGTTCATTGCTGCCGATTTGAAAAGTTGCATCCGGGCCATAAACCGCGCCGAGCTTTTGCGCTTCAACAAATCCGCCCATACGAATAATCAAGCGCGTGCCCACGCCGCTGTGAAGTGAACTTCCCATTTCTTTAGCCTCCGGTACACCGTCAACCAGTTCATACTTCTTTTCAAAGTCTTCATCGAAAGCAATGGCGGCGGCTGACTGAATTGTCGAATTCATCATTTCCTCCTGCGAAAGAATTGTTGCAGGCAGATTCTAGTTTTTTGCGTCGGCAGGCGGCAAGGCACGCTCCCCCAAATGCAACGCGGCGATCCCGGCGGACAGATTGTGATAGCGCACGTTGACAAACCCAGCGGAGCGCATCATTTCCGCCAGCCGTTTTTGGTCGGGGAAGTTGCTGACGGATTTTGGGAGATAAGTATAGGCGACCGACGAACCGGAAAGCAGCGCGCCGATGCGCGGCAAGATGTTGTGAAAATAAAACTCGAACGCTTGGCGGAAAACAGGAATCACAGGCCGCGAAAACTCCAGGATCGCGGCCCGTCCGCCGGGTTTCAGCACACGATGAATTTCATTCAGCCCGGTTTGCACGTTCTCCAGATTGCGAAGCCCGAATGCGTTCGTTACGGCGTCAAAGCTCTGATCGCCAAACGGCAAATGCAGCGCATCGCCTTCAGCCAGCGTGGCTTTCCCAGCTTGTCTATTGGCAATCTTTTCATTGCCGATGACCAACATCGGATGGCAAAAATCACAGCCGATGACGCGCGCGTGTTTTTCCAGTTCCAGCGTCAGGTCGGCGGTGCCGCAGCATAAATCCAGCGCAATGGCATTTGGTCGTTGCAACACATCCATCAGTTTTTTGACCGTGAACCGCCGCCAGATTTTATCAATGTTGATGGAAAGCAGATGGTTCAGCCGGTCGTAACTGGGAGCAATGTCGGCAAACATGGCGCGAACAGCGCTGGTTTTTCCCGCAGCATTGAATTCAGGATTGGGCACAGGCTGAGAAGGAAGTTTGTTTTCGGTAACAGTTGGCATAAAGACGAATCCCCACCATCGGATTTCAAATTTTAGAGTGGGGATTTGGGGTTGATCTACAGTCCGGGTTTGAAATTCTCGTTGATTTTGCCGACGACGACGACAGTCAGGGCATTGGCGTCCAGCAATCGTTTGGCGACCCGCTGAACATCTGCGGCGGAAATCGCTTCGATCTTTTTATTCATTTCCACAGGCAGGTTGCGCGGCAGCAAAAACATTTCGATGTCACGCAGGTTGTGTTCCACCGGGCGCGCCGAATACTCCGCCGACAGTGCTGATTTGGCTGCTGCCAGTTCCTGTTCCGGAACGGCTGCGCCAGTCAGTGAAGCAAATGCATCTGTGGCTCGGCGCGAAAATTCCTGGGCTTGGTCCGAATTTGCCACGGCTGAAAAATACAATGGCCCGGACAGAATTCTAGGCTCGGATTTGACAGTGAAATTGATCGCAGACCCGGCCTCACGGCTTAAACGATTGGTCAGCAACCGAGCGATCACCTGTGTTGTCAGATAGTCCGCATCAGAATGTTTGACGCCAATCAACCCACCGCGCAATTCAACGTTGGAAGCATCGGGCAAGGGAACTTTGACCAGCTTCAACTGCGCGGTTTGCACTGGTTGGCGAAATGTGGCGGGAATGATCTGGCTTTTGACCCATCCGCCAAACAACACTTTGAAAACCTGCATGACTCGTTCGTGAGAAATGTTGCCCGCTACCACTGCCGACGCGTTGTTGGCGATGTAAAACCGCCGGAAAAAATCGTATACATCACCCTGCTTGATTGCGCCCAGTGAAGTTGCGTCTCCTTCCCGATTGTGACCATAAGGGTGTTCGCCATAAATCGCCTTCAAAAACGCGGCATCGGCCTGTTCGGCTGCCGAAAGTTTGGCGGTTTGGACCTGGGCAATCAGCGAGTCCTGCGCTTTTTTGAAGGCTTCGGGACGAACGTTTTCCACCACCAGCAAGCGTGCAACGATTTCCAGCGCAGGCCCGAAAGTATTGGCCGGTGCTTCCAGGTGAAACCAGGTCGTATCCCAGGTAATGCCCCAATCCACTTTTGCGCCAAGCGATTCCAGTTCCTCTTTAATGCGCGGGTTGACGATCATCAGCGATTCCTGTGTCAACGCCGCCAAACCCGTCTTGCCTGTCAGGTCAAACATTGCGCCACAGCGAATGATCAAATCGCATTTCACTGCCGAATCGCTTTGCCGGTCGAGCGTGACGATCTGCAAACCGTTCAGCAAATTGTCGCGGCGCACATTGCTGTATGGCGTTGAAGGCGGCGTTTCCGGAACTGCCGGGTTCGATTTGTCATTTTTCTGGGCAAAAGTGACGGACGCGCTGCCAAGCAACAGGACAGAGCACAAAAAGAAGGACAGCTTTGATTGCATAATGATTCGTTCCGATTGGGTTTGGTTTCTATTGGAAGAAAAGTGTAGCCGCCGCTATGTGCGACCGTCAACCAACGCAACCTGAACGGTTCGGCAGAAGAAGTTTGCGCAGAACACGCGCTTCAGATTCTGAACTGCTTGGCCAAGACACGAATTCGATGTGTTGGGGCCGAAAGCCGGGAAAATCGCACAATTCTGCAATTGCCGCGGTTATTCGGGAGTTTTCACGGACGCAATGACTCTTTCAGCCAATCCCGGAACCTGGGCCGGAGCGTCTTTCGAATAAAACATGGCGACAAGAAGGATACCTTTGCTGGCGCGGACGATCAGTGCTTTGCCCAGAAACTCCAGCGGCGAAGTTTGGCCGGCCAACACGAATTTCGCGCGCAATTCCATATAGGTTTTGATCTGGCCTTTGACTTCTTCAACCCGGCGCGAAGTGACTTCCATGGACTGTGTTTCCTTGCCGGATTTCATGCTGGTCAGGATGACGTCAATAATCAGGTCGTTGTTGTTGGCAGGGTTGTTGGCTTTTTCCAGTTCGTTCCAGATGACATTCATAAAGGCATTGTCATCCACGGATTCGAAGTAGGCTCCGGCATTCACGCGTTGGGCTTGTGCGGCGTTGGAAGTCAGCGGATTCACCGCCCAATAAGCGGGATAATCGAATGTAAAACCGACTTGGGAATCTTTGAATTGGGTGAAATTGACTGTTGGGGCTGGCGAAACGGCCGATGACGCAACAGGAGGATTCGCGGTTTCCTTGCCCGTAGAAGCTTTTGGAGTAGTGTTGGTGGCGGTTTCCTTGGGTGGTTCTTTTACCGCAGGCGTCGCTTTGGAAGGTTCTGTTACCACGGGCGGTGATGTTTTTTCAGGCTCTTTGTTGGCCGGTTCAGTAACGGCGGCTTTTTCAACTGATTTGCCTGCTGGTTTCGTCGTAGTTTTAGGAGAGGAGGGAGGAACCGATGCCGTATCGGGCTGCGAGACTGAAGCCGCAGGCGTCGGGCGTTCGTATGCTGCAATAAAAAAATCCGGCACGATGCCTTGCTGCTTCAGCGTTTCGCCGTATTTGCGCGCGTCGCTGGCATTGCTGAACACCCCAGCGCGGACACGGTAAAAAACTCCTTTACCTGGCACCAGGCTTTTCACAATGTAGGCTTCGATACCTTTGGCTTTCAGTTCTTTAACGGTCGTATCGGCTTCGGTCTGCGACGGTGCGGCGACAATCTGGACTGTGAATTTACCGGATTGGGCGGCCACAAAGATTGCTAAAAAAAGAAGTAGGGAAAAAGCAAAGCTTGCCCGATGAATGAGTCTCATAAACCTGTTTGTCCTTGTCTGGGATATAGCTTGTGGGGCCGGGCGTCATTATGCACGAATCGGGGCGGGAGAAAAAAGCTGAATTTTAGAGAGAATGAGCGTTGGGTCAGCCGCGAGCGTCCCAAACAAATTGATTGGACGCTCGCGGTGGTCATTGAGCGGTTTTTTAGACCTTTTCCGGCACAACGAATGGTGCGCGGTATTTGTCGCGCAGCATCAAGTTGGCCTTGACGTCATTGGTGATCGCTTCTTTGGCCGGATCGAAATCCAGCGAACGGCCGGTTCGATACGAAATGTTCGCCAGGTGCATCAGCGCCGAAGACAGATGACCTTCTTCGATTTCAGCATTCAGGTCTTCGCGTTTGCGGCTGCGAACGGCTGTAATGAAGTTTGCCCAGTTGCTGGCGCCTTCCGTGCGGCTGGGGCCAGGCTGTTGTTTGCGGCCAAGAAAGGTCTTGTACGACGTGTACCCGTCAATCGCCATAAAGCCTTCGGAGCCATAAAAAACGTTGCCGATGCAATTGCTGTCGAATTCGCCCCGGTTGTTTGTTTTCTGGCCGATCCCGGCTTCGTTGTTGGTCATCCAGTGGCGGACTTCAAAGACGATCATTTTCTTTTTGCCGTTCACGTTGAATTCCAGGTTGGAAATCATGGTGTTTGGTGTGGTTTGATCGTCGTCAAACATAAAGTGGCCGCCCATGGAAAAGACTTTCGTCGGCAAAGTCACGCCCAGGCCCCAGCGGCAAATATCCATTTCGTGAATTCCCTGGTTGCCGATGTCGCCATTTCCGTAATCCCAATTCCAATGCCAGTTGTAATGGAAGCGGTTTTCGTTGAACGGACGTTTTTGCGCCGGACCCGTCCACAAATCGTAATCCACGCCTGACGGCACTGCCGAATCCGGTTTTTTGCCGATGGTATCGCGCCATTTGAAACACAAGCCGCGTGTCATGTATACCTCACCAATGACACCTTCCCTTAATTTCTGCATCGCTTCGCGCAATGCCGGCGTCGAGCGGCTGTTCGTGCCGTGCTGAACGATGCGGTTGTATTTACGTGCGGCAGCGACCAGTTGTTTGCCTTCCCAATAACTATGCGAGCAGGGTTTTTCGACGTAAACATCCTTGCCCGCCTGGCAGGCCCAGATGCCCATCAAACTATGCCAATGGTTCGGCGTGGCAATGGAAATGGCATCAATGGATTTGTCTTCCAGCAGCTTGCGGATGTCCACAAACGCTGCCGGTTTTTTGCCCGAAGCCTTTTCAATTTCGCCGATGCGCTGATTGCGGACTTTTTCGTCTACATCGCAGATGGCCGCGATTTCGACGTTGGGCATTTTCAAATATTCGCGGATGTGCGAATTGCCTTGGGCTTTCACGCCGACGCAGGCGACGCGGATGGTGTCGTTGGGACTTTTCACATTGGCGGCATACGAATTGATATTGAAGCCAAGTGTGCCAAGGGTTGCGGCAGCAGCGGATGACTTCACAAAATCACGACGGTTGTTCATAAGCTTATCTCTCCTGAAGGGATGGGTTTGGTGCTAGTCAGCAATTGCGGAAAATCGTCAGTCGCTTTTTGCCACAGTCGAATTGGTAAGACAAGCTGATCGAAGTGCAAATCGGTCACACCTTGAGAAACAGGCGTCAGGGAATACGCCAATATCAATTCAAGAGAAGGAGTCAAAATGTCGAAAAAGAAAAATCAGGTTAGTCGTCGAGAGGCTTTGCGTTTGTTGGGAGCAGCAGGAGCAACGGCAATCACAGTTGGAGGAAGCAATGGAGCTTTGAAAATTTGGCCGGCGGCAAATCCGGCAGTTTCCGCTGAGGCACTGAGCGCGCTGCCGACTCAGTCCGGAGCAGCCAATCTGTCAAACCACATGCTGGCAGCACTTTTCGAGCCGATGCCGCGCGTGAGCTTTGATGTCAGCCAGCTTTCCTGCGTCACCAAGCCTGCGCTGACGGAAGGGCCTTTCTTTGTGGATGAAAAGTTGAATCGTTCCGACATTCGTTCCGATCCCTCGAACAACACCGTCAAAGCCGGAACCTTGTTGAAGGTCGGATTTTACGTCAGCCGCGTCACCGGAACCAATACTTGCACGCCGCTGGTGGGAGCCTGGGTTGATCTGTGGCATTGCGATGCTTCGGGCGGATATTCGGACGTCAGCGGGCAGGGAAACCCGAACAATCTGGGGCAGAAATTTTTGCGTGGCTATCAAGTGACGGACGCGAATGGGTACGTCGAATTCATCACCATTTATCCTGGCTGGTATTCGGGGCGCACGGTGCATATGCATTACAAAGTGCGGTTGTTTAACGGTTCCACAAAGACGTACGAGTTCACTTCGCAGCTTTGTTTTGATGACACGCTGACCGATCAGGTCTTTACGCAGGCTCCATACAACAGCAGAGGAACGCGCAACACGCGCAACAGCAATGACAACATTTACCAAAGCGGCGGAACGGCAATTCTGCTCAGCGTGGCCGCTGATGGATCAAGCGGCTATACGACGACGTTTGCCCTTGGTTTAACGGGAGTTCCTGCTTCTGTCGCGGCGGTTTCAGCAGTCTCGGCGGCCAGTTTCACGTCCGGTTCATTGGCAAGCGATTCGATTGCCGCGTTATTTGGAACAGGCTTGGCGTCAAGCACTGTTTCGGCGCCGACTTCTACCTTGCCAACAACATTGGGCGGCGTGCAGGTGCAAATTACGGATTCGCTGGGAACGACACGCAGCGCGCCGCTCTTTTTTGTTTCACCAACACAGATCAACTTCCAGGTTCCAACTGGAACTGCCGCAGGCAATGCGACCGTCAGTGTATTGCTCAATGGTTCCGCCGTCGGTTCAGGCAGCGTCACGATTGCCAATGTCGCTCCTGGGTTGTTCACGGCGAATGTCACTGGCAAAGGAGTTCCTGCCGCTGTCGTTTACCGCATCAAAGCCGACGGCACGCAAAGTTACGAACCCGTCGCGCAGTACGATTCGACGCAAAATGCCTATGTCGTGACGCCGATTGACCTGGGCGCTTCCACCGATCAGGTTTTTTTGATTGGTTACGGCACAGGCTTGCGGAATCGCAGTTCGCTGTCAGCAGTTTCTGCGACCATTGGTGGCACAAGCGCTGTCGTTTCGTTTGCCGGAGCGCAGGGGACTTATGTGGGCTTGGATCAGGTCAATATCGCCATTCCGCGCAGTCTGGCTGGGCGCGGCAACGTGGATGTGGTTCTAAAGGTGGATAACCAGTCGGCAAACACGGTAACAATCAACATCAAGTAACAGCATTGCTTGAGTTTCTGAAAAACCGATTTCTGCGAATCGTGGTTGACGCTATGGATTGAAGCCGCCCCCCGATTCGTGGTCATCGGTTTTTTTTGCTTCAGTTTTTGGTTACTGCAATTTCGTGCAGCGCGTCAAAGCAGTAGTGACGATTTGAATTTCGAAGTACTCTTACCGGCAGAAAGAAATCACGATCACTTCCAAAGAGTTTTCAACCATGGCCAGGATGCAGGCGAATAACTCAACCCGCCTGCAAGCGCCATTGTGATTCACCGTTTGAAATTTGAGATTGAAGATCGAAAGGAGAACGTTTTGATGCTGAACCGAAGAGAATTTTTGGCGCTGGCCGCTGTGGTTACCGCCAGCACAACATTGCAGGCACAGAATGCTACTTCATCAGAATGGGGTGGCCCCGTTCTCGACATCCACTCCCATTTACGCCAAGGGCTGGACGCCAACATGGTCCACATGGAAGGTTGCGGCGTGACGCATGCTGTCTTGCTGACGCGCGGCACTGCGGTCGAACAGGTGAAAGCGATTCAGGCTAAATATCCAAAACGCTTCATCTGGTTGGCAAGCGCGGACATTACCAAGCCCGATGCCGTTGAAGTGCTAACCAAGGCCGTCAAAGATGGCGCGCAGGGCTTTGGTGAATTGAAATTTCACGTCGAAGCCGACGGACCGGAGTTGCGCAGGATGTATGGATTGGCGGCGGAATTGGACGTGCCGATTCTGGTGCATTTCCAGGAAGTGCCGCACTTCGAAGGCGAAGGCGTTTGGAGCACCGGCTTCAAGCGGTTCGAGGCGATGCTGAAGGCGTATCCAAAAACGAAATTCATCGGCCACGCCGATGCCTTTTGGGCGAACGTGAGCGCCGATTACGCCGAAAAGGAAAGTTATCCAACCGGGCCGATCAAACGTGGCGGCATCACGGACAAATTGCTCGCCGATTACGCCAATCTGTTCGGTGACTTGTCGGCGAATTCCGGCAACAATGCGTTGTCGCGGGATTCCGACTTCACGAAGGACTTTCTTGCACGTCATCAAAACAAATTGGTTTTTGGCAGCGATTGTTCTTGCCAGGACGGACACGGCGGCGGCACCAGCCAAAACAATAACCCTCCAGCGGCGCGCATGCAGGGCAAATGTGTAGCAAGAGAAACGTTGACGCTGCTCAAGCGGCAGTCCAAGCCCAACGTGTTTCGCAAGCTGACTTGGGAAAACGGCCACAAACTTTTCAAAATCAAAGCTTAATTGGAAACATGAGCTTCATCGAGCAGAATACAAAAGTGGTCATGGAACTCGCCTCACTCACGAGCATCCCAGAGTATGGACTGCCCCAAGGCTTCGCCCTGCGTTGGTACGAGGCCGGCGACGAGGTGTCCTGGCTGCAAATTCAAGCCGCCGCCGACCAGTACAACGACATTACCGCTGACCTTTTCATCAAGACATTTGGCGACGACCAAGCAACGCACGAAAAGCGCATCTGTTTCCTGACGACGGCGATGGGTGAGCCAATCGGGACGGCTGCGGCTTGGTGGGATGAGGAGGGAGCCAAGGGGTGTTTGGGGCGTGTCCATTGGGTGGCGATTCTGCCCGCATTCCAGGGGAGCGGCTTGGCAAAACCTCTACTTGCAACCGTGTGTAAACGCTTGCGTGAGTTAGGACATACCAGCGGGTATCTCACCACGTCGGCGGCACGCCTCCCGGCCTTGAACCTCTATCGGAAATTTGGCTTCGTGCCTGTGATTCGGGATGAGGCGGAGCGAGCTGTATGGCAAGAAATAGCCAAAGAGCTATAGCTGGCAGCACCTTACAGGATCAGTGCTCGACTTCACGTTGCAACAGAGCGATCTCTTGCGGAGTCAGGTTGAAGAGCGCATACACGCGATCATTCAGCTCTGCTTCAGCATCCGCCAGTTCGCCTGACATTCGGTTTACTTCGCGACGCTTTTCTTCCAGGTAAGGCTCCCATTCGTCGGCAACGCGCGGATTTTTGAACGGGCTGGCCTTCATCTTAAAGCTCGATTTCAACGCTTCACCAAGTTCACCGAATGAGAGCGTCCACCAAGCTTTCGTTTTGAGATTGAGCGTAGGCGGTTCGCCCTTGGCGGATTCTGCGAAGCTGCTAGCGAACCGCTGGCGCACGTTCTCTTGCAGATCGTAACGCTGCTGGCCGAGCGCGTTACAGCGCCTGGCAAGCTCCGCAATCGCTTCTCTGTCTGGGTCGGCGGCTTCGGGGATTGGTAGCTGCTCCATGAATTGTGCGATTAACCGGTATTGCCAACGGTCACCGCGTAGTCGCAGCGGCTGGGCGATCTTGCTGATCAAGAACCACGTCGCCCACGAAGACAGGATGCCGAGCAGATAGTAATCGCCGCCGGGGATGATGTAGCCAGTATTGCCGAGATGGCGCGCTTCGGTGTCTATGCTGAAGCGCGGCAGCTTGCTGATGTCAGGCCAAACAATCTTCGGCTCCTCAAATGCTTTCCAGTAGGCACACGAACGTAGTTCCCACCAATAGCGTCCTTTGTCTTGCCGTTTGGTTAGCGCAGCTTCGAACTGTTTCATGTAAGCGTGCAGGCTTGGATAGGTGCGCTGAAAGACAGCTTCCGCTTGTTCGCCCGATGTTGCCCAAGGCCACGGATAATCGCCGCTTGATTTGAATGCGAGCATCCACAATCCCGGTGACGCAATGCTCCAGGGCTTCAAATCTTGTCCGCCCAGATAAGGCTTAATAACCTCAGCGCACGCCGGGTCTTCGGTTACAAGCCTATCTCTTGTCGAAGTATCAATAATGTAAACCTCATTGAGAGCTGTCTTCACTCCAACAAAGATTTTTCCTCTCGTGTACTCGCTGAGGGACGGCCCGCAATTCATCATCTTTGCGCGGACGGCACGCACTTCATCGCTATCAAGTTCCCATGTTTCTGCGCCGAGATGGCTGGTGGTCAAGGTGGGCGCTGCTGCGATCACATCCGAAAGATTCTCTGGCGGCTCGCCTTTCGTCAGCCACTTGAATAGACGCATCGGGCCGCCCGTCGCGCGCTTGCTCATCACCGCGATCGTCGGACGAATCATTTCCGCCTCTTCAAACGGCTGGTACTCGCCGAAGTCAATCAGCGATTCGATGCGCGTCTGCTCGGCCAGAAACTTCCTGAGCGGCGCGCCGAAGTTGCCACGCACCCAACTCCCCGAGGTGATGAAGCCGACGCGCCCGCCTTCGCGCAGCAATTCGACCGCCAGCTCATAAAAATAGGTGAAGATGTCGGATACGCCGTGATAGCTTTTGAACCGCTGCTCCCAGTGCGGCTTGTACGGCGCTAGCCATTCCTGGCGAATGTAGGGCGGGTTGGCAACAATCACGTCAAAGCCGCCAGCCGCAAAGATTTCAGGAAACGCCGCGCGCCAGTCGAAGGCTTTCACATCAACCGCCGTGTCGTTCACCACGCTGTTGCCGACGCGGATGCTGTGGGCCAGGTCGGTCAGCACCTTGCCGCGTTGCGCCGTCTTGATCCACAGGCTCAGTTTGCAAATCTCTACCGCCTCTTCGTTGAGGTCAACGCCGAACAGGTTATTGAGCAGGATCTGACTGTCGAGATCGAACAGCGAGCGGTAGCCACGCAGTTCTTCGAGCCGGTCGTTCGAGGCTTGATACGCTGCGTGAAGCTGGTCGAAGGCTTCGATCAGAAACGCGCCGCTGCCGCAGGCCGGATCAAGGATGCGGACGGACGCCAGCTCGTCCTGCCAGGCTTCCCAAAAGCGCGCCAGCGCGCTGCGCTGCGGTCGGTTGAGGCTGTCCAGGTCATAAGCATTCGGGTCTGCCAGTGCCTTTTCCGCCGTGTTCTCGGCTTCAGTTTGATGGGCCTGCCGCAATTGCTCAAAACGATCCTTCAGCGTCGCGCCAAGTGTCTGCTCGATGATGTAGCGCGTGATGAAAGCTGGCGTGTAGAAAGCACCTTCCTTCTTGCGGCGCGTCTTGTGTTTCTCCGGCCCCAGGCGCTCGGTCAGCCCGCTCAGTTCGTTGCGCAACTTTTCCAGGTCGGTGATTGATTGCTCGAAAATGTGGCCAAGGATGTCAACGTCAACGCTGCGGGCGTTGACCGCTTGCGCGTCGGCCATTACCTGTTGCGCTGGCCGGTAATCATAGTCCGCCAAGTCTTGAAAGTAGCGGCACACTTCATCCGGGACTGTCAGACCGTTCAGAAGAAGGTCGTCAGCGAATAATCCACCGTTGTAGCGCGGGATGCCCAGCGCCGGGCTGCCCAGGTCAATGGCGCGGAACAGGCCAAGAAAGTTATCCCAGATCGGGCGCGGGTTGTAAGGGTCGCTGTGCTGATAGGCTTTCTTTACCGTGTCGAGCGGCAACAGTCCACGGTCTTCTGAGAACGCACAGAAGAGAATTCGATCAAGCAGCTTTTGCGTGCGAGCGAGCACGTCGTGCGGTGAGACGTCGGGATTCAGTCGCCGCAAATGCTCGAAAGCGTCTTCGCGGATGTCGGCAT
>CAZMXG010000203.1:0-1103 GCA_964570175.1 uncultured Heliomicrobium sp. | reverse complement strand
GTCGCAGGGCAGGTTGATGGCGTAGCGATAGGCTTGATCCACCGCCGACATGCGTCTCCCGGCGAAAGGGCGATCAAGCGGGTCTTTCGGTCCCTTCCCCTCGACGGCAACAACGAACTGTTGGTTCGCTGGGCGAAAGTTGCCGATTACGGCATCAGCGTACTGGCCATCTACTTCGACGTGCTTCTCTAAAGAGAGTGTGTAGCGCTCTGGGCTGGCTGCGGGACCAACGTAGCCGAGCAGGCCGACGAAAAAGTCGTTGATGAACTGCGGCAGCAGTTCGCGCTCTTTGAACGCATCAGCGCGACCGCTGGCGAACATCTCAGCCCATTGCGCAAGCGTAGGCCGCAGAGCCTGGACGCCCTCGTGCAGTTGGAAAGCGGCAAGATGAGGCCGAAACCACCGGGTTGAGCCAGGAAGAGAATTGCGCCCTGGTAAGGGCGCTGGATCAAGCTTCGGTCTGTCGCCCCTACCGGGGCTTGCAAAGCTTATGCGCTAGATTCCGGTGGTTCCGCTCCGCTCACCACCGGCTAATATCCGCTGCGCCTTCAGCGCAAAGACAATTGGGCATGTGACATTTCCGCGCAAGTCGCTTCCTTCTGCATACCGCTACAAGTATCACCAGAAGCAATAGACCTTATCCGTATTTGGCAATCGCTTCGCCAAGAACCAAGGTTTATTCATTCTCTGAATTTATTTCAGAGCGCACCGAGAAAATCTGGTGAGGTGTTCACTCAAATATCTCTGCGCGCTCTGTGGCTGAAAATGAATTAGCCTTTGCCACAAACGCTTAGTGGAAGTTTTCCACCAGCATGATGTCATTGTCGCTTTGATCTACCTGCCCATAGAGAATCCATTTTCCATCGGCGGAAACGGCTAACCTTGGCGAGCCGCCGAAAGCTTTGTCTCGTTCAAGTCTAGAGAGCAAGGTCACTTTGGAAGTGGCGAAGTTGAAGAATTCGAGGGTAGGTTGCGGCAGCGCGCGTGAATTGAGAAAGCAGATGCCCTGTTCGATCAGTGCCCAGTTGGCCCACGTTCCTTGCTCAAGGACTAAGTAGGTTTTGAAAAGTTCGGGGCACTTTTTGAGTGCCCCGGATCAAGGG
>CAZMXG010000202.1:0-13441 GCA_964570175.1 uncultured Heliomicrobium sp. | reverse complement strand
CCTTGTTCGTTGATGCGAAGAATCGAATCGTTCTTCGGCACCTGTTTCAGACAGACGATAATTTTCATAACGACTCCTGTCGCTGGTATTTAGATGTTTCCCTGTTGAAATACTTGGGATTAGGACGTGAATTTTGCTCTGAATGAATGCTCATTCAGTTGCCGATTTATACTTGATGAAATCCGATCCGGCAACCGGATCAAATGACAAAACAGGAAGAGGACTTACTTCGCCGCCTCTTCCAGACTTTTGATCGCATCCATTGCCGCAGATTTCAACTGATCCAGGCATTCCCGCTGCTGAGCTGCGCGTAACGCGTGAAGCCCGCGTTTGTTCCCGAGCTTGCCCAGAGAACGAATGGAGGTAACACGGGCGCGAATATTTTTGTCTTTGGTCAGTTCGATCAGATGGTCAAGGATGTTTTCAGCTTTGTTTTCCTTGTTCAGCTCTTTGCCGAGAGTTCCCAGGCAGGCAATGGCGGCTACGCGGATCGGCACAGGTTTACCGTATTTGCTGTGCTCGATTGCCAAATCAACGCCGCGCTTGTCTTTTGCCTGGGCCAGACCGTGAAAAACCGAAGCGGCGATGACTTCCTGCCACGAGCTTCGGGCAAGAGCGGGTTTCAAAGCATCGAAAGCCTTGTCATTGCCGATTGCCGATAACGCGCGAATGGCAGCGACGGAAACAAAATAGCTTTCATCTTTTTGGGAAACCTCACGCAGAAAATCCGTCGCGGCTTCATCTTTGAAATTGCCGAGCGCCCAAACAAGGCTTCGGCGGACGCGGCTGTCTTTTTCAGCGTGATACGTTTTCGTCAAAATCGCTCGTGTCTCTTCACTGCCGATTTCACCAAGCGAGATTGCCGCAGCCATTCTGACGCCGTAAAAGTCTTCGCCGTTTAGCACGACACTTAACGCCGCAATCGTTTCTTCGCCTTTGAACTCAGCCAGTTCTCTTGCTGCGCGAACGCGATCCAGCACGTGTTCGGCTTTGCTGAGCTGGTAGATCAATTCCTGTTCCGATTTCGGAAAGCTCATCAGTTTAAAAATGCGATGCCCTTTGTCAAACAGCACCATTCGCGGTTTGGACGCACAGGGGAAGTAAAACTCCTGCTCGGCTTTTGTGACTTCGACACGATAACTCTGGCGGTGTTCGGTCTCGATGACTTCACCAATTTCAACCGTAGTGATTTCGATTTCGACCGGAAAGCGGAACACAGGCGTTTGGTCTTCTTGGTTTTCCTGAGTTTGTTTGACCGACAACCGCAGCATTTTCTGTTCGCGCTGCCATTCAGAACTAACTTCCAGTTCCGGATATCCCGCGCCGTGCAACCATTGATCGAAAAACCAATGCAGGTTTTGGCCAGTGGCTTCTTCAATGGCGACTTTGAAATCGTTGGTTTCGGCAACGCCAAACTCGAACTTTTTCAGATAGTGCGCCAGCGAGCGGAAAAAGCCCTCATCGCCGAGCGTCCATCTCAGCATATCCAGCACGCACGCGCCTTTTTCATAAGCGTGACGATCCATCAGCTCTTCTGAAAAACGGTATTTGCGGCAATCAATCGGGCGGCGATGGCTGGTCCAGTCTTCGCGCAAATAAGTCAGAAAATCCTGGAAGATGACAAAGCGCGCTTCGTCGCGTCCGCTGGAATGTTCGCGCCACAGGTATTCGCTGTATGTGGCAAAGCTTTCATTCAGCCAAATCTGCGTCCAGTCTTTGCACGTGACCAAATCGCCCCACCATTGATGCGCCAGTTCGTGAGCAACAATGTCGTCGTAATTGATGTCCAGTTCGGCTTGTGCATCCAGCAAACAACGGTCGGTGAACGTCGAAGCCGATGTGTTTTCCATTGCGCCAAACAGGAAATCGTCCACCAGAATCTGTGAGTATTTGGCAAATGGGAAGTCATAACCGAAGCGTTGTTCGAACAGTTCAATCATCTTCGGCGTGTTGGCGAACAGTTTTTGTCCGGCGGCAACGCGGTCTTTGTACACGTAATAATCAACTGGCAAATTTTTGTAACTGTCTTTGATCTGTTCGTATTCGCCAACGACCACGGTTACCAGATAGGCTGGATGAGGTTGCGCCTGGCTCCAATGAAACGTCCGCGTGCCGTCTTGGCTGTTGTCGCGCACGCCCAGCAACTCGCCGTTTGACAGCGCAAAGTATCCCGCTTTGACCGTCACAAGCATTTCGGTCGTCATTTTCTGGTTGGTAACGTCGTGGCAGGGAAACCACCAATGCGCGTCTTCATTTTCGCCTTGTGACCATATTTGGCGAGGTTTGTTGGGATAGGCGTCGTCGGGTTTGATGAAATACAAGCCTTTGCGTGGAAAACAGGAATAAGTGATCGCGACAGTGATTTGTTCGTCGCGCGCGTAACTGCGATCCAGTTCGATGGCCAGCCGATCCGGGTGCGTTTCAAAATCCAGCCGCGTGGCAAACTGTGATGACCGAAGCAAGCTGCCTGTGCCGCGATGTTCGACGGCCAGCAGTTTGACGCTGGAAATTCGCATTTCAGAGGCGTCCAGATCGAAATGTTTGAAACTGTCGTTGATAGACATGAGCGTCACGGTTGCTGTGCCTTCGACGGATTCTTTTTCGTCGTCTATCCGCAATTCCAGCTTCAAATGTTTAACGCTGAAACGGCGGTCAGGCGTGTGGCGCTCTTCGCCTTCAACAGGACAGCGATCAATGTTGACAGTTGTGTCGTACAGGTTCACGTCCGCCCACAAACGCGGATCGGCCAAAGCAGGATGAATTAGTTTGTCATTTATAGTTGGCATAGCACGCGTAGTTTCGCGGCTGAATTTGGAAGTTGCAAGAAGGGAATTGATTGATTGGCTGATCAGAAAAAGGAGTTGGGGTGGCTGAACTCCGTTGGTTGGAAATGAGACTTAAGCAGCGGCGCGTTCTTCCAGCGTCTCAACACGTTTTTCCAGAAGTGCCTGGTCGGTTCGATAGCTCAGGAAGTCTTCGTTCAGCAGCGCCATTTTCTTGCTGACGATTCTGAAGTTCTGACTGGTTTCCTGCCGGAACTCGTTGAAGTCCGCGCGCATTGCTGTTTGCTCTTGGCGCATTGCGGCTATCATTTCAAGGATGGCCGCTTGTGTGCTCGCAAATTCGTTGAATCGCGCCATCATCTGATGTTCAAATGGCCGAGTGTCGTTCAAACGAGCCAGAATGATTTCTTCAACGGTAGTGAGCCTGCCGCTTAGGTCTTGGATAGCAGATAAGACTTCACTATTGCCTTGGTTGATTTGCCGAGTGTTGTCTTCGTTGTTCGCCATAACAGTCCTCCATGGTTAAAATTTTACCGCGCTGCATTTTACTCTGGCTTTCCGGTCCAGGCTACTCGGGGGCTATTCATTCTTTGTTTTTAACCACAGAGCGCACTGAGAACACTGAGAGGATGTTTTGAGACTCACAAAAATATCTGTCCTCAGTGAACTCCGTGAGCTCTGTGGCTGAAAATGAATAAGTCCTGCCAGGCTACTTCTGTTTGCCAGCGCGGGTAAATGTGCGATGATTCGCGCTCATTCCATCGTAGTAAATTCCATCAACAAACTTTGCGCAATGATCTGTCACGATCAATCATTGAAGGAGGCAAAAGCTATGATCTCAAGGCGAATGATCGCCATATTTTTATTGGCGCTGACCGTTGTGGGCAGCGTCGCTTGCGGAGGCAAAAAAGAGGAAACCGCCGCGACACCCGCAACCGGTCCGACCTGGAAGCCGACGGGCAACGAAGGCAACGTGACTGGAACGATTGCCTTTGCCGGAGCCGCACCTGCTCCCCGCAAACTGGACACGTCGAACGACGCCGCTTGCGGCGAAGCGCTGACCAATGACGTCCTGGTCGCCAATGGAAAGCTGCAAAACGTTTTTGTTTATGTGAAAAGCGGATTGCCCGAAGCGAATTTTGAAGTCCCGACTACAGAAGTAGAGTTGGATCAGAAAGGCTGCTTGTACGTTCCGCGCGTGCTGGGCGTTCAGGTTGGCCAGCCGCTGAAGGTCGTCAATTCCGACCAAACCAATCACAACATTCATCCTGTGCCGAAGGTCAATCGGGAATGGAACGAATCGCAATTGAAAGGGCAGGCTCCGATCATCAAAAAGTTTGCCAAGGCGGAAACGCAGATTCCCGTGAAGTGCAACATGCATTCGTGGATGCTGGCGCACATCAACGTGCTTCCCCATCCATTTTTTGCCGTCAGCGGCGCGGATGGATCGTTCACGATCAAAGGTTTGCCGCCCGGCGAGTACGAGCTGGAAGCCTGGCACGAAAAGTTTGGCGCGAAGACCTTGAAGGTCACGGTTGCCGCAAAGGCAGATGCCAAAGCTGATTTTTCATACGATGCAGCGACAGCTTACAACGCCGGATCGCTGAAGGTTCAACCAGCGCTGGTGCTTCCTTAAACGATTCCTGGTTTTGGATTTTGAATTTTTGGTTGCCCAGGTTGGCGGTTCAAAAATTCAAAATCCAAAACTCAAAATTCAAAACTTCATGGGACGTTTATTCGCAATTCTCATTTGGTTGATTACGGCAGGCACGGTCGCGTTTTTCGCGTGGTCAAAAGCGAAAACCGGCTGGTGGTTTCCCGAAGCCATTTCAACGCACGCCGGCGCGATGGATAGCCAGTTCAATATCACCTGGGCCGTCGTCGGTGTGGCATTTTTCGGCGCGCAAGCAGCACTGGGATATGCGGCCTGGCGATTTCGCGCGAAAGGGAATGAGCGCGCCAGTTACAGCGAGGGAAACGCGCGGATCGAAATCGTGTTGGTCGCTGTGACGGGCATTGTCTTCGTTGCATTGGCGATTACCGGACAGCGGGTTTGGGCCAATTTGCATTTGAATCAAGCTCCGGCGGACGCCGTTCAGGTCGAAGTCACAGGCCAGCAGTTCAATTGGTACTTCCGCCATGCTGGCCCCGATGGCAGGTTCGGTTCTACCAGTCCAAAGCTTTACAACGATTCCGACAACGCGGCTGGCGCGCGTCCTGGTCCGCTGGGAATTGATCCAAAAGACCCGGCTGGCAAAGACGACATTTTCGGCCAGACGCTGGTCATCCCCGTCAATCGCCCAATCAACCTGACGTTACGAGCAAAAGACGTGACGCACGATTTTTACGTTCCCGCGTTGCGCTTGAAGCAGGACGCCGTTCCAGGCTTGAAGATCAATCTGCACTTCACGGCGACAAAGGAAGGCCGCTACGAAGTTGCCTGCGCCGAATTGTGCGGCCAGCTTCACCATCAAATGCGCGCCTATATGCGCGTCGTTTCGCAAGCCGACTTTGAAAAATGGCTGAGCGAAAACGCACCGCCAGCAGTTCAATAGATGTAGCTCCAAGAAAAGCTATGGCTGAACAAATCCAAACATCACACGCCGCTCCAAAAGGCTTCATTCGCAAATACATTTTCAGCACCGATCACAAAGTCATCGGCATTCAATACTTCTTTCTGGCGTTGACGGCGGCTTTGATCGGGATGCTGATGTCGCTGTTGATTCGCATGCGGCTGGCCTGGCCGACCGAACGCTGGCCGACGATGGAGGCGATTTTCCCCGAAGGCTTCAAAGACGGATTGATGCAGCCGGAATTTTATCTGGCAATGGTGACGATGCACGGAACCATTATGGTGTTTATGGTGTTGACCACCGCACCGCAATCGGGGTTCGGAAATTACTTTTTGCCGATTCAGATCGGAGCGCGCGATATGGCGTTCCCGGTGCTGAATATGCTTTCGTTCTGGATCACCTTTTTAAGCTTCGCGGTTTTGATTGCTGCGTTGTTTGTTGTGGGCGGAGCGCCGCTGGGCGGCTGGACGTTTTACCCAACGTTGAGCGCGATTCCTTCCACAGGGCCTGGACAGGCTTTAGGCGCGGATTTGTGGATTGTCAGCATCGCGCTGTTTTGCGTGGCTTCATTGCTGACGGCGCTGAATTTCATCACGACGGTTCTGAACATGCGAACGACCGGCATGACCTTGATGCGCATGCCGCTGAGCTGTTGGGGATGGTTTACGACGGCGGTGATTGCCTTGTTGGCGTTTCCGGTGTTGCTGGCGGCGGGGATTTTGCTGCTGCTGGATCGCAACGCCGGAACCGGATTTTTCATTCCTTCGGGTTTGTCTGTATCCGGCAACCTGGTCCCGAACGGCGGCGGTTCGACCATTTTGTGGCAGCACCTGTTCTGGTTTTTCGGCCATCCTGAAGTGTACATCGCCATTTTGCCTGGAATGGGAGCGACGTCGCACATTCTGGCGACCTTTGCGCGCAAGCCGGTTTTTGGTCACCGAGCAATGGTCGTGGCGATGTTTGCCATTGGCTTGCTGGGGTTTTTCGTCTGGGGGCATCACATGTTCATCAGCGGAATGAACCCGTCGGTGGCGATTGCGTTTTCAGTTTTGACGCTGGTCATTGGCGTTCCTTCGGCAATTAAGACGTTCAATTGGCTGGGAACTTTGTGGGGTGGGCGGATTCGATTCACGACACCGATGATGTTTTCCATGGGATTTGTTTCGCTGTTTGTGGCAGGAGGCGTCACAGGTTTGGTGCTTGGCCAAACAGCGCTGGACATCGTGTTTCACGATACGCATTTCGTTACAGGCCACTTTCATTTGATTATGGGTGTGGCGGCGATTTTCGGAATCTTCGCGGCGACGTATTACTGGTTTCCGAAGATGTTTGCGCGAACGATGAACGAAACGCTTGGCAAGCTGCATTTCTGGCTGACGTTCGTTGGCGTGTACGCCATTTTCATTCCGTTTCACGTGCTGGGAATCGCGGGCCATCCGCGCCGGTATGCCGATTCGACCGGCTATGAATTTCTGAAAGCGCTCGATCCGCTGCATGTGTTCATCACCATTGCGGCGTTCGCGACGGCGGCGGCGCAACTGATTTTCCTGATCAACTTTTTCTGGAGCCTGTTCAAAGGCAAGCGCGCCACGGAAAACCCCTGGGAAGCGACGACGCTGGAATGGTCAACGACCACGCCTGTGCCGCACGAAAACTTCGGCGAGCAATTGCCGGTCGTCCACCGAATGCCGTACGAATACTCTGTGCCGGGAGCGGAGAAAGATTATTTGATGCAAGCTGAGTAGGGGATAGGAGACAGGAGTTGGGGGATGGGGTACTGAATCGAGATTGCTTGGTAATCGCATCCCAACTCCCATCCCCTATCTCCCAACTCCTGAATATATGCCAGCGACTTTAACGACAACCAAACAGGACGAACCGGCTTTTGATGCTGGCGGCAGAGGTTTTGATGATCTGCCGAATTATGGCGGCGATGACAATCGCCCGCCGGAACCCGAACGCCAGCCTCCGCCGGAAGGGTATCGCATTGGAGTTTGGCTGGTGCTTGCCAGCGTGACGATGTTGTTTGCTGCGCTCGTCAGCGCTTACGTCGTCAATCGAGCGCATAGCATGCCGATTGAGATGCCCAGGGTTTTGTGGCTGAGTACGATCGTAATTCTTGCCAGCAGCATAACGTTTGAAATCGCTCGGCGGGCGCTGAAGCGTCGTGCCGAAAATAAGTTCAGGTTATGGATTGGCGTGACAACGGTGCTTGGATTGGGCTTTCTGGTGTTGCAATTGGCGGCTTGGGGCCAACTCAAAGCTGCTGGGTTTTACATCAACAAAAATCTTCACAGCGGATATTCCTATTTGTTCACGGGCTTGCACGGCGTGCATTTGATCGGCGGTCTGGCGGCTTTGGCTTTTGTGACGCTGCGAAACCAAGCGAAGTGGACGACCGTGCGAAAACGAGTTGCCATAGATGTGACAGCCCTGTACTGGCACTTTCTGGACGGGCTGTGGATTGTCCTGTTCGTGATGCTTTTCTTCTGGAAATGAGTGTTTCAACGCCGCTCCCTACCGGTCGCGGTACTGATTATAGCAATGAACCAAACACTGACGACAAATTGGAGCGGCGGCGTTTCGCCTTATGGCATTGGCCACAGAAAACTTGGCATGTGGCTGTTTATCCTTTCCGATTCGCTGACCTTTGGCGCGCTGCTGATGAGTTACGGCTATGTCCGCGTCGCCAGCGAAGCCTGGGCGAAGCCGTTCACCTTTTCGCCGAGCATCATTTTTTCGACGGTGATGACGTTTTGCTTGCTGACCAGCAGCTTGACGATGGTTATGGCGGTTGCGGCTTCGTCGCGCGGCGACCGGGCAAAAATGGTCAAATGGATTTTGGCAACGATGGCTGCCGGACTGGCGTTCGTCGTTCTGCACGCGATTGAGTGGAATCATCTGATTGCCGAAGGCTTGCGGCCTTTCAGCGTTCCAGCGGCGTGGGGAGAAAACCTATCGCCAATGTTTGGGGCGACGTTTTTTGCCATCACGGGATTGCACATGCTGCACGTGTTTTCCGGTGTGATTTATTTGGGCGTGACGGCAGCCAGGAAAAAAGCCACGCACGAAGATGTGGAAATCAGCGGTTTGTACTGGCACTTCGTTGACTTGGTTTGGATGTTTGTCTTTCCGCTGATCTATTTGCTTTCGATCAAATACTAAGCCTGGGAGCGTAGACGCTTCCGTCTGCGTCAGAGATTATGGAATCTGAAAACGTAACGACACGAACGTATTCGATGGTCTGGTTGTGGCTGGTTGTGCTGACCGGCATTGAAGTTTTTCTTGGCTACATTCACGTGCCGCTGGTGATGTTGCTGGTTACTGTGATGGGACTATCGGTCATCAAAGCCGTTCTGATTATGGCGTATTTCATGCACCTGAAGTTTGAGCGGCTCGGCCTGATTCTGACCATCGTGCCTGCAATGGTGATCTGCATTCTGCTGTTTCTGGGGTTCCTTCCGGACGGATTTCGCGCATTCGACCTGAAGGCGTTCAGGTAATTTGAGAGCGCACACCAGAAGCGCGCGCTCTCAAAGGCATCAATTCCCGATATTGATTTGCGCGAAGTTTGAAACAAATCCCGCCGCTGACACGATAATTGCCACCGTTCCGACGCCTCGCAACGATTCCGGCAAACGCACGTTGATTTGATCCACGCCCGGCAAGCTGGAATGCGCGCCGGAATACGTCACCTGGCAAAGCTGCCCGCCAATTCTTACCTCCAATCCCGCCTGATTTCTGAGTCCGGTTCCATACAACACCAGATAATTGGGCTGACTGCCTTCCATCACTTTGACTGGTAAAGCGACTTTGTTGGCATCGTAAATCCGTTGATAGCTTCGCCCGTCGGAAGTCACCTGTGCCGCGGCAACGCCGCTGCCATTGGTGGTCGCGGTAAAGATCGCCGGATTCGGGCCTGTCAAAGCGCTGCCTTCCGTTCGTTCACCGTTTGAACCGGTAACGACGACAGAAACGGCTCCGGCATTTACCTGCGGCATCAGAAAGTTGATTTGCCCCGGAGAGACATAAAACAGTTCCACGGGCGCGTCGTTTACGAAAACCTGCGTTCCGGAAAGATTATTGGGAAGCGGCACACTGCCCGCCGCCGCAGTCACAGAAGTCAGCGTTTGCCCCGGATTGGCGAAGATTGTGGCAATGGAATTAGGCGCCACAGGCGAATTGAACGAAGCCGAATTGACCATATTGATCAAATTGCCGCCGCCGGTACACATATCGCAAGGTTTGGTGTGCGGAGGATTGCCGGTCGTGACAACCTGGCAAGTCGCGCCGGATTTCATCACCTGTTTGATTGTGTATGTCGCGCCGAAACTGCAACCTACCGGTTCGGAAAACGTAATGGCGCTGCCGGCAACCTGGCCGACTTTTGTGCCGCCGCGATAAATTTCATAGCGGTCAATCAGCGAAATTGGATCACGGTTCAGCCAGCGCAAATTGATAGTCGAACATGACGACGGATAGCCTTGAAACAGCGGTGGAGTGCAGGTTGATTGCGCCGCCGCCGGTTCAATCAGAGGGCTTGATTGAAGGGGAAATAAAACCAGAAAAAACACGAATGACACCAGGAAAGACACAATTGCCTGTGCTTTGGACATACTTCCTCCAAGCCGCCACAGCAGAGGACGAAGTTTAGATACGCGATCTAGGCACACTTCGACATTCATCGCCGGGCAGCGAATTATTAGCCTTTGGCCAGGGACCAGAATTGGAAATAAGGAGCGAAAGAACGAATAGGATTCGAACGGGATGCGAGAAGGGGAAGTTTGGTCGGGGCCGGAGCATTTAGAGCATCGGCAGGGCAGCCGAAAGCTCCGAGTGAGATGACAATCAATGAATTCAGCGGGCGCAGTTTAATGATTTAGGGCGTTTGATTCAATTGGAAAAGATTACACGGTCAGACCATGTGAAATTCCCGGCCAAAAACACCAAAAAGCAAATTTTACAGTCTGACAATCTTGATGCTAATGTGCCACATCAACCATAAACACAATGCAGTCAGCACAGAACTCAAGATGAATTACTCAATCGTGGTCCCGTTCCATAACGAAGAGGAAAACCTGCCGGAGCTTTATCGCCGTTTAACGCGTGTGATGGAGCATCTCGATGATGATTACGAACTGGTTTTGGTGGACGATGGCAGCACTGACCGCACGCATCAACTTTTGCGAGACATTTGCCAGCTTGATCCACGCGTGGTCGGCGTGCGGTTGCGGCGGAACTTCGGCCAGACTCCGGCGTTGGCTGCCGGGTTTGACCGGGCACTGGGAGAAATCGTCATTGCCATGGATGGCGATTTGCAACATCAGCCCGAAGACATTCCGCGCTTTCTTCGCAAACTGGATGAAGGGTTCGACATTGTCAGCGGTTGGCGGCAGAACCGGCAGGACGGTTTTTTGCGGACATTTCCTTCTCGAATTGCCAACCGGTTGATGGCCAAAGCTTCGGGCGTGGCGATTCATGATTTTGGCACAACATTCAAAGCTTACCGCCGCGAAGTGCTGGAACGCATTCCGATTTATGGCCAGATGCACCGCTTCATACCGGCAATGGCCAGCATTGAAGGCGCGCTGGTTGCCGAAGTTCCCATCGAAGACAAACCTCGGTTGAGCGGCAAATCGCATTACGGTATTTCGCGGACATTCCGGGTGATGTTCGATATTCTGACCATTCGCTTTATCGTCCGGTATTTGTCGCGGCCGCTGCACTTTTTCGGCAGCATTGGAGCTGTGATGATCGCGCTTTCCTGGATATTGGCCGGAGGGTTATTACTGAAAAAGCTGGTCTGGCATGAAGACATCTTCATTGAAAACGGCCCGATGCTGATTTTTGCCGCAGTGACGTTTTTGGGCGGATTGCAGTTTTTGGGATTCGGATTGCTGGGAGATTTGCTGGCTCGGTTGTATTACGCCCCGGAGCGGCGAGACATTTATAACGTGGCGCGCGTGTATAGAAGCGAATTGTCGCCAGAGTTCGATCAGGAGCCTCGTTAAAATCCTAATTCCACTAATTTCCAGCCCTTTGCTTGAACTTTCCGGTCCGGCAGGAAGAATTTCACGTTCGTTTGCGGCAACGTTTTCAGCAGGCGTTTGCTTGCCTCAACTCCTGAAACATACAACACATTGTCGAGCGCATCGCCAGTAGTTCCGTCGTTGGTCAACACGGCAACGCTCAGCACGCCTTGAACCGGCCAGCCTGTGCGCGGGTCGAAAATGTGCGAATAGCGTTTGCCGCCGAGATCGAAAAATTTTTCGTAGCTGCCGGAAACTGACAAGGCGCGATCTTTCAAGCGAACCGTCATCGCCGTTTTTTGTGAACTCACCGGATCGCGAAGTTTTACTTTCCATGCATCTTCGCCCGGCGGAGAGCCCAAGCCATAGATTGTGCTGCCGCAGGCGCTGACCAACGCTCGGTTAATGCCGTGTTGCTTCAAAACCTCAACCGCGCGATCAACCGCGTAACCTTTGGCGATGCCGCCCAGATCAAGTTCGACTCCTGCGCGGTCAAATCGAATCGTCTTCTCTTTGTTATCCAGAATCACGTGTTGCCAGCCGACTTTGCTGCGCGCTTCGGCAAGTTCTCCCGCCTTAGGCATTCGGCCTTCGCCGCGAAAGAAGCCCCAGGCTTTCAGCAGCGGGCCGACCGTGACATCAAAAGCTCCGTTCGATTCGCGGCTGTAGTGCAAACACTCGGCGATGAAATCGAATAGTTCCGGCTCGACTTTGACGGCTTCGCTGGCGGCTTTGCGGTTGAGTTGAGAAAGCGGGCTTTCCGGCTTGTAATGACTCATCAAGCGATCAATGCGGTCAACTTCATCAAGAGCGGCGGTAACGGCTGCGGAGGCTTTCGATTCGTCTTCGCCATACGCAACAATCGAATAGGCGCAGGCCATCGAAATGCGGCTGTCTTCATAACGGGTTTGTTGATGAGATGAGGTTGTGTGCAGGAAGGCGAGAATCAAAGAGAGCATTGAGAAGAGGGCGATGATTCCACCGCAGAGCCGAAGAGTTCGCAAAGGCAGCGCAGAGAAAACCTCTGCGAAGTCTCTGCGTTTCTTTGCGCCTCTGCGGTGAAGAACAAAATGCTCAACTAACTTTGATCTGGTCATCTTCGTTTCAGCTTCATTGCCACGGTTTGCCGATTGCGCGATGATGCCCGCGCCTTTCGGCATTTGATTTCAATCCAACTTCAAACTCAAGGAAACCTTAGGCTATGAAAAGATTCTCTTTTTTGATTGGGCTGTTTGCGTCGTGCGCGTTGTTTATTCTGGCGACGAGTTCGCCAACGATTCTGGCAGACGAAGTCGGCGTCGCCATCAGTCATCAAGCCAAAGCGGATTTTCAATTGACTGCCGATCCGAATTCGGCGGCGTGGAAAAAGGTGCCGGGCTTCATTATGGAAAAAGGCCGCCGAGGCGAGATTGTCGCCAACCACAAAACAGAAATCCGATCCCAATGGACGGCGAAAAATCTGTATCTGCTGTACTCCTGTCCATACGATGAATTGAGCTTGAAACCGAATCCGACGACGACGGCTGAAACCTACAAGCTGTGGGAATGGGACGTCGCCGAAGTGTTCATCGGAACGGATTTCAACGACATCAAACATTACACGGAATTCCAGGTGTCGCCGCAGGGCGAATGGGTGGATTTGGACATTGACCGCAAACCGAATCCCCCCAAACACGATGTCGGATGGAATTCCGGCTACGAAGTCAAAGCGCGGATAGATAAAGCCAAAAAGGTTTGGTACGGCGAGATGCGAATCCCTATGGACAAGATTGACAAACGTCCGGCGAAAGCTGGCAATGAAATGCGAATCAATTTTTATCGCATTCAAGCGCCCAAACCGAATCGCGTGTGGATCAACTGGCAGCCGGTCAATAGCGACAATTACCACACGCCGGAAGCGTTTGGGCGCTTGCGACTGAAGTAAGTTCAGCGCAAAGATCAGGCGCGTATTTTCCATTTGCCGTTTTCCATTTGTCATTGCGGGTGAGTCGTTCACAAGACAATGACAAATGATGAGATGAAGTAGGTGACTCCCTTCGCCGCGAATTGTTATGCT
>CAZMXG010000201.1:0-13557 GCA_964570175.1 uncultured Heliomicrobium sp. | reverse complement strand
CATACGCTCTATCATCTCGATCTTTCCCGTAAGTGCAACTGAAAACCGATCTAAACACGCAAAAATCGGTAACGCTCTTGCAGGGTTTCAGTTGGCAGGCTGTTGCCAGAAAACAGGATTCTGCTTGAACCGCACAGAGGGCTTCGATAGAATCCGCGCCTGTTGAAAAGCCGAAATTGAATCGGAGAAGCTAAATAGAATGACGAACGCAGTCGGTAAATTTGATCGGGTAGTCAGTTTCAACGAATGCGCATCGCTGATCACCCTCTCCCTTACGTAGCAGCGCAATAAAGGTTTGTGTTGCGCTGCGCCTTCCAACCGCTTTTTCCTCCTAACAAGTATGTGGTGTTGCTTTGCAAGGAAGCTCGCTGTGTTGCGGCTTGCAGATTCTTTGCCGGGCTATTCGCGAAAAAGGATTCCTTACGACAATGAATGAAAAATACTTTCCCGAAGAAATAGAAGAGAAGCAGCAGAAACGCTGGGCCGAAGCCGGAGCGTTTAATGCTGATGTTGACGTGGCAAAACAAAAATTTTATTGCCTGGAAATGCTGCCGTACCCGTCCGGCAAAATTCACATGGGACACGTTCGCAACTATTCAATCGGCGATGCGCTGTCCTGTTTTAAGCGCATGCAGGGATTCAACGTGCTGCATCCTATGGGATGGGACGCCTTCGGCATGCCAGCCGAAAACGCCGCCATCAAAAACAACTCCCGACCCGACAAGTGGACGTTTGAAAACATTGACGCCATGCGTGTGCAACTGCAACGGCTGGGATTCAGTTACGACTGGCGGCGCGACATCGCTTCCTGCACGCCGGAATATTACCGCTGGAATCAATGGTTTTTTGTCCAGATGTGGAAACACGATCTGTTGTACCGCAAAAACGCGACCGTCAATTGGTGCGTCAAGTGCAATACCAGCCTGGCCAACGAACAAGCCGAAGGCGGTTTTTGCTGGCGTCACGAAGATACGCCGGTTGAGCTGCGCGAACTGGAACAATGGTTCATTCGCGTGACGAAATACGCCGACGAACTGCTGGACTGTCTGGACGATTTGGAGGGCGGATGGCCGGAACGTGTCATCGCCATGCAGCGCAATTGGATTGGCCGAAGCAAAGGCGCTGAGGTTGATTTCCGCGTCGCGCACGAACACGCGCCGACCAACGGCAAACGGATTCGCATCTTCACTACGCGCATTGACACCATTTTCGGCGCAAGCTGCGTGATCGTTGCTCCGGAACACGCGCTGGTTGACGAACTGATTGCTTCCGGCAAAGCCAGTGATGAACTGAAAGCCTTCGCCGAAAAGCAGAAATCCATCTCCAAGGAAGACCGTATTGCCGAAGGCGCTGCGAAAGAAGGCGTCAACACAGGCCTGTTTGCTGTCAATCCGTTCAATGGTGAACGGCTGCCGATCTGGACCGCGAATTTCGTGCTGACCGGTTATGGAACCGGCGCCATTATGGCTGTGCCTGCGCATGACGAACGCGATTTCGAGTTTTGCCAGAAATACGGCTTGCCGATTCCGCGTGTCATCAAGCTGGCCGATTCCACCGAAGCCGACGACGCGCCGGTCGAAGCCGCCTTCACCAATAAAGACGATTCCGCTGTCGTCATCAATTCCGGCAAGTTCAGCGGGCTGAAAGTTCCTGACGCCATCAAGGCGATGACCGAATACGCTGAAGAGCACGGCTTCGGCGAGGCCAGAACAAACTTCAAAATTCGCGATTGGGGAGTTTCGCGCCAGCGCGCGTGGGGAACTCCGCTGCCGTTTATTCACTGCCAGAAGTGCGGCATCGTCCCCGTCCCCGAAGATCAACTGCCGGTCAAATTGCCCGACGATCTGAACTTCAACACGCAAGGCGCTCCGCTGGCTGAACACACTGGCTTCGTCAATGTCACTTGTCCGACTTGCGGCGGCCCGGCTCGCCGGGATACCGACACAATGGATACCTTCGTGGATTCGTCCTGGTATTACTTCCGGTACACCGATCCAAAAAACGAATCGCTGCCGTTTGCGCCGGAAGTTGCCGCGTACTGGACTCCGGTCGAACAGTACATTGGCGGCATCGAACATGCCGTGCTGCACCTGATTTACACGCGCCTGTGGACGAAGATCATGCGCGATCTGGGGCTGATTACCTTCGGCGAACCCGTCAAAAAACTGCTGACCCAAGGCATGGTTTGTTTGGCAACCTACCGCTGCGAAGAGCACGACTGGCTGAACCCTGCGGAAGTCGCCGACGGCAAATGCAAGTTCTGCGGACGCGTGGCTGTGGTTGGCCGCATTGAAAAGATGTCGAAGTCCAAGAAGAACACGGTTGACCCGGATGAAATGATCAAGATTTACGGCGCGGACACTGTGCGGCTGTTTATGCTGTTCGCCGCTCCACCGGAAAAAGACCTGGAATGGAGCGAAACCGGAGCGGAAGGTGCTTCCCGCTTCCTGAACCGTGTCTGGCGCATCATCCACAAATGGCACCCGCGGATTGTGGATTGCGGAGTTGGGATTGCGGATTCTGAGTTCTCTGCCGCCGCCAGGTCGTTGAGACGCAAAACGCATCAGACGATCAAGCGCGTTTCCAACGACATTGGCGAGCGCATGAACTTCAACACGGGCGTTGCCGCGTTGATGGAATTGACGAACGAAATTTACGCCTTCGACAATTCGCTGAAAGAATCTGAACCGTCGGTCGCCGACAAATTCGCGGTAAAAGAAGCGATTGAAGCCTTGGCGAAAATGCTGTCGCCCTTCACGCCGCACATTGCCGAAGAACTGTGGGCGAATCTGGGGCACAACGAAATCGCGGTGACTTCGGCTTGGCCAGCGTTTGATGCTGACCTGGCCAAAGCCGACGAACTGGAAATCCCGGTTCAGTTGAACGGCAAACTGGTTGCCCGGTTGGTGGTTCCGGCAGAAGCTTCCGATGATGAACTGAAAGCGGCGGCATTGGCCAACGACCGCGTCCAAGCCAAACTGGAAGGCCGTCAAATCGTGAAGACGATTGTGGTGCCGAAACGACTGGTCAATTTGGTGGCGAAGTGAGATTTAAGCTTCTGATCAAAAAATGCCCCCACAGCTTGCCAAATGATCACAGGCTGTGGGGGCATTTATATTCAACGAAAACTAACTCTGACAACGTTTGCTGTCTTGCCATCAACCGTTAGCACTAAATCAACCTCGCCCCGCCCAGCTTGGCTGCGAGGCACGCGCACGTTGAGTTGGTCGAGACCGACGAATCCATCTGCCAGACCCGCGTATAGAGTTTCAGCATCGGTACCGCCAATCTTCACCGTCACGGCGGATAGATTGCTGCGCGAACGCCAGCCAGTGCCGTAAAGAATAAGAAAGACTTGGTCTGTGGGAGGACCCAGATCAATGGGCACGGAGACAAATTGCTGTCGTACCACGTCATATTGTGCAATCGGTTCGAACGACTGCACACCGCCATCACGCACACGCAAGACGACCGCCGCTGCAACGCCTTGACCGCTCGAGTTAGCTGAAAACAGCCCTGGAGCGACTGTCGCGATTTTCACCGTCCCCGTTGCCACAGTCGTATTCGCAACAATAACCATAACTGATGCCGAACCGGCAGCGGTTCCTGGGGGAATCTGGTAGTTAATTTGCCCCGGTGAGACAAAAAACAATGGCGAATCGCGCAGTACGTTCAGATTATCCCTAATCTTGACTGCAGTCCCTACGATTGATGTTGGTAATGGAAGAGTGGATGCGGCTTGTGTTGCCGCCGCCAGATTGAAGCCGAAGACAGTCGCAATTGTTTCCGCCGCAACCTCTGATGAACTATAGCTTGCCGCAGAAACTATAGTCGCCTTGCCGGCTTGCCTGATTGTGGCAGCTTGACCGCCAACAATTAGCGTCCCGGTGCGCGCCGCGCTGTCCACATTGGCCAAAACAGAGTAATTTACCGACCCATTGCTGCTCCCATTCGCTCCCGAAGAAATTGTGATCCAGGCCACGTCGCTGGTCGCTGCCCAAGAACAGCCGCCGCCGGTTGTAACCGCGACGTTACCATTCCCGCCGCTCGCGTCGAAACTCTGAGTTGCTGGGTTGATGGAATAGGAGCAACTCGCCGAAGCGTCGAACTTAACGTAGATGTTCCTTGTTCCTTCTATAAGGAAGAATTGAACCAGATAGGAGAATCCCAGCGCCCCTCTTTCGTTTAGCTGCGCCAGCATGTTGTCTCGGCCAGAGGGTGCGGTGAGCAAGGTATAGCTGTAAGTTCCTGCACGGCTGGAATCTTTGCAATAAACGTTGCGAATGTCGTCGCCGATGATGATCTGAGCAATCAGACTGAAATTTGCTAGCAATTTGAAGCCTTGCTGACCCATCGCATTCAACTGCGTCAATGTCTCAGCAGATGAGAAGGACGCGGGTGCAAGGTTGTAACTATAGGTTGCTGACCGGGCGGAATCTTTGACATAAATGTAGCCGCCAGTGAGCGGCGTGTAGAAAGCGAAGCCTTGCGTGCCCATCGTGTTCATCTGCGTCTGAAGCGCGGCGATGGATGAAACATTTGCGCCGGACTGGTAGCTGTAGGTTCCGCTGTGGCTGGAGTCTTTGACGTAAAGATTGCCCGCCGTCAACGGCAGGTAATAAGCGAAGCCCTGCCCACCCATCATATTCATCTGCGTCACGGTCTCGCTGAGCGAAGCTCCATCACGTATCAACGCATAGCTGTATGTGCCAGAGTGATCGGAATCTTTAACGTAGAGATTGCCGAAGGTAAAAGGCGCGTAATAGGCGAAGCCCTGCGCGCCCATCGAATTCGCTTCGGCCAGGACATCGCCGGGATTCGAGCCGACAGCGTATGTGAACGTGGCTGCACTGCTGCTGGTCTCGAATTCTGACGGACGTGATGCTCTTACACCCCACAAACCAGCAGATACGAATAGCAGCAGCATATAGGCCACGATCAAAGTAGATTTTGAATCTCGCCCCATTTCTTAATCCTTTCTTTGTTACTTGGTTGTCAGCCAGGCTCACTCAGCGCACGTTGACACTGACGGTGTTAGCAACCTTGCCGTCAACCGTTAGTGCAATGCCTATTTCTCCGCGTCCCGCCAGAGAGCGCGGCACGCGCACGTTGAGTTGGTCGAGGCCAACAAATCCATCCGTCGGCCCTGCGAACAAAGTTTCAGCATCCGCTCCGCCAATCTTTACCGTCACGGCGGATAGATTGCTTCGTGAGCGCCAACCAGTGCCGTAAAGAATAAGAAAGACTTGGTCTGTGGCAGGTCCCAGATCAATCGGCACGGCCACAATTCTGTTCAGCGCCGGATCGAACCGGGCCACAGGCTCGTAGCTTAGCGAGCCGTCGGCTCTGACACGCAGGGCGACTGCAGCAGCCAAACCTTGCCCGCTCGAATTGACGGTGAATAACCCTGGAGCAACTGATGCGATCTGCACCGCGCCTACGGAAACCGCGCCATCTCCACTGGTCACAGTCACCGTAGCCGTCCCATTCGCCGTGCTTGGCGGAATTTGATAGTTGATCTGCGACGGGGCGACAAAAAAGAGAGGTGCCAGACGTTCGACGCCTGCGCTGTCTTTGACATTGACAGTCGTGCCCGCAAGCGAAGTGGGCAGAGGCAATGAAGAGGCAATTTGCACCGAGGTAGCCAGCGCTGTGCCGAAAGCGGCAACAATGGATTCGGCAGCGAGCGATGCGCTAGTAAAGCTGGCGGCTGAGACTGTTGTGACTGCGGCAGGCGAAGCTGTGATTGCCATATTGGCTGTGGCAATGCCTCCGCCAGGGCTAGGGTTGAGAACCGTAATGTGAACTGATTTAGCTATTGCAATGTCTGTCGCGGCGACTGGGGCGGTCACTTGGGAGATTGAAACGAAAGTCGTTGGGCGCGGCACACCATCCCAGTAAATTGTCGAGTCGCTGTTGAAGTTGCCTCCGTTGACTGAGAGTGTAAATCCATTTCCACCGGCGATGACCGAACTTGGCGTCAGGCTGGCGACTGATGGAGCAGGATTGGTTAGTTCGACAGTCACTGCAACAGTCGTTGTCTTCCCGGCATTGGTCACAATGATGGTTTCCTGTCCGCTGCCGCGCGCTTCAAGCAATCCGTCAACGTTCACGGAAATTACGCGGTTGTTGCCGCTTTGCGCAGCGTAGGTTGTCCCGGCTTCTCTTGCCGTAAGATCTATCTGCGTGCCATCACTCATCAATCCATTGACTCGCAATTGATACCTTTCGCCACTACGCTCGAAACGTAATCTTTTGGGGGCAGCGGTGAGAGATGCCAAAGTACCTTGCGGCGTCACTACGACATAAGTTGTAGCTTCATAGTTATCAGGTCCTCTGCCATAGGTGGCTGCTGCGATGGCAAACCTGCCCGCGCGATTTGCGGGGGCGGGCACCGACACAGAGAAAGGTCCCGGCCCGTCTATGGCTTGTGCCTGATCGTCGGTGGCAATGACCGCCCCATTCACAGGATTGCCGCCGGAAATTGAGAAATTGATCTGGATGTTGCTGCCCGGTCTGACGATTGTTCCCGGAGCAGGTGTGAGCGTTACTGTCGCATTCGCGCTTTGCTCCGCGACATTCACATTCAACGCCGCCAACTGCATCGACCGCGGACAAGAATCCGGCATCTGGCGCGATGAGCCGTCAGAGTTAACGGTCTCGATCATTGCGAAAGAGTCTGCAATCCTGGCGCGCAGAAATTGCACAACCATCCGCCATACTTCCTCCGATCCTGTTTCGCCGGTATTAACCTTGTTGGCGTGAACAACGTCTTGCACTGAAGAGATGGCTTTATCCGGCAATCCAGCGCTCTGGCTGGTGGTCGCGACGATGGTATCGTGCGCGCCATCGCCTCCGAGCAGCCCATCAATGCTGAAGTTTTTGTTGTTATCGAAGTCTGGCGCGTTGGTGCCTGAATTGGTGAACACCCGGTTGAGAAAAAACTCTGTCTTAGTCGTGTCGCTGGCTATTCCGGCAATTGCATGTGTTGGCACACTTGTAGGTCCGATGTTCTTCAACGCTATGCTGGCAGTTTGAAAGCCGTAAATAGCCGGCCCAATGCGCATTGGCCCGATAATATAATAAATGCCGCCATTGAATTTATTCTCAATCGTGTCATTCCGGCCTAAAGTTAAAGTGTCGCACTTGTGTTCAATCAGCCAATCCGCCAGCGGCGATCCGAAGTGCGGCGTTCCGACAGTAATCAGCTTATGAAAGTCACCCTGATTGTAATTTGCTTTGCGCAGATAATGCACGCCTGCATATTTCTGGCTGGCGCGAGCGCGTGCTACCAATCCGCCCATGCTGTGGCCGACGATATCCACTTGCGTGACTGCGTAACCCGGATGGCTAGGTCCCGGATTGATCGGGTCGGGTGTGCGGTAGGCTTGCAAAGCGTTGTCGGTTGCCTTGATCAACTGCTCGATGATGAACTTGTCCTCGGCAGTTGTCGCCGTGGCTGGGTCAAATGATCCGGCTTTGTATTTACCGTCTTCAACATTTCCGTAATCGGGCCGACATCCGTCGCAGATGCTGAACCCACGCGTCGAAAGATATTTTTCCAGGTCCTCCCAAGCGCTACTATCGCTCCAGACTCCATGCATCAACACCAAGGGCGGGCGCAACAGGGCAATTGACTGTTTGACCGTGCTCAGGTCGCGGCCATCCACAGTTGCGATTGCCTCAATGGTTAATCCCGCGCTGTTGGTTCCATCATCGCCGGGAAAATCCAGCGGGGATTGATAAACCGCGAAGGCAATCTTGCCGCGTCCCTGAACAGCTTCCGGCATTACCAGCACAGAACTGCCAGTTCCAGCCCCTGTGTAAGTGCTCAGCATTCCCCATCGCGCATCTGCCGGCGCGCCGTTAAGCAGTTTGAGCGAGAATCTGATCTGTACGTCGCTGGTCACGCGGAGCAGTAGGCGCGATACGCCATCAGCAGTCGCGCCGTCGCGCGTGACGTTCGCCTCGGCCAAACGGCTAAGGTTTCGCGTTAACGTCACTCCGCCAGCGCCGCGGTCTTCCAAGTAAGTGCCAGGACAATCCAATGCGGTGCGACATGCTGGATCGGCAATTTCCATCTGAATCGGGGCGATGACATTAATGGTTGCGGTGGCACTGTCTGCACGGCTGCCGCCGCCACAGTTGTTGCTCACGCGCCCCCAATAACTGGTCGTGCTGGACAGCGCCGGCGTGGTGAAACTGCTGTTGGTGGCTCCGGCAATGAGCACGCTGTTCGGATCGCCGCTTTGGCCGCGATACCATTGGTAGCTCAGTGGTGCGCTGCCTTGCGCGACGACGCTCAAGGTTACTGATTGGCCGTTACTGATGGTTTGGCTGACGGGCTGAACGGCGATTGAAGGCGGCGTGCAGTTGCCTTGAACTGTAATCGTTCCGGTCTTCACGCTCGTCACGGCTCCCGCCAGGCTCACCGTCAGCTTCCAAGTAAACGTCCCCGCCGTCGCGTAATTATGCTGCACCGACGCGCCCGATGCGTGAGGCGTGTTATCGCCGAAATCCCATTCATAAACTGGCAGCGCCGCCCCGCCCGTCAGTGTCGTATCCAGATAAAATCCCTGTTGCGTATTCCACAAGTCAATGGCGATGACGTTCTCGCCTGTTCGCAGCATACTTGCCGGGATCGTTTGTGTGGGAACATTGGTATTGATCGAACAAATAGATGCATTATTGACGCAGCCCGGTTGGCGGTAGCCACTGCCCCAACTGCCCAGCAGCGAGCCATTGACGTAAATCGCAAGGCCGTCATCCGAAACGAAGCTTAGTCTCGCCGTCGAACTGCCATTCCAGTTGAAATGAGCTCGATAGTAACGGTCGTTGGGTAAGGCGCTGTCGCTGGGTGAACCGTCAGGCAATCCTGTGACTGTCCACGTCCCATCGTCGAAATTCGGGTCGGTCCAGGCACGTCCTGTCCCGTCGCGCGGACCGGATTGACTACCAGTCCAGGCCGCAGAGCGTCGCCACGTCATATTGACTGAATTGTTGCAGCCCGCGGTCGTGCTGGTTGCGCTGAAAGTAACTGGCGCGGTGGTCTGTGCAGTGGACGGGGCAGTCGCGGTCGCGGTCAAATCGCAAAGGCTGAGAAAGGTATCGCCGCCCGACCCACCCAGAATGATCTGGCGCGTAAAGCCTGATGTGTCTGTAGACGTTCCCAGCACCTTCAAACGCTCGCTGATAGATGAGAATGAGTTGTGCCAGGGTTTGACGTTGGCCATTGTGCTGCTGCTCAGTCCTGCGAGCACAGCCATCCCATCGCCGGTTAACGCGATGCCATTGTCAATGCCGTCGCCGCCGTAACTGACAACGTTGATCCCGGGAAAGAGCAAGCGCAGCCATTGCCAAGCGCCTGCATTGTTATCCAGGTTCGATTCGCCCATCGCGAACAGGCCGCCGCCGCGATTCTGTGTGCTCGTGCCGTTGACATATCGCGCGATTTCAGCCGCACGCGAATTGATCGCGGCCAACTCGCTCGCGCTCAAGTCGCCGTCAACCAGGTTGAAAGTCGTGATGTATAGAATCCCTGTGTTGGCGGTCGAAAGGTTAGCCAGCCATTGGTTCACGCTGGCCTCTCCATCCACGTGAACCAACGACCAACCATTTCCAGGTAGCGATGAAAGATTAAAAGCTGAATTGATCGCATCGCCCGCTTTGCCCACCGCTCCCAACGCGGCGACGGTCTTCTTCACATTTGCGGGAACCTGCCGCGAGAGGCTTTCAAGGGCCTTCTGCATATACAACCAACCATCCTGATTCACCCCGCCAGAGACTGAGCCATGATCATTCCCATCGGTGCCATCAATGATCACCGGACCGGCATTCGTCGGCGGCACAATAGAGAACGCCGCGGAATAAAGCGACGCGTTGTTATAGAAGACCTTGACCTGCCAATTGCCGGGCTTGGCGGCCACTGCACTGTTGGCAATCCCCAGCGAAGACCAGAAACAGCCGTTGTCTGTCCAGGTAATGCCCGGCGGCCCCCAGCGATAAGTAGTGTAAAGACTCCCGCTTGGCTCATACCACTCGGCGTAAGCAGTGTCGCCGGGCAATGCATTGCTAACGCTGAACCAAGTCCAGACTTGCTGATCAGTAGTCAGAAAGATGCTCGCTGGATCTGGCGCGGTGCATTGATTGCCGTTGCCCAGGAAGCGAGATATGGTTTGCTGCTCCAGTTTGGCCACGCCGAGATAAAAGTTCAGACTGAAAAAGAAGCTTTCGTTGTAATAGACCCTGATCGTCCATCGCCCTGTTTTTGATATTGCCGCCGTGCCGGCCAGTGGCATGAAATCTGGGAAGCACCACGAACCTGGTCCGGGCAGTGCTGACCAGCCGGTCTGGTAATAGAAATTTCCATCTGGATCGTACCATTCGGTGCGAGCGCGATCGCCAGTTGCGCCGCTACTGATGTCAAACCATATCCAAACCTTAGCAGTGGTGGACGCAAATCGTGTGACAGCCGTAGGCCGATTACACCGATTGACTTCATCAATCGCACTGGCTGTCAGATAGTTTTCGAGTATGACCGCTGTTGAAGATGTCGTGGACGAACTGGAGTGTGATGCTGGGGATTGCGAGAGATTGCAACGTTGCGGGTGTGAAGTTCGTGGCTTATTGGGTGTTGCAATTTCAGCGATATCGCGTCGCATCAATGTTGCCCGGGCTGATTTATGATCTATAGATGCAAAAACCGTCGCCGACAAAAGCAAAAATAGTACCATCCTCGATTTCATGGGTCTCTCCTTAGCCCTTGGCTGCGCGGACGCTTGGCATTCACGGGCAGAGCACGAACGCTCGGCGGCGCCCTACTACATTTTTGATTCATAATGCTGGCGAAGGCTCCTCGTGTTTTTGGAGCCTTGCTGCGTCAAACATCACTCTGTCCATTCAGTCGATCGCGCTTCCGTGTATGCCGAAGTCCTAGACGGGGAGCGCCCCCGGCTGTGCGAGCATCTCAACCATCTTCGGCACTCGCACCAAGCCACATTCGCTATCGGGCAGCGGCTTGGTTGGACGGATGGATGGTGTAAAAACCTTTTCGTTATTCTCTTCGTCTTGATTCCGATCTCGTGTCTATGTGGCTGACTCCAAGCTGAGAATCATCGAAACTCGGTTTAGCTCGCCCTCCGATCACCAACCGAACGAACCAATCAGCGGGTCACTGTTTTTCTGCTGGTAAATCAACATCCTCATCTACGAAAGCCTTAAGAGGGGTACCCTCCTTCACCTCGACATCCTTGCCCTTTTTTATAAGGCCGATCGGTCCCAAAAGGACAGTAAGCACAATGGTCGTTCCTTCTTTACCTTCTCCTTCCTTGCCTTTTTTGCCGCGCAACCTGACGCGCACATCCCCAACTTTCAAATATTCCAGCCGCATATTAAGTTCGCCGGCTTTGCCCATCATCCCAGCTTTCTTTGAATGAGTGATCTTTCCAACTGCTTTACTGCCTTTCTTCGCGACAACGACATCACCAACCTTTAAGTCCTCATCAAGTATTAGATCAACTGAATCATCTTCAGTCGCGGTTTTCGAAGAGATGGTTTCCGCAAACTTGAGACCTACTTCTGTGCCTTCCTTCAACTTATACTTGCTGGTTTTTTGGGCTAAGGTTGTAAGATTTAAGCACAGAAGCAGAGATACACTTACACAGCATATTTCCTTTATGGTTTTCATAGATATTCTCCTAGGAAGTTACTCAGAGACTTAATTGTTTTCTGGGTAAAGAAAGAGGGGTCAAACTGAGGCACTGTCTCGGTATTCTATGCAGGATCGAATAGCCATTACATGCCTTTGCTTGGATAACACTGATCACATCACTTGTATAAGCATTGGTTCTTACAGAGATGTGCGAACAGTCATTTTATTGACCGGAGCCGGGTCATCCGCTAAAGTGCGCGGCGTCTTCTAGTTCGCCATTCACTTTAGATTTACCGCCGTTGCCAAAGAGTCCTGACGGGCTCCTTTTTGCGTCGGCAGAATTCGGTTCCGGCCCCGATAATTTTGCTTTCATTGTTATAGTCGTTGGCGGAAGCGAAATTTTTGACACCGTCGAAATATTTTTTCAGCCTTCCCCCAAGCCTTATCAGGGAAGACTCGCGGCCCCTGCGGTTTCGGCCAGATTCCAGGAGGTTTTCAATGTCTACCCTTCAGCCCATTCACTCTGAAGACTTGGCTTTGGTTGCGTCCATCATCAGTGGAGACGAGATGGCGGCAGATGAATTTGCCCGCAAGTTCTCTGAGAAGTTTGAATATCTTGCGCGTCGTAACGGTGTGCCCACGCAGGATTGTCAGGATGTCACCCAGGAAGCTATGGTAACCGCGCTCGACCAGATGAGGCGCGGAGTTTTTCGCGGTGAAAGCAAGCTCGGCAGTTGGCTGGCGCAAATTGTTCACGGAAAGGTGATGGATTACTGGCGCAAACAGAAATGTGTATCGGTTGCCGCGCTGGACGAACCTGGGGAATTGCACGACTTTGTTGAAAGGATTCCCGATCCGATGTCCAACAATGAACTTGTCGCTTGTGTTCACGAAACTTTGAAAACTCTGCCCAGACAACATTGCGTCATTTTGCTGCTGAAGCGGACTGAAGGTTTCACGCTGGAAGAGATCAGCCGGATGCTGGAAATGACTACAGGGCAGGTAAGCGGCAAGCTTTATGCAGCGGAAGAGATGTTTCGGTACGGCTTGCGCGATGGCAAACCGCCGTCCGAAAAACTGCGGAGCAGATTCCTGTTGTCCGGTGACAACTCACGAAGGAGAAAGCGTGGGCAGTCAACAAATCATTATCCGACAGAAAGCTTGTCTTGCGCCGAAGATCAGCGAATTGCTAACGGCTTACTGCTTTGGGCGAGCCAGCGAGTCGGAAAAGCGGCAAATCGAAGCGCATCTGCTGGAATGCGATTGTTGTTGGCGTGAAGCGCAACGGCTGGACGCGGCAGTGCGAGTTTTGGATTCGGATCGTAGTTTGTTGCAAACGCTCTCGCCTGCTGAAATCGCTTCAGCCCTGGGGCTGTCGGGGAAGTTGGATTCGCTGTTTGGTGGTCATTTGTCGCATGCGTTGGTTGCCAGTGGATTGTACGCAGCACTTTATGCAGTCGCGCTGCTGGGTGAGGTCGCTTACCAGTTCGACCGTTATGGTCGTGTGAGCATTTGGGTGGCGATAGCGATTTTTGTCTGGGTATTTGCCACTTCACTGGCTGGGTTGGCCGTTGACTGGAAGTTGACCCGCAACGGCAGTCGAAAAGGAATTGTCGCATCGGTTGCCTTTTTTTTGTGTTCCGCCTTGCTGGCTTTTGCGGGCGCTTGTCTGTTTTTGCCGACCAACCCCGTGACTGAGATGAATTGGCAGGCTTATACGGCGCAGGCGGCTTACTTGAAAGATATTGTTTACTTCCTTGTTCTCTTGATTATTTTCACGGTTCCGCCATTTCATTTTGTATTGGCAATGCAACAGGAATTGCAGGGTGGGCGGCATAAATCAGTTCTCAGTCCAGGGCAATCGCATTTCAAGAGCGGAGGACTTTGAGCAAGTACTTCTCATCAAG
>CAZMXG010000200.1:0-13638 GCA_964570175.1 uncultured Heliomicrobium sp. | reverse complement strand
ACAATGCGTGCTGTGGCGGCGTGCGCAATCAATGCGAAGTCCTGCGCTTCCTGTACAGAGTTGGAACAGAGCATCGCCCAACCGGTCGCTCGCGTCGCCATCACGTCGCTGTGATCGCCAAAGATGGAAAGCCCCTGCGCTGCCAGCGAACGCGCCGCGATGTGAAACACCGTCGGCGTCAATTCACCGGCGATCTTGTACATATTCGGGATCATCAGCAGCAGGCCTTGGGACGCCGTAAACGTGCTGGCCAGCGCGCCCGTTTGTAATGCGCCATGCACGACTCCGGCGGCTCCGCCTTCGCTTTGCATTTCAACAACGGCGGGAACCGTGTTCCACAGGTTTAGTTTTCCTTGCGATGCCCAGGCGTCCGCCCATTCGCCCATTGGCGAAGCGGGTGTAATTGGGTATATGGCAATGACCTCACTTAAACGATATGCGACTGAGGCAACGGCTTCGTTGCCGTCCAGGGTAATAAATTCTTTCACGGCGGATTCCCTCCTCTTGTTCAGTCCGGTTCACTTCATTACGATAGAGGCAGCAAGGCTTATGCCAACGCAATATCAAATAGTTATCGGCATTTACCAGAATTTCGTTGGGCAAAGTTGCTCACTGTTGAGCAAAATTGCTCAACAACAGCGTTGTGTATGTCCAACTTCACCCGTCAAGCGAGGTTCTTATGACTAAATCGCGTGTCCGAATCGTTGTGCTTTTATCGCTGCTTTCTTTCATCACCCTTGGCCAAACGCCAAAAGAGGCATTGCCGTATTTTGCCGAACCTTCGATTTCACCAGATCGAACCGAAATCGCGTTTGTTTCCGGCGGGGATATCTGGACGGTTCCTGCCAATGGCGGCGAAGCACGATTGCTGGTGGCGCATTCCGCCAACGAATCACGCCCGATCTATTCGCCTGATGGCAAGAAGTTGGCGTTCGGTTCCAATCGAACTGGAAGCGGCGATATTTACGTGCTGACGTTGGGTACGGGCGATTTGCGGCGGCTGACATTTGACGACGGCAACGATCAACTGGACGGCTGGTCGCGCGATGGCAAATGGATTTATTTCACCTCTTCGAACAAAGACATCTCGGGCATGAACGACATCTTCCGCGTCAGCAGCGAAGGCGGCACGCCGATGCAGGTTACAGCGGATCGTTACACCAGCGAATTTTTCGCTGCGCCGTCGCCCGACGGCAAAATGCTGGCATTTGCCGCCCGTGGAAACAGCGCCGGACAATGGTGGCGCAAAGGACACAGCCATCTGGACGAATCGGAACTCTGGTTGCTGAACGAGGGCGGCAAATACGACCAACTGACTGAACGCGGCGCCAAACAGCAATGGCCCATGTGGAGCGCCGACGGCAAAACGTTGTTCTTCGCTTCCGACCGCAGCGGCGCACAAAACCTTTGGTCAAAAGCCATCGGCGGCCAAGCCAAACAACTGACCAAATTCACCAGTGGGCGCGTGCTGTGGCCAACCATCAGTTATGACGGAAAAACAATTGTCTTTGAACGCAACTTCGGCATCTGGAAATTCGACACGGCAAGCGGCCAAACCACTGAAGTTCAAATTGTTCGTCGCGGCGCTCAGGCTAGCCCTAGCATTGAGCATTTGGCGTTGAACAATGGCTTCGGAGACTTGGCCCTTTCGCCCGATGGCAGAAAAATCGCTTTCTCTGTGCGCGGTGAAATCTTCGCCGCTTCATCCAAAGACGGCGGCGATGCTGTGCGTGTGACGCGCAGCGTAGCGGCGGAAAGCGATGTTGTCTGGTCGCCAGACAGCAAACGCATCGCTTACGTTTCCGAACGCGACGGCGCGCCACACCTGTTTTTGTATGACTTTCCCAGCAATACGGAAACGCAATTGACCAACGGCGCAACAGCCGACGCCGCGCCGCGCTTTTCTCCCGACGGCAAATTGATTGCGTTTGTGCGCGATGGCAACGAGCTTCGCGTTTACGAAACTGAATCGAAACAAGAGCGCAAACTGGCAAGCGCCAAAATGGATCGTCCGCCATTCACCAGCAATCGTTCTTTTGCGTGGTCTCCCGATAGCAAATGGCTGGCGTTTTCAGCGGTCAGCAACAAATCTTTTCGCAACATTTACGCTGTCGCAGCGGCGGGCGGCGAAGCCCGGCAAATCAGTTCGCTGGCGTCGAATTCCGGCAGTTCGATTTCGTGGAGTCCCGACGGAACTTACCTGTTGTTCCAAACCGTGATGCGAACCGAGAGCGGCCAAATCGCTCGGGTGGATTTGCTGCCGCGCACACCGAAATTCCGCGAAGACCAGTTTCGCGATTTGTTCCGGGAAGAATCGCCTCGTATTCCAGGCCGACCGCAAACGCCACCGCCGCAACCAGCACAGCCCGCGCAACCCGCCGAAGCCTCTGACAAAAAACCTACTGGCAAAGCAGTAGAAATCGTTTTTGACGGCATTCGCCAGCGGTTGAGCCTGTTGCCGGTCGGCGTTGATGTGAACTCGCTTACTATCAGCCCGGACGGAAAAACGCTGTTGATGGGTGCCAGCGCCGAAGGGCAAACCAATCTGTACACTTGGTCACTGGACGAACTGGGGCGCGAACAGCCTGTCGCTCGGCAATTGACTTCGACACCTGGATTCAAAACTGATGCGCAGTTTTCCCCCGACGGCAAAGAGGTGTATTACCTGGAACAAGGCCGCGTCAGTGTCATCAATATGGACACGCGCCAGGCTCGCCCCATCGCGGTCACGGCTGAAATGGATGTGGATTTTCACCAGGAAAAACTGGCTGTCTTCAAACAGGCCTGGACTTTGCAACGCGACCATTTTTACGACGACAAATATCACGGCGCAAATTGGGAAGCTGTCCGCGCTGAATACGAACCGCGCATCGCTGGAGCGCGCACGCCAGACGAAATGCGACGAATTTTGAATTTGATGGTCGGCGAATTGAACGCTTCGCATTTGGGCGTGTCGGCTCCGTTCGGCGGTGGCAATCAAACCGCGCCGGTTGGCAAACTCGGTTTGCGATTCGACCGCAACGAATACGAAGCCAATGGGCGGCTAAAAGTGACGGAAGTCATCACGCTTGGCCCGGCAGCAATCGCGGGCGGCATCAAAGTCGGCGATTACCTTCTGGCAGTTGAAGGCGCGCGTATCAACGCGCAAACGAATCTGGACGAATTGCTGCAATACAAAACCAATCGCCGAGTCTCATTGACGGTTTCGTCATCCGCCGATGGTTCCAGCCCGCGTGAAATCGTTGTTCGCCCAACGACCACTGGAACGGAAAAAGGACTGCTCTATCGCCAATGGGTCGAAGAGTGCCGCGCATATGTCGCAAAGGTCAGTAACGGACGCCTGGGTTACGTTCATATGCCGGATATGTCGGCACAATCACTGGCGCAACTTTACACAGACCTGGACGATGACAACCACGCGCGCGAAGGCGTAGTCGTAGATGTTCGCAACAACAACGGCGGCTTCGTCAACGTCTACGCAATTGACGTGCTGGCGCGTCGAGGTTATCTGACGATGACGCAACGCGGTATGCCGTCGGCTCCAGCGCGCAGTTACCTGGGGCAACGTTCGCTGGAAGCGCCAACCATTTTGGTCACGAATCAACACTCGCTGTCCGACGCCGAAGATTTCACCGAAGGTTATCGCACGCTGAAACTCGGCAAAGTCGTAGGCGAACCGACTTCCGGCTGGATTATTTATACGTGGAATTTGTCTTTGCTGGACGGCACAGGCTTCCGCATGCCTCGCGTGCGAGTGCAAGACAACACGGGTCAGACAATGGAACTGAATCCGCGCCCGGTTGATCTGCCTGTGTCGCGGCCAGTCGGCGAAAGCTACACCGGATGCGACAGCCAGCTTGATGCAGCGGTCAAAGAATTACTGAAGCAGATTGATGGAAACAAAAAGGAGCGAGCAACCGGTAAATGAAGAAGCGTGCTAATAAACATATAAAAGCCAAAAAGGGTTCCAATGAAAAAGCAGAAATTGGTAATTCGGCAAATGAATGGCGGAGCGTATTTGATAGCACTCTTGGCACTCTTCACTCAGGGGGGTGGATACCCAATATCGTTGTCACCTTAATTTTTGCGCTATTGGGACCTGTAATAGGAGTATTTTTGAACACACAAAAAACGATCATTATTGGAGTAGCATCAGGAATTACAATTTTGGTTTGGGTGATAGCCATCATTATGTTTCGAGCAACACCTTCACCCAATCCCCCTCCGGCTACAAACTTGTCTCAGCCTGTTTTCCAACCATCAACTACTTATCTAACATTGGTACTTGGCGGCCAGAGCTTCAAAGTGCCCCGACAAGGCTGGGTTGATGGTTTCAAGCCAATGGATTTTAGTGGGTACGCCCCTATTCGCTTATATACCAAAGACGACAAACTCTTTGCGGATGTGACGATACTTGGTAATGCAAATAAGCCTAACATTGAGATCAAACAAAACCAGTTTACTGTGCGCCCTGGTAGCTGGGACTCTAATTCTAATGACAAAGCCTTTGAAGTAGTTGATGAAAATCAAAGGCCTATTTTCCAAATGGTCTATCAAGACAATAGCCTTGTTAGAATCAATGGAATTTTCCCAATTCACAAACGGCTCATATACTATGCTAATCCGTTGGGCTTAATTGCTAAAGAAAGCCCCTTACCACCTGAAGAATTCAAACTGGAACCAATCTTCAAATACCCTTCCTGGAAATACCCAGGCGAATACTCCAAGTAGGACTTGCCAAATAGAAATATGACTGAGCAAATGCAAAAGACAATCTCGCCGATTGACGGTTCGGTTTACGCCGAACGTCAACTCGCAACCTCACAACAAATCGAAACCACGCTGGCCAAAGCTGTTGCTGCTCAAACCAAGTGGAGGCAAATGCCGGTCAGTGAACGCGCGGCAATCTGTCTGCGAATGAAAGACTGGCTGGTAGAACACTCTGACGAAATTGGCAAAGAGCTGACCTGGCAAATCGGGCGACCGATTGCCTACAGCCCGTTCGAGCTTCGCCGAGGTTTCAACGAGCGCGTCAACTTTATGTGCGAAATCGCCGAACGCGAACTCGCCGACATTGCCATCGAACCCAAAGAAAATTTCATGCGCTTTATCCGCCGCGAACCGGTCGGTACGGTGCTTGTGCTGGCTCCGTGGAATTATCCGTGGCTGGCTTCGGTCAACGCGGTGGTTCCAGCGATTCTGGCCGGCAACAGCGTGGTTCTAAAAATCGCGCCGCAAACACCTCTGGTCGCCGAACGGTACGCCGAAGCTTTCGCCGCCGCAGGTTTGCCCGAAGGCGTGTTTCAGTTCCTGCACATTGACCACGATCAGGTTGCCGAAGTTATCAAAGACCCGCGCATCGGTTTTGTCGCCTTCACCGGCTCCGTCGCCGGAGGTCACGCCGTGCAGCGCGCCGCCAGCGAACGTTTCATTGCCACTGGGCTGGAACTGGGCGGCAAGGACCCAGCCTATGTTCGGCCTGATGCAAACCTGGCAGGCGCAATTGAAAATCTGGTGGACGGCGCAATGTTCAACTCCGGCCAGTCGTGCTGCGCGATCGAGCGCATTTATGTGCATCAAGACGTGTACAATCAGTTTGTCGAAGGCGCGGTGGAATTGACCAAGCGATACAAACTCGGCAACCCGCTGGAAGATGACATCACGCTTGGGCCGATGGTCAGAACCGACGCCGCTGACAAGGCTCGCGCCCACATCGCCGAAGCGTTGCAGAAAGGTGCAAAAGCTTTGCTTGACGAATCGCTGTTCCCAATCAGCAAAGCCGGAACGCCTTATCTGGCTCCGCAAATTCTGGTCAATGTTGATCACTCAATGCTGCTGATGACCGAAGAAACCTTTGCGCCCGTCGTCGGCATCATGCCGGTCAAAAATGACGAAGAAGCCATCCGGTTGATGAACGACAGCAAGTATGGCTTGACGGCTTCGATCTGGACTTCGGACGTAGACGCAGCATTGCGAATCGGCGACCAGATCGAAACCGGAACGTTTTACATGAACCGTTGCGATTATCTTGATCCGGCGCTGGCCTGGGCTGGCGTCAAAGACTCCGGGCGCGGTTGCACGTTGTCCAAGCTGGGATTTGAAGCCTTCACGCGGCCCAAGTCATTTCACTTGAGACTGAGCTTATGAAAGTCGGCTTGCTGGAATGTGATCACGTCAGAGAGGACTTGCTGCCGATTGCCGGAGATTATCGGCAGATGTTCGCCGACCTGTTCAATCGTCACGCGCCGCAGCTGGAATTGGTGAGTTTCGATGTTCGTAACGGCGAATTCCCCGCCTCGACAACCGCTTGCGAAGCATTTGTCTGCACTGGTTCGCGGTTTTCAGCTTATGACGAAGACGATTGGATTCAGGAGCTGAAAAACTTCCTGCGGCAATTGCGAGACGGCGACAAACCCTTTGTTGGAATTTGCTTCGGCCATCAGGTAATGGCGGAAGCGCTGGGCGGCAAAGTCGAAAAGGCTGTACAAGGCTGGGGCATCGGCGTTCACAGCCTGAACGTCATTAAACAGGAAAGCTGGATGCTGCCGGAACAATCAAGCTGCGGCATCCAGTATTCGCACCGCGACCAAGTCGTTCGCTTGCCGGAAAACAGCGTCTTGCTTGGCGAAAGCGCTCATTGTCCGGTGGCAATGTATCGAGTTGGTGAAACGATGCTGGGCATTCAAGGCCACCCGGAATTTCCTGCTGCTTATGTTGAAGCATTGGTTCGCGGGCGAACGGAATTAATCGGAGCAGATAAAGTCAACGCGGCGAACTTCAGCGCCCCAACCGATGAGGCCATTATCACCAATTGGCTGTCGAAATTTCTGAACGGATAATTCATTCGCTGAAACAAAAAAGGCAAAAGTGCGAAACGTAAGCTCCGCACTTTTGCCTTTTAACCTTTGTCTTTGATTTCTATCAGATCGTGACTCGCGACCCATCGAACTTGGTCAGCGATAATCCGTCAAAGCGTTCGTTCCAGCAGTGTTTGAAATCCTGCAACACACTGATGGCGATGGCTTCGCCAAATTTCATGGATTCGGTCGCGTCTGATCGCCAATGTACGCCAGCCGTGTTTCGGCCCAAAGCAACGTTTGCAGCGACTTTGTTCAATTCGCCGCCAACGGTCAGGTTGTCTGTCCCGCGATACGGAACGAGCGACAATCCATCTGGCGAAGCGACAACTGGATCCGGAATCACCCACGATTCATCGAACCACCATTTCAGAACCGTGACACAGGCTCCCGCCACGGTTGCGTGGCCTGCGCCATACGCCGGATGTGTCGGGCATCCCTCGACGAAAGCGACTGGCAACAGATATGTTCCGTACTTCCGATACACTTCCTGCACCGCATCCGAATTCAAAATTTCGTTGTTGATTGGATAGGTAGTCGCTTTGGTCAAATGGTTATGGATGCGTCCAGCGAAGTTTTCAGGACGTAACCGGCGGTGAACAAACCATTTTTGATACCAGACAGCGCGCAACGCATTCGTCGCGACGCTGGTCACCAGCGATTGCAAATGCGGTGGGCCGAACGTTCCGAAAGCTCCTTGATTGCGAGATTTGCGATACGGATTATTCGGATCAACCGGTGCATTCATCGTCAACAACACCAGCGCTGCAGTCAAATATCCTTGGTAAAGCAAATCAACATGCACCCATTCGCCCAGATCGCGCCCGTTACGAATATATCGCCGCGTCTGATCATACCGGTTTGGCAAACCGGCATTCCCTCGGGCGTTTTGTGCCAACAGCCAGTCGCTGTAGGTGGTCAAGTAATCATCGCCTGGGATGGTTGTTCGCATCTTTTGATCAACCGGAATGGCTCCATAATTGAATCCTTTCCACAAGTACTGTGAAATATAGGGACCAACCGCATCCCCAGGAGTCAGTCCCCGGAACAGCAATCCCGTGGTGATAGGCCCTGAACTAGCTTGCTGACGAATTGGCACACGAGGTTGGGGCTGATCAGCCTCTGCGGTTTCAGCATTTTCCGTTATTTGCTGGGTGGCAAGAGTTTGCTGTCCGCCACGCAAAGCCAATCGCGGGCGATAATGTGGTCCGCGAAAATCGCTGAACTTGGTCAAATCCGCTGCTGCGGCATTCGTCAATGGATGTGAATCGTAATCTTCGTAATTGATGTCGCGCGTCAACGACATCCAGTAATTTTCTCCGATTTCTGCGGCAATTTCGGCACTGGAAAATGCAGGCGGAGGCGGCATATACAGGTGCCCCGGATCGGCTCCCTGCATTTCAAAGGTCAACCCTCCCTGTGGGTTGGTAAATCGCACCTGGTTATCGCCCATGGGAATGCGCTCGAAATCGTCTGGAAAACCCGTGCTAACCGCTTGCAAAAAGGCGTTATAGGCGACCTGATCCACCTCGCCCAGTGCATTGTGCGGCATTCCTTTTGAATAATTTCCGATTCGGTTCAAGTAACGCTCTTCATCACCATTGTTTGTGTGATCTGGCAACGGAAGTAGCTTTTGAAAAACAGCCGATTGAACCCGAATGTCATAGGCTTGCTGAGCACGGCCAGGACCACTAACCACATTCGCTTCAAATGTTGTCGTTGCAGGCTCTAAGGATACTGGCTCAGGATTGATGACATCGCCAAGTACCGGAACGGAAGCACTTCCCACGGCAATCGTCGCCGCAGCCGCGCCTCCAACCTTGCCCAAAAATCTGCGACGGCTCTGTGAGGTTGGTACCAACTCGAAATCTTTTTCGGTTGTTGGTTCAGATGGTTGGTTCTTGATGTCAGGATTTTCATTAGTGCGAGTGTTTTCTTTGTTCTTCACGTTACTACTCCTTCAGGATAGATAATTAGAGGTTGCCGATCGCATCTAGCAAGATAATAACCCAACGGCAATAGAGTTTAAGTGGAAATTTGTGTGCGGGGCTATAGAACCGGAACCGTGTCGGGAATTAGGGGAAACATTCATTGGGAGCGCGGATGATCGGTTCAAGACAAATGCCTTTAATGAGTGAAACCGAAATTTAGTGATGTATTGCTCTGCTGTCAACAAATTCTTTTGCCACACTTTACTGTCTCATCAAAGCAATGCAGTTTGTTATTCAGCAACCTGACCGAACGCAAAGTTCGGCATCCCGGCTGGACAGTTCCAGCAACTTCGCCTATTTTTCACTTCTCGCCACAAAACCAAGGAGGAGAGATGATAAAAAGGAAACTTCTGACCATCGGAATAGTTTTTTCGTTAATTGGACTGGCTCTGTCTTTGCTGAGCGTCAATTCGCAAGCAATCCAGAAACAAAGTGAGTCTTTGCCAGCCGGCAAACCGGTCATCTGGCAAAACCCTGGATCGGTAGAAACGCTGGATTTGGTAGGTGGCTCAACCGGCCGCGCCAAAGCTCCGAAACCGCCGTTCACCTTTGTTGAAGAAAGCCTCTCTGGATCGAATCCGAAAATCCGTGTGTCAGACGCAAACGGCGTCCGCTGGACAGCGAAATTCGGCACTGAAGTTAACGCCGAAACCTTTGCGACCCGATTGGTTTGGGCAGTCGGGTATTTTGTTGAGCCTGCTTATTTTGTCCCCAGCGGCAAAATCGTCGGAGTTGGCAAATTAACCCGCGCCAAAGACTTCGTTAAATCTGATGGCAGCTTTACAGATGCCCGATTTGAGATGCAAAAGGAAAAGAACGTCAAAAAACTGGAAGAAGAAGAAAGCTGGGGCTGGATACAGAATCCTTTCGTCGGATCGAAAGAACTGAATGGATTGAAAGTAATGCTGATGCTGACTTCCAATTGGGACAATAAAGACGTGCGCGACGCAAAACGCGGCTCGAACACGGCAATTTTCCGGACTCCTGTTGGATCCCGCGTCGAAGATCGCTACCTGGTAACGGATTGGGGTGGTTCGATGGGAAAATGGGGCGGTTACCTGAGCCGCGAAAAGTGGGATTGCAAAGGCTTCAACAGCCAGAGCAAAGATTTTGTCAAAGGCGTCAAAGGTGAGATGGTTCAATTTGGGTATTCTGGCCAGCATACCGACGATTTCAAAAATGCTATACGGGTTAGCGATGTTCAATGGCTGATGCAGTACCTTGGTCGCATCACTGACGCCCAATTACAATCCGGATTGAAAGCCAGTGGAGCCACTCCGGATGAGGCTGCCTGCTTCACGACAGCCTTGCGTGATCGAATCAACCAACTAAAACTTGTGGCAAGGTAGTTCCATCAACTTCGAAAGGTGAAAATTATGGATCGCAGGGAATTCATCAAAGCAAGCACATCGTCAGCAATTGCGCTGACGACTGTAGGAATGACCGCTAGGTCGTATGCCCGCATTATGGGCGCGAACGATCGGCTGAGGCTGGGCGGCGTCGGCCCCGGTGATCGCGGAAGCGGACGAGTTGCCACGGCGCAAAAGCTCGGCGCGGACATCGTGGCATTATCTGATGTCAATAAGGGAATGCTGGAACAGGCGCAAAAAAAACTCAGTTCGCCGGTCGAAAAAACCTATGTGGATTACAACGACTTGCTGGCGCGCAAGGACATTGACGGCGTGATCATCGCCGTGCCGGATCACCTGCATCACGATGTCTTGCTGGCGGCGATCAAAGCCGGAAAAGACGCTTACATCGAAAAGCCGCTTTGCCGCACCATCGAAGAGGGTGAAAACATGGTCGCGGCGGTCAAGGCCTCCAAGCAGATCGTGCAGGTCGGCAACCAACGGCGGAGCGGCGAGCATTTCAAAAAAGCTCGTGACATCGTTGCGTCGGGCGGCATCGGAGAAATCCGGTTTGTGCGCATCTGGGATTTCCGGTATCGCCCGGTGGATCCTTACATCAAACGCAGCAAGGACCAAACGCTCTTTGCGCCTGAGCTCATTGACTGGAACCGCTTTCTGGGCAAGGCGCCGAAGCGGCCTTATGACGCCAAACGCGCTTCGGGCTGGCGCTGGTACTGGGATTACGCCGGAGGTTTGATGACCGACATTGGGCCACATTGGCTGGATGTGGCGATGTGGATCACGGGTAGCGACGGACCAAAAACCGTCAGTTGCAACGGCGGCAAATACCAAAACATGGATTGGGAAACACCAGACAACGTACACGCCATTCTGGATTGCGGAACCTTCGCCATCGTTTTCATGGTGCAATTTATGAACGGCCAGGAATATGACGGCGCGGCGTTTTACGGATTGGAAGGCAGCATCGTGCAGGAAAACAATCGTGGAATGATGGTGCGGTACGATGCCAAGCGAAAGGAAATCGAAAGCTGGAAAGTGACCGACGAAAGCACCATTCACATGCAAAACTTCCTGGATTGCATGCAAAGCCGCAAGCAGCCGAATTCGCCCGTGGAGTTGGGAAATCGCGTGCTGGTTGGAGCGCATTTGGCCAACGAATCGTTCCGCTCAGGCAAGCGCGTCAACTGGGATACAGTAAAGTGGCGGCACGCCTAACTCGTTTGTGTTGATGGGAAAAAGGCGCAAAGGAGTTTGATTTCCTTTGCGCCTTTTTTGCGCGGGTTTGCTCCGTCATTTTGCCTGAAAGAATTCAAGCAAGGCCTGATTCACCTCTCTGGCCTTTTCGATAAAAAAGAGATGGCCAGCATTTTTGAATTCCAGCAGCCGGGCGTTTGGAATATGTCCGGCAATGATTTTTGAGTTGCCCGGCGGAACCAGCACGTCATCAGTTCCAGTCATCACCAAAGTCGGCGCAGTAATTTGAGGCAACCGATCAAACGCATCAAATGCCCAGACGGCATTGATCTGGTTCAAATAACCGTGCAGCCTTTGCCGGTTATCCACAAACAGCGGAATCAGCGATTCGATCAGCTCCGGCCTGTATTGCTGCGTATAGGGCGAGTAATTGAAGGTCGTGCATTCGCGGACAACCTGTTCGCGCGGTTTGCCGGGCAGGCTTTTGAAGATTTCCGTCACCCAGGCTGGCGAAGGAACGCAATGTTTAATGCCTGGATGCGTGCAGCCCAGCGCAAGCTTGCGAACACGTTGCCCATGGCGAAGCGCAAATTCCTGCGCAATCATTCCGCCCATCGAAATTCCGAAGACGTTGGCCGATTCAATGCCGAGCGCATCCAGCAAGCCGACAGCATCATCCGCCATACCAGCCAGCGAGTAAGCTTCAACCGGCTGATCGGTTTCGCCGACTCCACGATTATCAAACGTGATAGTTTGAAAATACTGCGACAAGGCTTCGACTTGAAACTTCCAGCCATTCCCGCGCCCAGCCAAACCGTAAATCAACAGCAACGGCTCGCCCAGGCCTTCGACTTCGTAAAACAGATTGATTCCGTTGACTGAGACCTTCGGCATCACTATCCCTGCGTTCGGCCAAAATCATCCTGCAACCGCACAATGTCGTCTTCGCCCAGATAAGCACCGCGCTGGACTTCGATAAACACGACGTTTTCTTCCCCCGGATTTTCAACGCGATGCGCCGCGCCAATGGCGATGTCAACGTATTCGCCGGGACTGAGAAAAATATCTTTGCCATCAAGCGTCACTTTGGCATCGCCTGCCACAATAAACCAATGCTCTGCGCGTTTGGAATGTTTTTGATAGCTGAGCCGTTTGCCGGGCAGCACTTCAATGCGTTTAACCTTGTATCCGTCTGCTTCGTCCAGAACGGTGAAATTGCCCCAAGGGCGTTCGTCATATTTTGGCGAATTGTTTTCTGCTGAAGACATCAATTACTCCTGACTAGTCGTTTTTATTTTCGATCGATCATGAAAAATTAGATTACCTTTTTTGCAAGAGAGGGGGCAATAAGTGCTAAACGATCATCGTTGGTCCAAAATTCGGCGCAGCCGTGGTGTTGAGCAGTGGCTAAGTGAATTGCGTCTGGCGTTTTCAGGCGAGGGTGCCCAGCACGTAATTTAGCGGCTAAATCATAAATTGCTGCAGGCAGATTGAGCATTCTCTGAGTTTGCCAAAAGATATCAAATAGATGTTGCAATACCGTATCCTGATTTCGCAGCGGTTTAATCAAGCACTCCATTCGTACCAGTGGGGAATAGGAATAGGTGCCATTCGTCACTGCCTGCATTCGTGCTTCGATGGTTGTGGCATAAAGAGGATGACGCTCCACCACGTAAATCACGATGCAACTATCAAGATAAATTAGCGGTTTGCTCAATCCCAGGACTCCCTATTTTCCTGAATCTGCGCTTCAATTTCTTCCGCCGAGTAGCTTTTTCGGTTTGCAAACTCAGGGCTTCGTAAAAGCTTCAATACATCAGCCGCATTTCCGTTGCCGCCAGGAACGGGAGGTGCCTCTTCAAGCAAAGTCACTATCGCACGAGTTGGCTTACTGACTTGAACTGGTTCACACAAGCGAATATTTCCATCAATGTCAATTTCGGCTTCGACCGTTTGCAACATAACAACTCCTTTTTCTCAAACGATAATCTGATGCCAGTTTTACTTCTTTGCTTCCAACTCGCGCAACTCGCGGCGAAGTACCTTTCCAACAGCGCTCTTGGGCAAACCGGGGACAATTTCTATCACAGACGGCAACTTGTACTTCGCCAGATTTGCCTTGCAGAATTCTGCCAGTTCTTCCACGGCTGCGACGATTCCAGGTTTCAACACGACAAAGGCTTTGACGGATTCGCCGCGATATTGATCCGGAACGCCAATAACGGC
>CAZMXG010000199.1:0-13698 GCA_964570175.1 uncultured Heliomicrobium sp. | reverse complement strand
TTGCTCCACCCTAAAAACTGCTAAAGAGCCTGACCGGAAATCCGGTTTACAACCGAAAACTTGCTACTAAAGCCTCGCGTCAAAAAAACGCGGGGCTTTTTCACTATGAACAACTTTAGAGAATTCATTCAGGAAGATCGAGTTCGCGTATTCGACGGCGCGATGGGCACAATGATTTACAGCAAAGGCGTGTACATCAATCGCTGTTACGACGAACTGAATCTTTCAACCCCCGACCTGATTCTGGACATCCACCGCGAATACATAAAAGCCGGAGCCGAGATCATCGAAACGAATACTTACGGCGCGTCTCGATTGAAGCTCGCTGAGCAAGGCCTGGACGATAAGCTTCGCGAGATCAACATTCTGGCTGCGCAAATCGCCCGCGAAGCAACCAAGACAGCGCAGCACGATGCCTTTGTCGCGGGAGCGATTTCCCCGCTCGGTGTTCGGATTGAGCCTTACGGACCAACTTCCGTCGAAGAAGCCAAAGAGCTGTTCAAGGAACAAGTCTTGGCCTTGCTTGAAGGCGGAGTTGATTGCTTTGTGCTGGAAACCTTTCACGATTTGGCCGAAATGCACCAGGCGATTCGCGCCGTCCGCGAGCTGAGCGATCTGGTCATCTTCGCGCAGATGACCATCAACGAACAGTACGAAACGGCATACGGCACCTCGGCGGCAACCATCACCGAACGGCTGGATCAGTGGCTGGATAAGGACGGAGCGGACGTCATCGGACTGAACTGTGCCGTAGGCCCGCAAATCATTCTGGAAGCCGTCGAAAAGATGCGCGAACACACAGGACGCCGCCTTTCCGCCCAACCCAATGCCGGATTGCCGCGCGAAGTCGGCGGGCGAAAGATGTACCTGGCTTCTCCGGAATATGTTGCCAAATACGCCAAGCGGTTGATTAGCTCCGGCGTCAAATTCATAGGCGGTTGCTGCGGAACGACGCCTGCGCACATCAAACTGGTTGTTGACGCTGTTCGAGCCGCCAGCCCCGGACGCCGTAACATCGCCGCCATCACTGTCGAAGAACAATCCGCCGGAGTCGAGCCGGTTCCATTGGCTGAACGTTCGCGCTTCGGCAACAAACTGGCTAACGGTCAATTTGTCACTTCAGTTGAAATCGTCCCGCCCAAAGGCTGCGATCCGGCTGCGATGCTGAAAGGCGTTCGCAGTTTGAAAGAAGCCGGCGTTGACGCCGTCAACGTTCCAGACGGTCCGCGCGCGCAATCCAGAATGGGCGCTCTGGCAGTTTCGCTGATCATCGAACAGCAAGTCGGCATAGAAGCTGTCACGCATTACTGCTGCCGGGACCGAAATCTGCTGGGAATGCTTTCGGATTTGCTGGGAGCGGCGGGCCTGGGCTTGCGAAACTTCCTGATCATCACGGGCGATCCGCCAAAGATGGGACCTTACCCGAATGCGACCGCTGTGTTCGATATTGACGCTATCGGTTTAACGAACATGGTCAACCGGTTGAATCACGGACTTGATCCGGGCGGAAACCCGATTGGACAGCCGACGAAATTCGTTATTGGCGTCGGCGTCAATCCGGGCGCGATTGACCTGGATCATGAAATTCGCCGCTTTGAATGGAAAGTCGAAGCCGGAGCGGAGTACGCCATTACGCAGCCAGTGTTTGACGTGAAGCAGTTGAAAGCGTTTCTGAAACGAATCGAACATTGCCGCATTCCGATTGTGCCGGGCATCTGGCCGCTGACCAGTTTCCGCAATGCGGAATTTCTGAACAATGAAGTTCCGGGCGTATCCGTGCCGCCGGAAATTCTGGAAAGAATGCGCAAGGCCGAAGACGGAGCCGCTGCGCTAAAAGAAGGCGTTAAGATCGCACAGGAAATGTTGCTGGAAGTCCGGGAATTCGTGCAAGGCGTGCAGGTTTCAGCGCCGTTCGGCAAGATCCCGCATGCACTGGAAGTGTTTGAGGTCTTGTAAAAGCCATGAAAAAACTATTCGCCATCGCCACAGTGCTTCTGATCAATTGCAGTTTTGTCGCCGCTCAATCCAACCAGCCCAAAGCCTCAACGCAAACGGCAAAGGCTAAAACGAATGAAGAATCACCCGCGCAACGTGCCGAAGCGATTCTCAAACTGGCACGCGATGCCAAAGGCGGCGAAGAGAAACTGAAACAAGTCACGAATTTAATTTATTCCGGCAATTACATTACTTACGATCCGTCTGGCACCAGCACACAACCCTTCACCATGTATTTGTTCCAGGCACAAAAGGTTCGAACAGATGTTGGTACTATTTCCAGCGGCTTTGACGGTAAAACATATTGGTTCAACGACACCACACAAAGTGATCGAGCCGTTTATGAAACCAAACGCAGAGTCGTACGCGAATGGTTTATCAACCTGCTGCTTGTTCCCAGCGAGATGAATATGTCAGCGATTGCGCTTCCCGATGCCGAAATTGATGGGAAACCAGTCGCAGTCATTACAGTTGAAATCGGCGAATCTAAATTCAAGATCAGCTTTGACAAACAGACTTATCTGGCGCGGCAGCTAAGCGATGTGATGACGAACGGAACCGAGGAAATGGAAATTGTCGAAGTTCTAGAAGATTACAAAACGGTCGGCGGCATCAAATTCGCGCATAGGCAAATTGGCATGGAACTGGGAAAAGTGGCCGGAGAAGTGAAAGTCCAAGAGTACAAAATCAATAGCAAGATTGATCCTGTGAAATTTACCCGCCAATAAAATTCCAGTTGAAGCAAAACGCGGCCAGCAGACAGCAAATTCTAAAAGATTTTTGCTGTTGCTGTCCGCGTTCTGCAGGCAAAGGATTAATGTCTTAAACGTGGAGTTTCAACAGGCACGCGCGGTTCCGCCTGCTCACCACCGAAAACTTCCTTGAATGCGCCGATGGACGACAATACGCTGCTGGTTTCAAACGGCATGAAGATGACTTTGGAATTGCCGGACTTGGCCATCTCCCGCAGCGATTCGATGTATTTCATCATAATCAGATATTGCGCCGGGTTGCCTTGCCCACCGGTGATGCCGACGGCGATGTGGCGAATGGATTCGGCTTCGGCCGCTGCGGCGGTTAATCGGGCCTGCGCCTGACCTTCGGCTTGTAGAATTGCCGACTGTTTTTCGCCTTCCGCTCGCGTGATGGCCGCCTGTTTTTCGCCTTCTGCACGCGTGATCGCAGCCTGCTTTTCCCCGTCTGCCTGCAAAACCACAGCCCGGCGGTTTCGTTCGGCGGTCATCTGTTTTTCCATCGTGATGCGGACGTCTTCGGGCGGATTGATGTTCTTCAATTCAACGCGAGTGACTTTGACGCCCCATTTGTGGGTGGCGTCGTCCAGCGTGACACGCAATCGGCTGTTGATCGTGTCGCGTGAACTGAGCGCGTGATCCAGATCCAGTTCGCCAATCACATTGCGCATTGCCGTAATCGTCAACTGAATGATACTGCCGACCAGATCGTTGATTTCATAAACGGCTTTGATCGGATCGGTAATCTGCCAGTAAATCACCGAATCCACCATGATCGTCACGTTGTCGCGCGTAATCACCGGTTGCGGCAACAGGTCTGTGAACTGTTCGCGCAAATCAATCTGCGTTACCCCGGGCTTCATGCCAGACCAGTTGACCGAACGCGGCCTGTCAAGAAATGGGATCAGGATGTTCAATCCGCTGACAGCAGCCCGATCAAACTTCCCCAGCCGTTCAATAATCAGAACAGTTGCCTGAGGAACAATGCGAATGGTTTTGGCGGCGACGAAAAGCACGACGACCACCAGGACCAGCAAAGGGATAAGAAGTTCCATAGATAGACTCCTGAGTAGTTGTGGGTTCTAAATTTCTTCGGATGTTTCGCTGAACCGCAATGCGCGGCGACTGGAACGGCGGACAAAAATTGAATTTCCTTCAATGCGTTCGACGGCGACAGTCTCCCCTTCGGCCAAGGGTTTTTCGCCTTCAATGGGAAACGCCGTCCAGGTCGAACCGTAAACCTTCACCGCAGCTTCGTTCAGAGCGCCCCGGCTGGATTCGACCACAGTGCCGACCTGACCGATCATTGTTTCGACGTTCGTTTTTAGTCCTTGGGCTGAAGAAGAAATCGGCAGGAACTTTTCGAAAATGGTTCGAGAAGCCACCAGCAAAGCGACTGATACAAGCAAAAACACGATGATTTGAGCCGCCACGCTGCTGACGCCCAGCAAGGCCAGTAACGCTGCCGCCAAAGCTCCCACACCAAACCAGAGCAGGAAAAACCCCGGCGTCAACACTTCCAGACCGACAAAAATGGCTGCCAAAATCAGCCAGATGACCCCAGCGTATGACATACGTTCGATCCTCAACCGAGCGACAAAAAGTTCTGATTAGCTTTTGATTGATGACGCCGGAAGTATGCGTCAGGCGGATGGGCCAAGCAAGAGAAAGAATTACGGGGACGGTTTCCCGCCCCCGCTTTTCGTTTTAGGGCGACTATTTCCCCGTCACCGAAAAGGTAGCGCTGAAGATATTGAACGGATTCCCGACTGGATTTCCATTTGCATCCAGATTCCAATAGGTGGTTTGCAACCTATAAGTCCCCTGTCCCAGTTTCGTCATGACGTCATCCGTCGGCAGCTTCAGTTCAATCTCATCCCGCGAAGCAATCTTCACAGGCTTGCTCGGCGTCGCCACCAAGCACTCATAAAGATTTACCCACTGGCCGCCTTCCTGTTTTTGAACAGTGACAATAGAACAGAAGGATTGATGATCGTATACCACCACGTTTTGCGAAGTATCGTTGTTGACGCGCAAGAAAACAGCTTCCTGCTCTACGTAACCGGACTTGTTGGTATTAATAACCACCTGATTTGATGGGAGTTGTCCAGCCAGTCGAAACTGTTGCGAATAGACGACGAAAGTATCACTAAGAGGTATATTTCCAGTGACAAACATAAAGGTTAGGGCAATTCGGTAAGTTCCTACCTTTAACGGTTCAATACTTTCAGACGGGTTCATTTGTACAGAAAACTTTGATCCCGGTGCGATGGTGACTGGCAGCGAGGGAGCTTTCAGCGGGCAGAAACCGGTGTCATTCCACTGGTTTCCATCCAGAATTTGAAGTTGCAGAATTCCGCAAAACGATCGTTTGTCCCACGTCTGTATCGTTTCGGGCGAATCGTTCACCACTGTCGCGTTAATCACTTCATTCAGAACGTAACTCAGCTTGTCCTGCGTAATCGTAATGCGGTCCACTTCCGCAGGCAGCGCCGGAACCAGACCATCCAACCGGCCCTGATAAATCTGCGCAGAACCGGTTGATTGCGGATTCAGATCGCCGGAAAAGTTCAGCACCATGGGCGCCATTTTCAAATCGGAAGCCGATCTGACCAGCGCGCGATCCATGGAACTGGGCGTTGATTCAAACAACCCTTCCAGGTGCCAGGGCTGGCGGCAGCTGCGATTGGCACTGCACCTTGTATTGATGCCAACTGTTCCTTTCAACGTGCCACGCAACACCACCCTGCCCGCCGGGGTAATGATGTAAGCCGTGCCGCTGAAAGTGCCAACACCATTGCTGTCGGCATTTAACGCAAAATTTTGTGTAACAAGTCTGCTGTTTTCAGGAATGAAGGTTTTGGTTTGATCGCAATCGGCATTGGCTGTTAAACCGATTTCAACCGCTGAACGGGTAACGACCCCATTGAAGTTTTTTGACAACATCAAAAGGCTGGAATCCTGCGCCAGACTTCGGGCACTGGCGACAAACAGGACAGCAATCACAAGAGCTATTTTTGGCACCGCTGAACAAATTCGTTTCATGACAACCTCCTCGTACAAAGTTGGGCAAAGCTGTCCGGCTTTGCCTGCAACGATTCGCCGGCGAGCGATCGCCAGCGGCTCAGAAAGCAGGATAAGCCCACAGTTCGTCTTACTTCAGTTTTTCAATTTTCGGGTTTGTTTAATTTGAAAGACACTCTTCTGACGCTTCTTCCCACAACAGAGTTGGCCATCTACTATTGCCTGGCGTTTTTTACCGCAAAAGTTTACAGCCAAATGAGCGCGTGCTAAGTTCAAAGCCAAATCCATTCCTCAATCTTTCGTAACAGCGAGGTGCTTTATGCGGCGTTCTCTTTGCTGCGGTTTGCTCATGGTCATTTTTGCCAGCGCGCCTTTGGCACAAGCTCCGTCGGCGATTCAGTTCTTTTTGCCTGGGGGCGCCTTGCCTGGGCGCGAAATCCGCTTCACGCTGACGCGCGACGACGGACGCGTCGAAATTCTTTTCACGGACAACAAAGGAAAGTTTCAACTGACCGGCGATCTGCTGCGCGAGCGAGAATACATCATTTCCATTGAAACGGACGGGCGTACGTATGGCAATACGACTTCGCGCTTTCGTGTCATGCGAAACATCAATTACGTCCCGATTTTCCTTAATCCTCCCAAAGGCGCGAACCCTGCGCCGAAAGAAATTGTGAATGTTTCCCTCATGGACGCCGAAGTTCCAGCCGAAGCCCGCGCTGCTTATGAAGCGGGAATGAAAGCCGTTGCCGACGCGCAAGCTGACGCAGCCATTGAATCGCTGAAGCGCGCCATTACGCTTTACCCCAAATATCAGCGGGCGTTGAACGATTTGGGAGTGACGTACCTGAAGCTGAATCGGCTGGGCGAAGCTGCGGATTCCTTCACACAAGCAGTAAAAACCAACAAGAATTTCTTTCCGGCCCGGTTAAATCTTGCCATCACACGCAATCGGCAAGGACGATTTCAGGAAGCCGCCGAGTTGTTGAAGCATTTGCAAAAAGACGCGTCTTCACTGGAAGGACTTCGCGCGCAACTTGCCGATTCCCTGATGGGTTTGGGCAAGCTGACCGAAGCCGTACAAATGCTGAAAGAGGAATTGAACGACCAAACCTCGACCAATCGCTCCAAGGCCGAAGCGCATTTCAAACTGGGTGTGCTGTTTAACCGCCAGGAAAAATTTGCTGAAGCCGTCACTGAATTGGAACAAGCCGTTTCTGCCGATCCAACCGCCGCCAACACGCGGTTGCAACTCGGCGGTGCGTTGTTGCAGTTGAAACGCTTGCCGGAAGCCGAACGCGAATTGTTGAAGGCGTATGAATTGGGCGGGAACAGTGAAGGAGCGGCGCAATTATTTCTAGGGCAGCTTTACTTTATGCAGCAAAAGTATGAACCGGCGATGCGCGCATTTGAACAATACCTGCGCGATATTCCCAACGCACCCAACGCCGCACAAATTAAAGACGCAATCGAAAAGATCAGGCCGATGGTCAAAAAGAATTAGTCTCAACCGTGCTGCTTCTTATGCTGCACCATCAGCCGCTGAAGTTGTTTGGCCAAATCCTCATTCGAACTCACCAGAACTTTTCTTTGCTTTTCGGCTAAATCGTATTTGCCAGTCCAAAGATAAAGCGTAGCCAGTTGAAGCCGGTGGGCTGTCGTTAAAGTGTTGTATCGAAGACCCGGCTCCAATTCCTGGATTGAAGCTTCTGCCTGCTTTGTACGCGTCAGCGCTTCTCCCAAATAGTAATAGGCCTCGGCAAATTTCGGGTTTTCCTGGTAACGATCCAAGCCGATTGCCTGAACAAAAGAGTCGCCAGAGTACTTCCATTCTTTTTTTGCTCTATAAGCAAGCCCAAGATAGAAATTCGGTTCGAACTCATCTTTGATTCTGGTTGCCCGCGTTAACGCTTCGATGGATTCGCCATACTTTCCCTGCCCATAAAGCGCGCGACCAAGTTGGATATACGCCGATGGAAATTGTGGATCGAGTTCCGTCGCCTTGCTAAACAACCTGGCGGCAGCAGCCCACTTGCCCAGCTTCATCTGCTTTTCGCCTTTTTCGAAAAGGAAGCGGGCTTCCGTTTGATCTGTCGTAAACTCTAATTCCGCAGCGGGAGGAGGCGTATCGGACGATGAGCTGCTTGAAGAAGAGAAGTCATCGCGTGTGCTGGGCCTGCCAAAGTCTACTGAGGTTTCTTCCCGATAAAGAGAAACAGAAGTGCCGTACAGGAAAAAGATAAGCAGCATCAGCATCAGCGGCCACATAGGGTTTCGTTTCTGCACCATTTCCCAATCTTGTTCGGTTTGAGCGTGCAACTGGTAGGCTTCCGGCAAGGCTTTGGTAATTTGCTGCCGCTGGCTTTCCGTTTCGTGCTGTAACCGTTGCAGGTAAACCACGCCCGTGCTCAAATCGTGCTCCAACTGCATCCGCAAATTGTCCATTTCCCGTTCGACGTCGAGCCGGTCTTTTACTTGAACATCGCGCGCTCCATCGAAACTGAACTGCCGTTTTGCTCCGGCTCGCCAGAACAGCAGTTGTTGCGCTTGCGCTTCGGCCAGGCGGGGAACTTGTTTCAGCTTTTCCGGCGTCACATCCGCCGCAGTTTCAATGCCGTGCGAACGCAGCGAGGCGACAGTAACAATATCAACGTCTTTGACCCCAGCTTTGCTGATTTCAAACTGCCCCAAAAATGCGTTTAACTGCCGGTCGTTCGCTGAAGCTTCCATTTGCTTTAGCTTGAATTCCCGAATTTTCGGCAGCCGTTCGTAAACTTCTTTTCGATTTTTTAGTTCAGCCAGCTTCGAGCCAAAATTTCCTGCCGTCGGCATTTTCTGAAATCTGGCTTCGAGTTGCTGAACATTCTGCTCAGCGTGTTCCAGGCGGGCTCGCACTGCAGCGGCAAGCGGGTTGTTGGCCGCGGGCAAGGTTTGCTGAGAAAAATTGGTAACTTGCGGGCCTTTGCTTTGAAATTCGGCGCGGGCAATACGCTTGCCGAGTGCCCCAACCAGGAATGTCAGAAAAAGCGCCAGGGGCCACGAAGCAAAATACCCCAGCACAAAACCTGCGACCGACACGAACAGAACCGCCTGAAGAAGCTTGTTCCTGTTGCCACGCGAAAAGGCTGCAACTTCTGGGGACGGCTTAGGAGGCAGAGCCAACTGGTTCCGCACATTAGACAACTCAAGTGCTGTTTGCGGAACTTTCAGCGTTTCGATCTTCGACCAGATTTCGTCGAGTTTGAAATGGCTGCGATGTCCGTTGTGCCCGTTCAGCGAAAAATTGAACAGCCGTATGCGAGCGCGCATTTCAATTTCGCACCACGGACATTCTGTCAGTTCGTTAAAGAAAAAATGGCCTGTGTGCAGATTGCAAGCTTTCAGCGATTTGGCCAGCGATTCCAGCGGTTCAATCCATTCCTGCGGTGTCGGACGGTCGGCGGAAAGAAACGCCCGGCGAAACAAATTGTTCAGCGGAGCCGGAATGGATTCCAGCGGCAAAGTTCCCGGAGGTTGTTGCATTTGACGGGCTGCGGCGTCAGCGCCGAACGCGAAGCGCGATTTCCGAATTGCGTCTTCCAACGTCAGCTCGCCTTCGCCTAAAAACTTGCCGGAAAACGGATGCCGCCCCATAAACAAGAGTTGAAACACAACGACCGCCAACCCAAAACAATCGTGCTCCGCTTTTCGCTCCACATCGCGCAGGCTTAGTCCTTGAAGCTCCGGCGGCAGATATTCCGGAAAGCCGCCTTCGCAGCGGAAGGTTTTGCCTTCCGCTGTAACCTGAAAACTATCGCAATCCAGCAACGTTACCGTCGCCTGATGCGTGACCAGAATGTTTTTGGGATTCAAATCGCCGACAATGAAATCGTGTTCGTGCATTGTCGCCACGGCACGAGCGATGTTGGCTGCGACGTAAATTAAGAACGCCCACGAAGCTTCGGGGAATTTTTGCAAGCGACTTTTTGGGCTGTGCAGGGTGTGAACTTCGGAGGCTTGGCCAATCCGCTTCATCACAAATCCGGCAAGCTGGCCACCGGCTTCGATGTGCAAAACCTCCACCGGCCAAGCCGCAATTTTCAGCAATCGCTCATTGCGGAACCTGGAAAGCGCAAGCAGTTTTTCGACTTTTTCGGCATCGGGTGATTCGTGGTAAACCTTTGCAACGAAGTCACTTTGGCCAAAGATTTCGTAAACCGTGCCTTCGCCACCGGTTCCAATCTTGTGACCGATTTGAATTGGCTGGGACTGAGAGTTGTAGAAAATCCTGCTCATAGCCTTGAACTGGTTCTTCGCGTTGCCACCAGCAACGTCTTGTCATCATCGGTGCGGGCGTTGAACTTATCGGAGTTCAAATACGTCACCAGCGAATCCGAAAACTCTTGTGAATATCCACCTAGTCGTGGCCGCAACCAATTGAACAACGGAGCGAAAAACGGCGAATGTGCCGACTGTGTTCGATAATCCAGCACCAGATTTTGAAGCCCGTCCGTAAACAGCGCCACTTCGTCAACGGCGTAATCTTTCAACGCAACCACGATTTGGCTGGCGGCGTCGGCGTCAGTCAAAAAATGTGTCGTGTTGGCGTATTCACCTTGCTGAGGCCAACTGGCGCACCGGTAAAGATCGTTTTCGCTTTCGACAATCGCGCCGTCTCCCAGATGAAAGTAAATCGTCTGTTCGTTGCTAACAACTGCCGCCAGCAGCGTGCAAGCAAATTCCTGAATCGCTCCGTTTTCTCCGGTCCAGCTTGCCGCCGTTTGCTGAAACGCCGCCACCCAATTTTCAATGAAGCCTTCGGCTAATTGTTTCAAGTTACCCCCGCTTTCAAAGTGCGTTTTGACCTTCGCAACAAAAAACTCTGCCGCCATCACTGATCCAAGCTGCGCCTTGGGCGCGCTGCCCGCTCCATCTGAAGCCGCGGCAATCAAAACTTCACACCCAAATTCGTCAAAAGTGATTTCTGCGCGACTGGCATCCTGGCAAGGTGCCCCCGCTTTCAGATGAGAAGTTCCCGCGACTGAGGCAAAACCGTATTTCCACATAAAAATGTTGGAGATGGGGGATGGGAGGTAGGAGTTGGAAGAAAAAGCGGTTCTATCGAATCAGCCTATCTCTCATCTCCTATCCCCTAACTCCCATCAAAGAGCTGCCCATCCATCGGGCGTGACAGGATTGGTCAGTTTGATTTCGTCGCTTGTCGCAGAGCGCGACACGTATCCAAGCGACGAAGACAGCCACATAAACATTTCCTGGAAACGCAGCCCGTTCAATCGCAGCGGCTGGCGAACGGAAAGCTGGCTGAGCTTTTTGAAATCCGCGCCTTCGACACCGACGGCAAAAAACGCAAAGGCTTTGGCGTGTTCGCCGTTGCGAACCAGTTCTACCGACCGCTGCCAATTGTCGGTTGGTTCACCGTCGCTGATCATAAAAATCCACGGGCGGTAATATGAAATCCCGTTCTGGCGATAAACGGTTTTGCGGTTGTTGACCAATTGGATGGCTTTTTCGATGGCTGACCCCATCGGCGTGTCGCCTTCGGCGGTAAGTTGCGGAGGCCGAAAGACATCCGGGGTTTGAAAATCTGTCAGTTGCCGTACAGGCCCGAATGTAACAAGCGAAAGCTCGACTCGTTTGACGGCCAGTTCATCGGTCATCAACTCGCTGCGGAATGCTTTCAAGCCTTCGTTCAGTTCATCAATCGGGCGAACGCTGCGAGTCACCGGGGAATCTTTCAATAATTGCTGCAATGGTGACAGCGAAGCAGGACCAGAAACCTTCCGCTCGTCTTTCATTGAACCCGACGTATCCAGCAACAACACGCACGGACAACGTGGTTCCGGGTTGTCTACGAATTCGGGTTCGGGGAATGGGACTTGATCCAAAAATGCATTCACGACTTGCCTCCCTCTAGCTGAGTTAACCTTCCGGCTTAATTTCTTCCGCCCCTTCTTTCAACTCATCAACGTATGGCTGTCTGCGCAACGAAGACCAGATGCGCCAGATGCGAACTACCTGCTCTGCGGTTGTTTTATCATCCTCGATGCTGAAAAGAATCCTGTAAGTATGAGTGCGTTTGCCATAAAGCAACTGCCTGACTTCGGTTCCAAGGTCATCACTTTCCGGAGCAACCGGGCAACGCGCGGGGAAATTTTCCAAAGAGAAAATGGCTTTCATTAGACCTTCGTACCAGTCACCGGCTGATTCAGGCGCTTGGTATTTGATCCAAAGGTAAGCTTCTTCAGCATCTGTCAGCGCAGGCAGCGATATGTCAACTCGGTATGCCATGTTTTTGACGCAATTCTTCCAACGCCTCTCTTGCCGGACGGCCTTCGCCGCGACGGAAACTTTCCATACCTTCACGAATTGCAGCAACAGCAGCAGCGCGTTCCGCTTCAGGCGATGAGTCAGAATCTTCAATGACCGTAAGCCGCACTTTCTTTCCCGCCAATTCTGATGAATGACTAACGACTTCTTCCCAAGTTCCTTCTAAAACCAGTTCTGACATAAAGCCTCCTTTTGAACCCTTTGCCATTTTACTTGGCAGCGTGGCGCAAGGCTACGGCTCGTAATTCAGGTTCGGCCCAAGCCAGCGTTCAACTTCTTTGACCTCCATCGCCTTGCGCCGAGCGTAATCCGCGATCTGGTCTCGTTCGATTTTCCCTAAAGCGAAATACTTCGCTTCAGGATGCCCGAAATACAAACCGCTAACAGAACTAGCAGGAAGCATCGCAAACGTTTCAGTTAGTTGGATTCCCGTGAACCGTTCGGCTTCTAGCAAATCAAAAAGCGCGCGCTTTTCGGTGTGGTCTGGCTGAGCCGGGTAGCCCGGCGCGGGGCGAATGCTTCTGTATTTTTCTTTGATCACCTCTTCGATGGTCAGATTTTCCTGTTTGCCATAGCCCCAATCTTCGCGCGCTCGTTTGTGAACCAGTTCGGCAAAGGCTTCGGCCAGCCGGTCGGCCAACGCTTTGGCCATAATTGAACTGTAATCGTCGTGATCGCGTTCAAATCGAGCACACAACTCTTCCACCCCAAGCCCAGTCGTGACCGCGAAAGCTCCGATAAAATCAATCCGGCCGGATTCTTTCGGCGCAACGAAATCGCTGAGCGCCTGGTTAAACTGGCCTTCGCGCTTTTCAGCCTGCTGCCGCAAGGTGTGAAACGTCGTCAGCACGCGAGAGCGAGATTCGTCTGCGTAAAGCTCAATATCTTCGCCGACAGAATTCGCCGGCCAGAATCCGTAAATGCCATTTGCGCGCAATGAACGGCGGCTGACAATCTGATCCAGCAGGCTCCGCGCATCTTCATAAAGTTTCCGCGCCTGCGCGCCAACCTTTGGATCGTCCAGAATTCTTGGGAAGACCCCGGCCAGTTCCCAGGTATGAAAGAACGGCGACCAATCAATGAACGGGACAATGTCTTCCAGCTTGTAATTTTGCAGCAGCCGCGTGCCGATGAATTCGGGCTTGGAGATTTCTGTCGTGGCCCAATCAATCGGTGTCCGATTTGCGCGAGCCTGTTCTAGGGTCAACATCTTTCGCTGTTCGCGGCTGGCTTCGTGAGCTTCGCGGTCTTTTTGCTGTTGGCTCTGATTATTAAGCGCAAAAGTCGCCCGCGTTTCGGGATTGATCAGCGCGCCAACGACCGGCACAGCACGCGAAGCGTCCAGCACGTGAATCACTGGCGGTTCATAATGATGAGCGATCTTGACCGCTGTATGAACTCGCGAAGTCGTCGCTCCACCAATCAACAGCGGAACGGTAAACCCTTCGCGCTGCATTTCGCGGGCAACGTGCTGCATCTCATCCAGCGACGGGGTGATCAATCCGCTCAAACCAATGATGTCTACTTTATGTTCGCGCGCGGCGTTGAGGATTTTTTCGCACGGAACCATCACGCCCATGTCAATCACTTCGTAGTTGTT
>CAZMXG010000198.1:0-13801 GCA_964570175.1 uncultured Heliomicrobium sp. | reverse complement strand
GGTGTACAGTTTGGCCAGGCGATCTTTCTTGCTGGCGGGAACAACAAACCCTGTGTCATTCATTTCCAGCGGAGCGAAAATGCGTTCTTGCAAAAACTGATCGAAGGATTTGCCCGACAGAACTTCAACCAATCGCCCCAGCACATCCACCGAAACGCTGTAATGCCAGCGCGTGCCAGGTTCATATTGCAGCGGAATCGCCGCCAATTGCGTGACAAATTCCGCCAGATTCAGTTGACCCAGAATTTTGGCTTTGCGGTATTCCTGATCAACCACGGTGTCACCAAAAACTCCATACGTCAGCCCGGCCGTGTGCCGCAGCAAATCTCGAACTGTAATGGGTCGTTTCGCGGGTGCAGTTTTCATCACTGGCTTGCCGGTTTGTGGATCTTTTTCTTCGATGGCGACCTGCATCTTGGCAAATTCAGGCAAGTATTTGGCTACGGGATCGTTGAGCTGAAACTTCCCTTCTTCGTAAAGCATCATCACAGCGACGCTGGTAATCGGCTTGGTCATCGAATAGATCCGATGAATTGTGTCCATCTGCATCGGCTTGCCCGCTTCCATGTCAGCCATGCCGAAAGTTTCCTGGTAAGCAATCTTGCCGCGACGGGCGATCAAGCCGGAAGCTCCCGGAATGTGCTTCTCAGCAACGTGTCGGCTCATTACCGAGCGAATATTAGTCAGGCGCTCGCCCGACATCCCCACTGTTTCGGGTGCGACGACCGGTAGATTGTTTTTGGCATCGCCCCTTACCGGGCCAAAAATTGGATTGATGGACAGCGCCAGCATCAGCGCCAAAATGGAAAACAATAGACGTTTCATGGTTCCTCCGGTCGAATTGCCACAGCAATTTTTCCCAGCAAAAGACGGAAGAATTTCTGTGGCATTTCGGCATTCAATTTGTCATTTGACGTGCTACAACAAAAACGAGCCTAGAGTGCCGGGATGATAGGCGCTGAAATTTCTAAATTCAATTGTGCCGGATACGTTGAGAAAACAAAAAGAAAACGCAGGTTCGAGTGAGGCGAAAGATTATTCTCGGCAAAAAACGAAGCCAACTCGTCCGCGAATCCGTCTATCAACCAGCGAGGGACGAGAACCATCTCGTTTCTATATCAAATCCCAACCAAGGAGACTGCATGGAACGAAAGAAAGCGTCCGATTATCCACAAGAGCTGTTAGACCTGTTCCACGAGTATCAGCACGGCGATATCTCTCGCCGCAGCTTTCTCGATCGCGCAGGCAAATTCGCAACTGGCGGCCTGACCGCCATGGCAATTTTTGAAAGCCTGAAACCGAACTATGCCTGGGCCCAACAAGTTCCGCCAGACGACAAACGCATCAAAGTTGGTTACGAAGTTGTGCAATCACCAGCCGGAAACGGCACCATCAAAGGATACCTGGCCCGTCCCGCAAAAGGGAAAAAATGGCCCGCCGTTCTGGTCATTCACGAAAATCGCGGCCTCAACCCATACATCGAAGACGTTGCCCGACGGCTGGCAACCGCCAATTTCCTGGCCTTCGCTCCTGACGGATTGACTTCGGTCGGTGGTTTTCCAGGCACTGACGAAAAAGGCGCACAACTCTTTCGCACGGTGGATGGCAAGAAAATGACAGAAGATTTCGTCGCCGCCGCCAAATGGCTGAAAGCGCGTCCGGATTCCACCGGCAAACTCGGCGCGGTCGGATTCTGTTTCGGCGGCGGAATGGTGAATCAATTGGCCGTGCGTCTGGGTAAGGATTTGAATGCCGGAGTGCCTTTTTACGGTCGCCAGGCTGGCGCTGATGACGTGCCCAAGATTACTGCGCCATTGCTGCTTCATTACGCGGGCAACGACCAAGGCATTAACGCCGGCATTGCCGCCTATGAAACTGCACTCAAGGCCAACAACAAGGTCTACACCGTGCATATGTACGAGGGCAAACAGCACGGTTTCCATAACGACACAACCCCTCGTTTCGACGAAGCTTCCGCCAAACTGGCCTGGACACGCACGCTTGAGTTTTTCAACAAATATCTGAAGTAACAAACTCTGTCTGCAAACCTGACAACCCGTGAAGTGACAATGGCACAATGCATTCGGCGAGTTTGCATTGTGCCGTTTCTTTTGTCGCTTTCGCGCACCAGAGAGTTCAGTACAATTCTAATTCTTGTGCCGATTGAACCTGATGTATATGATGTCGTCCACCAACACGGGTAAAACAATTCATCACAGGAGATTTTCTATGAAACGATTGGCAGTTTTGTCAGGGCTTTTGCTTGTCGGGGCCATCTCTTTGGCGGCATCCAAACCATTACAGCAAAATCAACCGGCAGCGCTGGAAATTCAGAAAGTAAAAGACAATCTGTACATGATTACGGGCGGAGGCGGGAATACGGCGGCATTCATCACTGAAAAAGGTGTCGTCGTCGTGGATACCAAGCTTCCAAACAACGGCCCAGGCATTTTGGACAAGATCAAATCGGTCACTTCTAAACCCGTAACAATGGTCATCAATACACATACTCATGGCGATCACGTGGGAAGCAATAGCGCTTTCACGGGAATGGTGGAATTCGTCGCCCAGGAAAACTGCAAGGCCAGCATGGAAAAAATGCCTGCGTTTCAGTCCGAAGAAGGAAAGAAGTTTCTGCCTTCGAAAACCTACAAAGACAAGCTCAGCTTACTAAGCGGCAAAGACAAAATTGAGCTTTATCATTTTGGACCGGGTCACACAGGAGGCGACACCTTTGTCGTTTTCCCGGCGCTGAAAGTCATGCACTCCGGTGACATCTTTGCCGGAAAAGGCACGCCCATCATGGATACAAACAACGGCGGCAGCGGCATAGGCTACCCTAAGACATTGGCGAAAGCCGCGAAAGGCATCAAAGGCGTTGAATCGGTCATTCCTGGCCATGCTCCCCTGATGACCTGGAACGATTTCCTGGAGTATGGGCATTTCATTGGCGAACTGGTAGGAGCAGTTGAGCAGGCGAAAAAAGCCGGAAAGACCGCCGATCAAGCTGCTGCGGAATTGAAACTGCCTGAAAAATTCAAGGACTACAACATGGGTCGCTTGAAGGCCAATGTCACCACAATTTACTCCGAACTGAAATAGTGAACCGGTCAATCATTGCCTAAGTGCAAAACATAGGAATGCATAAGCGATTCACCAACATCAAAGCCGTAGCGGAATCAAATTTATCCCGCACGGCTTTGTTGTTGATTGTTCTGCTTCATTGGGTCGCGCCTGCTTATGCGCATCCAATCCCCTTCAGCTACCTTGATCTCCGTTTAGACAAAAACCAGAGCCAACTGGAAGGCACTCTTGTCGCCCACGTTACTCATCTCGCGCACGAGCTGAACCTAACACCAGCCGAAGCACTGCTTGATCCCGCCACAGTTGAAGCAAAGAGAGAAGCCATCCTGTCCATTTTACAATCCCGCTTACTGGTGTTGGCTGATGATCAAGCGCCAGGCCTGGAACTGCTTCGTTTTGAACCACTGCCAGATCGGCAAGCGGTGGCACTGCACCTGCGCTTTGCAACGAAGGCGTTTCCAGCGTTGCTCAAAATTCAATGTGCGCTCTTTAGCTACGAACCAGAACATCAAACCTTTCTCAACATTTATGAGGACGGCTTGCTGGTCCATCAGGAAATCTTCGACGCAAATCATACATCCCTGGAATACTTTACCGGCAGCCGGCAAGTCATCCTGGCTGTTGTGAAAAAATTTCTGCTCAGCGGCATCTATCACATTTTTGCCGGGCCAGATCACATTCTGTTTATAGTTGGATTGCTGCTGCTGGGAGGAACCATGATGCGGCTGCTGACGATTGTGACCGCTTTTACCATCGCCCACAGCATTACTTTATCGCTGGCCGCTTTAGACCTGGTCAATCCGCCTGAGCGTTTGATTGAAGCCGCAATCGCACTAAGCATCGTTTATGTCGGCATAGACAACTTGATGGTCGGCAAAACTGACCGAGACGTTCGCACCTGGATCGCGTTCTTCTTCGGTCTAGTGCATGGGTTCGGCTTTGCCGGAGTATTGCGGGAATTTGGCCTGCCTCGCCAGGCTTTGGGCTGGTCGTTGTTCTCGTTCAATTTTGGCGTAGAGGTCGGGCAGATTTGCATTGTCGTGATTGCGGCGACCTTGCTGGCGGCATTGCGCAATCGCAACCCGAAACTTGGCCAGCAAGTCGTAACTGCTGGTTCCGTGGTCGTGATTCTGGCGGGAAGTTACTGGTTTATTCAGCGAGTCTTCTTTTAGACAAAAGGCACTGACAATCAATAGGTGAGTTGATGAAAACACTTTACGATCCAATCGAACCTTACCAGCAAGGAATGCTGAGGGTATCTGAAATCCACGAGCTTTATTACGAGCAGTGCGGCAATCCTGACGGCCAGCCTGTGGTTTATCTTCACGGTGGCCCTGGCAGCGGGTTAAGGGCAGACTATCGTCGCTTCTTCGATCCGAAAGCCTATCGAATTGTCTTGTTCGACCAGCGAGGCTCCGGCAACAGTACGCCGCATGCTTGCCTGGAAGAAAACACAACCTGGCATCTGGTTTCGGATATTGAACGCTTGCGTCAGCATCTGGGTGTTGAAAAGTGGATGGCCTTCGGCGGTTCGTGGGGAAGCACCTTGGCGCTGGCTTATGCGCAAACACATCCCGAACGTGTCACTTCGCTTGTGCTGCGTGGAATCTTCCTTTGCCGCCCGAAAGAAATTGAATGGTTTTACCAGCAAGGCGCAAGCGCAATTTTTCCTGATATGTGGGAGCCATACGAAAGCCTTATCCCCGAAGCCGAACGCGGCAACATGCTGGAAGCCTATTACCGGCGGTTGACTAGCGATGATGAATCAGTTCGTCTGGAAGCGGCGCGAGCCTGGAGCACCTGGGAAAGCAGCACATTGAAACTCATCCCAGATCAGAGTCTGATTGATGATTTCACTGAGGCGCACAAGGCGCTTTCACTAGCGCGCATCGAAGCGCATTACTTTATGAACAATGCCTTTTTCGAAACGGACAACTACCTGATCGAAAACGTTGGCAAGATTCGCCACCTTCCCGCAGTGATCGTTCAAGGCCGCTATGATCTGGTCTGCCCAATGATGAGCGCCTGGGAACTTCACCGCGCGTGGCCGGAAGCGGAGCTTGTCATCGTTGATGATGCCGGGCATTCGGCTTTGGAAGTTGGCATCACCAATGCGCTGGTTGAGGCCACGGATCGTTTTAGGACCTAACCAGCCTGCTAAGCTGAGCTTTAATCGCCGAGCCGTTTGGTTTCGGCGCGTTCGATGATCAAGGCCAGTGGCATCGGCCCGTCGTCAGCAGCTTTCGGGCAATGGCGCAGACCTTTTGGGATGACGATTCCCTGTCCGGCGCTGAGCAGGAAATTGCCGGTTTCAGTTTGAAACAGAATTTCGCCTTCCAGCACGATGAAACTTTCGTCTTCATCGTCGTGCGCGTGCCAACGCTCGAATTCTCCCTGGAATTTGACCAGTCGAATGGCGAAATCATCCACGGTGGCCAAGTTGACCGGAGAATAAGCTTCGGTGATTTGATCGCGGACTTGCCGGATCGAAAAAAGCTGAACGTCCATCTTTAGCACCTCAAAACAATTTTGACAGGATTTTCAGGATTGAGCCATATTCTAGCTTCCCCAAAATTACTTGAGCTTCCTCGCCTTGGTAATCTTGATCGGCGGCATCAGCTTTTGACCATCAACCGACGATTGGTGGATCTTCTTGATGACTTCCATTCCTTTGACGACTTTGCCAAACGCGGCAAAGCCTTGTCCATCGGCATTCCGTTTACCACCAAAATCCAACTCCGCCTGGTCGCCGATGCAAATGAAAAAGTCCGACGTGGCAGTATCCGCAGTTGTGCGAGCCATCGAAATCACTCCGTCTTTATGCTTTAGACCGGTAGCGTTTGTGCGTTCCAGTTTGATCGGAGCGAAGCCTTCCTTGGATTTGTCCGGGTTGACGCCTGCCTGAATGACCTCAATTTTGATGGTATTGTTTGGCTGATTGTCTGGTTTAAGTTTAACCGTGCGGTGAAAGAGTCCGCCATCGTAGTGGCCTGCATCAACGTAGCGCAAAAAGTTTTCCGTCGTAACTGGAGCGCGTTTGGCATCAAGCTCGACCTCAATGTCGCCAAGTTCAGTTTGGATCAGTACACGAACCGAGCCGCCTTTTTCTTGAGCCAGCACACTCGCAGCCAAAAACAAGCAAATGCCAATAACGAGCAGGTGACGAAGCATCGTTTTTCCTTTGCGTAAATGAAAGTTACGCTTTTGAATTTTTTAGTTGAAGATTTTGGTTGCCGAACGATTTCGCAGCCGATGATAAGTCTGACCGGTGCAAGTGGCAACGCCGTTGCGTTATACTCCGCCGCGCCACCCCAAAGGTTCAAGAGAAATCATCTTCAACAATGCGGAATCCATTTTACCAAGGCAATTTCTGCTCGGAATGCGGTAATCGTCTCAAGCCGCAGTTCAGCTTTCGCCCGCGCCACTTTTGTGATGAATGCGCGGCACGGCTCCGGCAACGAAGCTACGTCACGCCGCTTGCCGGGTTTCTGTTGGCCGGATCGCTGGCTGTTTTTGCCTTCAGCTACAAAGGTAAAGGCGTCTCAACCACGCCAATGGAATCTGCAACGCCGACCGTCTCGGCGCAGGACTCTGTCGTTAACCGCAGCCTGAAAGCCACAACCCAACCTACATCAAAAGTCTTTTGCGGAGCCAGAACCAAACGGGGAACTCCCTGCCGCCATTTGGTTCCACCAGGCTTGCGCTGCGCTCAACATAAAGGAATGCCTTCCATATTGAGCGATAAACCTGCGCCTCCACAGCAGTAAAGACTTCCGCTAAATTTTCTTTTGGCTGATTCTTGACGCTTCTTTGGAGCGTCAACTAAGATGGCAATCGTTGTGGCCAATCACAATGGCCCCTTAGCTCAATGGTTAGAGCAGCGGACTCAAGACTTTAACGATCTAAGTGAAAAGAGAAATTCGATTCATACGATCATCAAAGCGGGTTGCAAACGCGTCACACTACAAGCAGGAACATTCTCCAGTTCGTTTTCAGGCGCATTTGTAGAATCTGTCAAATTCGGGGAAGCCTAAGTCGTGAAAGCGATACGGTAATCCCGAGCCAAGCCTCTCCGAAACGGCGAGGAAGGTGTAGAGACTAAACGGCAGACACGTAAAGTGAAGAGATAGTCCAGACCACAAACTTCGATTGCAATGATCGAAACGCGGCGAAAGCCGTAGCGGTAAGCATAATCCGTTGGTTGTAGGTTCGAATCCTACAGGGGCCACCATCTATTTCAGCCATCTTCACAAAGAAGCAATTACATCACGCATTTGCTCTGGCATTGGAGCTTCGATGTCCAAATCCCTGCCGCCAGCCGGGTGGCGGAAAATCAACCGCGAAGCGTGAAGCAAATGATTTTTGATTTTGTGCTGAGCTGCCAGGGAATCGGGCTCTGACAAAGCCGAACGGTAAATCGGATCGCCCACAATCGGATGACCAATCAGGTTGCAGTGAATACGTAGCTGATGCGTGCGGCCTGTCTGAGGTTCCAGTTCCAGCAATGTATGAGCAGCGAATCGGCGTAAAACTTTATAGAGCGTCTTGGCTGATTTGCCGCCTTCTGCTTCGTTCATTATCTGCCAGCGCGGCCAAACGTCTTTTCCTTCTTTCGACCCAATCGGCGCGTCAATTTCGCCGCTGTTACGCTCCACTCGCCCACTGACCAGAGCCAGATAAAACTTCTTTACCCAGCGTTCGCGGAAGTGTTTGGACAGAGTGCGATGCGCGCGTTCGTTTTTCGCCAGAACGATCACGCCGGAAGTGTTGCGGTCCAGACGGTGAATCAATCCAGGCCGAACCGGTTCGCCCGCCGTTTGCCAAAAATGGTAAGCCAGCCCATTCAACAACGTGCCGGATTTTTCGCTGTGCGAAGGGTGAACCAGCAAACCTACGGGTTTGTTGACCACGATCAAGGCGTCGTCTTCGAAAAGAATTTCCAGCGGAATAGGTTCGGGCGTGGCGGCAGATTTTTCGGCGGCAAAAATTTTGACACTGACGCGGTCGCCTTCTACAAGGCGAGTTCCCTTAAGTGAGTTTTGGCTGTTGACCAACACATCGCCTTCGGCAATCAAACGGCGAATTCGGGTAAGGCTGATTTTGGGAAGTGCGCGCGCGACAAACTCATCCACTCTGGGTTTGTCGGCTCCGGCGGTGAATTCAAAGCTGAGCTTTTCAGGATCCAGGTCAGGCATTGCCGCGCGCTCCGTCCATTCTGCGAACCAGGGTCACGATCAAAACAATCGCGCCGACCATTGCGAAGCCTGTGAGCCCGACGGAGTATTTGTGCAGTTGATCAAAATTGGAGCGTATCGGATCGCTCATCGGCAGTGCATACAATCCTTCTCCCGCTTGCACGCGCAAATTGTGCATCCAGCCGGAAACCATTCGAGAAGCTCCCATTGCCGCTGTCATTAACGCCACAAGGACCAACTCAAATAGAAAGGCTTTTGTCTTTCTCCCACGCGCAGCCAGCAACAATATCAGCAGGATTCCGCCGATGATCAATCCAATGATTTCTGTCACGCCAAGCGTGCGCGAAACAATTTGTCCGGCAAGATACTGCGTGGGTAAAACTTTGAATGCGGCGGGGGCAACAACAAAACTGAAAAATGTCATCACGCCAAGCCAGCAGGAAAGCAATGCGATGCGTGTTTTTTGGTTCATGGATTTTCGGTTAGCAGTTCAATGCGAGGAAACAAATTGCCGGGTTGGGTCAAAAAACTTTCGAGCGATGAACGAAGCCTGATTGTATCGAGCTGCATAACCATGTTCGGCATCGCCTTTAGTTTGCCAAGTGCTCGCTGCCCGACGTTATGCCCGCCTTTCAGATTGCCACGCTGAAAATGATGGAAGGCAGTGGCAGTTTGAATCATTGCGTGCAAAAACTCTCGCTCGACACCTTCCGCTTTCAACCAGACGGCTTCCCAGGCTTCGTGACATTCGAAGAACCTGCCTTCGTTAAAGAGCAGAATGCCCTGCAGGAATTCTTCGGGCAAATCTTTCATCAATATCTGGGAACGCTTGGGTCAATTTTTGACGACCATTCATCAATACCACCGATCAGGTTTTTCAGATTACTGAAACCCTGCGCCGCCAGGAACTGACAGGCCCGGTCCGAGCGCATGCCGTGATGGCAGTGTAAAACAATGGCTTCGTCCTTATCTGGAAGCTCTTGCGACCAAAGCATAATTTGACCAAGCGGTTTAAGTTCCGCACCGGCTATTTTGGCGTGGTCATATTCGTGAGCTTCGCGCACATCAATCAGGCGAAACTTTTCTCCCGAATCCATCTGGGATTTCAGCTCTTCAACAGTAATGATTCCATAAGTGGGCATAGCAATAACTCCATCAAGAATTGGGGTGGCCGGATTGGTTGCGCAACGTTTCAATCAACACTGTCAGCTGCTCAATATCGGCTTTGGCATCCGCCAGATCGCGCTTGCTGGCCATAAAGCTTTGCCAGTGGCCGCTTTCGACGATGGGTGATACTCGCTCTTCGCCAAGCGCGCTGGCCATCACCGCGATCAGAATGCCGGAAATTTGCGTGTGTTCGACATAACGAGCAATCACGCTATAAGCCAATTCGGCGGATTCCAGATTCCAGTCCAATTCTGCTTTCGGTTGTTCTTCCATTTTCTATCGTTTGCGAATCGGCAACTCGACCAAATGCGCGCGGCCAAGCTCTGTTTCACCTTGCTTCAAGATAAATTCAGTTCCTGCTTCCAGACAGTACCGGTGCGCGTACCCCAGTGCGATCTTCTGATCCAGTGCGAAGCTGAAAACGCTGCTGGTGATTTCGCCTGCGCGGCGTCCAGCCATCTGACCTTCGGCGGCAACCAATTCAGTTCCTCTTGGAGGCAAAGAATTTGCTTCAATCACAAAGCCGCGCAGCCGTTTCGCCGGTTGTCCGCGCCAGTGAATTCTGGCGATCACCTCCTGCCCCAGGTAACACCCTTTGGTATAACTGACAGCCGCTTCAAGCTCGGATTCGAGGATGATGTAATCTTCTCCGGCGTCTATACCTTCGCGCGGAACGCCATCCTCAATGCGTGCTATTTCAAAAGGGGCTTCGCCGATTTCGCGGATTGCAAAGGATTTGCCAAGATCCAAAATTGCCTGGCGCAGATTTGTTGCGACTTCTGTTTCAACAAACAGGTCAAAGCCCATTTCGCCACAGCGACGGTGATTGGCAACCCAGACATCAGTTTCTGCAATGCGGCGCTTGCTGATTTTCAGATCAGCAGTTTCAGTTGGTTGCTCCGTCAGGGCTTCGACCAATTCAGCAGAACGCGGCCCACAAAGCGAAACCAAAGCCAAAGTATCGCTGGCATCTGTGACGAAAAACTCCCCCGCTGGAACGAAGCGGCTCAAATTCTTGAAAATCTTTTCCCGATTGATGGCATCAAGCTCTATCAGCAGGTGCTCGCCAGTGTTGTAAATCCGGCAGAGCGCCGATAACTTGCCCTGCAAAGTCGGAAACGTCGCCAAAATGCCATCACCCGGTTGCAAAGTTTTGACGTCATTGCTGACCAGGCCATTCAAAAACTGAATGGAATTCTTGCCGCTCAACTGCAACTTTCCCGCTGACGAAAAATCAATCAAGCCAACAGCGTTGCGAATGGCGTCGTATTCGGCGCGAACTTGGTCAGTGGATTCAGGTTGTAAAACTGCTTGGGTCATATTGCGATTCAAGACAAACCTTACAGGAAAAACAGGATTCTTCAAGATGGGTTCATCCTGCAGAATCCTGTCAATCCTGTCTATTTTTCACTGCCGCTTACGGCAATTTTGGTTCGGTCACGTTGCACTTGTCAGTGGTCAACGATTTCAAGAAAGCGATCAGGTCTTCTTTCTGCGCCGGAGTCAGATTGGCCTTTTTCAGATTGGCTTTGTCCAAAAACTTATTGGGCTTGCCGCCTCCGGTCATAATGTCAACGGCTTCTTCCAATGTGGCGGCGCTGCCATCGTGGAAATAAGGCGCTGATTTGGCAATGTCTCGCAAGGTCGGAGTTTTGAAAGCTCCCGTCCATTTTACCTTTTCGGGATCGTCATCTTTCAAATCCTTGAGCGCGGCGATGCGGCCTTTGTCCAATTTGTCTTCGGGAGCGTCCATACCGATGCCAACGTTGTGGTACTGCATATCGGTAAATAGATGGCCGTCGTGGCATTTATTGCAATTGGCTTGTTTGAAGACTTCATAGCCTCGTTTGACTTGATCGCTGACGGCGGACTGATCACCTTTGACTTGCCAGCGATCAAACGGAGTTTCGTCGTTGCCATTGATGATCGTGCGTTCATAAGCCGCGATTGCCTGGAAAATGTTGTCCTGGTCGGCTTCCTTGCCAAAGACTTTTTGAAACTGCGCTTTGTACCCGGCAACAGCATTGATCTTGGCGACAATTTCGGCTTCGTGATCTTTCGCGCCCATGTTGCCGCCTTGCCATGCAGCTTTGCCTTGCGCTTCAAGCGATTTGCTGCGGCCATCCCAATAAAGTTCTTTGTGGTAGCCGATATTCCATAGAGTCGGGCTGCTGCGTGCCAGGGTTTTGTTGCCTGGGCCAATTGCTTTCGGCAGTCCGTCGGTCAACCCTTTATCGCAAACGTGGCACGAATAGCAGGAGCGTGAACCATCCACGCTCAGTCGTTTATCAAAAAACAGTTGGCGACCCAGCGCTACTTTTTCCTGTGTCATGGGATTGCTGGAGGGAATGGCCATCGGTTCCAGCTTTTCCAGTCCAGCCGGGATTGGCAAAAGTTCCGGAGTATAAGTCGCAACGGGTTCAGTGGGCTTGGTGTCACAAGCCACAACAAAAACGGCAAAAGCCGCAAAGCAAACAAATAATGTTTTGGTCATCCAGCGTTGCCAATTCGCAAATTTCATACTTGCTCCTGTGGTTGTCGGCGCAAGCAAACCTTCGGCCTGCGCAAGCAGTTTTCATTTTAAGTTCGGCGCAATTTGAGAACGAAGGTTGCGCCACAAGTCAGCAATGTCAGCTTTGATTGGAATTTCAGGATTGCAGAGGTGTTATATCGAAAGTCTGAGGAAGCGGCAAGGCAGGAGCGCGCTCGAAGATTGGAAGCCAGTGTAATGCAGGATCACTGGCCTCCAATCCCAAGCTACTGATTACAGATGGACGAGCTTAATATCTGGATGCATGTCCTTCAGCCCACTTAGTACAAATCGAAGCGGTCCAGGTTCATCACCTTGGCCCAAGCTTTGACGAAGTCTTTGACGAACTTCTCTTTGCTGTCTGTTTCAGCGTAGAACTCAGCCACAGCACGCAATTCGGAGTTCGATCCGAAGATCAGATCAACCGGAGTCGCTGTCCACTTAACCTTGCCGGTTGTGCGATCAACGCCTTCGTAAATGCCTTCCGAAGCAGAAGACTTGCTCCACCTGATGGACATATCCAGCAGGTTGACAAAAAAGTCATTGGTCAACGTTCCGGGCTTATCGGTGAAGACGCCGTGTTTCGCATCTCCAGTGTTGGCATTCAAAGCACGCATGCCGCCGACCAAAACCGTCATTTCAGGGACTGAAAGCGTCAACAGATTTGCCCGTTCGACCAGCATCACCGCTGGGGAAAGGCGCTCTGTCTTGCTGAAGTAGTTCCGGAAACCATCCGCTGTCGGTTCCAGCGGCGCAAAGGACATCACATCGGTTTGCGCTTCCGTTGCATCCACCCGCCCTGCTGTGAACGGCACTTGCACGGTGTATCCAGCTTTCTTGGCAGCTTGCTCAATCGCAGCGCCGCCACCGAGTACGATCAGGTCCGCAAGCGAAACCTTCTTCCCGCCGACTGCCGTTCGGTTGAAGTCTTTTTGAATGCCTTCCAGTTTCGCCAGCACCTTGGACAATTCCGCTGGATTGTTTACTTCCCAATCCTTTTGCGGCGCAAGCCGTATGCGTGCACCGTTCGCGCCACCACGCATATCTGTCCCACGGAACGTCGCTGCCGAAGCCCATGCCGTGCGAACAAGTTCCGAACCAGTCAGGCCCGAGGCCAGAATTTTGGCTTTCAACGCCGCAATGTCTTTGGCATCAATCTGCTTGGCAGCAACTTTGGGAAGCGGATCTTGCCAGCTCAGATCTTCTTTCGGAACTTCCGGACCGAGATAGCGCGAACGCGGCCCCAAATCACGGTGCGTCAACTTGAACCAGGCTTTGGCAAACGCAAGGTTGAATTCCTCCGGATGCTCCAGAAAGCGTTTGGCAATTTTCTGATAGCTCGGGTCAAATTTCAGCGCCAGATCGGTAGTAAACATAATCGGCGCATGTCGCTTGGACGAATCATGCGCATCAGGCACTGTGTTCGCGGCTTTGCCATCAGCGGGAATCCACTGGGTGGCCCCTGCCGGGCTCTTGGTTTGGACCCAATCAAACGCAAACAGGTTGGCTAGGTATTGCGAACTCCAGGCAGTTGGCGTGGAAGTCCAGGCGCCTTCGAGGCCGCTGGTAACTGTGTCGCCCGCGTTGCCTTTGCCGCATTTGTTTGTCCAACCGAAACCTTGTTCATCAATTCCGGCAGCAGCGGGCTCTGGACCAGTACAATTGCCCGGGTTGTGCGCGCCATGCGCTTTACCAAAAGTGTGCCCCCCGGCGATCAGCGCAACTGTCTCTTCGTCATTCATTGCCATCCGGCCAAAGGTATCACGGATGTCTCTGGCTGCCGCCAGCGGATCAGGCTTGCCGTTCGGGCCTTCAGGGTTCACAT
>CAZMXG010000197.1:0-13811 GCA_964570175.1 uncultured Heliomicrobium sp. | reverse complement strand
AAACATACAAAGCACGATTGACCGCCATCGGATTGATGTCTTCCTTGAAAATAAACTTGATCAGATCAGCAAACGGCTGCAGCAATCCTTGCCAGCCGACACGGTTTGGCCCCAGGCGGTTTTGAATCACGGCCAGCACGCGCCGTTCGGCATAAACCGCATAAGCGCAAATGATCATGATCGTAATCCAGAAGATCACGACTTTGATCAGCGCGCCAAGGACATAAGGAAAATCAATTGAGTTAATCAGCGATGACATTTGATTTTGTTTGGTGTTTCGCCTTCAAACGTTTTCAGTCTTTAGCGACGGTTCCATTTATGCCGGGAACATCAGCACTTTGGCTTCGCCTTCGGCGGTTTGCGGCAACACTGGCGACAGCATTTCCGACCGCCGGGTGATTTGCACATAACGCTGCTTCAACCTTGAACCGGCTTGAGCAGTGATTTCCGACCGATCCACGGCCAGACTGCGGTTGATCTTTGAGACTTCTCCGGCCAGCCGATCCATCAACTCAGCCTGATTGATTTTGCTTAGATCGGGTGATGGAACTGTGATTGCCGTTGCGCCTTCGTTGGCCAGTTGGTTGTGAGAAAGCCCGTCGCATCCCGGAACTTTTTCCGCCAAGTCCTTGAAAACATTCTTGAGTTGGGCCTGATAGCCTAAATCCACCCCCATCAACTTGGCCAGTTGATTCACCACCATCCAGTCGGGCCTTGCTTGTCCAACCGGCGGAATTGTGCGGCGGACAAACTGGATTTGCATCCCGTTGTTGATCTGGGTGCCTTGAGCTTCAGCAAAGCTGGTGACCGGCAAAACCACGTCAGCAAGTTGGGCTGTTTCGGTCAAAAACATTTCTTGAACAACCAGAAAATCAAGCTTGCCAAGCTGCGATTTGACTTGGCTGGCTTCACCGTTGGCTTTGAAAACGACGTCTTCGCCTGCGATCAACAAAGCTTTGATGCCCGCGCCAGCGCTGTTGACCATTGCCTGGGCTGACATTCCGCTGCGATAACCACTGGCCATTCCCATCAAACCGGAGCCTAAAGAATTCGAATACCGTACCAGCGGCACAAACGAAAACTTGGATTCAGTTCTGACGGGTGAAGCCCCAATTTCCAGCGTCGGATGTTCAACGATGTAAGTGTATGGGTTTTCGTTGATCGAAGGTTTCTGGGTCGAATTGGAGGATTTGACTTCTCGTTGCAGCGAATCAATGTAAGCCTTTTTTGCGGCATCCGCGGCTTCGGCGCTCGGCGCAGCCAAGGCTTTTTCAAGCAATGGCAGGGCCTCGGCAGCCGCTCCGCGAAGCTCATCGCCAAAAACGACAACAACTTTCGCGCTTTCCTGAACGATCTTGCGGATGGCTTTCAGGTCATCTGCATTCGTGCCCATCGCATCGGCGGCATCCGCCAGCTTCGATTCGTCAAGCAAGGCTTGAACAATCGCGCCTTCGCTTCCCTGTCGAACTCGAATAGCGACATTCGCCTGACGCTCCAATCGCGACGGAACGGAGTTGACGATTAGCAAACGCGCGGCTTTTTGCCGAACAGCCCAGCGAATGGAAAACGCCGTCAGCGGATTTTCTTCGTTGGGGTCTGACCCAATCAGCAAAATCGCGTCGGCATTTTGGATGTGTTCTTGCGTTGCAATCGTCGGCCAGCCATGGCGGAAAAACGATGCAAGATCAATTTCGTCATCGTCGTGGAAATACTCTGCGTGCTTGGTTTCCAGAACTTCATCGGCAAAGCGGCGAAGCGTGTGCTGATCTTCGTTCAGCAATCGCGCAGCGCTGATCACGCCAATGCTCTGACCGCCGCTCGCGGCTTTGACTTCGCTGAGCCTCTTCGCGGCAAAGCTAAGCGCCTCGTCCCATGTCGTAGGAATCAGATGCTCGCCTCGGCGAATCATCGGGCGATCCACACGCTCCTTGCTATGAACAAAATCAACCGTGTAACGGCCAAGCGAACAAAGGAAATCGTGATTGATTCCACCAGCCGTTCGGCCTCTGCCGTCGCGGGCAACCGCGCGAATCAGTTTTTCGCTGCGGGTTCCGGCCAGAATCGAACAGCCATCAGAGCAAAAGTTGCAAACTGTCGCCGTTTGCTTCAAATCCCAGGGGCGCGCAACGTATTTGTACGGCACGTGCAGCAAAGTTCCGGTCGGACAGACATCCACACAGTTTCCGCAATCCGAGCACTCAACCCAACCGCCAAAGGCGCTGATCAAAGTCGCCGAGCCGCGGTTGACGGTTGTGATTGCGTTTTCGTCCATCCATTCTTCACAAACACGCGTGCAGCGTTTGCAGGTAACGCAGCGTTGCGGATCGTTGTATATGAATGGCGAAATCTGGCGCTCCAGGTAATTTTCCTTGTCTTCAAACTGCGAGCGCGTGCGGTCTTCGCCGAACCCGTAGGTTTGATCTTGCAATTCGCACTCGCCAGCACGGTCGCACACAGGACAATCCACCGGATGGTTCGACAACAGAAACTCGATCATCGCCGTGCGCGTCTCTTCGACTTCTGGCGATTCCGTGGTGACAACCATTCCATCCGTGACCGGCATTGTGCAGGCAGTTTGCAGCTTCGGGATTTTCGGATTGTCCACGCGCACAACGCACATGCGGCATGAAGCCTGCGGCGTCAGCCCACGGTGGTGACAAAAGCGCGGCAAATAAACGCCGTTCATCTCGCACGCTTCGATCAGCAACTCGCCTTTCGGCGCGGTCATTTCCTGTCCGTTGATTGTTAGCTTGACTGTTTCCATATTTTCGCTTCAGTCCTCGATCTTCACACATTTTCCGAAGATCGAGTTGGCGGTAATCCAACCGTTGATGCGTCCTCGGTTGTTCCCAATTTGAAATCGCGGTCCTTGAATCGCCTTGACCAGATGCAGATATTCACGCCCATTTACTTTGCACAACACAATGTCACCAACTTCAATTGATGCGGGATCAACCGGCTCCACAGTGCAAAGCTGACCTGACTTAATCTTGTCCGACATCGAGTTTCCACGGGGGCGAAACGAAACTGCTTCACCATCTTTTAGTTTCGCGATGTAATGGAGTGCCCATCCCATTAAGTTTAACCATCAGCCTTCAAAATCAGGTTGGGGCACAATCCTTCATTCAAGCCCGCTTGCAACAAGAGAATACACAAGGGCCTTTTCTGCATATTCACGTTTGACAGCAGGGTAATCGTCAAGAAACTTCTTGAGCGAATTGCCAGCCATCAAGTAATTGAACAGAGTCTTGACGGGTACATGTGTTCCCTTGAAAAGAGGTGAGCCGTGCAGAATTTGCGGATCAATTACCGTGAACTCGTCCTTGTCACTCGCCGCCATTGAAGGCAGATAAATGGTAGTCAAAGACTCACGGTCAAATACAGGCTCGGTCACTTCCTCCAATTGATCATCGAAGTCAGCTACGGAATGGGAATCCCAAAACTTTGCCAACTCAGCAATCGAATCGGTTTGTGGAATCTGGATAGTGCTCATCTGTTTTTCCACTCTTTGAAACGTCTTTTCTCTTTTTCGTCCATCGGGCGCGCTGTAATCGGATAGCCATTCCCGTCAGGAAATCGAATCACAACACAGCAAATGTAGCGCCCTGATTCTGTCTGCCCAAGAACATTGTAAACCGGGTTTGCCCCTTCAGACTTTGCTCGAAGAACCAGCGATTCGCCAAGACAAACCTCTTCGACTTCTTCGGGAATAATATCGTGTCGAGCGACGTGGTCAATTCTATCTACTGGCCATATGAGCTTACGTATCAACACTCAGCGCTCACCACAGTAACTTTCGCTGCCCTCGCCAATAATTTATCTATTGCTTTATGAAACTACACTAAGTTGTGCTTGATGCAGCGCCCGAAATCTTCGCAGGTAACAGTGGAACGACCTTGCTCTTAAGACTAAGGGGCAGTCTTTTGCATTGTCCCGCCTTCGTGAAAGATATGGGACAGGATGCCCAGAATTCTTCCAGCCTGTGGCAGATAGTATTCCGTGCGGTCAACGAAGACTGTCTGGCCTTCGAGTTTCAAAAACTTCCAGATGCTTCCTGCCGTAACCGCGCCATAAATCACCCTCAGATTCGCTTCTTCGCGTTCGTTGAAGATGCGCGCGGCAACCATCTGAGCAATGCAAGGAGCAATCGCGGCATTGACGTCTTCTTTTTGCGAGCCAACGATGACCAGCGATGGCAATGTCAGCATCAACTGTTCCGATGACTTGGAAAAGATGAAGTCGCAAACTCCAGTCAGCCCCTGTTCCGGCGCGACATCAAATTCAATTCCGGAAAACAGACTGACTCGCCGCTGGGTCAGCCTTCGCGCTTCGACCAAAATTGGCGCGATTATCATTTCCGAGCGTGCTTTCTGCGTTCCGATCGTTAAGCCGAGCGGAACCATTTCATTCAGCCATGCTTGCAAAAGCTCGCTGACTTTTGCATCGCCAACCTTCGCAAAAAGATCGCTCTGTTCTTCAGTTTTCAATGAAAACGTTTGCTTGACACTCTTTAGATTGAAATCGCTATAAGCCATGCACGCACTACCTCACGGCTGCCTCGCCGCCTTTTATAGATAAAGCCTTGGGGGCGAATTGCGAATTGTTGCTCGGCAGACACTAATCCTGCACGAGGCTTCTATGACTTAATGCTTCAGCTTAATCAAACGCGGACAACTTTCACTTTACGCTGGCGGATCTTTCTGTCGCGTTTTTGATACCGCGGCCATAATCCCCAGGCCAATCACTATAACGACGCCTATAGTGATCCAAGTCTGGCCAATTCCCAGGCGGCTTGCGCCGTATGCAAGCCCAAGTACAACAAACAACAGTCCGAACATATACAGCATGAAATTCATAGGGTTCTCCCATTCAAACGTTAAAAGCGCGTCTGGGGAGAACGCGTCGAATTAGTCGAGGCAAAACCGTACAACTAGTCGGCGGCTTTTTGAATATGCACTAAATTATGTTTGATACGCCGTTCGAAATCTTCACGGAACTTTTTGATTGCTGATTGTACCGGCATTGCCGCCGCATCGCCCAGCGCGCAGAAGCTCTTGCCCAGAATTTTGTCAGCCAGATCGTAAAGCAATTCAATGTCTCCAGGCTTGCCTTCGTAACGTTTCATCCGTTCGAAGACTTTGTATAGCCAACGCGTGCCCTCCCGACAAGGCGTACACCATCCGCACGATTCATGTTTGTAGAAGTGCGTCAGGTTCATCGTGCTTTCAAAGATGTCCGCCGTTTCGTCCATCACGATCACGCCGCCGGAACCAAGCATCGAACCGGCAGCCGCCACCGATTCATAATCCATTGTGACGTTTTCGCACTCTTCCGCATTCAGAATCGGAACGGAAGAACCGCCGGGAATGACGGCTTTCAATTTGCGACCTCCACTGATTCCTCCGCATTCTTTGTTAATCAGCGACATCAGCGGGTATCCCATCGGAACTTCAAAGTTGCCCGGATTGTTGATATGGCCGCTGACGGTGAAGAGTTTCGTGCCGCCGCTCTTTTCTGTTCCCAGCGCCTTGTACCATTCGCCGCCATTCATGATGATGTGCGGAACGACGGCCAGCGTTTCGACGTTATTGACCACTGTTGGGCCGCCATATAAACCAACCACAGCCGGAAATGGAGGCTTCAGCCGCGGATGCCCGCGCTTGCCTTCCAGCGATTCCAGCAGCGCAGTTTCTTCGCCGCAAATGTAAGCGCCCGCGCCGGGGTGAACGTACATATCGTGATCAAAACCCGAACCAAGAATGTTCTTGCCCAGATAGCCTCGCTCGTAAGCCTGCTTGATCGCCTTTTCCAGAATTTCTTTGATGTACCAGTATTCGCCGCGAATGTAGATGTATGACGTGTTCGAACCAAGCGCGTATCCGGCAATGATCATCCCTTCGATCATCTGGTGCGGGTCGTAGCGCATCAGATCTCGGTCTTTGCCTGTGCCGGGTTCGGATTCATCCGCGTTGCAAACAACGTATTTCGGACGCTTCGATTCTTTGGGCACAAAGCCCCATTTCATGCCGGTCGGAAAACCAGCGCCACCCCGTCCGCGCAAAGCAGACTTTTTGACTTCTTCGATTACCTGATCCGGCTGAAACTCTTTCAGCGCTTTCGGCAGGGCCTGATAGCCGCCTGTCTCTTTATAGACATCAATGTCGCAGGCGCGGCCTTTAAGATGAAATCTGTTGGTCAGAACATTTGTCATAACAGTTCGCGGGTGTTTTTACTTCAATCCATCAATCAGCTTGTCAACGCCATCGGTGGTCACTTTTTCGTGATAGTCAAAGTTGACTTGCAAGCACGGAGCCAGATCGCAATACCCCAGACACTCGACTTCCATCAGCGTGAATTTGCCATCTTGGGTCGTTTCTCCCATGCCAATATGGAGTTTGTGTTCGATGTGTTCGGCAATCTTTTCCGCGCCGAGCAGCGCGCAGGAAAGCGTACGGCAAACCTGCAACTTGTACTTTCCCACCGGCTTGCGCGAATACATCGTATAAAAGGTGACAACTTCTTCGACTTCATTGACACGCATATCCAGACGCTGGGCAATATATTTCACGTCGTCGTCGGTGACGTAACCGTGCTCTTCCTGCGCCAGATATAACGCAGGCAGCACCGCCGACCGTTTGACCGGATAGTGATTGATAATTTCGTCAAGTTTTGTTTCGTTTGCTTGAGTAAACATAATCAGGTGTTAGGTGTCGGGTGTCAGGGGCCAGGTCGTCGATGCTGGACAATCTATGAATACCGGCATCTGAAACCTGAGATCTGAAACCTGTTACCTGTCTACGTCTCCGAGAACAATATCAATACTTCCAATGACCGCAACCACGTCGGCGATTAACGAACCTTCAACCATCGCGGGCAGCGCGGACAAATTGACAAAAGATGGAGCGCGGACGCGGACGCGATACGGCCGTTCGCCACCATCGCTGACCACGTAATAGGCAATCTCGCCGCGCGCCGATTCGATGGATTGATACACTTCGCCAACCGGCACGGTAAAACCTTCAGAAGCCAGCAGGAAATGATGGATCATCACGTCAATATGCTGTTTCATCAGATCGCGTTCCGGCAATTTCAACTTCGGATGATCGGATTTGACCGAGCCGCCCGGTTGTCTCAGGCGTTCAAGCGCCTGATTGCAAATCTTCCAGCTTTCGTGAAACTCATCCATTCTGACCAGATAGCGCGACCACACGTCTCCGTCGTCATAAACCGGCACGTCGAAATCGTAAGTGTCGTAACCTGAATACGGTTCTGTTTTGCGAATGTCCCAATTGACGCCGCTGCCACGAATCGTCGGGCCGGAAAGCGCCCAGTCAATAGCATCTTCTTTGCTGATGAAACCGACGCCTTTTGTGCGATGCTGAAAAATCTTGTTGCCAGTAACCAGTCGCTTGCACTCTTCCAGAAAGGGCGGAAACCCATCCAGGAACTCTTTGACCAGCGGAATGAAATTGTCGGGCACGTCATAGCGCGCGCCACCAATGACGAAATAGCTCTGGTGAAATCGCGCGCCGGTTGCGCATTCAAAAATGTCCAGAATCTTTTCACGATGCGTGAAGGCGTAAAAGAATCCCGTCATCGCGCCGATATCCATGGCGTGCGTTCCAAACCAAACCAGGTGCGAAGCAATACGATTGAGTTCCGTCAACAAAACGCGGATAACTTTGGCGCGCTCCGGCACCTCGACGCCCATCAATTTTTCAACCGCCAGGCAATACCCCAGGTCGTTGCCCATGGAATTGAGGTAATCCATTCGGCATGTGATGGTGACGACCTGTTGCCACTTTTCCTTTTCCATCGTCTTTTCCATGCCTGTGTGCAAGTAGCCGATGTCGGGAATGGCTTTGACCACGGTTTCGCCGTCCAGCACCAATTCCAAACGCAACACGCCGTGCGTGGAAGGATGCTGCGGCCCCATCGAAACCGTCATTTTCGTGTCAGCCAGCGGGTCTGGCTTGCGCAACATTGAAATCGAAGATGTCGGAACTGTAATTTCTCTGGTTTGCATAGTTATCAGAGCTTTTGGCCTTTAATAGCCTTTCATCGGAAAATCTTTTCGCAGCGGATGCCCTTCGTAATCCGCAGGCATCAGAATACGCCGCTGGTCTGGATGGCCTACAAAATTGACCCCAAACATGTCGTAAATCTCGCGTTCCAGCCAATTTGAAGCTTTCCAGATATTCCACAGCGTCGGCAGATTGGCGTCGTCTTCTTCTAGGAAAACCTTCACGCGCAGGCGATGGTTATGCACCAGCGAATAAAGCTGATATGCCACGGCAAATCGCGGACTGGCGAATTCACCCAGATCAACTCCGCCGATGTCACTCAAATAATTGAACTTCAGACTCGGCTCGTCGCGGAGGAAGGTCATCAGTTCGACCAAACCTTCGCGCTTGGCGATCAGCGTAACTTCGCCAATGGCTTCAATAATCTCTTCGATTGTGTCTGCGAACTTGGTGCGGACTAAAGAAGCATCCGCATAGCGCGAGGATTGCGTTTGTGTTTGCTCTATGGATTCGGACATGGGTTAGGCAGCCTTCTCTTCTGTGAAAACCTTGTCGCGTTCGATCTTCTCTTGCAGCTTCATGATCGCCCAGATCAAACCTTCCGGACGCGGCGGACAGCCGGGAACGAAAATATCCACCGGAACAACTTTGTCCACCCCCTGGACGATGGCGTAGTTATTGAACACTCCGCCAGCCGAAGCGCACACACCCATCGAAATCACCCACTTCGGTTCCGGCATTTGATCGTAAATTCGGCGCAACACCGGAGCCATTTTGATCGAAACGCGACCGGCGACAATCATCACGTCCGCCTGGCGCGGTGTGGCGCGAAAAACTTCCGCGCCAAATCGGGCAATATCATTGCGCGGATCCGTCATCGCCATCATTTCAATTGCGCAACAGGCTAGCCCAAACGTCGCAGGCCAAATCGAAGACTTGCGCCCCCAATTCACCAGCGCATCCAGCTTGGTGGTAATGACTTCCGGCAGAACTTCGCCAACTTTAGTTTCAAGACCCATAACTATAATCTCTGAGTTGAAATTTCAGCGGATTGGGAGCGTTAAGTGCGATTCCACTCAAACAATCCTTTTTTCCAGACATACAGGTATCCCACCAGCAAAACCCCAAAAAAGATCATCATTTCGAAAAAGACAAATGGGCGGGAAAGCTTGGTAATCAGGCTTCGGAAAACGACAGCCCACGGCACCAGAAAGATTGCTTCGATGTCGAACAGGATGAACAGCATCGCGACCAAATAGAATTTGACTGAAAATCGCTGGTGAGCTGATCCGACGGGGTCCATACCACACTCATAAGGCATCAACTTGGCGCGCGTGTCTTTACGCTTGCCCACCAGATGAGTCAGGATGATATTTGTCACCGCAAACCCCATCACAAAGATGAAGACGATCAGTATTGGAGCGTATGCTTTCATCCGTACCTTTCTTGTTGCTTGGTGCTCTACACCCGTTACACATCCTGCCTGGTCAGGCGACCAGCAAATGCGGCAATGAAGTGCAAAACGGTTGTTTGGGTACCAAAAAGGAAGCTTGTTAACTTAGGTTGCGAATCTTAGTACAACCTCCCTGCCCTTGCAAGGTGCGCAAAAATAAAGATTCCCTGGACCTTTCCAAGAAAGCCAAGCAACTACATTTCTCACTCGTTCAGTCAAAATTCCTGACAACAACACCGTCAACTTTTATCAATTTGCATCTTGTTTCGGGTATAAATGCGACCGGCTTGACACTATTTTGGCCACGATGCTAATTTCCGCTACGATATTTTCGGGGAAATGACCCTTATTGAATTTCTTCCTGACGTGTGACGTTCAAAATGATCAGATTAGGTTCGGAAATTCTGGATCAGCGAAGCAGTGAGACGCTGGCTCTGTTGATAAAAACGCACATCGCTACCGGCGAGCCGGTCGGTTCGCGTGCAATTTCCAAACTCAGCAGCGAAGGCCTGTCTTCGGCTTCTATCCGCAACATTTTGGCGGAGTTAGAAGAGGCCGGATATGTTGAACAGCCACACACTTCCGCTGGGCGCGTTCCCAGCGACAAAGGGTACCGGTTCTTTGTTGATCACATCCTGGAGCAAACTTCTTTGTCCGAATCGGACGAATCCGCAATCCAGACGGGGATGCGCGGGCCAATTTCAGGCTCCCCTGACCAATTGATGTCGCGGGCGTCGCATTTACTCTCCCAACTTTCTGAAAATGTGGGCATTGTCGTTTCGCCCAGCCTGAGCCACGAAATCATGAAACACATTGATTTTGTGCGGCTTGGCGATGGCCGCATTCTGGTCATCACAGTTTCGCGCGCCGGGCATGTGCAGGATCGTGTCGTTCGAATTGACGAAGACCTGACACAGGACGAGCTGAATACCACGGCAAATTACGTCAATGCCAATTTTACCGGGATGAGTCTTTCAGCAATCCGAACCGAGTTGCTGAAACGATTGTCTGAAGAAAAAGCCTTGTATGATCGCCTGCTGCAAAATGCGATCATGATTTGCAACCGTGATTTGACCGAACCTGGACAAAGCCAGCCGGACGTTTTCATTGAAGGTGCGTCGAATATCATTTCGAAAACGGACTTCGCCGATATTGAAAAAATCCGGGAATTGCTGCGCATGTTTGAAGAGAAAAACAGGCTTATCAAGATCCTGACCGAATGTTTGGGCACTCCATCGCAGCAACCGGTTTCAATTCGTATCGGTGCGGAAAACAGCTTGCCAAGTTTGAGCCGTTGCACCCTGATTACTTCTCATTACGGCTATGAGAATCAGATTGTCGGCAGCATAGGTGTTGTCGGCCCGGTTAGAATTGAATACGCGCGAATGATCGGCATCGTAAATTATGTGGCGCGCCTGCTGGAACAATCCCTGGCAGAAGCGCCGGATACAACAGGATGAAACAGCCAACTCGGTAACATCGTTTTACTGACCTCGTTTCCCCAACAACAAAATCAAATTGAATAAGAGGTAAGCGACTTTGAGCAAACGAGATTATTACGAAGTGCTCGGCGTCAGCCGCAACGCGAATGACCAGGAACTGAAAAGTGCGTATCGCAAACTGGCGATACAGCACCACCCGGATAAGAATCCAGGAAATCATGAAGCCGAAGAAAAGTTCAAAGAACTGAACGAAGCATACGGGGTGTTGTCCAATCCTGACAGCCGAAGCCGATACGATCGGTTTGGCCACGAGGGTGTTGGATCGTCTGCGGCATCGGCTCCCTGGGGGAATGCCGACTTTGGCGGATTCGAAGACATTCTGGGCGACATCTTTGGCGATCTGTTCGGCGGTGGAGGCCGAAGCAACGCCCGCCGCGGAGGAGCCCAGCGCGGTTCCGATCTTCGTTACGACCTGGAAATCAGCCTTGAACAGGCCGCGGCTGGGTACAAAACCAAAATTGCAATTCCCCGGCTGGAAAACTGTGAAACCTGCAATGGATCAGGCGCAGCAGCGGGCTCTGCGCCTGTCACCTGCAATGCTTGCGGAGGCGCTGGGCAGATCCGCTATCAACAAGGATTCTTTTCCGTCAGCCGCACTTGCGATCAGTGCCGTGGCACGGGCAGAACCATTCCCAACAAGTGCAAAACGTGTTTCGGCCAGGGCCGGATCGAGAGAGAAAACGATCTTGAAATCAAAATTCCGGCTGGCGTGGACACGGGCGCTCGGTTGCGCCTGGCAGGCGAAGGCGAGGCTGGGCGTAGCGGCGGCGGAAATGGCGACCTTTACGTTGTCATCCACGTTAAGGAACACGAAGTTTTCGAGCGACAAGGCAACAATCTTTATGTCGCCGTTTCGATCACGTTCAGCCAGGCTGCGCTGGGAGCAGAAATCAAGGTTCCGACACTAGATGGCGAAGAGTCGTTGACGATTCCGGAATACACGCAAACTGGTTCGATCTTCCGTCTGAAAGGAAAAGGAATCGTTTCGCTGCAAGGTCATGGGCGCGGTGACCTTTTCGTCGTAACGAACATCGCCACTCCGACTCGCCTGACCCGCGAACAAAGAAAACTGCTGGAACAATTTGCCGCCATTGAAGAAAAACAGGCGGAAAGCGCGGCAAAGCGATTTGGCAGCAAAGTCAAAGACATTTTCGGGTAATTCTTGAGGTTCAGACATTATTTGGAGTGCTGCGCTCTTGGCGCAGCTTTGGAAGTCCTTTAGAGTTTAGCTTGTTATTGATTTCAAAACGCTTTGTTAAGAATGGGACTACCAAAGCTACGCCGAAGGCATAGCACTCCAAATTTTTTCGCCTTGAGGTAAGAATGAAAAAGATCATCCCCGTACTTCTTGCAGCTTTCAGTATCATCACGATGGCCGCCGACAACTGGCCTCAGTTTCGCGGCCCAGATGGAACCGGTCATTCTGACGCGCGCGATTTGCCGGTGAATTGGAGCGAAACGCAGAACATCGTCTGGAAAACGCCGATTCACGACCGTGGATGGTCTTCGCCTGTGATTTTCGGAAAACAGGTTTGGCTAACCTCGGCGAGCAAAGATGGAAAACAGCTTTTTGCACTTTGCCTGGACAAAGATACGGGAAAGCTGATTCGCGACATCAAACTTTTTGACGTCGCCCAGCCGCAATACGCGCATCCGTTCAACACGTACGCTTCGCCAACGCCGGTAATTGAACAAGGCCGCGTTTACATCACATTTGGCTCGCCGGGTACTGCCGCGATTGACACCAAAACATTCAAAGTTATCTGGGAGCGGCGCGATTTCGAATGCAACCACTTCCGAGGTTCCGGTTCATCGCCCATCATCTTTCGCGACATGCTGCTGATGCATTTTGATGGCAGCGACCATCAATTCGTCGTCGCGCTGGACAAACGAACGGGCAAAACCATTTGGCGCACTGAACGCTCAATTGATTTCCAGGATTTGGATAAAAACGGCAAGCCTGCTGCCGAAGGCGATTTACGCAAAGCGTTCTCGACTCCGCACGTCACGCAAATCAATGGGCGCTGGGAAATGATCAGCCTGGGCGCGAAAGCCGCATACGGCTACGATCCATTCACCGGCAAAGAGCTTTGGCGCGTGGAAGAACGCGGCCAGCATTCGGCCAGCACTCGGCCTGTGCTGGGTCACGGAATGATTTTTTACCCGACTGGATTTTCCAATGGCCAGCTTTACGCCGTGCGTACCGGCGGTAACGGCTTAATCACAGACAGCCACGTCGCCTGGCGCGTCAAACGCGGAGCATCCAACAAACCCTCGATCCTGTTGATTGACGATCTGATTTACATGATTGGCGACACCGGCATTGCCACTTGCGTCGAAGCCAAAACCGGAGAAATCGTCTGGCAACAACGCATCGGCGGCGAATACTCCGCTTCGCCGGTTTACGCCGACGGCAAAATCTGGATGTTCAGCGAAGAAGGCAAAACCACGGTCATCAAACCCGGCAGAACGTTTGAAATGCTGGCGGAAAATAACTTGGACGAAGGCTTCCTGGCTTCACCGGCGATCGCTGGAAAAGCATTTTACCTAAGAACAAGAACTCATCTTTACCGAATCGAAAAACCCTCAAAGTAAACGGAGAATAAAAATGCGATCCCTTGGGACTATTTTGCTAACGCTCTTTTGCGCTCTGGCAATTCAGGCACAGACGCCTGCAACCATTGCCGCTAAAACCGCCAACCTGCAAAAAATTGATGGCTATGTGCCGATTTACTGGGACGCGGCGCAAGGCAAAATGTGGATGGAGATTTCGCGCTTCAACACCGAACTGCTCTATCAATCCAAACGCACTCACCTTTACAACGCCATCAT